>CBFDBY010000049.1:0-40463 GCA_965603165.1 uncultured Phycisphaerae bacterium
GCTGCTGTAGCTCAGTTGGTAGAGCGCGTCCTTGGTAAGGACGAGGTCATGGGTCCGAGTCCCATCAGCAGCTACTTGCAAACAGGTCAGGTCGCGGCCGGTCGCGAAGGCTCGGTCGAGGTTGTGGCTTTGAATTGGCCGTCAAGGCAATGGCAGGAAACCATAAGGACATGCAAATAGCTGCTCAAGGGCAATAATTGGAGGTTTAATTAACGATGGCTAAAGCAGTATTCGAACGGACCAAGCCGCACGTTAACGTCGGTACGATCGGGCACGTGGACCACGGCAAGACGACTTTGACGGCCGCCATGACGAGAGTGATGGAGCTCAAGGGGCTGTCGAAGTTCAAATCGTATGATGACATCGCCAAGGCTTCGGAGTCCCAGGGTCGCCGGGATGCAACCAAGATTCTGACGATCGCCACGGCCCACGTGGAATATGAGACGGCGAACCGCCACTACGCCCATATCGACTGTCCGGGCCACGCCGATTACGTGAAGAACATGATCACCGGCGCCGCCCAGATGGACGGCGCGATTCTCGTGGTGAGCGCCTACGACGGACCGATGCCGCAGACCCGCGAGCACATCCTGTTGGCTCGGCAGGTGAACGTGCCCAAGATCGTGGTCTTCCTGAACAAAGTGGACCTCGTGGATGACCCGGAGCTGCTGGATCTGGTCGAGCTGGAGATCCGAGAGCTGTTGAACAAGTACCAGTTCCCCGGCGATGATACGCCGATTATCCGGGGCAGCGCGATCCAGGCGATGCGGGCGGAGTCGATGGATGATCCGTCTTGTCCGGCGATCGTGGAGTTGCTCACGGCGATGGACGAGTATATTCCGATTCCGAAGCGCGAGGTGGACCAGCCGTTCCTGATGCCGATTGAGGACGTCTTCAGCATCAAAGGCCGCGGCACCGTGGGCACCGGCAGGGTCGAGCGAGGCAAGGTCCGGGTCGGCGAGGAAGTTGCGATCATCGGCCTGTCCAAGGACATTCGCAAGACAGTCGTGACCGGGGTGGAAATGTTCAACAAGACGCTCGATGAGGGTCAGGCCGGTGACAATATCGGCGTGCTGCTGCGTGGCGTGGAGAAGAAAGAGCTGGAGCGCGGCCAGGTGATTGCCGCTCCGGGGAGTATCACGCCGCATACGAAGTTTCATGCCCAGGTGTACGTGTTGACCAAGGAAGAGGGCGGCCGTCATACCCCGTTCTTCGCAGGGTATAAGCCGCAGTTCTACTTCCGGACGACGGACGTCACGGGCGGCGTGCTGGCGCTGATGAGCGAGGACGGAAAGTCCGCCGAGATGTGTATGCCCGGCGACAACATCACGATGGATATCGAGATCATCTCGCCCATCGCGATGGAGGAAGGTCTGCGATTCGCGATTCGTGAAGGCGGCCGTACGGTCGGTGCGGGCGTGGTAACCAAGGTGATTTCCTGAGCAGGTTGAGGGGCGTCACCGGCCGGTGACGCCAGCGCGACCGATAACAGGGCGGCCGGTGAACGGATACGAGCCGGCGCTCACGGGCCGGCGAAACAACGAGGGCCGCGAACGGCGCCGCCGGGTTGGAAAGCTTTATGGCGAAGAAGAAGAGTAAAAGAGAGTACGTCTGGCTCGAGTGCACCGAGTGCCGTCAGAGGAATTACAGAACCGAGGTCAGTGTTGCCGAGGGTGCGCCGAAGCTGCAACTGAAGAAGTTCTGCAGGACCGAACGCAAGCATACGGTCCATAAACTCAGGCGGAAATGAGGTGCGCAGGTTTCGGCTTTCTCAGGAGAGCCATGGGCATACGCCAGTAGCTCAATTTGGCAGAGCGTCGGTCTCCAAAACCGAAGGTTGGGGGTTCGATTCCCTCCTGGCGTGATGTTGGCGAGGTGTCGTCCGATCGCCAGATGGAATGATTTGTTAAGCAGGATCTCGATGATGCTTACGCGGATATACAAGCCGGGGCAGGGAAAATATACGAGACTCGGCACAGGCTTTACGGTGGCGGTTGTCGTGGCCTTCGGATGTTGGCGGCTCTATGCGATGCTGGAAGCCACCGATCTGGGCGTGTGGGTCACGAGCCTCGTGCCGGTCGCGGTTCTTGCGGTCCTGGCGGGAGTAACCTATTGGCTGCTCAACAAGGCGACGGTGGCGGACTTCATGATCGCGGCCGAAGGCGAGTTGAAGAAAGTGAACTGGTCGAGCAGAAAGGAGGTGGCTGTCTCGACGCTGGTGGTGATCATCGTCGTGTTCATCATGGCAGCCCTTCTGGGCACCACCGATCTTGTTTTCTCGTTGATCTTCCGTCATCTGCTCGGATAGTGCCGTAGTGGCGCCTCAGATACGAGTCATGCAAGGAGATGCCCGGCTGAGGGAGACGGAAGGAGCTGGGTAACCGGCGACCGGCGGTGCGGCCTCACGGATGCGGGCTGTGACAGGGGTGGGTCGCCCTTTCATGGAGAGTCGAAGATATTGCCATGCAATGGTATGTGCTAAGAGTCGCGGCGAATAAGGAAATGCAGGTCAAAGAGGCCCTCGATCGCAAAGTCGAGCAGGATGCACTGCACGACGTCATCGGTCGGATCGAGGTGCCGACCGAGCAGATCAAGCGGATCCGCGCCGGCAAGCAGACGGTCCACCGGCGCAAGCTCTATCCCGGCTACGTGTTCATGGAGATGGAGACGGAAGACGGGCGCGTGCCGGAGAAGGCCTGGTTTCTGATCAAGGGCACCGGCGGCGTCGGTGATTTCATCGGCACCGAAGGGATTCCGACCCCGATGCGCGATACGGATGTGGCCAAGATGCTGCTCGAGGCGGAAAAGCCCGAGGAAGCACCGAGTATCAAGGTCGAGTTTCAGAAGGGCGATCACATCAAGATTCGCGAAGGGGCGTTCGAGAACTTCGAAGGAGTTGTCGATTCGATCGACTCCGAGCGGGGCATCGTCAAGGTGATCGTCACCATCTTCGGACGCAGTGCCCCGCTGGATATCGAGTATTGGCAGATCGAGAAAGTATGACGGCCTCAGGCCGACGCCCGCTGACGGGCGGGGCGGAACCGTGGCTGTGCGATAAGGGTAGACAATGGCAAAGGAAGTAGCGACGCGCATTAAATTACAGGCGCCGGGCGGACAGGCGACGCCGGCGCCGCCGATCGGGCCGGCGCTCGGTCAGCACGGAGTCAATATCGGACAGTTTGTCTCGCAGTTCAACGAGCGAACGAAGGATCTCAAGGGCACGATCGTGCCCGTGGTGATCTCGGTGTATTCCGACCGGAGTTTCACGTTCGAGGTCAAGAGTCCGCCGGCGGCCGTGCTGCTCAAACAGGTCGCTGAGATCGCCAAGGGCAGCGGCACCCCGAATAAGGAGAAGGTCGGACAAGTCACGACCGAACAGGTGCGGAAGATCGCCGAAACGAAATTCAAAGATCTGAACGCCTACGACCTGCCGGCGGCCGAGAAGATTATTCAGGGGACCGCACGCAGCATGGGAATCGAAATCGTGGATTGAGGGCCGCAGCCCTCTGTATTGCTGGGAATGAGATATTCCGTATGAAATCCGGGAGCAAAAGGTACAGAAAAGAGGCCGAACAGGTCGGCGCCGGGCCGGTAAGCCTGGAGCAGGCCGTGGATCAGGTCAAATCGTTCAAGTCAGTCAAGTTCGATCAGACGGTCGAATGCGTGCTGCAGCTTGGGATCGACCCGAAGCAGACGGATCAATTGGTCCGGGGTTCGCTGTCGCTGCCTCATGGAGTGGGCAAGCAGAAGAAGGTCATCGCCTTCTGTGAGGAAACGCAGGTGGAAGAGGCCGTGAAGGCCGGAGCGATTGAGGCCGGGGTGGACGACCTGGTCAAGAAGATCACCGATGGCTGGATGGACTTTGACGTGGCGGTGGCCTCGCCCAAAATCATGGGTAAGGTCGGGAAACTCGGTCGCATTCTCGGGCCGCAGGGGAAAATGCCGTCGCCGAAGAATGGTACCGTGACGGATGACGTTCCCACGGCGGTGGCGGAGTTCAAGGCCGGCAAAATCGAGTTCCGCAACGACTCCGGCGGCAACGTCCATGCCGTCGTCGGCAAGCAGAGCTTCGAGAAGAAGATGCTCGTCGAGAATGTCGAGGCCTTCGTCGCCCATATCAAGAAAATGAAGCCCTCGGCGGCCAAGGGCACCTATATCAAGAAGGCCTGCTTGTCGGCAACGATGAGCCCCGGCGTCGAGGTGAGTGTCTGACTTCGGGAAACGTGAATTCTGCAGACGGATGACGCGAGTCCCTGAACGGCGACATCGCGAATCTATGAGGTAAGCTGCAATCCTGTTCCACGGGAGATGAGATGAGCAAGTACGTAAAGCAATTAGTCCAGACACAAATGGACAAGAAGATCGCGGATGAGCAGATCAGCGATTTTCTGGTGGTCGATACAAAGGGGGTGGGAGGCGTCGCCAACAACGAGATGCGCGGAGTCCTGAAGGAAAAGGGGATTCGCATGTTGGTGGTGAGAAACTCGCTGTTCAGGAGGGCGTTGCGCGATCGGCAGATGGAGGCCGCGGTGGAGCTGTTTAGCGGGCCGTGCGCGATTGCGTACGGTGGCGACAGTATCGTCGACGTGGCCAAGGAGATGGCCGACTGGGTCAAGAAAGTGCCGGCGATGGAGATCACGGGGGCGTTTGTGGACGGTTCGGCCCTCGACGCGCAGGCGGCGCAGGGGCTGTCCAAGATGCCGACGCGTGCGGAGTTGCAGGGCCAGATCGTGGCGTCGTTCTGTTCGCCCGGCGGGCGTGTGGCCGGCGCGCTGATGGGACCGGCCGGGGTGATCGCAGGTTGCATCAAGAGCATCATCGAGAAAGCAGAGAAACAAGCAGCCTGAGCATTGGAGGGATGCTGTTTCGGTCAATCATTGAGATTTCAGACGGCTTCGGTGGCTGTCCCGAAAGGGTTAAACGGGGCGGTGGAGTCTCGGCTACCACCGGGCACAATCCATAGAGGAGTTTGTTCAAATGGCAGACGAAAGTAGAACATGGGCCGATCAGATCAAGCAGTTGGGCGATCAGATCGTACAGTTGAGCTTGATGCAGGCCAAGGAGTTGGCGGATTATCTGAAGGAAGAGCATGGCATCGAGCCGGCCGCCGGTGGGGCCGTGATGGTTGCCGGTCTGGCCGGGGCGGGTGCTGCGGCCGAGGAAGTCGAGGAAAAGACCAGTTTCGACGTGATCCTGAAGAGCTTCGGCGACAAGAAGATCCAGGTCATCAAGGAAGTCCGCGCGTTGACCAGTCTCGGGCTCAAGGAAGCCAAGGAACTGGTGGACAACGTTCCGAAGCCGGTGAAGGAAGGCGTCAGCAAGGAAGATGCCGAGGCCGCCATGAAGCAGCTCGAAGAAGCTGGAGCCACCGTGGAAATCAAATGAACCTGAACCGTCTCTCGTCAGTAAAAATAGGATATGCGCCAAGACGCAGCTTTGTCAATGCGAGATTCACTCTTGTTACCGTAGGAGCATTAGATGGTTGTGCGGACTTCTCGTAATTTTGGCACGATGCAGGACGCCGTGGAGATCCCTGATCTCGTCGCGGTGCAGAGAGCCAGTTATGCCAATTTCCTGCAGAAAGACGTTCCGCCCACGAAGAGAGCCGATGCAGGCCTCGAGGCTCTGTTCCGGGAGATCTTCCCGATCGAGAGTTACGACAAGAAGATGAGCCTGGAATACCTGTTCTACGAGTTGGAGAAGCCTCATTACACGCCTCTCGAGTGCCGGCAACTGCGTCTGACGTATGCCTATCCGCTGAAGGTCCATTGCCGGCTGCGATCCGAAAGCGGCGCGGACCTGGCCGAGCAGGCGATCTACCTGGGCGAGATGCCCGTGATGATCGGCGGCGGTGAGTTCATCGTCAACGGGGCGGTCCGCGTGATCGTCAGTCAGTTGCACCGAAGCCCCGGCGTGGATTTCCTGATTGAGAGCAAGGAAGGCGACCGTGTCCTGCATGGAGGCCGGGTCATTCCGGAGCGCGGAAGCTGGATCGAGATCGGCGTGACGCAGAAGGATATCCTTGTGGTCAAGATCGATCAGTCGAGCAAGATTCCGGCCACGGTGTTCCTGCGCGCCATCAATGCGGACTACAGCACGACCGAGTCGATTCTGCGGCTGTTCTATCCGACCAAGACCGTCTCGACGAACAAGCTGACCTCGACGATGTGGGCCGTGGGGCCGATCGTGGACACCGGCACGGGCGAAATCCTCGTTGAGGCGGGGCACCAGATCGGCGACAAGCTGGCGATCATCCAGCAAAGCGATGTCAAAAAGGTCGAGATCATCGAAGACATCCGCGACACGATCATTATGAACACGCTGGCGCAGGATGACTGCCCGACGCATGAGCAGTCGCTGCTGAAGTTCTACATGCGGCTGCGCCCCGGCAATCCGCCGAACGCGGAAAAAGCCAAGGCCTTCTTTGCCGAGAAGTTCTTCGATTCGAACCGGTACCGCCTGGGCAAGGTTGGCCGGTTCCGGCTCAACCGCAAGTTCGGGCAGTCCATCGATGAGAATGAGATGACGCTGCGCCCGGAAGACTTCCTCAATACGATGAAATACATGCTGGGCCTGCGCAACAATGAGGGCGAGGTCGACGATATCGACCATCTGGGGAACCGGCGGCTGCGGACGATCGACGAGTTGGCCGCCGATGAGATTCGCAAGGGACTGCTGAAGCTGCGGCGCACGGCCCAAGAGCGGATGAGCATCAAGCGAGATGCCGAAGAGCCGCCCCGCGTGGCGGACCTGATCAATTCGAAGAGCGTGGCGAGCAGCATCAACTACTTCTTCGGCCGGGGCGAGCTGAGCCAGGTCGTCGACCAGACCAATGCGCTCAGCCAGCTTACGCATGAGCGGCGTCTGTCGGCACTCGGACCCGGCGGTCTGAACCGAAGGCGGGCGGGCTTCGAGGTTCGCGACGTCCATATCAGTCACTACGGGCGCATCTGTCCCATTGAGACGCCGGAAGGCACGAATATCGGTCTGATCTCATCGCTGGCGATCTTCACCTCGATTGATGAATATGGCTTCCTGCTGAGCCCGTACCGAAAGGTCAAAAACGGCAAGCTCACCGGCGATGTCGCCTATCTCCGGGCCGACGAGGAGATGCGGACAATCTTTGCGCCGCCCAGCGTGGTCAATCCCAAGACGGGTAAGATTGCCGAAGATCTGGTGCTGGCTCGCAAGGCGGGTGAGCTGGCCCAGACCACGCGCAACGAGGTGGAATACATCGATATCTCGCCAAAGCAGATCGTCGGTGTTTCGGCCTCTCTCATCCCGTTCCTCGAGCACGATGACGCCAACCGCGCCCTGATGGGGTCCAACATGCAGAGGCAGGCAGTGCCGCTGCTGAAGACGGAACCTCCTCTGGTGGGCACGGGTATGGAGGAGGTCGTCGGCAGCAACTCGAGCATGGTGGTCAAAGCGGAACATGCCGGCGTGGTCACCTCCGTGGATGCCAGCCACGTCGCGATTAACCATACGGATGAGTACAAGCTGGACAAATTCGTCGGCCTGAACGAGCGCACGTGTCTGAACCAGAAGCCCACCGTCAAGCTCGGGCAGAAGGTCCAGGCCGGACAGGTCATCGCCGACGGCGGCGGCACCGCTGACGGCGTCCTTGCACTCGGCAAGAACGTGCTGGTCGGTTTCGTCTCCTTCGATGGCTTCAATTTCGAGGATGCGATCGTTGTCAGCGAGAGGCTGGTCCGGCACGACAGCTTCACGAGCATTCACATTGACGAGTTCACGGCGGAGGTCCGTGAGACCCGGCTCGGCAAAGAAGAATTCACCCGGGATATCCCGAACGTGAGCGAGAAATCGCTGCGAAACCTCGACGAACGGGGAGTCGTTCGGGAAGGGACCCGCGTCTGCCCCTGCGACATCCTCGTGGGCAAGGTCGTCCCGAAGAGCAAAGTCGAACTGACGCCTGAGGAAAAGCTCCTCCATGCGATCTTCGGAAGAGCCGGCGAGGACGTCAAGAACGACTCTCTCGAACTGCCGAGCGGCTATGAGGGCGTCGTGATCAAGACCGAGCTGTTCACGCGGCGCGGCGCCGGCGGCGAAGACCAGAAGAAGACCCTGGCCGAGGAAACGAAGCGATATGAAGTGGAGGCCAGGACCCGGGAATGTACGATCTTTCGGCAGATGGTCGACGCGATTCACAGCAAGCTCGAGGTGAACATCGTTGACCCCAATACGAGACAGAAGGTGGGGGCCAGCGAGGATGACGAGGTCGTGTACGAGCAGATCGAGAACTTCGAGATCAAATGGGTCAAGCCCGCCGCGATGCGCGGGGATGTCCAGAAGATCGTGGACAAGTTCTGGGTCAAGATCACCGAGGCCGAGGAGGAAAAGAAGCGTCTTATCGAGCGGGCGAAGCACGGGGACGAGCTGCCCAGCGGCGTGCTGCAGATGGCCAAGATTTACGTGGCGATCAAGCGAACGCTGTCCATTGGCGACAAGATGGCGGGGCGTCACGGGAACAAGGGTGTGATTGCCAAGATCATGCCCGAGGAGGATATGCCGTTCCTCGGGGACGGCACGCCCCTGGACATTCTGCTCAATCCACTTGGCGTGCCGAGCCGAATGAACGTGGGCCAGATCCTCGAGACCCATCTTGGATGGGTGGCGAAGGTCCTCGGATTCAATGCGGTTACCCCGGTCTTCGACGGGGCCACGGAAGAGGATATTCAGAAGTTGACCGAAGAGGCGAACGAACGGATGAACAAGAGAAAGGCGGAGTTGGACCGCGACGGTCAGGCGCCGCCGGCCGATGAGTTGTTCATCGACGTGCCGAACACCCTGAAGACCCAGCTCTACGATGGGCGGACGGGGGAGCCGTTCGATCAGAAGGCCACGATCGGCTATATCTATATGATGAAACTCCATCACCTGGTGGATGACAAGATCCACGCCCGGGCGACCGGACCGTACAGTCTGATTACGCAGCAGCCCCTGGGGGGCAAGGCTCGTACGGGCGGGCAGCGCTTCGGCGAAATGGAAGTCTGGGCCCTTGAGGGCTATGGCGCTGCCTATACCCTCCAGGAAATGCTCACCGTCAAGAGCGATGACGTGGAGGGCCGAACGAAGATCTATGAGTCGATGGTCAAAGGCCAGAACACGCTGGAGGCCGGGACACCGCTGTCCTTCGACGTGCTCTGCAACGAGATCCGCGGGCTGGGTCTGAACATCCAGCTCGAGAAGAAGCGCCTGGGACGGACGGCTCTGTAGATTCGATGGTCGAGGTTTGAGTTAGATAAGGGGCTTTCAATGTTAGGGAATATCTACGATCGAATTAATGATTACGGTTCGGTCAAGATCTCATTAGCCAGCCCGAACGACATCCGAAGCTGGTCCTTTGGCGAGGTGCGTAAGCCGGAGACGATCAATTACCGGACGTACCGGCCGGAGAAGGACGGTCTGTTCTGCGAGCGCATCTTTGGACCGGAGCGCGATTGGGAGTGTGCCTGTGGCAAGTACAAGGGCACGAAGTTCAAGGGGATCATCTGCGACCGGTGCGGCGTCAAGGTGACCCACAGCCGCGTGCGCCGCAAGCGCATGGGCCATATCAACCTGGCCGCTCCCGTCCTCCACATCTGGTTCTTTAAGTCGATTCCCAACCGTCTCGGCACGATTCTGGGGATGAAGAGTTCGGATCTCGAGAAGATCATCTACTTCCAGGACTACGTCGTGGCCGACCCGGGCGCGACCCCGTTGAAGGCCGGGCAGCTTCTCAGCGAGGAAGAGTACCGGGACGCCCTGACCAAGTACGGCAGCTCGTTCAAGGCCTCCATGGGGGCCGAGGCGATCAAGGCGCTCCTGGAGAGCATGGATCTGGAAGTCCTGAGCGGGCAGTTGCGGAAGGCCATCACCAAGACCAACAGCAAGCAGAAGATCCGGGACCTGACCAAGCGTCTCAAGACGATCAATGAGATCAAGAACAGCACCAACAAGGCCGAGTGGATGGTCCTGGATGCGGTCCCGGTCATTCCGCCGGACCTGCGGCCCCTCGTGCTCCTGGAGCGGGACAACTTCGCCACGAGCGACCTGAACGATCTCTACCGGCGCATCATCAACCGGAACAATCGTCTGAAGAAGCTGATCGACCTCAACGCGCCGGAGGTCATCATTCGCAACGAGAAGCGAATGCTCCAGCAGGCGGTCGATTCATTGCTGGATAACGGCCGGTGTCGTCGGCCGGTCCTGGGCAGCAACAACCGGCCGCTGAAGTCCCTTACCGATATGATCAAGGGCAAGCAGGGCCGGTTCCGCGAGAACCTGCTCGGCAAGCGGGTGGACTACTCGGCCCGTTCGGTGATCGTTGTGGGGCCCGACCTGAAGCTGTATCAGTGCGGGCTTCCAAAGAAGATCGCGCTGGAATTGTATCAGCCGTTCATCATCCGCAACCTCAAGCAGCATGGGTATGCGGACACGATCAAGAGCGCCAAGCGAATGATTGAGCGCCGCGACGACCAGGTCTGGGATATCCTCGAAGAGGTGATCCATCAGCATCCGGTGCTGCTGAACCGGGCCCCGACACTGCATCGGATGGGGATCCAGGCGTTTGAGCCCGTCCTGGTCGAGGGCAATGCGATCATGCTGCATCCGCTGGCCTGCAAGGGCTTCAATGCGGACTTCGACGGCGACCAGATGGCCGTGCACCTGCCCTTGAGCGTGGAGGCGCAGGCGGAAACCCATGTTCTGATGATGACCACGAGCAACATTTTCTCGCCGGCTAACGGCTCGCCCATGGTGGGGCCGTCGCAGGACATGGTGATGGGCAACTACTACCTGACGATCACCCTGGATGACTTGAGGCCCGGCAGTGGTGCGGCGGCCGCCGAGCAGGAGCGGAAGACGCCCATCTTCCGCGATACGTTCGAGGCCATGATGGCTTATGAGATGGGCAAGATTAGCCTGCATGAGAAGATCTGCGTGCGCATCCCGCACCAGATCCTCAAGGAGAGGTCCGGAGAGAGGCGGATCGGCGAGGGGCCGGCGGAGGCGAGCAAGCCGTTTGTCATTGAGACCACGGCGGGGCGGTGCATCTTCAACGATATCCTGCCGCCGAGCATGCCGTTCTACAACATGACGATGGCCCAGAAGAAGATCAGCCAGGTCATCAGCGATTGCTTCGAGTACGCCGGCAGCGCGGAGACCGTCGGCCTGCTGGATGAGATCAAGGACCTGGGATTCCGTCACGCGACGCTGGCGGGGCTGAGCTTCGGTCTGACCGACCTGAAGATTCCGGCCAAGAAGGCGGAGATCATCACGGACACGGAGAAGCGGGTCGGCAAGATTCAGAAGAACTATGCCGAAGGCGTTTTGACCGAGCGGGAAAGGTATAACCAGGTCATCGACGCCTGGACGAATGCCCGTGTGGCGGTGACCAACGAGATGATCCGGGGGCTCCGGGAGGACACGAAGGAAGATGGCACGCCGTACCTGAACCCGATCTACCTGATGACGGATTCCGGGGCGCGTGGCAGCATCGATCAAATCCAGCAGCTCGCCGGGATGCGAGCGCTGATGGCCAAGCCCAGCGGTGAGATCATCGAGACGCCGATCAAAGCGAACTTCCGCGAGGGCTTGACGGTTCTCGAGTACTTCAGCTCGACGCACGGCGCCCGCAAGGGTCTGGCCGACACGGCCCTCAAGACCGCAAATTCCGGATACCTCACCCGTAAGCTGATCGATGTGGCGCAGAACGTGATCGTGATCGAGGGGGACTGCGGTACGCTGCAGGGAATTACGAAGAGCACGATCAGCCACGGCGACCAGGTGGATATCCCGCTGTCGCAATTGATCATCGGTCGGACAGCCAGGGACAATATCCGCAATCCGATCACGGATGAGATGATCGTTCACGAGAATGAAGTGATTACGCAGGAGATTGCGGGCAAGATCGAGGCCCTGGGGCTTGATGCCATTCGGGTCCGCAGCCCGCTGACTTGTGACAGTCCGTTCGGCATCTGTGCCAAGTGCCACGGTTGGGATATGAGCACCGGCTTGTTGGTGGAGGAAGGCTCGGCCGTGGGGATCGTGGCGGCGCAATCGATCGGCGAGCCTGGCACCCAGTTGACGTTGCGTACGTTTCATACGGGGGGTGTGGCCTCGCGTGCGATTCTCGAACGCGAGCAGGAAGCCACCCATACGGGCATCGTCCAGTACCGCGACGTGAACGCCGTTTCCTTCAAGCGCGAGGATGGTACGACGGTTACCGTCGCGCTCAAACGCAACGGCGAGCTCACGTTGTTGGATCAGAAGGAGCGGGAACTGGACAGATTCAAGGTGCCGTACGGCGGGATTCTGCTTGTCGAGGATGGGCAGAGCGTCAAGACCGGCGCGGTCCTCTTCCAGTGGGACCCGCACCGTACACCGATCCTGGCGGAAGTGGCGGGCATCATTCGCTTCGTGGATATTGTCGAAGGTGAGACGGTCCAGACCGAAGAGCTGCGCATCCGGACGTCGAAGCTCAAGGCCAAGGATTCGGATGTGAAGGTTCTTGAAAGGCCGGTTGTGATCGAGCATAAGGGTGATAAGCACCCGCAGATCATGATCGAGGACGCCAAGGGCAAGATTCTCGACGTCCATTATCTGCCCGCCGGCGCGAGGATTGAGGTCGTCGAGGGGCAGGAGGTCCAGGCGGGTCAGTTGCTCGCTCACCAGCCGAGAGCGACGGGCGGAACGCAGGATATTACCGGCGGTCTGCCTCGTGTGACGGAGGTCTTTGAGTCGCGCAAGCCGAAGGATCCGGCCGCGATGGCCGAGATCAGCGGGCGAGTCGAACTGAGGAGCGACAAGCGCAAAGGCAAGATGACCATCACCATCCGCAGCGAAAGCGGGATGGAGAAGGAGCACCACGTCCCGCGCGACCGGCATCTGAACGTCCATACCGGCGACTTCGTCGAGGCGGGCGATGCCCTGACCGATGGGCCGTTGGTGCCTCACGACATCCTGCGAATTAAGGGCGAGGAGGCGCTTCAGAGGTATCTGATTGCGGAAATCCAGAACGTGTACCGCTCGCAGAACGTCAATATTAACGACAAGCACATGGAGATCATCATTTCGCAGATGATGCGGAAGGTGGAGATCGATTTGGTCGGCGACAGTTGCTTCCTGCCCGGCGAGGTGGTGGACAAATTCGTCTTCCGGCGGGAAAACGAGAGGCTGGCCGGCAGTATCAAGATTGCCAGCGTTGGCGATGTCACGGAGGTTGAGGAAGGCCATGTGCTTGACAAGAAAGAGCTTGCCCGTCTCAATGAGAAGGTTGAGGCGCTCGGTGGTACGGTGGCCAAGGGCCGCAAGCCGAAACCGGCGACGGCCAAGACGCTGCTGCTGGGCATCACCAAAGCCTCGCTGTGGTCCGACAGTTTTATCGCCGCGGCGAGCTTCCAGGAGACAACAAAGGTGTTGACGGAGGCGGCGCTGGCCGGTAAAGTGGATGAGTTACACGGTTTGAAAGAGAACGTGATCCTGGGCCATCTGATCCCGGCCGGTACGGCGTTCAAGCCGCACCTGGAAATGAGAGTCAAGCACCTTGCCGAAGCTCCGGTGCCGAAGGAGTTGTTGGGCGTCAGGGAGGAGAAGGATGCCGAGGCAAAGGCCGAGTCCAGGATCAAGGAGGTACTCGGTATCCAGTAACGATTTACAGGGTTGAATTGAGATTTGAGCTATGCCGACGATCAATCAGTTAGTGAGAAAGCCCCGAGCGGCTTCGAAGAAACATAAACGCGTGTCCGACATCAGCGGCTCGCCGCAGAAGCGGGGAGTGTGCCTGATCGTGAGGACCCAGACGCCCAAGAAGCCGAATTCCGCACTGCGGAAGGTGGCGCGCGTCCGGCTCACCAACGGCAAAGAGGTGACCGCCTACATTCCGGGCGTCGATCACAACCTCCAGGAGCACAGCACCGTCGTCATTCGCGGCGGCCGCGTGCGAGACCTGCCCGGCGTTCGCTACCACATCGTCCGTGGTGTGCTGGACTGTGCAGGCGTTGCGGGCCGGCAGCGAGGCCGGAGCAAGTACGGTGCCAAGAAGTCGAAGTAGCGGACCGTTGGCGCGAGAGAAACTGTTCTGAGACGATAGAGAGTGTTATGGCAAAGAAGTTCACGGCTTCCAACGAGCAATTGAAACCGGATTCGAAGTACAACAGCCGGCTGGTTTCGAAGTTCATCAACTGCATGATGTGGGGCGGCAAGAAGAGCACGGCCCAGGATGTCTTCTACGGCGCGATGGATATCGTCTCCGGCAAGATCCAGGACGTCCCGCCGCTGGAGATCTTCGAAACGGCGATCAATAACGTCAAACCCCTACTCGAGGTTCGCAGCAAGCGTGTGGGCGGCGCCAGTTACCAGGTCCCCATGCAGGTGAACCCGAGGCGTCAGCAGTCGCTGGCCTTCCGTTGGATCCTGGCATCCGCCCGGGGTAAGAAGGGCAGGCCGATGGCCGAGCGGCTGGCGTCGGAGCTGACGGACGCCTACAACAGGCAGGGCGGCGCCATGACGACTCGGGAGAACGTGCATCGCATGGCCGAGGCGAACAAGGCATTCGCCCACTTTGCCTGGTAAGAATCCGAACCGATACTGCCACGGTGACCTCTCGCGAGCCCGTGGCAGTTTTTTTATGTGGATGTGGAACGCCGAATGGCGGCAAGGGAATCGCAGGAGCATCGGTCGGTTGTCCTGACGGGGTCAATGAGAGCGTAAGTCCATACGAATGGCGAACTTAGAAAAGACAAGAAACATCGGCATCATGGCGCACATCGACGCCGGCAAGACGACGGTGACCGAGCGCATCCTCTATTATGCGGGCAAGACGTACAAGATGGGGGAGGTTCATCTCGGCACGGCGGTGATGGACTACCTGGAAGAGGAGCAGAAGAGGGGAATCACGATTACTTCGGCGGCCACGACGTGCCCGTGGAAGGGCTTCGAGGTCAATCTGATCGACACGCCGGGCCATATCGACTTCACGGCCGAGGTCGAAAGATCGCTCCGCGTGCTGGATGGTGCCGTGGCGGTCTTCGACGGCAGCGAAGGGGTGCAGGCACAGAGCGAGACGGTTTGGCGGCAGGGCCAGAAGTACGGGCTTCCCGTCCTGTGCTTCATCAATAAGATGGACAAGACCGGCGCCGATTTCGAGATGAGCGTCCAGAGCATCCACGATAGGCTGCTCGCCAACCCGGTTCCGGTGCAGATCCCGATGGGAGCGGAGGATTCGTTCGCGGGAATCATCGACCTGATCACGATGACGGCCGTTTTCTACGAGGCCGAGGAGATGGGGGCGAAGTTCCATGAAGCGGACATCCCGGCCGAGCATATCGAGAAGGCGAGAAGATATCGGGCCCGAATGCTTGAGGCCGGCGCCGAACACGACGAGGAGGTGATGGAGGCGTTCATCAATGATGGACCCGCCAGTGAGAAGGCAATCAGGAGGGCCCTCAGGAAAGGTGCACTGGCGAACAAGTTGAATCCGGTGTTTGTCGGCTCGGCGTTGAAGTACATCGGAGTGCAGAGACTCCTGGACGGGGTCACCGCCTATCTGCCCTCTCCGTTGGAGAGGCCCGTGATTATCGGGCACAAGCCGGGGGATGAGGCGAAGGAGATCCCGGTGAAATGCGATCCCAAGGGCCATTTGGTTGCGTTGGCCTTCAAGATCACGGCCGATTCCCATGGGGATCTGTACTTCCTGCGCATCTATCAGGGAACGTTGAAGTCGGGCAGCAGGGTCCTGAACGTCAATCGGGATAAGCGGGAGAACATTACACGGCTCTTTCAGATGCACGCGAACGAGCGAAAAATCCTGGATGCGGCGCAGGCGGGCAGCATCGTCGCCGTGGTCGGTCTCCGGGAGACCCTGACCGGCGATACCCTCTGCGACCCCAAGAAGCCCATCATGCTGCCCAGCATCACATTCCCGCAGACGGTGATTACGATGTCGATCGAGCCCCGATCGGCGGCCGAGAGGGCCAAACTGGCCGATGCGCTAGGATCGTTGCGACGGGAGGACCCGACCTTCTTGTATAAGATTGACAGTGAAACGGGGCAGACAGTGATCAGTGGTATGGGGGAACTCCATCTGGAAATCCTCCAGCACAAACTGGTGCGGGAAAAGAAGGTGGATGTGAGGGTGGGCAGACCCCGGGTGGCTTACAAGGAGACGATTAGCCGGCCCGCCCAGGCGGAGGGCAAATTCGTGCACCAGACGGGCGGACGAGGCCAATACGGCCACGTCGTCCTGGAGGTCGAGCCCTTCATGACCACCGACGGTCATTGGGAATCCGAAATCAGTTTTGGGACGAATGTGCCGCCCGACAAGGTCCCCAAAGAATACGTCGGGGCCGTGGGGCGAGGCGTGAAGGAAGGCACCGGCAGCGGGGTTCTGGCCGGCTACCCTGTGGTCGGCATCAAGGTCACCTTGGTGGACGGCTCCCATCACTCGGTGGACTCGTCGGACCTGGCGTTCGAGCAGGCGGGGGTCATTGCCCTGGAAAGGGCGATGAAGGAGGCCGGCCCCGTGCTTCTGGAGCCCGTGATGTGGGTGCAGGCGGTCGTCCCGGAATCCGCGTTTGGTGCGGTTCAGGCGGACCTCTTGGCCAAGCGGGGCGTGATCACGGACTGCCGGGTCCACGGACAGATGCGGGTGATCGATGCACGGGTCCCTCTTGTGGAGCTGTTTGGCTATTCCAGCGATATCCGAAGTCTCACGGCCGGCCGCGGGAGCTTCACCATGGAGCCGTTGACCTACGAAAAAGTGCCCGAGCAGATTGCCAGGGGTCTTCTCTTCTGACCGCGTGGGAACAAAAGTGCAAATTTTTTTCATGATTCTCGCCCGAGCCGTTGACAGGCGACTCGTTACATGATAACTTGCTATGTTTTCGGCTGTAGCGAGCATGGTCAGGGATGACTGTGCGATACGTAGTTACGCTGTGGCATATCTGAGATTGCCATCAGGGATGGCGCAATGGGTGTTCTGTATAACTTAGGGTCGGTGAAGCGGATAGAGGCTTTGCCGAGGTTGGAAACAGACCTCGACCCTAAACTCTAAGGAAGGCCGCGAGGCCGTCGGCACCTGCTGAGAATCCCGCAAAGTGCCGGACAGGCCGCGAAAGCCTTTCCTGCCTTTACTCAAACGAGCGGTACCTGCCAGGGTAGGGAACGTATCTGCTCTGCGTGGGATGCGGGTATACAGTAGATACCAGTATGTGGCCGCTTGCGATGGTGCCTGTGCCGGGCTGGGAAAGTCCGGAACCGGGCACGCAAGCGGTGGTCCAAAGGAGCTTTATGGCTGCCGAAACTGAAAAGATACGGATCCGAATGGAGGCCTACGACCACCGGACGTTGGATGCCTCCGCTCGGGAGATTGTCGAGCACGCTCGCAGGACGAATGCGCGTGTCAGTGGTCCGATCCCGTTGCCGACGCGTATCGAGCGGTACACGGTGCTGCGGAGCCCGCACGTGGATAAGAAGTCGCGCGAACAGTTCGAGCTGCGGACGCACAAGCGTCTGATCGACATCCATGAGGCGAACGCCAGAACGGCGGAGGTGCTGAATCGGCTGGTGGTTCCGGCGGGCGTATTCGTAAAGATCAAGGCTTAGAAACAAGGGACGTCGGGGTATGGCGATGTTGCTGGGAAAGAAAGTGGGTATGACGCAGGTCTATGACGAGTCGGGCAGTCTTGTGCCTGTGACCGTCATTCAGGCCGGTCCCTGCACGGTCACTCAGGTCAAGACCAGCGAGACGGACGGCTACAATGCCATCCAGATGGGTTTTGAAGACGTGAAGCCCTCGCGGCGCAGGCAGCCCCAGGTGGGCCATGCCCGGAAAGCCAATACGGCGCCCAAGAAGTTTGTCCGGGAATGGCGTTTGCCCAATACGGTCGAACCGCCGTACGGACCGGGCGATTCCATCACGGTTTCCGTCTTTGCGAAGGTCAAATCCGTGAATGTTATGGGTACGAGCAAGGGCAAAGGGTATGCGGGAGTCATGAAGCGTCATGGCTTTGGCGGTTTTCCGGCCTCGCACGGTACGGAACGAAAGCACCGCGCCCCCGGCTCCATCGCCAGCACGGCCGTCAACGCCGGTTTGGGCGGCGGGGTGAAGAAGGGTAAGCGCATGAGCGGGCACATGGGGCACTGCCGCGTTACGAGCAAGAATCACACGCTGGTGGCGATCGATGAAGAGAAGAACCTCTTGGTGGTCAAAGGGACCGTTCCCGGGCCGGCCGGCGGGTACTGTGTTGTGAGAACGGCCGAGAACGCTGGAACGTCGAGTGGAAGCTCAGATGATTGAACTGACAGTATATAATACCAGTGGACAGCAGGTGGACACCCTCCGCGTCGATGAGTCGGTCTTGGGCGGGTGTGTGAGGTACGCTCTGCTCAAGCAGGCCCTCGTGATGTACCACGCCAACAAGCGCGTGGGCACGGCGGCTACGAAGGGCCGAGGCATGGTGGCCGGTTCGTCGAAGAAGCTCTATCGGCAGAAGGGCACGGGCAACGCCCGCATGGGCACCCGAAGGACGGGAAAAGTTGTCGGCGGCGGCATGATCTTCGCCAAGACGCCGAGAGATTTCAGTCAGCGGATGCCTCGCAAGCAGAAGAAACTGGCAAGGGATTCGGCGGTGCTCGCGAAGCTGCGGGCCAGCAACGTCGTGGTCGTCGACGGCTTGGCGTTCGAGAAGCCGCGAACGAAGGATTTTGCAGAGATCCTGAGGAATCTGAAGATCGACCGCAGTTGTCTGGTGGCCGTCAGCGACTACGATGAGAATGTCTACCGGTCCGCACGGAACATCCGGAAAGTGGCCGTGCTGCCCATCGCCGACCTCAATGCGGCGGATATCGTCAATCATCGACAGGTACTGTTCACAAAGGACGCGCTGACCTCGTTTCTGGATCGAGAGGGCGGCAGCGGCGAGGAGAACGTGACGGACCAGGTATAGCGGTCTTTCGGCAGCCGATTGTGGCTTGGAGTTCGAGTTTTCGATGGATGACTACAACGTAATAGTCCGGCCGATTATCACCGAGCAGGGAATGCATTTCGCCAATGTCAAAGGCGCGTATTCCTTCGAGGTGAACAAGAAGGCGAATAAGACGGAAATCAAGAACGCGGTGGAGAAGATCTACGGTGTGAAAGTGGAGAAGGTCAGGACCGCCAACCATCGGGGCAAGTGGCGCCGCCGGGGCAGGACCTTCGGCATGACGGCAAGTTGGAAGAAGGCCGTGGTATATCTGGAGTCCGATTATCACATCGATCTGTTCTGATCGGGCGGATCCTGGAAAGAGATAGACGCTATGGGCATTCGAATCTATAAACCGACAAGTGCGGGCCGTCGAAGCGGTTCGGTGAACGATTATGCCGAGTTGACGACGGACAGGCCGGAGAAGACGCTGTGCCGGAGAATCGGCAAGAGCGGCGGCCGAAACCACAGCGGCGTTACCACGACGCGGTTTCGCGGCGGCGGGGCCAGGCGGATCTATCGGCTCATCGATTTCAAGCGCAACAAAGACGGTGTCCGCGCGAAGGTGGCGAGCGTCGAGTACGATCCGAACAGGAGCTGCTTCATCTCGCTGCTCGAGTATGAAGATGGTGAGAAAAGATACATCCTGGCGCCTCTTGGCATTGCGGTGGGCGACGTGCTCGATAGCGGGCAGGTGTGCGAGCCGAAGGTCGGTAACTGCATGCCGCTGATGTCGATTCCGGCCGGTCTCGAGGTGCACAATGTCGAGATGACGGCCGGCCAGGGCGGCAAGCTCGTCCGCGGGGCCGGCAACGCTGCGAAGATTGTCGCGAAAGAGGGCAACTGGGTGACGATCGTTCTGCCGAGCGGTGAGATGCGGATGGTTCGTAAGGAATGCCGGGCGACGATCGGTCGGGTGAGTAACCCGGATCATCAGAATATCAAGATCGGCAAGGCGGGCCGGAAACGCCATTACGGTCGCAGGCCGCACGTGAGGGGCAAAGCCCAGAATCCCGTCGACCACCCGATGGGCGGCGGCGAGGGCCGGGCCAATGGCGGGCGGCATCCGTGTTCGCCGACGGGACTGCTGGCAAAAGGCGGCAAGACCCGAAGGCCCCGCAAGGTCAGCAACGGTCGGATTATCAGAAGGCGAAAGAATAAGCGCCAGGGCCAGTTGGTGCTCTAACGACGATAAGAGAGAGACGAAAGCATGGGAAGATCTCTTAAGAAAGGACCATTTGTCGACGAGAAGCTGTTTGCCAAGGTGAACAGGCAAACCGCCGAGGGAACGCGCAACCCCATCAAGACGTGGGCGCGAAGATGCACGATCGTTCCGGAGTTCGTCGGATTCACCTTCATGGTCCACAACGGAAAGCTGTTCAACAAGGTCTTCGTGACGGAAGACATGGTCGGGCACAAGCTCGGGGAGTTCTCGCTCACCCGGACGTTCAGGGGACATTCGAGCAAGAAGATCAAGTAGGAAACGCGGTGTATTGCGGATCGAAGAGCGATCCACCGGGCGTGGGATTCGGCTTATGTTAAGCGCTACGAAACTGAAGGAAATTGCCAAAGAGCAGCAGGTGACCGTGGAGGACCTGGCGCGCGGCATCGTGCGCGGCGGTCTGGACATGAAAGACGCTGTCGCGGCGGTCAGGAACTGGCAGAGAGGTCTGTTCAAACCGCAGCCTCGAAGTGAGGATATCCGCCGGCTTGCCGAGGCGCTGTCGGTCGAGGTGACGGAGATTGCGGACTGGCATTCGTCCTACCAATATGCTCCGCTGTCGGCAAGGAAGGCCCGGCTGGTGACTGAATTGATCGCGGGGCGCCCCGTGCAGGATGCGATGGACGTCCTGAAGTTCACCCGCAAACGCGCCGCTCCCATGGTGGACAAGGTGCTCAAGGCCGCTGTTGCGGATGCGGACGAGCAGCAGGCGGACGTCGATACGCTGTATGTCAAAGAAGCCCGGGTCGATGACGCCGGGGTCCGCATTGGGACCAAACGCTGGATTCCCAAGGACAGAGGCCGGGCCCATCCGATTCGCAAGAAGGCCTGTCACATACACGTTACGGTGAGTCAGGCGTGAGGAAAGAACGGTAAGAACGAGTATCGAGATACCTGATTATGGGTCAAAAGACTTCTCCAACAGGCTTTAGAACGGGAATCACGCTGGGCTGGCAGAGCACGTGGTTCGCCCCGAAGAGCAATTACGGTGACTTCCTCGTGGAAGACCAGAGGATCCGCAGATACATCGACGCGCGGTTTAACCGGAAGATGCCGAAAGGGGCGGTCGCGAAGGTCGAGATCGTCCGGACGCGGAACGAGTTGAAGACTACGCTGCACAGCGGGCGACCGGGCGTGGTCATCGGTCCGCGGGGCGGAGAAGTCGATAAGGTTCGGGAGGAGCTGGAGGGTTTGACCGGTCGCAAGGTGACCGTGAACGTCGTCGAGATCAAGGAGCCCGACCTGAACGCGGTCCTCGTGGCCGAATCCATTGCCGAGCAGCTCGCGAAGCGGGCGTCGTTCCGGCGGACGATGAAGCAGTATTGCGAGTCCGCAATGAACGCCGGCGCCAAGGGCGTCAAGATCACCTGTTCCGGGCGCTTGGCCGGGTCCGAAATGGCCAGGACCGAGACCCAGAAGCTCGGGAGCATTCCGTTGCATACGCTGGACGCCAACGTTGACTATGCGATGTCGACGGCTCGGACCACCTACGGAGCGATCGGAGTCAAGGTGTGGATCTACAGAGGGAAGTTCGGCGAAGAGATCGAGCCGGTCGAGCGAAAGCGTCGGCGACCGCAGCGACGGGTCCCGCCATCGTCGGCGAGGGGGCCGCGCAGCGCGAAACCGGCTGCACCTGCCGCGACGGAACGAAGTGGAGCCGCCGAGAGTGGTCCCGCGTCGCCACCGGAAGTCGAGGGTCAATCGTAAGGCCGCGGCCGGACGAAGGATTGAAAGAGGTCTGTCATGGCGTTGATGCCAAAGAGAGTGAAATTTCGTAAGAGCCAGCGAGGCCGGATGAAGGGCAACGCGACGCGGTGCAATTACGTCGCATTCGGCGACTACGGCCTCCAGGCACTTGAGACCAGTTGGGTGACCGCCAAGAATATCGAGGCCGGGCGAGTCGCGGCGACGCACTTTCTGCACCGGGAAGGAAAGGTCTACATCCGGATCTTCCCGCACAAGCCGGTGAGTTCGAAGCCGCTGGAGACGCGTATGGGCAAAGGCAAGGGCGAGCCCGAGTTCTGGGTGGCCAGGGTCCGCCCCGGGCAGATCTGCTTCGAGATCGGCGGCGTGAGTGAGGACGTGGCCAAGCAGGCCCTGTCGCGCGTGGCGCACAAGATGCCGATTCGGGTGCGGCTCGTCAAACGCGGGCATGCACTCTAAGAGAGGATACGACGGTGAAGGCCAAGCAGTTGAGAGAAATGAGTCTGGACGAGCTGCAGAGCACGTTGGAGGACTCTGAGAAGCGCCTGTTCGATCTGCGATCGCAGGCGGTAACGGAAAAGCTGGAAAACTCGAAGGCGGTCATTAACACCCGGCGGGATATCGCCCGCATTCGGACGGTTCTTCACGAGCAGAGCAGATAATCGCACAGCCGGTGCGAAGGCGGGAAGTTGCCTGATTATGGAAACAACGACAAGAGCAAAGACATTGACAGGCGTGGTGAGCAGTAACAGCGGCAACAAGAGTATCCGGGTGACGATCGACTACAAGGTCAAGCACCCGAAGTACGGCAAGTACATCGCCCGCCGAACCAAGGTGGCTGTCCACGACGAACAGAACCAGTGTGGCGTGGGTGATTTGGTCGAGATTATCGAATCGAGGCCGTACAGCAGAACGAAGAGCTGGCGCGTCGTTCACGTGGTCCAGAAGGCAGTCCGGGCGTGAGAATCTGATACGAGATGAAAGAGTTATGATTCAGCAGCAAACCATGTTGGATATCGCCGACAATTCAGGTGTGAAGTCGGCCATGTGTATCAGGGTCCTGGGCAGGAGCAGCTCGCGCGGCAAGTTCACGCGCGCCACCGCGACGGTCGGGGACGTGGTCTGCGTCGCGATCAAGAAGTCGCTGCCGACCTGCCAGTTGGACGACAAGAAGGTGTACAAGTGCGTCATCGTACGCACCAAGACGCCCCTGAAGCGGTCGGATGGAAGCTACGTCCGGTTCGACAGCAACGCGGCCGTGATGATCGACGGTGAGGGCAACCCCATCGGCACGAGAATCTTCGGTGCCGTTGCCCGCGAGCTTCGCGAGAAGAACTATATGAAGATCATCTCGCTGGCGGGCGAAGTGGTGTAGCCACGGGTAGTGGAGTTTGAGACAGGAGCAGAGAGGCAAGTAGATGGCCTTGCATGTAAAAAAAGGTGATTTGGTGCAGATCATTGCCGGGGACCACAAGGGAGCCACCGGCCGCGTGCTGCACGTGTATCCGGATGCGAATACCGTGGTCGTCCAGGGCCAGAACATCGCCAAGAAGCACGTTCGGCCTTCCCGGCGGAACCCGCAGGGAGGACGCATCGGTGTGGAACAGCCGATCCACATCAGCAACGTCCTGCCGGTGAACCCGAAGACGTCGGAGGGCACGAGAGTCCGCTACGTCCGGGCGAAAGACGGCAGCAAGAAACGTGTCGCCGTGGACGGCGGCGAACTGGGAACCGTTAAGAGGGCAAAGTCGTGATCGCCGGCCACAGCCGTGTGGGGCCAAGGGCCGGTGTAACAGAGCAAAGAACGATATGGCACGCTTAAAAGACCTGTATAAATTGAAGATTGTCCCCGAGCTGGAGAAGGAATTCGGCTACAGCAGTGTGATGGCCGTGCCCCGCGTGGAGAAGGTCGTGATCTCGATGGGAATTGGCAAGGCCACTCAGGACAAGAAGTTCCTGGAACTGGCGAAGAGGGACCTGGCCATGATCAGCGGGCAGGAGCCGGTGGCCTGCAAGGCCAAGAAGAGCGTCTCCAACTTCAAGGTTCGCGAGGGCACGGAGACCGGGCTGAAGGTAACGCTGCGCGGCGTTCGCATGTACGAGTTCATGGACCGGCTGATCAACCTTGCGATCCCCCGGGTTCGGGACTTTCGCGGCTTGAGTCCGAGCAGCTTCGACGGGCGCGGCAACTATTCCATGGGGCTGGCCGAACAGAGCGTCTTTCCGGAAATCAATCCGGCGAAGATCGAGTTTCAGCAGGGCATGAACATAACGTTTGCCACGACGGCAGGGACGGATGAAGAGGCGCGCAAACTGCTGTCGCTGTTCGGCATGCCGTTTCGAGGCCAGGCGACCAGCCAGGCGGTCGGGTAGACCCGCCGGCGCAAAGAGCAGAGTGGAGTGCTTGAATGTCAACCAAAGCGCTTGAAAACAAGGCAAAGAGAAAACAGAAGTTCCGTGTCAGACAGTACACTCGTTGCGAGCTTTGCGGCCGGTCGCACGCGGTCTACCGCAAGTTTAAGATCTGTCGTATCTGCTTCAGGACCTTGGCGAACGAAGGCAAGATACCCGGTGTGAAGAAGGCAAGCTGGTAGTCCTGGTGCGGTGAATGGGCCGGGACCCGGAACGGACAGGATAGAGATTATGAGCTGGAGCGATCCAATAGCTGACATGCTGACGCGAATTCGCAACGCGGGCCGAGCCGCCAAGGCGCAGGTCAATGTGAAGGCGTCGAAGACATGTGAAGGCATTGCGGCCGTCCTCAAGACGGAAGGGTTCATTGAGGATTATGACCGCATCGAAGATGGCAAGCAGGGCATTCTTCGGATCGTGCTGAAGTACGATCAGGAGGGCCGGCCGGTCATCACGGAGATCAAGAGGGTGAGCAAGCCCGGGTGTCGGAAGTATGCCTCGGTGGACGAGCTGCCCACGGTCCTGGGCGGACTGGGGACGGCCATCGTGTCCACGAGCAAAGGGATAATCACTGATCGGAATTGCCGCGAGAACAAAATCGGCGGCGAGGTTCTTTGCACGGTAAGCTAAATGAGTCGAATAGGAAACAAACCTGTTGCCATCCCGGAAGGGGTGAAGATCGAGCAAACCGGCTGCACCATCAAGATTTCGGGAAAGCTGGGGTCCCTGGAGATGGACTGCGATGCGTGTCTGACCGTCAAGGTCGACGAGGCGGCGAAGGCGGTCCAGATCATTAACGCGGAGCCGGAGAATCGCCGCGGCAGGGAACTCCACGGCACCACGCGGGCCCTGATCGCCAACATGGTATCCGGCGTCAGCAACGGGTTCGAGAGAAAGCTGGAGATCTACGGCACGGGTTACAGTGTCAAGGAACAGAGCGGCAAGCTGGTGATCTCCGTCGGCTTTGCCCGCTCCGTGGAGATGCCGATCCCGCAGGGAACAAACGTGAGCATCGAGGTCGGGGCCACGAGAGGCAACGATATCCCGGCCAGGTTTACCGTGTCCGGCGTCGACAAGTGCCGCGTGGCGCAGTTTGCCGCGAACATTCGAAGGGTCAAGCCGCCCGAGCCGTACAAGGGTAAGGGCATCCGCTATGCGGATGAGCGGATCCGGCGGAAGGTCGGTAAGGCGTTCGCTTCAGGTGGAGCATAAGAGAACTCGATTTCTATGAAAACTGAACGATCCAAGAGGGCAGCGCTGCGGCGCAGACGTCACGTGCGGAAGACGGTTATCGGAACGGCCGAGAGGCCGCGTCTGTCCGTGTTTCGCTCGAATAACCAAATCTACGCACAGTTGATTGACGACACGGCGGGCGTCACCCTGGTGGCGGCCAACACGAGAGTCAAGACCCTGCGCGACCAGATTGGCCGCGGCGGGAACAAGAAAGCGGCGGAGGCCGTGGGCGAAACCCTGGCCAAGATGGCGCTGGATGTCGGGATTAAGTGTGTGTGTTTCGATCGGGGCCCGTATAAGTATCACGGGCGAGTGAAGTCTCTTGCCGATGCGGCAAGGAAGGCTGGACTGGCTTTCTGAGGAAGGCCGTTTGAAACTGGAGAGCAAATTGTCAGCAGAACCGATTAGAGCAGCCGAGCACGAAGAGAAGCCGCTGGAAGATACGGTGGTCAAGATCTATCGGTGCGCGAAAGTCGTGAAGGGCGGCCGGCGATTCAGCTTTGCCGCTCTCGTCGTCGTTGGCGACCGGGCCGGGGCCGTAGGCATGGGCTACGGGAAGGCCAAGGAAGTGCCGATGGCGGTCGAGAAGGGAGTCAAGGACGCCAAGAAGACGCTCTACAAGATCCCGATCGTGGGAAGCACGATTCCACATCAGGTGGTCGGCAAATACAGGGCCACGAGCGTCGTATTGGCACCGGCCAGCGCGGGAACCGGCGTCATTGCCGGCTCCAGTGCCCGAGCCGTCCTGGAATACGCGGGGATTCGTGACGCCTTGACGAAGGTCTACGGCAGCACCTCCGCCAAGAACGTCGTCAAGGCCACACTCAACGGTTTGCGGAAGCTGCGAAACAAAGAGATGGTCGAAGCTCTACGAGGCGTTGCACTTTCATAATGGCAACTATAGCCAAGTGGGTGATTTGAATGTTAAGTCATGAAATAACTTCTGTCGTAGGCAAACACAAAGCACGTAGACGCGTGGGACGAGGCCGGGGTACGGGTCTCGGCAAGACGGCCGGCCGTGGAAGCAAGGGCAGCCTCAGCAGGGCCGGGGCCATGCGGTTCTCGCTCTACGCGGGCGGCCAGATCCCTCTGTTCAGACATCTGCCGAAACGCGGGTTCAACAATAAGAGATTCGCGACGCGCTTTGAGATTGTAAACGTATCCGAGTTGGAGCGGTTCGAGGACGGAGCGCAGGTTGGCATCGCGCAGCTTTCAGAAGCCGGGCTGATTCGGGGCCTCGCCGGCAGGGTGAAGATCCTCGGCGACGGCGAGTTGACGAAGAGGCTCCAGGTGGCCGCCCACAAGTTCAGTAAGACCGCCGAGCAGAAGATCGTCGACTGCGGCGGCACCGCAACCAAAATCGATTGTGAGGCAAAACCGATCAGACGCAAGCGTGCCTGAGAGTTCTATACTCCTATGGAATCCTGCAAGATCATACGATACGCGGAGAACGATCAGTGATTGGAACCGTTGCTAATATCTTCCGAATCCAGGACTTGCGCAACAAGATCCTGTTTACGGTAGCGCTGCTGGTGATCTATCGTGTGGGCTTCCACATTCCCAATCCTGGCTTCAACCAGGAGGCGATTGCCAATGCAGTGGCCACCCGGGATACGGACAGCCCGCTCGGCAGGGCGGCGGAATACCTTCAGATCTTCACCGGGGGGACACTGAGTCAGAGTAGCCTGTTCGGCCTCGGGATCATGCCCTACATCACGTCGTCGATTATTCTCATGCTCCTGGGAGAAGTCATCCCATCGCTGAAGAAGCTTCGGCAGGAAGGGCAGACCGGACACAAGAAGATCCAGGAGTACACCCGCTATCTTACGGTTTTCATCTGTGTCATCCAGTCCATTATGTACATGCGCATGATCGGGGGCTCGGAGTTCATTTATGCGGGGATGCGCACGCAGGCGCTCATTTTTGGCGTCGTCGGCATGACGGCCGGAACCGTCTTTTTGATGTGGCTGGGCGAGCAGATCGACGAGTACGGCATCGGCAACGGGATCAGCTTGATCATCATGGCGGGAATCATCGCCAGAATGCCCTGGGCCGTGACGCAGTTGATCCAGCAGGTGGACTTCACCGTCGGCGCGCCGGCCGGAAGCATCGGTCCGGCCAAGATCATCTTTCTGGTCGCCGCCTTCGTCTTTGTCGTGGCCGGAGCGATTCTGATTACCCAGGGCCAGAGACGGATCCCGATCCAGCAGGCCAAGCAGATGCGGGGCCGGCGGATGTACGGGGGGCAGCGCCATTATCTGCCCTTGCGGGTCAATCACGGGGGCGTGATGCCGATTATTTTCGCCTCGAGCTTTATGATGTTCCCGCCGATTATCATTGACCAGATCGTCAGGATCTGGCCCCAGTCGGGCGTGCTACAAAGGATCCGGGCCGCCCTCCAGGGCGGTGCGTACACGTACAACGTCCTGTATATGCTGTTGATCGTCCTGTTTGCGTACTTCTGGGTCACGGTGCAGTTCCAGCCGCGGGAGATGGCGAAGAACCTTCGAGATTCGGGCAGTTTTATTCCCGGTCTGCGGCCCGGCCGCAGAACGGCGGATTATTTGGAAACCGTGATGACGCGGATTACGTATTTTGGTGCAGCGTTCCTTGCCGGTATCGCGATTATTCCCACGGTGCTTTCGTATGCCCTGGACCTGGACTGGCGCGTGACGACCTTCCTGGGTGGCACGGGATTGCTGATCGTCGTCAGCGTTTCGCTGGACCTCGTCCAGAAGATCGAAGCCAACCTTCTGATGCGGAGCTATGAGGGCTTCAGCACGTCCGGAAGAATCAAGGGGGCGTATTCATGAAAGTGGTCTTGTTGGGTGCGCCCGGGGCGGGCAAAGGAACGCATTGTAGGCGAGTCGCCGATCGGTACGGCGTGGCTCATCTGTCCAGCGGGGATATCCTGCGGCGCGAGAGGGCCGAGGGCACCGAGTTGGGCAAAAAGGCGCAGAGCTACATGGATGCGGGTGCGTTGGTGCCGGACGATCTCATCGTAGAGATGATGACTCAGGCGATCCGGCAGGCGCCGGCGGCCGGATACGTTTTGGATGGGTTTCCGAGGACAATGAAGCAGGCCGAGGTGCTGGATGACTCTCTGGCCGCGTATGACGGCGGAATGGACATGGTGATCAACCTTCTGGTTGATGATGGCGTGGTGCTCGAACGGATTACCGGGCGAAGAAGCTGCCCCGCGTGCGGGGCCGTGTACCATGTCAAGAATATGCCGCCGAAGGTGGATGGGGTTTGTGACAACGACGGTACGCCGCTCGTGCACCGGCCGGACGATACAGAAGAGGTCGTGCGGAACCGCCTCGAAACGTACTACCGGCAGACGGAGCCGGTCGTGGGGTACTACAAGACCAAACGAGCGGTTTATGATATCGACGCGAATCAGGACGCCGATTCGGCGGCCGCCGAGGTTTTCCAGAAACTGGATCCTCTCGCAAAGGAAAAGTAAGACCGTTGGTGCTGATGGCACGCGGTATCGTGTATGAAGTCGTGTAGATGGCTATAACGCTTCGCAGCCGAAGAGAAATTGAGTTGATGCGGCAGGCAGGAGCTGTTGTAGCCGATGTTCTCTCAAAATTGCAGAAGATCGCAACGCCGGGTGTGACGACGGCGTATCTCGATGAAGTCGCACTGCGGGTGACGGCGGAGGCCGGCGCCGAGGCGCTGTTTCAGGGCGTCCGCAGTCCGCAGGCGCGCAAGCCTTTTCCGGGCGCGATTTGTGCCTCGATCAATGAGCAGGTCGTCCATGGGATTCCCTCGGATCGTGCCGTGCTCCGGGATGGCGATATCCTGAGCATCGATTTCGGTGTCAGATTGAATGGGTACTGTGGAGACGCCGCTGTGACCATTCCGATCGGCAGAATCTCTGAGGAGAATCGACGGCTCGTCGAGACCACTCGGGAAGTGCTGGATGTTGCGATCGCCGGGGCCGGGCCGGGAGTTCGATGGAGCCAGATCGCCGGCAGGATGCAGCGGCACGCCGAATCGGCCGGATTCTCCGTCGTGCGCGATTTCGTCGGGCACGGCATTGGCATGAAGATGCACGAGGACCCGAAGGTCCCGAACTTCGTCAGCGACGAACTGTTGGCGGACGACATCCTGCTCGCCGAGGGGATGGTCCTGGCCGTCGAGCCGATGGTCAATGCCGGCGGCTACGCGGTCCGCACGTTGAAGAACGGCTGGACCGTGGTGACGAAGGACGGCAGGGCTTCGGCCCATTTCGAGCATACGATCGTCGTCGTGAAGGGCGGCTGCGAGGTGCTGACGAGAATGGGAGAACAGTAACGGAATGAATTGGAAGAGGCGGAACGGGCCGCAACGAAACTCGGCCACGGCGGCCGAGCACGGCGCTCGCCCCTATTCGCTCGATCGTTGAGGTTCATGGTCAAGAAAGATTCAATAAGACTGCAGGCAAAGGTGACTGAAGCTCTGCCGAACGCTATGTTTCGGGTTGAGCTGGAGAACGGCCATAAGGTCTTGGCCCACGTCTCCGGGAAGATGCGGATGAATTTCATTCGCATTCTGCCGGGGGATTTGGTAACCGTGGAAATGTCGCCGTACGACCTGAACAGGGGACGCATCGTACTGCGCCATTGAGGTATGAGAGCGAGCAAAACCCTGAGAACACGGGATTGAATATGAAGGTAAGAAGTTCAGTAAAACGTATCTGTGAGAATTGCAAGATCATTCGTCGTAAAGGCGTCGTGCGGATTATCTGCTCGAATCCGCGGCACAAACAGCGCCAGGGCTAACCGGCCGTGCAGGAACGACGAATGGATCAGATGGGAATAGAAGCAAAGAGGAAACCGATATGCCGCGTATAGTTGGTATCGATATCCCAGATGGTAAGGCAATTTGGATCTCCCTGACGTACATACCGGGAATCGGCCGGCACACGTCGGGGCAGATCCTCAAGGAAGCCCAAATCGAGTTGATGACCAAGGCCAACAAGCTCACGGAAGATGAGTTGAGCCGAATCACGCAGATCATCGACCGGAATTACGTCGTGGGAGGTCAGCTCCGCCGGCAGGTGGCGCAGAACATCGCCCGCCTCCGCGACATCGCGTGCTATCGCGGGATTCGGCATCGTCGGGGTCTTCCGGTTCGGGGGCAGTGCACGCAAAGCAATGCGCGGACGCGGAAGGGGCCGCGAAAGACGGTGGCCGGCAAGAAGGGCGTGAAAGAGCAACGGTAAGCATTGGATGATCAGGCCGGCGGCCCGGATTGGGAACCGGCGCATGCTTGAGGATCGGAATACGAGCAAGAGACCCAAATGGCAAAAAGCACGAAACGAAAAGTCAGAAAAAACGTTGTTCGGGCGATTGTGAACATCAAGGCGACGTTCAACAACACCTTGATCACGATCACGGACGTCGACGGCGATACGATCTGCTCGAGTTCGGCAGGTTGTGTAGGTTTTAAGGGGTCGCGCAAGAGCACGCCTTTCGCCGCGCAACAGGCGGCGCAGAGCTGTGCCAACACAGCCATGCGAAATGGTGTGCGCGAGGTGGAAATCAAGGTCAAGGGTCCCGGTTCGGGCCGCGAGTCGGCGATTTCCGCCCTACAGTCGGCGGGGCTGCGAATCGCCTCGATCGAGGACGTGACGCCGCTTCCGCATAACGGGTGCCGGGCGCGGAAACGAAGAAGAGTATAGAACGAAAGCTCCGTGGCAATCTGAGGAGATCGATTGAATGGGACGTTACGTAGGTCCATCCTGCAGGGTGTGCCGCCGCGAGGGAATGAAACTGTTCCTCAAAGGCATGAAATGTGAGACCGCCAAGTGCCAGATCGAGAGAAGGCAGCGGAATCTGACCCCCGGTATGCACGGGTGGCGGAGAGGGCGGCTGAGCGAGTACGGCGTTCGGTTGCGCGAGAAACAGAAGATCAAGCGGTATTACGGGGTCTTCGAGCAGCAGTTCATGCGGTTCTTCCGAGAGGCCTCGCGTCTGAAGGGCAACACGGGAGAGAACCTGCTGCAACTGCTGGAGAGACGCTTGGATAACGTGGTCTACAAGCTGAATTTCGCCGCCTCGCGCAAAGCGGCTCGGCAACTCGTTGCACACGGGCACATCCACGTGAACGGCCGGAAGGTCGATGTCAGCGATTACATCATAAACATTGGCGATAAGATTACCGTAAAGGACTCCGAGAAAAGCCAGAAACGGGTGAAGGAACAGCTTGAGAGCAACCCGAATTTCACCACGCAGGGCTGGTTGCAGTTGGATCGTGAGAAGCCCGCTGCCACCGTCGTGGCGCTGCCTGGGCGGACGGACGTGCAGATTCCCGTGGAAGAACATCTCGTCGTGGAGTTCTGTTCGAGGTAGGCTCGGAGATCCGGAATGCAGAATCGTAGGATACAAACGATAATGAGCGAGCAGGATTTCGCACCTGGCCATGTGCGCAGGGATGAATGTTCAGATCGGAGGCCTGTATGCGAGTGACGTGGCGTGGTTTGGAGTTGCCGACTCGTGTTGAAAAAGACGCGACGGTTTCGACGGACCGGTACTGCCGGTTTTTCATAGAGCCGTTTGAGCGCGGTTTCGGCACGACGGTCGGGAACAGTCTTCGGCGTGTGTTGCTCTCCTCGCTGGAAGGCAGTGCGGTGACGTCGATCCGGATCGCCGGCGTCGACCATGAGTTTACCTCCATTGCCGGCGTGATGGAGGATGCGACGGACATCGTCCTCAACGTCAAGAGCCTGGTGATTCATCTTCAGGGAGACGGGCCGAAGACGATGAAGGTTTCCGCGAACAAGGCGGGGGCCGTTACGGCCGCCAAGATCGTCGCAGACCCCGCCATCGAGGTGGTCAGCAAAGACACCGTGCTGGCCACATTGACGGAAAACGTCAAGTTTGAGATGGAAATGGTCGTTGAGAACGGCCGGGGGTACGTCCCCGTAGCGGATCGGATTGCCGACACCGACCGGTTCGAGCAGGAGATCGGCCGAATTCACCTGGATGCGGTCTATTCGCCGGTGACACGCGTTCGCTACACCACGGAGAACACCCGCGTCGGGCAGCGCACGAACTACGATAAGCTGATCCTCGAGATCTGGACCAATGGCACGATTACGCCGGAGATGGCCCTGGTCGAGGCGGCAAAGATCCTGCGAAAACACATCAATCCATTCGTTCAATACTTTGAGTTGGGTGAGGAAACCGTCGTCGGCGAGGTGCCGGAGGAAGAGTCGAAACCGCCGGTCGATCAGGAACTCGAGGCGAAGCTCAACACACCCATTCAGGAACTGGAGTTATCCGTCAGGGCCAGCAACTGCCTCGAGTCCGTGAAGGTGGAAACCGTTCGGCAACTCGTTCAGATGACCGAGGCGGACCTCCTGAAAATCCGCAGCTTCGGCAAGACGTCGCTGCGCGAGATCAAACGCAAGCTCGCGGACATCGGTCTTTCGCTGGGCATGAAGAACGTCAGCAGGCCGGAGACATAACATCGGAACCGTTTGAGAATCTCGGATAGAAGAGGTAACCTAACATATGCGTCATAGAGTAGCAGGACGCCGGTTGAGCAGGACCAGTGCCCATCGCCGGGCGCTGCGTCGGAATATGGCCCAGTCGCTCATCGAGCATGAGACGATTTCAACGACCATCGAGAAGGCGAAAGAGGTCAAGCCCTTCGTCGAGAAGCTGATTACACTGGCGAAGAAGGGAAAGCTCCAACACCGGCGGCAGGCGATCTCACTGCTTGGCAACCGCAATATCGTGGGGTTCGAGGATGGCGAGCCGGTGAGGAAAGGAACGGTCGTTAGCAAGCTCTTCAGTGAGCTTGGCCCGCGATACCTCGACAGGCCCGGCGGATATACGCGGATCGTTCGTCTGTCGTTGCGCCGACTCGGCGATAACGGGGAGCTCGTCCTGCTCCAATTGCTGGGCGCCGATGAGCCGCTGAAGAAGGAGCGCAGAACGCCCGGCAGGCGACGGTCACGCAAGAAGGCCAAGGCCCAGGTCGATGTTGCGGCCTCCACGGAGACGAAGGCCGCCGCAGAAGAGCAGGCGGCCGATTTTGCTGTCGCGGCCACCACGGAGATGAAGGACGCTGCGGAAGAGCAGGCCACCGACTCTGTTGCCGAGGCGGAGCAGGAGTCTCCCGAGCAGACGGCCGAAGAGGGTGAAGCGACGGAGCAGAAGGAAGAGGAATCCAAGTAGGCGCCTCGGAGGCGAGAAACGAACAGACCCCACGACTCAAGCGAGGGGATCAGCATGGACAGCTGCGTGTTCTGCAAGGTGGTTGCAGGGGAAATCCCGGTGACCAGGGTCTACGAGGACGAGGCGGTTCTTGCGTTCCTCGATATTGGCCCTCTCAGCGACGGCCATACGCTGGTGGTTCCCAAGCGGCACTGTACGAGGATCCATACATGTGAGCCGGATGTGCTGGCCGATGTGGGCGCTCGTCTGGGCAGGATTGCCCAAGCCATCGCAACGGCGATGGAGGCCGATGGCTACAATGTGCTGTCCAACAACGGTTCTGCCGCCGGACAGGTCGTCGATCATGTGCACTTTCATATCATCCCGAGAAGGACCGGCGACAAGGTCTTTACGGAGTGGCCGTCGCACAAGGTTGAGCAAGGGCAGATCGAGGAGATCGCCGCCAGGATTCGCAGGAACTTGGAATAGTGGATTCTTTTGCATAACGGGACTTGAATTCCCAGCACGCGTCATGTATAAATATGTGCTGGAAGGTGACGCAAACTGCATGTTGGTTGAACCCACAGCCGTTTGCAGCGTATAATGCGATCTAATGACCGCGGGGTAGAGCAGTCTGGTAGCTCGTCGGGCCCATAACCCGGAGGTCGGAGGTTCGAATCCTCCCCCCGCTATTATGGATAAGTTTAGCAGGGACAGACACTTGCGTCGGTTCCTGCTTTCTTTTTGCGCGGCCGATTTGGCGCGAATGTAGCCGCATTGTGCCTGTCAAGCGACCGTGGGGCCGCCTGGCAGCGGGCATCTTCAATGTAGGGGTTGACTGGGTTCTTGGGACTACTCATGTCTCGTGCCGGGTGTCCCAAACAAACTCACGGCCCGCCAATTCTCGCCTACATTATTGTCGCTTGATACATCCATCAATTCAATGGTGTATCCGGTTCCTTGGGCCGTTTCCGGCCAGGGAGCGACCGTTGCGTAATCGATCCTGTCGACGACCTTGTTCTCGGCGTCCACGACACGAATGGATTCCCCTTCACTGCTGAGTCCGAACGCAAAATTCCCGAGCAGGTTTTTGACATGGGGATGGACGGCTTTGAATTTGATTCTGTCTCGACACAATACCAGATAGCTATCGGGCCAAAGTACGGTCTCCGGAGGAAACGCATACGCCTGTTCCCCTCCATCGCTGAACTGCCATCCCGTCAGGTCGATGGCTGTGCCGGTACGATTGTACAGTTCAATCCAGTCGCCACTGTCAGCCTCGGGGGCGGACTTGAAGTTGATTTCCGTGATGATGACCGGATCTGCGATGGTCGTCGTATCCGCGTAAAGAAAGGCGGTGAGTTGAACGGTGCTCAAGGGAGTGATCTCGATCTCCGGCGTGTCGACCCGATCCGTCTGAACCACCATGGGGGTTTCGCCGGCCAGGGAACAGTCGAAGCTGATGTCGGAGCTGTTCCTGTTGGTCTGATGGATTTCCACAGCTAAGGTATTGAGGCCGAACTGCAAAAGGGCCGGAGAGACTTCAAGCTCCGTGAAGCTGTCTTCATCGGCAATCCCCTGAGGCGCCAGTGTCGTGTAGTCAATGGGGCCCGACGGCATGTTGACGCGCGCGACTTCCTCGCCGTTCAGGTAGGCCACGGCCCCATCATCCACCAGCAGATAGATCGACAACGAACGGAATGGTGCGATTTCGGTCAGCCCAAAGGATTTGCGGAAATAGGTGGTGACATGTTTGTAGTGCGCGTTGTCACCGAAGCTGACCACCGTGGCTTCGTCTCCATCGCCATAGCCGAGTTGGGCCGGGCCGGAGGGCCAGGCCGTATCGTCATACCTTGTCTGGCGCCATTCGGTGCCGAGATCCGCTCCCACGTCCGAGTATTTCCAAACGGACCCCGCGGGCACGATGCTCTGCGATAGGACCACGGCGGATTGCGTCTCCCAATGCGAAAACGTGTATCCCAGCCGGGGCGTCGCGCGGACAACGAGGGGAATACCTGTGAAGTAGGTCCCCTGGAACCCGTCGGGCAGTCGCTTGCGATTGATCTCCAGCACGGCGGATTCCGGGACATCCAGGAACAGACCGATCTCGGACGTCCCGCCCAGGCCGAAGTGGTTGAGGAAATTCCGCGTGGTGGCGGCGGGCCGTTGCAGCGCGAAGGTTCGCATCTGGCCGATATTCTGCTCCCACCGCGCCACGGAGTTGAAGATCGGGCTCATCCACGTCTCCAGGGCATCGGGGTCTTTCTTGCCGCCCCATTTGGTGATATGCCGTGGGATCTCGGGCGCCAGGTGCGCCTGGAACTGATCGATGAGCCCCAGGACGCGTTCGGGATCGAAGGTCGTATTCATGTGATAGGCGTAACGCTGGATGAATTCATTGCGAAAACCTTCGTTTTTCAGGAGGTTTCTAAACAAGCGCGTGGACCATTCCGGATTGGGCCAGCCCGCCCCAGAGGTGGTGGTGGTCTTGTGGATCATGTTCTCGCCGATCCATCCCGTGGTGAAGCATTGATCCATGTCGAAATTGACCCAGCGCCACCGCGCCAGCGGCCCCGAGTTCGCCCGCCAGAATTTGATATTGTTGCCCGGCCAGTCCCGCTCGGCCAGGTAGATGTGGCCGATCTGGTAATCGATATATTCGTCGATGTCGATCTGATCGCTGACGACCTTGTAGTGAGTGGGATCGGCCATGGGGTAGGTGTTGGCGTAGTTGACCATCGCGTTGTAGCCGGCATTGGTTCCCGCGACGACGCTGCCGTTGCTTTGCAGCAGGTTCACTTCATCCGCATCGATGTTGAAGTTCCCGGCGGCGTAGTGCTCGTTGACCTTCTCGCGAATGTTGTGGATGCCCCAGTACTCGCCGTTGAGGAAGAGGACCGCCGGACGATAGGCCTGACAGTCAACGTCCATGTACTCGACCTGCACCATTTGTGACAGGGCGTCACGAAACAGCGTGGACACCTGATCGTCTGCCGAGCTTCGCAGGATGAAGGATTCAAAACGGTCGATATCCTTGTCCGGAAAGATCTGATACTCGAACGAGCCCTTGCCATACACTTTGCGCGCGAACAGCGCCAGCGACTTCTGCGGGAACCGGTGACGCGAGCACCCGCCGAAGATCTTCACACCCGCCCGCTGGTTGAAGCCCAGGTCCCCGTCCATCTCGTACAGTTCGACGTTCACGGGTCGTTCCCAGTCCTGCTTCACATTGCGGATCGCGCTGTCGCAGTAACCGCCTCTTCCGTTCGTACCGGTCACGTAGATCCCGGTCTCGTCACTGAAGAAGTTATCCGGATCCGTGACAATCGAGATAAAGGGCAGATTGACCGGCTCATCGACGAAATAGGTATGTGTCACAATATCACTGGGTGCAGAGCCGGGCAGGTAGCCGATGGCGCGAACGGCGGCGGTGGTCTCCAGGGCAATCGGAGCCTGATACCGCAGGGCGCCGTCGTCCGGCGGTGTGCCGTCGAGAGAGTAATAGATGTCCATCTGATCGGCATTCTCGAAGGTCAGCTCCTGCGGCCCCTGGTAGAATCCGCCGGGAATGGAGAAGAGCGGTTGTGGCGTCACCGCCACCCTATCCTGCGGGTCATTGGCCAGCCCGGGGCTCGGCGGACTGAAGAAGCTCCATTGACTCGCGTCGCTTTCCAGACGCCCGTACGAGATGTCATCCTGCTGTACACCGAAGCTCAGCGTATCGACGGGCATACCCTCCGGCGTATACAGGCCGAGCTCCTCCCCGCCTCGGTCCAGCTTGAAGCTCGTGTGCAGCCCCATATCCTGGCCGTCGGCCCACAGAACGAGAAATCCCGAGCCGGGAATCACGGTCCCGTCCGGGATCCGCCACTTGTCCGGCTCATCCAGGTCATCCGTCACGTAGTAGCCGCTCAAGTCGACAGCCGCAACGCCCGTGTTGTACAGCTCGATCCAGTCGGCCAATTCTCGAAACCAGGGATCGGCTGCCCCATTCTGGTTCGATGCGAGAAACTCATTGATGAGGATCTCGGGCGATTCTCCCCACGTCGTCGCCGGGAGAATGAGAAGAATGAGCAAGCATACAGCGAATCGTGCATATGTATTCAAACCAAATGCTCCTTTTTCGGATACACAGGAGTGAAGATGACACCGCCACAAGGACGTCGCTTGCGGTCAAGCCGCCACATCACCCCGACCGACCCCGTCGGACCCGAGCACACGAGTGCCGGGCCTCAATAATCCATTATACCCGTTTGAGGGCTAAAAACCCAGCGTCGTTTCGAGTGAGCGGGTGTCGTGACATCTGGATTCGTCATAACAATCGTATGGGAAAGGACTTGCGCCCATGGGATGGGTGGTGTGGATGCGTTCGCCACCTGGAGATGTCGGAAGACGAAAGCGGGGAACGGAAAATGGATCAGGAGACACCTAAATAATGGGGGTCGTGTGCTGAAGGTTTCGCACATTTTCTGATCGTTGTCACTCTGGTCGATGGGTCGAGGTCCATCTTCTGGTCCCTGGCGGTGTGAAGAAAGAGCCTGCACCTACGCTGCAGATGCAGGCTCTCAACCATCCCTAATTCTGCTTCAGGCCATGCTCGTTGAGCACAGACCCGTCCGAATGGTCGGCTACTTGACCTCGACACGCACGTTGTCGATGGCGAGCCAACTCTCACCCTCTGCGCTGACGTTGTTGATCTCGACGCCGAGCTTCATGCCGATGGCGAGAGGATCATCTTGAACGGCGAACGTCAGGGTGAATTCCTGCATGTCATCCGTCAATACGAACTCCGCCGCGGCCACGGGAACACGGATGCCACTGACGTCCATGTACAGACTGAGCTGCAGAGCTGTGGCCGCCCAGTTGTTCTTGGCATCCACCTTCAACTCGATGACGTCTTCGGCGCCCATGGTGTAGTTGGTTGCCTGCCACACCGAAGGATCGTTCCCCTTCAGGAAGGCGGTCCATTCTCCATCGGTGGCGCCCCAGCCGGTTTCGACGCCGGAATCCACCGGCGTGGTGTCACTGCTCCAGTAGGGAATATCCGTGGCCGGTGCACCGCCTTCGCCGGCTTTCTCGCCATCCCAGGCCTTGAACTTGTCCGTGCCCGGGAACTCAAAGCTGCCGTTCTTGACGATCGGCTGCTCGGTGAGCATGTAGTTGACGGCGTTCAGGAACATCCGTTCGCCGTCCGGGTACAGGTCATATAGACCCGCTGCTTCTCCACCCGTAACGCCGTCGGGCTCGCGACTGCCGCTCAGGAAGATGAGCCGATCACCGGCCAGTACATCTTCTCCGGCTCCGCCGGCGTGCGTCAGCGTGGCGCCCGCCAGGGCTTCGGCGATGACCATGCCTCCGACAGTGTCGCCTGCCCCAGCGGACACGTCGGCAACCACGGCCAGCACGACCACTTCATCGTCGGGCGTATTGTTATTGATCGAGATGCCCCGGGAGATGATGGTCGGATCCGTGGGAAGCGGGACAGCGCCCTGGGCAAACGGATTGTCCATGACGCCGTCGGTCAGTGCGATCCCCGCGAAAATCGGATGATACGGATCGCTGACGGCCAATTGGATGTCGCCGGTGGTGTCCGGCATATTCGTGCCGTCGGTGTAGCCCATACGGCTGGACCGTAGGACGTAACCGCCCATGATGATCATGGGAGCGGAGATGGTGGTGTTCCACGCCGTGGCGGCATCGTTGCTGTAGTGGCTGCTGGAGACCGCGCGGCTGATGATCACGAGATCCGCCGCATTGAGGATCGCTGCATCGGGTTCGCCATTCGTGATATAGCGCATCACGTCGTAGCCGGCGGCCTTCAGCACGTCGGTATACCCGATATCGGACGCCATCGTGAAGCCGCCCTCGTCGATAGCCCTCTGGTTGGGCGCGTCATCCGCTCCATGGAAGGAGACGAAGATGACCTGTTTGTTCTTGTTGAGCATGTAATTGACGGCATTCAGGAAGAGGGTCTCACCATCGGCTGTTAGATTGTAACCGCCTTCGGTGAACTCGTTCATCGTCTTGCCGGCAGCAGAACCCAGGAACATACGCGGGCCACCGGCAATCTGACCAGAGCTTTCGTAGTACTCCACGCCGGCATCCCATTCGACGATCCAGGGATAGCCCTCGTCGTGCACACCCAACAAGGTGCCGTTGCCGGCAACCTCACCCTCATTCAACTTAACCAGGGTAACCTGGGCGTTAGGATCAACGAGATCGACATTTCCGTTCGGATCGATTGCTACACCAGCGAAAATCGCATGATCAGGAGCCACAGCTCCCATCAAACGGGGGGTCTTGTTGGTCGTACTGCCCGTGGCAAACCAACCCCACTTGCTGTATTGACGGGAAATGTGTGCACTCTGGCTGATCATCGGCGTGCTGATGGCATTCCACATCTCTGCTTCATTGGCATCGTCGTAGGTGCCGCTGGATGCGACGCGCCCAAGGATGATCAGGTCGGCTGCTTCCAACTCAGCGATCTTGTTGGGATCCAGCTCGCGCCAGTACAGCCAGTCAGGGTTCAGGGGAGCTTCATCATTGCCGGGTTCGTGCGGCATGTACTCACCCTTGAAATCCACATTGTGGCCCTGGTCTCTGAGCAACTGGACAAAGCCGATACTTGAGGGCTCATTCGCATCGAAATTGTACTGCAGATTGTCATCGACCCAGATAATGTTGGCACCTTGCGCAACTGGGGCCAGGCCGAAGGCCAACACCAGAAGCACATAAACCGTTCTTCTACACATGATTGTCCTCCTTTTCAGAAAA
>CBFDBY010000050.1:0-40380 GCA_965603165.1 uncultured Phycisphaerae bacterium
CCGGGGCCGGCGCGGTGAGACACGCGAGAAAATTAGCAAGGGGCTGTAAGGACTTGTTGGGCAAGGGATTAGATGCTCGCGGGAAATGCACTTTGCTGTGGACAGGTGCTCGCTGTTTGTGCACTATATACCCAACATTGTGAGAGGCAATGGGTTGGTGGTCCCGTGTAAGGGCCGGCTTGTCATTGCCGATACGATCAGCGAGAAAGGCAGAATCATGGAGAAGCGGGCAGAGCAGGAACGGAAACAGGGTCAGGGTGCGGGGCGCGCCGAAGCGCAGTTCTATACGACGGGGGCGAAGGGGTCTTTGTGTCCTTACTGGTGCCAGGGAGACTGCGAGCATCCGGGCATGGCGCCGTGGCATAAGGGCCGGTGTCAGCAGTGCGTGTACGGGTGTCAGCCGCCGGAGGGCCGGCGCCGTCGGTCCGGATCGAGCCGCCGGAGCCGCCCAGCGACGATATCCGTTATATCGCGTTGACGCGCGGGCTGTACGCCACGGTCGATGCGGCGGACTACGAATGGCTCAACCAGTACAAGTGGTACGCGCGGCGCGGCGGACGCTCGGGCGGGTTCTACGCCGCTCGCACCGAGAACGGCCACTCGATCTCCATGCACCGCGAGATCATGAAGCCGAAGGACGACGAGGTCGTGGACCATGTCAACGGCAACGGGCTCAACAATCGCCGGCGCAACCTGCGCGCCTGCACGCAGTTGCAAAACTCGCAGAACAATCGGCGGGCGCACGGCAAGTCGCGGTTTCGCGGCGTGTTTCCGCGCGGCCGGAAGTGGCAGGCGGCGATCCAGTACGACGGTCAGCCGCATTACCTCGGCCTGTTCGACGACGAGATCGAGTCGGCCAAGGCCCGCGATCGCAAGGCCGTCAAGTTGGGCGGCGAGTTCGCGTATCGGAATCTTCCCGAGGAAGACCCGCCGGAGCCGGCGCCACGCAAGCGGCGGCCGGGCCGTCGTCGGCGAGGGCCGTGAACGCGTGCCGATTGCGGTTGGCGCCGGTCTCATGCCTTGCGGCCGGCGGGCCATCGTCATCGGGCCCGCGCGCGGGCATAATACCAACGGAATGACAATCGCAAACCTCCAGGAGAGGAGAAGGACCATGGATAAGTCGAGTTGGCGTTCTGCCCCAGCCCTGGGGATTCTTGTGGCTGCTCTTTGTTCAGCCGGGCGGTAGCCTTTGGATGCAGAACGTGCTATAAGTATGCGGAGAGCCGTCCTGCAGCGGCCGTGGGTGTGGGCCTGCGGATTGGCTGTGCTGTGGATAGGGGTATCGATGCAGATGCGACCGAACTGTGCGAACGACACGGCGCCGGAGGCGCAGCGCGTGCAGTATGAGCTTTATCGTCGGATGTCGCCGGCACGGAAGTTCGAGATCATTTTCGACACGTACGAAATGGGCAGACAATTGGCATTGGCCGGACTTCGGATGCGACATCCAGACGCCACCGAGGAGGAGCTCTGGCGGCTCTGGGCGCAGCAGCATCTCGGCCGCGAGTTGTTCGAGCAGGTGTATGGGACATCCAGCCGTGAATGAAAGACGCCAAACGGAGGCAGTGATCGAACGACTTGCCGATGTGCTCGACGGCCTGGGCATTCGGTACGCGATCGGCGGCTCCCTTGCGAGTGCCTTGTATGGCACGGTGCGATTCACCAGGGATGCCGACATCACGGTCCAGCCCTTTTCGTCGGCAGCCGACAGGCTCTGTGATCTGCTCGAAGACGAATTTTATGTTAGCCGGCAGGGGATGGAGGAAGCCCTGCGCTCGTATCGCAGCTTCAACGTCATTCATTTTGAGACTGCATTCAAGATAGACATCTTCGTCCAGGGCCCCAGCGAGCTGGAGCAGCGGCTGTTGGATCGCAGCCGGATGCTGAGGCTCAGTGACGCAAGCCGGAGAGATGTGTCCGTGGTCTCGCCGGAAGATATTGTCCTGTTGAAGCTGTGTTGGTTCCGTGACACGGGCGGCACGTCCGAACGCCAGTGGACCGATGTTCTCGGCGTGCTGGCGGTCCAGGGAAAGGCGTTGGATTTTGAGTATTTGACTGATTTGGCGAAGAAACTTGGCTTGGAGGAGCTTTTGAAGCGAGCCATGGCGGAGGCTGATGCGTAGGACAAGACATGAATCTAAAAGAAAAACACGAATCGCTTCAGGACATTCTGAGGGACCTTGGCCGGGTGGTGGTCGCTTTCTCGGGCGGGGTGGACAGCAGCTATCTGCTCAAGGCGGCGGCTGAGACCCTCGGGACGCAGAACGTCCTGGCGTGCATAAGCGTCGGAGTGTCCGAGCCCGGCAATGTGTGCGAGAAGGCCCCGGCTCTGGCGAAGGAGATCGGCGTCGAGCTGATGGTCGTTGAGGCCGGCGAGCTGGAGGACCCGAACTTCACGGCGAACAACGCCGACCGGTGTTATCATTGCAAGTCGCACTTGTGCCGTACACTGCTGGACATCGCGAAGCAACGCGGCTTTGACCATGTCGTCTTCGGGACGAACCACGACGATCTGGACGACTTCCGGCCGGGCAACCGGGCGCTGCGGAGCTTCGGCATTCGCTCGCCTCTCGCTGAGGCGGGGCTGACCAAGGAGGATATCCGCCAGTTGAGCCGTGAAGCGGGGCTGCCGACCGCGAACCAGCCGGCGTCGCCGTGCCTGGCCTCCCGCATTCCGTACGGCCTGGAGGTCACTGAGCAGCGGCTCCGGCAGGTGGATCAGGCGGAGGCGGTCTTGCGGTCGCTCGGCTTCGTCGAGTTCCGCGTTCGCCACCACGACGAGATCGCGCGGATCGAGGTCCGACTGCAGGACATCGCCGGCCTTGTGGCTGAGCCGGTCCGTTCCAAGGTGGTTGAAAGGCTCAAGGTCCTGGGCTTTCGGTTCGTAACGGTGGATCTGCAAGGGTTTCGTTCCGGCTCGTTGAACGAATCTCTCACGCAGGAGCAGAAGCAAGTCGGCCTGGGAAGCTGACCGAAAGGGGAGTCAAAATGCAGAGAGCAGGATGGCGGACTCGCCCCGTGGGCGAAAATCGGTGGATGGGCGGGTGCGCGGGGCGCAGGCCCCATGCGCTGCTGGACGAGACATGTCTACGCAAGGGTAGACATGGCACCCCAGTCGCTCTTGGTTCTTTCCTTTCCGCGGGAGGACTCAGCGGGAAGTCGTTCGTTGCGTTGTTCCTTGTCCTTCTGTTCGTTCTGATTCCCGGGTTGCAGTCTCGTGTCACTGCCGCCGACGGGCAGTCCGCGGGCGACTCGGAGTTGCTCGTGATGAGCTTCAACATTCGCTACGGCACGGCCGATGACGGCGAGAACTCGTGGCCGAACCGGCGGGAGATGGCCGTGGACGTTTTGCGCCGGCACGCCCCGGATGTCGTCGGCCTGCAGGAGGCCCTCCGCTTCCAGATCGACGAGATTCGACAGTCGCTGCCGCCGTACGGCGAGATCGGCGTCGGCCGCGACGACGGCAAGACGCGGGGCGAGTACAGCGCCATCCTCTGGCGCACCGACCGGCTGAAGGTCCTTCAGTCCGGCACGTTCTGGCTCTCCGACACGCCGGAAGTGCCCGGCTCGACGAGTTGGGGCAACGCCATCACCCGGATTTGCACCTGGGGCCGGTTCCTCCACAAGAGTTCGGGCAAAGCCTTCTACCTGTTCAACGTCCACCTGGACCACCAGTCGCAGCCGTCGCGCGAAAAGAGCGTCGTCCTGCTGGCCCAGCGTATGCGTGACCGGGAACACCGCGATCCTGTGATCGTCACCGGCGACTTCAACGCGGGCGAGAGCAACCCGGCGGTTCGGTATCTCAAAGGCGATGCATCACTGGGGATCGGCGATGTCGTCGCTCCTTCAGACACCCGTCTCGTCGATACGTTTCGCGTGCTGCATCCGGAGGCGACGGAGGTGGGCACGTTCAATCGTTTCCAGGGCGACCGCTCGGGCGAGAAGATCGACTACGTCTTCGTTCGGCCGGGCCGAATGGTCGTCGAAGCTGCGATTCTCCACGACAACGACGATGGGCGTTACCCGTCGGACCATTTTCCCGTCCTGGCGCGGCTCTCTCTCAAAGGCGGCACGACACACTACGTCGACCGTCATCCACGGCAGCATCAGTCAGAATGACTGAGCGAAGTTCTTCCGGATCAGCGGGCCCTCGGAGCTTTCAGTGGACGCCGCCGGTCGAACGTGATGGCAACATCGACGCCAATGTCATCCGATCCATCCCGCAGCTGCGATATCAGCATTGCCCGCCAGTGTCGTGCCAGCGGAATCCTCGACCGGTTCGCCGTGGGTCTTCCACGCGCGTTCTGCGCGTCTCTTCCATGTGGAGAAGGCTACAAAAATGTAGTTCTCTATATCGAAGGCTACGTTTTTGTATGCGCTCGTGTGTCGCCCCGTTTGGCTTATTGCGTGCTTAAGTCCTTGTTGTGAAAATGGTTATGGAAATTTGTCTTCGTTCGGTTCAATGTGGCACGGTCTTTGCGAAGAGCTGTGCGACCGGGTTCGGCAGATGGGTCGGTACTTCGGCAAGGGCCATCAAGGAATGGCATGAGGAATAAGTCAGCAGGAGAATGAAGATGACGAACAAGCTGAGAGTATTGTTGTGTGCGGTATCGGTCGTGCTGGTTACCGTGGTCTCGAGCAGTGCGGAAGAGGACGCAGTGAGCGTCTCCGCCTCGGCGGATGTCGTCAGCAAGTACGTCTGGCGCGGTCAGAACGTTGTCGACGACTGGGTCCTCCAGCCCAGTGTCGGCATCGGATACAAGGGATTCACCGCTTCGGTTTGGGGAAACATGGACCTGCACGGTGACGCCGTGGATGACGGCGAGCTCAACGAGGTCGATTACGTGATCGACTACTCCAACACGTTTCCCGGCCAGGAGATTCTGGCGTATTCGGTGGGGGCGATCTATTACGATTTTCCGAACACCAGCTTCCCGGGGACGGCGGAGATCTACGGCGGCCTTTCCGCTTCGGTGCCCCTGTCGCCGAGCGTGACATGGTTCTACGATTTCGACGAGGCCGACGGCAGCTACTTCCAGTTCTCAGTCGGGCATGGTGTCGAGAAGGTCGCGCAGTGGACGACGGATGCGTACTGCGATCTCGAGGTTGGTGCAAGCCTGGCGTATGCCAGCGGCGGGTATGACGACTACTACTTCGGCGTGGACGATTCCGCGTTCAACGATCTGACACTCTCGGCCGGAGTGCCGGTCACCATCGGCAACTGGACGATCAAGCCGATCGTCGCTTACTCCACGATGATCGACAGTGATATTCGCGAAGCCACGGGAAAGAGTGATAATCTCTGGGGCGGGATCAGCATCGCCGTCGAGTTCTGACGGTCGGGCCAAGGTCGGCGGCCCGCAACAGCAACAACATAAACGGATCGAGATTCACGATCGATAGGGAAACGCCGCTGTCGTGTGCGGGTCCTTCATGGCAGTGAGGCCGTTCGCGGAAGGTCTGCGCCGGCAGCGGCAAAGGAGCAACAACCAGGCACGTGCGTGCCGCCGAAACACAGAAAGGTTGGTTTCGAGACAGCTATGAACAGACGACACTTACGACTTTATGCGTTGTTTCTGATTTTCGCCGTGGGGGCAATGTCCGTTCCTGTATGGGCGGCAGATGCAGCCGTGTCTCCTCTCGACGCGGCCAAAGAGGAACTGCAAACCAATATCAACATCGTGTGGACGTGCATCGCGGCGTTTCTCGTGTTCTTTATGCAGGCCGGCTTCGCCATGGTCGAGACCGGCTTCACCCGGGCCAAGAATGCCGTCAACATTCTCATGAAGAACCTGATGGACTTCTCGGTCGGATCGATCGCGTTCTTCCTGGTCGGGTTCGGCCTGATGTTCGGCAAGTCCAACGGCCTGTTCGGCACGACGCTGTTCGGGCTCAGCGGCGTCGAGACAGGGGGCGGCTGGAACTGGACGTTCCTGATCTTCCAGACCGTCTTCGCGGCGACGGCGGCGACCATTGTCTCAGGCGCGATGGCCGAACGAACCAAGTTCTCCAGCTATCTGGTCTACAGCTTCTTCATCACGCTGCTGATCTACCCGATCTTCGGCTCGTGGGCGTGGGGCGGTTTGCTTGATGGCGGGGGCTGGCTGGAAGGGCTTGGCTTCCTGGACTTCGCCGGCTCGACCGTGGTTCACTCCGTCGGCGGCTGGCTGGCCCTGGCCGGGGCGATCGTGCTCGGTCCGCGTATCGGCAAATACGGGCCGGACGGCAAGCCGAAAGCGATCCTGGGCCATAACATCCCGATTGCGGCGCTGGGTGTGTTCATCCTGTGGTTCGGGTGGTTCGGATTCAACCCTGGCAGCACGACCACCGGAGACAGCTCCATCGGCTACATCGCAGTCACCACCAACCTGTCGGCCGCGGCCGGCGCGATTGTTGCCATGGTGGTCGCCTGGATCATACTGAAGAAGCCTGATGCGTCCATGGCCCTCAACGGCGCTCTGGCGGGGCTCGTCGCAATCACCGCTCCGTGTGACGGCGTCTCGCCTATGGCAGCCATTGCCATCGGGGCCGTCGGCGGCGCGCTGGTGGTCTTCAGTGTGCTGTTCATCGATCGGACGTTGAAGGTGGATGACCCGGTCGGCGCGGTCAGTGTCCACGGCGTGTGCGGGCTCTGGGGGACCCTGTCGTGCGGGTTGTTCAATATGGACAGCGGCCTCTTCTACGGCGGTGGCATCCGGCAGCTTGGCGTCCAGGCGCTCGGGGCGGGGGCGGCCTTTGCGTGGGCCTTTGGCCTGGGCTTGGTGCTCTTCTACGGAATCAAGGTGACCATCGGTTTGCGGGTTTCCCCGGAAGAGGAGTCGAAGGGCCTGGATATCGGCGAACACGGCATGGAGGCGTATTCCGGCTTCCAGATCTTCAGCACAACCTAAGCGTATGCAAGTGGAGTTGATCCGATGAAACTGATCACTGCCTATATTCAACCACACAAACTCAACGACGTGAAACAAGCGTTGTACAGAGCCGAGGTCTTCAAGATGTCCGTGACCAACGCGCTCGGCTGCGGCGCGCAGAAGGGCTACCACGAGAGCTATCGCGGCGTGCCGTTCGAAGTGAACCTGCTCAAGAAGGTTCGGATCGAGATCGCCGTCAACGAGGACTTCGTAGAGAAGACCGTTGACGCAATCGTCGAAGGAGCTCGCACCGGTCAGATCGGCGACGGCAAAATCCTCGTCGTCGACCTGCCCGAGTGCATCCGCATCCGCACCGGCGAGCGGGGGACGACGGCGATAGGATGACGGGATCGGTCTCGCACGGTCCGCCGCAGCGGTCATGAATTTGTGTGCCTCTCGGCCACGACGGGCCCCGCCGAAACGCCGACGGAGCCCGCCCCCCTGCGCAGACCAGGGCGCAAGACGTGCATGGAGAGGCCGGCGGGAGTGGCGGACCGATCGGTGAAACTACAAAAATGTAATTACTCAAGGCCCTGCCTACAGAAATGTTGTCTATTGCAGAGGGCGATCTCTCTGGGGGTGCTTCGTAAGTCTATCTCAGAGAGCGAGTTACGGAAATATATCTGGTGGCTATGGTTCTGGTACGCGCTTTGTAAACAGCACAGACAAAGTCATCGGCGTCGGTGCTCGGTGACTCCGAGTGAATGGGGGCGGTATAACCCGCGTGTCGTGAAAGAGAGGTACAGAAGTGATGGCAATACGGAAGAAGTCGATCCTGCGACCCGGCAAGGTGGGGATTGTAGCGCTGGTGCTGCTCGGTCTCATGACGCCGACGGCGTCAGCGGCGGAAGGGGCCCTCACCGCCGAGCAGGTGGCCCTGGGTTTGAATACGGTCTGGGTGCTCATCGGCGCGTTCCTGGTGTTCTTCATGCAAGCGGGCTTCGGCATGGTCGAGGCCGGCTTCATCCGCGCGAAGAACACCTGCAACATTCTCACGAAGAACTTCCTCGACTTCTGCATGGCGTCGCTGGGTTTCTTCCTGATCGGCTACGGTCTGATGTTCGGCGACGGCAACGCCCTTTTTGGCACGAAGGGCTGGCTGTTGTCGGGGCTTGGCGATACGGCGGGCGGTGTACCGTTGTTCGCTTTCTGGCTGTTCCAGGCGGCGTTCTGCGGGGCGGCGGCGACCATCGTGGCCGGCGGCGTCGCGGAACGCATGAAGTTCTCGGCGTACCTGATTTACTCGTTTCTGATTTCGGCACTGATCTATCCGATTGTCGGCCACTGGATCTGGGGAGGCGGGTGGCTGTCCGGTCTGGGCTTCGCGGACTTCGCCGGCTCGACGGTCGTGCATACCGTCGGCGGGTCCGCGGCGCTCGTGGGAACGTGGATGCTCGGCCCGCGGGAAGGCAAGTACGGCCGCGACGGCAAGCCGAACGTCCTGGCCGGCCATAGTATTCCTCTGGCTTCGCTGGGCGTGTTCATCCTCTGGTTTGGATGGTTTGGCTTCAACGCCGGCTCGACGCTTGCCGTCGGTGACGGGCAGCTCATTGGGCGTGTCGCGATGAATACGAACCTCGCCGCGGCGCTCGGCGGGATCGTTGCCATGCTGACCGTGTGGAAACGCGTGGGCCAGCCGGATTTGTCGATGGCGATGAACGGCGCGCTGGCCGGACTCGTCGGCATCACGGCTCCGTGCGCGTTCGTCGAGCCCTGGGTCGCTTGTGTCATCGGCATCGTGGCCGGCTACGTCGTCGTCCGCGGTGTCGAGCTGCTGGACCGGCTCCAGATCGATGATCCTGTGGGTGCGGTTCCCGTGCACGGCATGTGCGGCGTCTGGGGAACACTCGCCGTCGGTCTCTTCGGCAAGAGCTCGCTGGGCTTGGCTCGTGACGGCCTAATCTACGGCGGCAACCCGACGCAACTCGGTATTCAACTCCTCGGCAGCGCCGCGGCGGTCATCTTCGTCGTCGGAACCATGTGGGGCATCTTCAAGCTCATCGATGTGACTGTGGGTCTGCGTGTCAATCGACTCGAGGAGCTGCGCGGCCTCGATATCGGCGAGCATGGAATGGAAGCCTACGGCGGTTTCCAGATCTTTACTACGAGTTAACGAACGAGCCGGCGTGAAAGCGTTTGAACAACAGGAGCCAGCAGATGAAACTTGTCACTGCCTATATTCAACCACACAAACTCAACGACGTGAAACAAGCGTTGTACAGAGCCGAGGTCTTCAAGATGTCTGTGACCAACGCACTCGGCTGCGGGGCGCAGAAGGGCTACCACGAGAGCTATCGCGGCGTGCCCTTCGAGGTGAACCTGCTCAAGAAGGTCCGGCTGGAGATCGCCGTCAACGAGGACTTCGTGGAGAAGACCATCGACGCGATCATCGAGGGCGCCCGCACCGGCCAGATCGGCGACGGCAAAATCTTCGTGGTCGATCTGCCCGAGTGCATCCGCATCCGCACCGGCGAACGCGGCAACGACGCGATCGGCTGAGGCAACCCGCGCCGGCCTCTCGTGCGTAGCAGCCCGAAGAGTCGCAGAAACTACATAAATGTATGTTTGCTGAGATAAACCTACAGAAATGTATTTCGTTCGCCATGGCTCCCAAGATTGAGTTGTGCCGTAACTGTCGTCTGCGAAGGGGTTTAAGGGAATTGTGGTCCGGTGCTCCGAGTCTGGCACGTGCTTTGTGAATCTCTCTACGAGTCCGGTGGACTCGTGTTCTGCCGTCAGGAGCGGCGATGCCACCGATCACGCCGGCCCCGATGACGGAGCCGTAGGAATGGTGGTAAGTGTTGACCCAATGCATCAGAAAGGAACAACGAATGACGCCAAAAGAGTTTTTTGAGTTCGCCAAGAAGAACGGGGCCGAGATGATGGACCTCAAGTTTGTGGATATGCTCGGCACGTGGCAGCACTGCTCTTATCCGATCAAGACGATCGATGAGAGCGTGTTCGAAGAGGGGCTGGGATTCGATGGCTCGTCCATTCGCGGCTGGCAGGAGATTCACCAGTCGGACATGATGGCGGTGTGCGATCCGAATACAGCGGTGATCGACCCGTTCTTCAAGGAGCCGACCGTCAGCGTGATCGCCGATATCGTCGATCCGGAGACCCGTGAACTCTACAGCAAGTGCCCGCGCACGGTCGCGAGGAAGGCCGCGGAGTATCTGAACAAGAGCGGCGTAGCCGACACATGCTTCATCGGTCCGGAGCCCGAGTTCTTCATCTTTGACGAGGTTCGTTACGAACAGAACCAGCATACCGGCTACTACTCGATCGACTCGGTCGAGGGTGCGTGGAACACGGCGCGGTTCGAAGAGCCCAATCTCGGTTACAAGCCCAGCTTCAAGGGCGGTTACTTTCCCGTCAGCCCGACGGATACCTACCATGACCTTCGCGGCGAGATGGTCTATGAAATGATGAAGCTCGGCCTCGAGATTGAGGCGCATCATCACGAGGTCGCCACCGCCGGACAGGCTGAGATCGACATGAAGTTCGCCGAACTCACGCGGATGGCCGATCAGTTCATGTGGTACAAATACGTCATCAAGAACGTGGCCAAGCGTCACGGCAAGACGGTGACGTTCATGCCCAAGCCGGTTTTCGAAGACAACGGCAGCGGCATGCATTCGCACTTCTCGCTGTGGAAGGATGGCAAGCCCCTGTTCGCCGGCGATAAGTACGCCGGCCTGAGCGAGATGGCTCTGCACGCCGTGGGCGGCATCCTGAAGCATGCCCCGGCGCTGCTGGCCTTCTGCGCGCCGACAACCAATAGTTACCGTCGGCTCGTGCCCGGCTTCGAAGCGCCGGTGAACCTGGTGATGAGCGCCCGCAACCGCTCGGCGTCGGTGCGGATCCCGATGTACTCCAAGAGCCCGAAGGCCAAGCGCATCGAGTTCCGCTGTCCCGACCCGACCGCCAACGGTTATCTCGCCTGGAGCGCTATGCTGATGGCCGCCCTCGACGGGATCCAGAACAAGATGGACCCGGGCAAGCCGCTGGACGTGAATATCTATGAGATGAGTGCCGAAGAGCTGGCGAAGTTCCCGAAGACCCCCGGCTCGTTGGCCGAATCCATCGACGCGCTGGAGCAGGACCACGAGTTCCTGCTGCAGGACGGCGTGTTCAGCGAAGCGTTAATCCGCTCGTGGATCGACTGGAAGCGGAGCAACGAGATCGATGAGATCGCGCTGCGCCCGCATCCGCACGAGTTCTCCCTCTACTACGACAGTTGATCGCTAATTGTGTTCGCTGCACCCACAGGTGCAGTCGGCATTGGGTTGTGGGTGAGGCTTGTGGCTGCCGGCTTCTTTTGCTGGGGATGGCCGAACAGTGCAAGCCTTGCCCCTTTTCTCGTGCCCGGCGGCCGACGCATCTCTTGCAGCCAAGCCTCCCGAACGCGAACTCCGGCCGAACCGAATGTGTACCTGGCCTGCGGATCGAGTGGCCAGACCTGGGGCGGGGAATGCGCCGTTGACAGTGGACCGAGGCCGACGTAGCATGGGCGGCAGGCTCGATAGTGGGGCCGCGCAGGGCATTTCGTGAAATGAACGACAACACTGGTACGGAAGTGAGAGTCCTTGAGGAGTCCGACAATGTCTGACAATGTGACGGGTGAGTTCGGTCGTAACGTCTTCAACGAGATGACCATGCGCGAGTGTCTGCCTAAGAACGTATTCAAGTCTCTCAAGAGGACGCTCGACGGCGAGCAGCCGTTGGATCGGGTGACCGCCGACGTAATCGCCAACGCGATGAAGGATTGGGCGATCGCGAAGGGTGCCACGCATTTCTGTCATTGGTTTCAGCCGATGACGGGTCTGACCGCGGAAAAGCACGACGCGTTTATCTCGCCGACGCCCGACGGCCGAACGATCATGGAGTTCAGCGGCAAGGAGCTCACCCAGGGCGAGCCGGACGCCTCGTCGTTTCCCTCCGGCGGTCTCCGCGCGACGTTCGAGGCGCGGGGCTACACCGCGTGGGACTGCACCTCGCCGGTCTTCGTCAAGGAGGACGGCAAGAACATCACGCTGTACATTCCCAGCGCGTTCTGCTCGTACCGGGGCGAGGCGCTGGATAAGAAGACGCCGCTGCTGCGCTCCATGGATGCGCTGAGCCGGCAGGCGGTGCGCGTGCTGCGGGCGCTGGGCAAGGCGACCGCCAAGCGGGTGACCGCGACGATGGGGCCCGAGCAGGAGTACTTCCTGATCGATCAAACGTTCTACAGGCAGCGGCTGGACCTGGTGATGGCCGGCCGCACGCTCTTCGGGGCCAAGCCTCCCCGCGGACAGGAGCTGGAGGATCACTATTTCGGCTCCCTGCACGAACGCGTGGCAAGCTTCATGAACGAGCTCAACAACGAATTGTGGAAGCTGGGGGTCACCGCCAAGACGCAGCACAATGAGGTTGCGCCCGCCCAGTACGAGTTGGCGCCCGTGTTCTCGACTGTGAACGTGGCCGCCGATCACAACCAGTTGACGATGGATACATTGCAGAAGGTCGCCCGCCGGCATGGCTTCGTGTGCCTGCTGCACGAGAAGCCCTTTGCCGGCGTGAATGGCTCAGGCAAGCACAATAACTGGAGCATGGTCACCGACGACGGGGTCAACCTGCTCGACCCGGGCGACACGCCGCACGATAATATGATCTTTCTGGTGATGCTCTGCGCCGTGGTCCGGGCCGTCGACAAGTACGGCGTGCTGCTCCGCGCGAGCGTGGCCAACGCGGGCAACGAACATCGGCTCGGCGCCAACGAGGCGCCCCCGGCGATTGTGTCGGTCTTTCTCGGTGAGCAGCTCACCGACATCTTCGAGCAATTGGCCGCGGGCGGGGCCCGGAGCAGCAAGCGAGGCGGGGAGCTCAAGCTGGGCGTCTCGACCCTGCCGCCGCTGCCGAAGGATTGCACCGACCGTAACCGCACGTCGCCGTTCGCCTTCACCGGCAACAAGTTCGAGTTCCGCATGGTGGGCTCCACGCAGTCCGTCTCGGGTCCGAGCTTTGTCCTCAATACGATCGTGGCCGATACGCTTAGCGACATCGCCGATACCCTGGAGAAAGCGGACGACGTGAAGGCCGCCGTGCTAAAGGTCCTGCGGGAGATCGCGACGAAGCACGCCCGCATTCTTTTCAACGGCGACAACTACACGGAGGAATGGGTGGCCGAGGCCGCGAAGCGCGGGCTTCCGAACATCCGCTCGACCGTCGCGGCTCTCAAGGCCATCCCGTCCGATGAGCACGTTGCGCTATTTGCGAGGCACGGCGTCCTCACGGAGCAGGAGTTGAAGGCCCGCACGGAGATCCTGCTCGAGGTCTACAGCCGGCAGATCAACGTCGAGGCTCAGACGATGCTGACGATGGCGAAACGTCAGATCCTGCCTGCCTGTTGCGAATACTCGCGCCGGTTGGGCAAGGCGGTGGTCGCGGTCACCGGCGCCGGCGTCGGCGCAGAGACGCAGAAGAAGATGCTGCAGCGCGTCTGCGATCTGATCACTGCCCTCGAAAGCGCGATCGACGATCTGGAGCGGGCCACGGCCCAAGCCGCCCAGACGGAAGGTTCGGAGAAGCACGCCGAAAGCTATCGCCACGACGTCGTGCCGGCAATGGCCGCCTTGAGGCAGGCCGCCGACGAGCTCGAAACCCTCGTCTACGCCCGGCTCTGGCCCCTGCCCAGCTACGCCGAAATGCTGTTCATTCGGTAATCGGCAGCCACTCGCGCCGAATCGCAGTGGGATGAATACCAGGTCCCGATGATGGCCAACGCCAGACCGTGCTTGGAAGCGAGGCGGACCTCAGGGGATGGCATACATCTTCTTGAGATCTGACAGGGTTTGTGCCAGCTCGCCATCCGTCAGCGGGCGCTCGTAGATGAGGAAGCGGGCGAGCTCGCCGTCGAAAGACTCCGTGCCCGGATGGTTGGTGGCGTCGCGTTCCTGGCCGATGGCGAGCTTGGAGGAATTCGCCGCCGGGTTGACGGGGAAAGGCTTGCTCGCCACGGGCCTCGGCTCGTTGATGAAGACCTCGATCCGCACTTCGCCCGTGCCTGCACCCATGCGTCCGGCCACGACGTAATATTGGTTCTTGCTCAGTGGCTCGGGCGCTGTGACCATCGGGTTGTTCTTATCCCAGCGGCCGAAGGTGATCCCGTTGCGCGAGCCGATCCACACGCGATTGTCGTCGGTCACGTTGCCCCAGATGCCTTCGTAGTTTCCGCCGTTGCGCAGGTTGCCGAAGCACGAGTTCACGTCCTTCAGTTGAACGATCTGCTCGTAGACGCTCATGACCGCGAACCATGTGTAGCCGTTTCCCGTGATCAGATGGTCGAAGGCGTCTTCTTCGTGATTGACCAATTCCTGCCGCCGAAAGACCAGCGTATGATGCCCGCCGATCGCGGCCACGGATTTCTTCAGCGTCGGCCGACCTGTTCCCGGCACCTCTCGTCCCTGGTCCTGCTTGACGAAGTCCTTGGCCGCGAAGGAGGCAACCTGATTGCTCCACTTCGCCACCCGGTCGCCGTCCTCGACCGTCACACCCTTATCGGCATCGAGGTCCAGGATAAGCCCTTGCTCGATAGCCCGTGCCTCCGCCACCCCGACGGCCAGGAACATCAACAGCACACAGGACACCCATTTCATAGCACGTACCTCCTTTCCGTACCCCAAGGCAGAAGTCTATGGACGATAGTCTACACGATAGACTGCGCCCGGCACAAGAACGAACGATTCGTGAGATCGCTCTGTTGCTTCGTTGATCCCACCGAACAGGAACACTCGCACCCGATGGCTCAGGCGATGGGCAGGTAGATGTGCGTCAGCAGGTCGGGTTCGGGGGTTGTGTGCGGGTCGTTGAGGTACTCCTCCCACATCGGCGTGTACTTGGCCCAGTCGGCTTCGGTTTTCATCAGGCCTCTGGCCTTGAGGAACTCGGTGATTTGGCCGTAGGTTTGCATCAGGCCGGCGTAGGGGCCGCGATGAGTGAAGCGCATGGCCTTGCCGCTGGGCAGGGTCGCGACGAAGCCGGGGGCACCCTCAATCTGTGCAGCCGGTGGGGCGGCGATGGGAATGGCGACGATGAACTTGATTCCCTCGGGGCCGTAGGACGTGTAGATGGCGCGGGGCGGGCCGGCCGGGGCCAGCGCGTGTTCCTGCAGAAAGGCCCCGAGCTTGTCGAACGTCGTGTGCATGGCGCTGCCGATGATGGCCGGGTCGGCGGCGCTCTCGCCCGGCATCTGGGCGGCCAGAACGGACGCGACCTGGACTTCTGTGAATTCGAGAGCATCAAATGTAGACATGGTTACGCTCCTTCAACATCGTGTCTGACGAACATCGGTCTGCGGTTTGTGGTCACCTATTCTTCCATATCGTTCCATGCTTGCGGAGGAATCGTTCCGCTTTCTTGACGACGGGCTTTCGGGGGTTCGTAAGCTGGCGCTTCACGAAGCGAATGACGGCGGCCTTGTCCTCGATCTGGTCGAAGAACTGATCGAGTGAATCGATCGCGTGTCCGATGGCGACGTTGCGGCACTCGGGCGATGGGCGGCCGTGCCTCTTGTATTTCGCCTTCTCCACCTTGAGGATCTCGCGGACGATGCGCTCGGTGAGTCCCGGCTTCGCCAGAGCGATCCGGGCCGAACTGCCGATGATGTTGGCCGCCGTGATCATCACCGGGCCCGTGACGGGGGCGTAGTACTTCTCGAAGAGGGTGTCGAACCGGTTCTCTGCGTCCACGGCCGTCAGATGGGCGACCGTCATGATCGCGCCCCATTTCAAGAAACTGTTGTCGCTATCGAGCATGGCGGCGAAGACATCAAAGTACGGGTAAATCAGTTCCGGCCGACGCTCGCTGACCAGACGTAACACCTTCTCGTACGCATACCTGGCGGTCCCTTTCTCGATCTGCAGGGCTTCGACCAATTCCGGGATGGATTTGGGATTCGCAATGACCTGCCCAGCGACTGCAGGAATGTCCACGCCCTTCGTGCCGAGCTGTTGTACGACGTTTGCCCTGGCCATATCGCTCTGAACCTCCAAACGATTGACGCCATTGTGGCGGGCAGTGCGGGCAAGGGCAAGGCAAAAAAGTGATACGTGACAAGCAAGAGGGCCCCCTGCATCAGGGCGCATTGTTATGGCTCCTGCGGTCTGACTAGTGTGTCGTGCGCGAACTTCCTTCGGGTGGGGCCTCAGTCAGGCGCTCCCGGTGAGCCGTTCACGTGGGCGCTTTCGCGCCAGGCGCTCTTTTGCGACCACTGGTCCGGGTCGGGCTGAGTCGGGTCCACGCTCGTCAGCGAGCAGCCCAGGCCGTCGGTGCGATTGTACCAGTCGTCTTCATACCTGAAGCTCTGAATCGTTCGGCCTATCGCATCGATCAGCTCGATCCTCTCTCCTCCGTTGGCCAGCGAGCCGGCGTATTCGCCCGCGATGGGCCGGCCCGGGCCGTACTTGGCCTCGAAGGCGAGCATGTCCTTGACCACCAGGCAGAAGCCGCCGGGCGCCAGCTCGATGCCGCCGAAGGTGAAGTCGATCCCGTTGCTGAATTGCACGAGGTTCAGATTGATGGTCTCGGTGCCGATGTTGGTCAGCTCGATGTACTCGGTGTTAGGATCGTCGGGATGGCCCGTGTCGGCGGGGTGGTACATGATCTCGCTGACTCGAACGCTCTCGGCTACCGGCCCGACCGAAAACGTCGCGTCGTGAATCGCACTCCATGTGCCGTAGTATGTACGCGCGCGGATGCGAGTCGACTTCGTGAGAGTTACAGGCGCGGTGTACTTCGTGGCGTGCGCCGTATTGATGACGCCGCCCGGCAGGCGGGGGTCCGCGCCGTCGAGCGTGTAGTAGATGTCGCCGGTCGGTGCCATCATGACCAGGCTGAATCCGCTGTCGACCGCTCCACCGTGCTGGTTGAAGGTCGGCGCCTCGAGGGTCGGATACCAACCTTTGGCTTGAAGCTGGTCGAGGACGATGCTCGTCCGCTGCGGAAAGTACTCGTCGAGCAGATAACGAACCTGGGGGAGCCAGTCATCGTCCTTCGTTCGCGGCTCTGAGACCTTTGCATCGCCCCAGCGGGCCGAGTCCGCAATAATCGCGAGGTCGATGGTGTCCTTGCGGTTCTGCAGCATGGGAGCCGCCGCTCCCGGCGTCATGGCTCCGTCGTTGAAGAAGTGTTCGTACACGTGATCCGCGAAACGCATCCGATACTCCGCATGAACTGCAAGTCGCTGGTGCAGCCACTGCGGATTGAAATACTGGGCCTGCTGCCCGGCAGAATAGGGGCCGGTCCGGTTCTCGTGGAGCTCGAACAGACTGTGCTCAGAATCGTGTCGGAAGAACATGAAGCCGTCGGGGTTCGTGCGATTGTAGACGGCGTAGAAGTTGTTCGGGCGGCTGTTCTGGAGGAAGTTCGAGATCGGGGCGTCCAGGTCGCCCACGTAGAACGTGCAGAGCATGTAGTCGATGACGTTATCGACGTCGAGAAGTCGCTCGTAGGCGGGATTGACCGTGCCGTCCGGGTTGCGCCCTTGGACGCGGTAGTAGGCCGCGTCGGTGGCGAAGCCGTCCCGGGCTGCCTGCCAGAGACGATTGTAGGCGTCGAGGTTGCCGTCCGTGGTGTGCACAGTGTACGGCCGTCCGGGGCCGGCATCGACCTTGACCACATCGTAGTCGTCGCTGCTGCCCCCGAAATACGCCGCTGCGTAGCGGGCCTCGGAGCGCTCCTGCGTTTGGTAGAGGCCCCAGTATTGTCCGTTCAGATACAGATGGTAGTATCGGCTTCTTGTATAGGGTTGGCCCGTGGCCCCCTGCAAATCGCGGGAGAAGACTTCGCGCAGCATCGTGTTCTTCCCGCCGTGGTCCAGCCCCTGGCTGCCCTTGAATGCCCAGGAATAGTTCTGGGCGGTCCGCAGATCCACCTTTTCGAAGGTATCGACCCCCTCGTCTTCGAACAGGGGGTATTGCAGCTCGGAGTGGCCGTAGTCGGGCCGGAAGAATAGCCGGAACGCGTGCTTGGCATTGCTCCCCTGGCGACCGTAGCCCCCGCGAATGCGCAGGCCCGCGTTCGTCGTGAACCCTTGCGTCCCGTCCGGATAGATCAGCTCCACGGAGGCCGGCCGTTCCCACGCGCGCCCGTCCTGCATCGCGTTGACGTAGATCCCGGTGCCGTCGTCGAACAGGTTGTCCAGCTCCGTCACCACCGAAATCGTGGGGATCGAGAGCAGGGCGTCATCCATCAGGTCTTTGTACCGGGCGTCGTTGACCACCTCCGGGTCCATGCCGTAATCCATGGCCTGCGTATCGCCTCCGAAGCCGGGGAAGCCGGGAAAGCCGCCGCCCCCAGCGCTCGGCTCCGGCCAGCCCGGAGCAGGTTTTGCCCCCGTGGGCGATTGCAGGATCACGTCATTCACAAAGAGGTAAGTCCGCGTGGCCACCGTGGAGGATTTCCAACCGGGCTTTGTCGCCACTGCTCGCATGCATGTGGTCCGCGTGATGTTCAGAGGGCTCGTATACACTCTTCCCGTGGGCAAGCGTCCCGACAGTCGGCCGGGCACCTCGCCGTCGAGTGAGTAGTAGATGGTTGACCCCTCTGTCTCCACGCTCAGTGATACGGTGAGCGGTTCATCGAAGAAGCCATGCTCCTGGCTGAACTTGACCTCGTCGATGATCCCGTCGTAGGCTCCCTTGTTCTCGGCTCCCGGCGTGGCCGTGGCGAAGTAGCGCCAGTCGTCGCTGCCATCGGGATAGCGACCGTAGGAGATGTCGCGGGTCTGCTTCGGAAAGCTCGTGCTGTCGATTCGGGTCGTCCCATCTGCGGCGAACAGGCCCACGTCCTCGCCGTCGGCACTGAGCTTGAAGCTCGCGTGCAAGCCCTCCTCGGCCGTCTCTCCATCCGCCCATATCAGCAGATAGCCCTGTGCGGCAATCGTGGTCAGGGCAGGGTCGGTCGTCGGGATCCGCCACTTCGTCGGTCTTGCCAGGTCATCCGTCAGATACATGCCGCCGATGTCGACGGGCAAGTCGCCATGGTTGTAGATCTCTATCCAGTCGTCATATTGCCCCTGTGGGTCCGCTTTCGTCGCGCCGTTGGACGCCATGATTTCGTTGATTGCCAGGGAAGCGGCGTTTTCCGCTCCTGTCGCCGTCGCAAGCTGCATGCTCCACAGCACCAATGCCATACAGCCCGCCAGGGCAACCGTCCGTCGGCTCATGCCTTCCATCATTCGTACCTCCAGCCAAATCTCCAGCCCAGGGCATGGTTCTTGGGTCCCGGTCGGCGCAGCCCTTCCCTTCCCAGAGCAACCAGCCATTCTTCGACAAGAAACAACCATTATATAAGAAAGTGGCTGATTTCGTCGTTTGGTGACAACCTTTCGGCATTTCTGAGGTCAAAAAGAGTCTTCCCGGATCGCTGCGGGCCGTTTTTCGACGTCCGAAATGCCTGTGTTGGGTAGTCCTGCGATGCGAACAATAGCCTGTCGCGATAAGGGATTCTGATTTTTGCATAAGACCAAATTATGTTGTGTATTACAGGAACCATCCTGGCATTTGGCGAGTAATGTCGTATGATATAGCAAGGGGCTGCACGAGCGGCTTGAAGAATGGGGATGCCCGAATCCGGGGAATTCATGGACATACGTTTGCAGAATCAGGGTCTATACGAGACGCGCTACGAGCACGACGCGTGCGGGATCGGGGCCGTGGTGAACATCAACGGCGCACGGGACCACTCCATCGTCGAATATGGCAGGCAGATTCTCGTCAATCTGACGCACCGCGGGGCCGCCGGCTCCGACGAGACGACCGGTGACGGGGCAGGCATCCTCTTCCAGATCCCGCACGAGTTCTTTGCGGACGAATGTGAAAGCTGGGGGTTCTCCCTGCCGGGGCCTTCTCAGTATGGCGTCGGGATGGTGTTCGGCTCGAAGGACCGGGAGCTGCGGAACGTGTGCGACCGGACTCTGGAGAAGTCGCTGGCCGAGCACGGAGTCAAGACGCTCGGATGGCGCGACGTGCCGACGTGCGGCGATTGTCTGGGGCAGCTCGCGCGGGAGGCGGAGCCTTCGATCCGGCAAATCTTCGTCGATGGGGCCGGATGCGAGGACGAGGAACTCGAGCGGCGGCTCTACCGGGCTCGCAAACGCGCCGAGAAACGCATCGCCATGCAGTTCGGCAGTGAGGCGGAGGATTTCTACGTCGCCAGCCTGTCGGGCCGGACCATCTGCTACAAGGGCATGTTCATGGCTTGGCAGCTCTTCGAGTATTATCCGGACCTCGCGGATGAGCGCGTCAAGTCGGCGCTGGCGATCGTGCACCAGCGGTACAGTACGAACACGTTCCCGAACTGGCGGCTGGCCCAGCCGTTCCGGTGCATCGCCCACAACGGCGAGATCAACACGCTCAGCGGCAATCGCAACGCCATGCGGGCCCGCGAGCCGAAGATGGCCAGTGGCGTCTTCGGCGAGCATATGGCAGACCTGTTTCCGATCCTGACGCCAAGCGGGAGCGACTCGGCTTGCTTTGACAACGGGCTCGAGCTGCTGGTGCGGGCCGGGCGAAGTATGCCGCACGCCATGATGATGATGATCCCCGAGGCCTTCGGGGCGAAATACCACATCAGCACCGACAAGCGGGCGTTTTACGAATATCACTCTTCCATCATGGAGCCCTGGGACGGACCGGCGGCGATGGTCTTTACCGACGGCCGCATCATCGGCGGCACCCTCGACCGCAACGGCCTCAGGCCCTGTCGTTATCTCGTCACGACCGACGGCTTGGCGATCATTGGCAGCGAGGCGGGCGTGGTCGAATTCCCACCGGAGAAGATTCGCCTCAAGGGTCGGCTTCGCCCCGGACGTATGTTCCTGGTCGATACGACGCAGGGCCGGATCATCTCGGATAACGAAATCAAGAGCAAGATCGCACGGCAGAAGCCGTATCGCCGGTGGCTCGACGAGAACCGCATCGAGCTGCGTGGACTGTTCGACGCGCCGAAGCTCGTCAAGAGCGATCCGGAGACCATCGCGCGAAGGATGCGGGCGTTCGGCTATACGCGCGAAGAGCTTCGGATGATTCTGACGCCCATGGCGGTCAACGGGCAGGAGCCCATCGGGTCGATGGGCAACGATACGCCTCTGGCGGTGCTATCGGAGAGGCACAAGCTGCTGTTCAACTATTTCAAGCAGCTCTTCGCCCAGGTGACGAACCCGGCGATCGATCCGCTTCGCGAGGGGCTCGTGATGAGCCTGATGGCGTTCATCGGCAAGAAGCAGAACCTGCTCGCCGAGACGCCGCAGCACTGCCGTCAACTGAAGCTTCCGCATCCGGTCCTGACGAATGAAGACATCGAGCGGCTGCGGTCCGTACAGCGCGAAGATTTCCGTGTGGTCACGGTGCCGACCCTGTTCGACGCCGACTTCGCGCATCCGGCCGAAGCGTTGCGTTGCGGTCTGGATGCCCTGATCGGCTCGGTCGAGGAGGCCGTCCAGGAGGGTGCGTCACTGGTGATTCTCAGCGACCGTGACGTCTCCGGGTCGAAAGCGCCCATTCCGTCGCTGCTGGCCACGGCGGCCGTCCATCATGCCTTGCTCGAGAAGGGTCTCCGCCATGAGGCGGGGCTGATCGTCGAGAGCGGCGAGCCGCGAGAGGTGATGCACTTTTGCCTGCTGTGCGGCTACGGGGCCAACGCCATCAATCCCTATCTGGCCTTCGAGTCGCTCGACGAGTTGAACCGCCAGGGCGAACTCGGCGTGACGCTGGAGCCCGTTCAGATCGCCGACAACTACATTGCCGCGATCAAGAAGGGCATTCTCAAGACGATGAGCAAGATGGGCATCTCGACGCTGCGCAGCTACTGTGGGGCCCAGCTCTTCGAGGCCATCGGGCTGAACGGCGCCGTCGTGGACAAGTACTTCACCGGCACGAGCTCGCGCATTCGCGGCGTCGGGTTGGAGCAGATCGCCGGGGAAACATTTGAACGGCATCGCTCAGCCTTTCAGCCGCGTCCGACGGGCGCGATGGACCTAGATTTCGGAGGGGAATACCACTTCCGGAACAGCGGGGAGCGGCACCTGTGGAACCCGACGACTGTTGCCAAGCTGCAGCACGCCGTGCGGAACGACGACTGCGCCTCTTACGAAGCCTACGCCAAAGCTATCAACGACCAGTCGAGAGCGCTGCACACCCTGCGCGGGTTGTTCGGCTTTGTGTATGGCAAACCCGTGCGACTGGACGAGGTCGAGCCGGCCGCCGAGATCGTCAAACGGTTTTGCACCGGCGCAATGAGCCACGGCTCGATCAGCAAAGAGACGCACGAGTGTATGGCCGTTGCGATGAACCGCATCGGCGGCATGAGCAATACCGGCGAGGGCGGTGAAGACCCGCAGCGGTACGTGCCCGAGCCGAACGGCGATTCGAAGAGCTGCGGCATCAAGCAGGTCGCCAGCGCCCGTTTCGGCGTCACGACCCACTATCTCGCGAACGCCAAGGAGCTGCAAATCAAGATCGCTCAAGGCGCCAAGCCCGGCGAAGGCGGCCAGTTGCCCGGACACAAAGTCACGGCGGAGATCGCCCAGTTGCGGTATTCCACCCCGGGCGTGACGTTGATTTCGCCTCCGCCCCATCACGATATTTACTCGATCGAGGACCTGGCCCAGCTCATCTACGACCTCAAATGCAGCAATCCGGGCGTGAAGGTCTCCGTCAAGCTCGTCGCCGAGGTCGGGGTCGGCACCATCGCGGCCGGCGTGGCCAAAGGCAACGCCGATGAAATCCTCATCAGCGGCCACGACGGCGGCACCGGCGCCAGCCCGCTGTCGTCGATCAAGCACGCGGGCTGTCCCTGGGAGCTTGGCTTGGCCGAGACACAGCAGGTCCTCGTGATGAACAATCTTCGGGACCGCGTTCGTGTCCAGGCGGACGGGCAGATGCGGACCGGCCGGGATGTGGTCGTCGGCGCGATGTTGGGCGCCGAGCGGTTCGGCTTCGGCACGGCCGCCCTTGTCACGCTCGGCTGCACGCTGCTTCGCAAGTGTCACGAAGGGGCGTGTGCCTTCGGCATCGCGACCCAGGACCCGGAACTGCGCAAGCGATTCGCGGGTAAGCCGGAGCACCTTCAGCGATTCATGTTCTTCGTCGCCGAGGAGGTCCGGCAGATCATGGCCCAGCTCGGCTTCCGCAAGTTCGAGGACATGGTCGGGCGGGTGGACCGATTGAGGACGCACAAGGCTCTGGCCCACTGGAAGGCGAAAGGCGTCAATCTATCCGCGATCTTCTACCAGCCGGACATCTCCGATGGCAGGGGGATTCGGCTCACGGTCGCGCAGGCCGACCGGCTCGCCGACCACATGGATTGGGAGATCCTCAAGCAGGCCAAGGCAGCGCTGGAGAAGAAGAAGCCGACGCGCATCGAGATGCCCATTCGCAACGTGAACCGGACCGTCGGCGCGATCCTGAGCAACCGCATCGTGCAGAAGCACGGCCCACAGGGCCTGCCGGACGGGACGCTCGAAGTCGTTCTTCGCGGCTCAGCCGGACAGAGCTTCGGTGCCTTCCTGGCCCCCGGCGTGACGCTGCGGCTGATCGGCGACAGCAACGACTACCTCGGCAAAAGCCTCTCCGGCGGCCGGATCGTCGTGCAGACCCCGGAGGGCTCGCCGTTCATGGCCCATGAGAACATCATCGTCGGCAATACGCTGCTCTACGGCGCCACCCGCGGCGAGGTCTTCATCAACGGCATGGCCGGAGAGCGCTGCGCCGTCCGCAACAGCGGCGTCAACGCCGTCGTCGAGGGCGTCGGAGACCACGCCTGCGAATATATGACCGGCGGGACCGTTGTCGTCCTGGGCCAGACGGGCTGCAATTTCGCCGCCGGAATGAGCGGCGGCCTGGCCTATGTGCTCGACGAGATGCAGCTCTTCGATACGCTCTGCAATCTTGATATGGTCGAGCTGGAGACGGTCTGGCAGGAGCGGGACCAGGCGGTCCTCTACGATCTGATCGAGAGGCATCTGGAGTGGACCAGCAGCGAGCGGGCCAAGTTCATCCTGCGGGCCTGGCCGGACATGGTCGGCCGATTCGTCAAGGTCATCCCGATCGATTACCGCAAGGCGTTGGAGCGCATGCGGGCCCTCGAGCACCGCGACACGGAAACCACGCCGGCCACGGAAGAGGTGTTCTATGGGTGAGCTCAAGGGATTTGTCAAATACGAGCGTCAGGAGGTCGGGCACCGGCCGGTGGAGGAGCGAATCCACGATTTCAACGAGATCGACCTGCCGCTGTCGCCGGAAGCGATCCGGCAGCAGGCCGCCCGCTGCATGGACTGCGGCATCCCCTTCTGCCACGGCGTGGGCTGTCCGGTGGGTAACAGCATCCCGGATATGAACGAGTTCGTGTACAGGGGCCAGTGGGAGCAGGCGTGTCGCGTCCTGCATGAGACGAACAACTTCCCGGAGATTACCGGGCGGGTGTGTCCGGCCCCGTGCGAGACGGCCTGTACGTTAGCCGTCAGCGACCATCCCGTCCTGATTCGGCACATCGAGTACCAGATCGTCGAGCGCGGTTTCGAGGAGGGCTGGGTCAAGCCGCTGCCCGCGCCGCGGAAGACGGGCAAGCGCGTCGGCGTCGTGGGCTCGGGTCCGGCCGGCCTGGCCGTCGCCCAGCAATTGGCCCGGGCCGGACACAACGTGGTCGTCTTCGAGAAGGATGAGAAGGCCGGCGGCATGCTCCGCTACGGCATTCCCGATTTCAAATTAGGCAAGCACATCATCGACCGCCGGCTCGAACAGTTGAAGGCCGAGGGGGTCGAGTTCCAGACCGGCGTCGACGTCGGCAAGGACATCTCCGCCCACTATCTCCGCAAGCGGTTCGACTGCATCTGCCTGACCAAGGGCGCCCGGGAGCCGCGGGATCTCGCCGTTCCCGGCCGGGACCGTAGCAACGTCATCTTCGCGATGGACTATCTGGCGGCCCAGAACAAGCTCTGTGCCGCCGAGCCGTTGGAGGGCACTCCGAGGATCTCGGCCCGGGACAAGGTTGTCGTCGTCCTCGGCGGCGGCGATACCGGCAGTGACTGCGTGGGGACCGCCCGCCGACAGCGAGCGAAGAAAATCTACCAGCTCGAAATCCTCCCGAAGCCTCCGGATACGCGCCCGCCCGATACGCCCTGGCCCATGTGGCCCCGGCAGATGCGGACTTCGTCGTCCCAGGAGGAAGGCTGCGAGCGGCGGTGGTCCGTCATGACGAAGGCATTCGCCGGTGACAACGGCCATGTGAAAGAGCTGCACGGCTGCGAAGTCGAATGGATGCAGGCGAACGGCAACTGGAAGCTGAAAGAGCAGCCCGGAACGGAGTTCGTCCTGAAAGCCGACCTCATCCTGCTCGCTCTGGGCTTCCTGCACGTCACGCATGACGGCTTGGTGAAGGATTTGGACTTGCAACTTGATGCGAAAGGCAATGTAATAGTCGCCGATTACCAGACCAGCGAGCCGTGGGTGTTTGCGGCCGGTGATACCGTCAGCGGCGCCTCGCTGGTCGTTCGGGCGATCCAGAGCGGGCGAGAGGCGGCGGTGGCCATGGACCGCTGGCTGCGTCAGACGGGTCCCCAAGTGCGATGAATCGCAGTGGGCGGCCCAATCCCTAAGGGCGCCGCAAACTCGCTGAGCTCGCGCGCCGTACAGAAACGGGCGGCCATAGGCAACGCGTGGGGTGGATAGCACGCTCCAGACACAGGACCGACAGGGTGCTGGTCCATCCGGATGAAGCTTGGCAGGGCAGGAGACCGTACAGGAAGATATGCCGAAACGGAAGGATATCCACAAGATACTGATCGTTGGCTCGGGGCCCATCATCATCGGGCAGGCCTGCGAGTTCGACTATTCCGGCACGCAGGCCTGCAAAGTCCTGCGGCAAGAGGGTTTTGAGGTCGTCCTGGTCAACAGTAACCCGGCGACGATCATGACCGACCCCGAATTGGCGGACCGGACCTACATTGAGCCGATCACGCCCGAGATCGTCGAGAAGGTGATCCGCCGGGAGAAGCCGGACAGTCTGCTGCCCACGCTGGGCGGGCAGACCGGCTTGAACACCGCCGTGGCCCTGGCCGAGAGCGGCGCGCTCAAGAAGTACAACGTCAGGATGCTCGGCGCCAATCTGCGATCGATCAAGAAGGCCGAGGAGCGCGACCTTTTCAAGAAGACCGTCCAGGAGATCGGCCTCGAAGTGCCGCGCAGCGGATACGCCCACTCCTGGCAGGAAGCCAAACGCATTGTGCAGGAGATCGGTTTTCCCGCGATCATCCGGCCCTCCTACACGCTCGGCGGCACCGGCGGCAACGTCGCCTACAACACCGAGGAGTACGCCAAGTACATCCAGTGGGGGCTCGACCTGAGTCCGAAAAGTCAGGTCCTCGTCGAGGAGTCCGTCATCGGATGGAAGGAATACGAGCTCGAGGTGATGCGGGACCGCAAGGACAACGTCGTCATCGTCTGCTCCATCGAGAACCTCGATCCGATGGGCATCCACACGGGCGACAGTATCACCGTCGCGCCCGCCCAGACCCTGACGGACAAGGAATACCAGATCATGCGCGACGCGGCCCTGAAGATCATCCGGGCCATCGGCGTCGAGACGGGTGGCTCGAACATCCAGTTCGCTGTCCATCCGGAAAACGGCAAGCTCTCCGTGATCGAGATGAACCCGCGCGTCTCGCGCAGCTCGGCCCTGGCCTCGAAGGCAACGGGTTTCCCTATCGCCAAGATCGCCTCGCTGTTGGCCGTCGGGTACACGCTCGACGAGATCCCGAACGACATCACGAAGAAGACACCGGCGTGCTTCGAGCCGACCATCGACTACTGCGTGGTCAAGTGGCCGCGGTTCACGTTCGAGAAGTTCCCGCAGACGCCGCCCGAGCTGACGGTCCAGATGAAATCGGTCGGCGAGGCGATGGCCATGGGCCGCACGTTCAAGGAAGCGATGCAAAAGGCGATCCGCTCGCTTGAGATCGATCGATACTCCCTCGGCGACGGGCACATCAACAAGGCCGTTTCCGCCGACCAGCTCAAGGAACGGCTGCGGCAGAATTATTGGGACAAGCTCTGGTACGTCGCCGAGGCGATGCGGCGCGAGATGCCCATCGACGAGATCCACGCCCTGACGAAGATCGACCGCTGGTTCCTGCACAACATCAAGGACGTCGTCGATCTGGAGTCGCAGCTTGTGGTGCAGAAGGGCAAGCTGCCCGAGGCCGCGCTGCTCGCCCGGGCCAAGCAGTGCGGGTTCAGTGACAAGTACATGGCCCTGATTGCCGGCGTGCCGGAAACGGAACTGCGCGAGCACCGCCAATCGCTCGGCGTTCAGGCCGTCTACAAGATGGTGGATACGTGCGGGGCCGAGTTCGAGGCGGCCACGCCGTACCTGTACTCCACCTTTGAGAGCGAATGCGAGGCGAACCCGACCAAACGCCGCAAGATCATGATCCTCGGCGGCGGGCCCAACCGCATCGGCCAGGGCATTGAGTTCGACTACTGCTGCTGCCACGCTGCCTTCGCCCTCAAGGAAATCGGCGTCGAGTCGATCATGGTCAACTGCAACCCGGAAACCGTCAGCACGGACTACGACACGTCCGACCGGCTGTACTTCGAGCCGCTCACCTTCGAGGACGTGATGACCATCGTCGAGAAGGAACGGCCCGACGGTGTCATCGTCCAGTTCGGCGGCCAGACTCCGCTCAAGCTCGCCGTGCCGCTCGAGAAGGCGGGCGTGCCCATCATCGGCACCTCGCCCGACAGCATCGACATGGCGGAGGACCGTGAACGGTTCAACCGACTGATCAAGAAGCTCAAGCTGCTCCAGCCGGATAGTGAGATTGCTACGAGCTATGAACAAACGCTGAAAGTGGCCAAGCGACTCGGCTATCCGCTCCTGATTCGCCCCTCGTTCGTGCTCGGCGGCCGCGCCATGGATATCGTCTACGACGAGGACAGTCTCAAAGCCTGCGTCGACGAGGCGATCGAGGCCTCCGGCGAGCACCCGATCCTGATCGACAAGTTCCTCGGCGATGCGACCGAGCTCGATGTCGACGCCATCAGCGACGGGCACACCGTGGTCGTCGGCGGCATCATGGAGCACATCGAGGAGGCCGGCGTCCATTCCGGCGACAGCGCCTGCTCCATTCCCCCCATCGATCTGAAGAAGGAAATCATCGACGAGGTCATGCGGCAAACGAAGCTCCTCGCGCTGGAGCTCCGCGTCAAGGGCCTGATGAACGTTCAGTACGCGATCAAGGACGACCGCATCTACATCCTCGAAGTGAACCCGCGAGCGTCGCGCACGATTCCCTTCGTCAGCAAGGCCATCGGCGTACCGTTAGCCAAGTTAGCCGCCAAGGTCATGGCTGGCCTGACGCTTGAAGAGCTGGGCTTCACGAAGGAAGTTGTTCCGAAGCATTACGCGGTCAAGGAGGCGGTGTTTCCGTTCCTCAAGTTCCCGGGCACGGACGTGCTGCTCGGCCCCGAGATGCTCTCGACCGGCGAGGTCATGGGTATCTCGGACGACTTCGGCACGGCCTACGCCAAGAGCCAGATCGCCTCGGGCAACACGTTGCCGACCGCAGGCAGCGTCCTGATCAGCGTCAACGACAACGACAAGCCGCGGGCCGTGGCTCTCGCGAAGCGCCTCCACGCCCTCGGCTTCAAGATCGTCGCGACCAAGGGCACTTGCATCGAGCTGATCAAGCACAACATCCCGTCCGAGTTCGCGCTCAAGAGGACCGAGGGCCGGCCGAACATCGTGGACATGACCATCAACGGCCAGATCGACCTCATCATCAACACGACGGTGGGCAAGCGGTCCATCGTCGATTCGTTCTTCATCCGGCGCAGCGCCGTCGATCACCGCGTCTCCTATGTCACCACGATCCGCGGCGCCGAGGCCGTCGTCAAGGCGATCGAGGCGTTGAAGGCAAAGAAGATTACGGTCAAACCGATACAGCACTACTATCGATAAATGATAATTGATTATGGATGATTGAGATGGAAGAGACGGACCGGATCATCAGCAATCAATCGTCCTTAATCAGTAGAAGGAAGGTTTCGTGAAGGCGGTACTACTCTTAGAAGACGGCACGATATTCGAGGGCCAGGGCTTCGGCGCCCGCGGCTTCAAGTGCGGGGAGGTCGTGTTCAACACGGCCATGAGCGGCTACCAGGAGGTCCTCACCGACCCGTCGTACCACGAGCAGATCGTCACCATGACGTACCCGCTCATCGGCAACTACGGCACGAACGGCGAGGATTGGGAGTCGCGAAAGGTCTTCGTCGCCGGCTTCGTCGTCAAGGAGAACTGCCCGTACCCGAGCAACTGGCGCAACGGCGCCACGCTTGATGAGTACCTCAAGAAAAACGAGATCGTCGGCATCGAGGGCATCGACACGCGCAAGCTCGTCCGGCATATCCGCACCGAGGGCGCGATGCGAGGCATCCTCTCCTCGGCGGAGACGAGCCCGAAGAAGCTGGCCGCGATGCTCGGAGAGTACCCGGGTCTCGTCGGCCGCGACATCGTCAAGGACGTCACTGGCGGCAAGTCGTATGAATGGAAAGAAGGCGTCGTCAACGTCCTGAGCCCCGAATCGGCGCCCGAGCCGAAGTACAAGGTCGTCGCGCTCGATTACGGGATCAAGCAGAACATCCTGCGCCTCCTTGTTTCGCACGGCTGCGAGGTCACGGTCCTGCCGGCCCAGGCGACGGCCCATGACGTCCTGGCCCACAAGCCCGACGGCGTGTTCCTCAGTAACGGCCCGGGCGATCCCGCCCCCGTGACGTACGCTGTCGAGACGGTGAAATCCCTGCTGGGCAAGGTCCCGATCTTCGGCATCTGCCTCGGCCACCAGATCCTCGGCCTGGCCCTCGGCGGCACGACGTACAAGCTCAAGTTCGGCCATCGCGGCGCCAATCACCCCGTCAAGAACCTCGAAACCGGGAAGATCGAAATCACGAGCCAGAACCACGGCTTCTGCATCGATCTCGACTCACTCGCGGACAAGGCCGTCGAGCTGACGCACATGAACCTCAACGACAACACGCTCGAAGGCCTGCGCTGCGAGAAGCTCGCCGCCTTCTCCGTCCAGTACCACCCCGAAGCCTCCCCCGGCCCCCACGACTCCCGCTACCTCTTCGACAACTTCACCCGCCTCATGGATGCCCGATAGCAACGGTGTGCGAAGCACACCCTACCGCTGACGCCCATGCACAGAAGCCTTTCCGGCAACTCCAAGGAGACAGGCCAAGAGCCTGTTAGCAGCAGGACCTGCGACCCAACGCCAACATACGGCACGCGTAGGGTGGGCCATGCCCACCATCTTCTATACGCCGAAGGCTTTTTGCATTTGCTGGCGGACCTGGGTGAGGCGTTCGACGTTGCCGCCGCCGACTTCGGCCGTGGCCCAGCCGGTGAAGCCGATCTCGGCGAGCGCCTTGCGGACGTCGGCCCACGGCAGGTCGTCGTTCTCGCTGGTGATATCTCCCCACTTGTTCTTGGCCCGGCTGAAGCCCTTCACGTCGAGCTTGACGCACCGGTGCCCGAATGCACGGATCCAGTCGCCCGGCTGCCCGTACTTCCAGTGGTTGCCGACGTCGTAGTACATCCCCACCCACGGGCTCTGGAAGCTGTCCACGAACCGGATGAATCGCTCCGGCGTCTGCTCCGGCCCCTTGTCGTGGTCGTACCACATCTGGTTCCAGACGTTTTCGATCAGGATCATCTGCCCCAGCGAGGCCGCTAACGGAAGCATCTTCTTGATCTCCTGGCGGGCGCGCTCGTCGATCGCATCGGCCGGCCCGTCGTTGCCGCGCCCGACGACGATGAGCACGGCGCTGCCGCCGGCCGCGTGCGAGACGCGAATGCAGTGCTCGATATTCGCCCGGCCCTGGTCGCGGTCCTCCTGTTTCTCGCTGGTGAGCCGCTTCTCCCAGTGCGCGTGGTTGATGGCGTTATGGACGAACACGCCGGACTCGCGTACGGCGTCTCGCGCCTGCTCCGGCGTGAACTCCCCGGCCTGGTCGAAATCGACCCCGTCGAACCCGGCCTCCGCCGCCATCCGCAGCCGCTCCACGACCGACAGCTTCTTGCCCTCCAGCTCCTTCGGCAGCATCCCCAGCTTACACGCCAACAGAATCCGTTTCCCCTCCGGCGGCCTCACGATCCGCGACGCCCCGGCCTCAGCCGCCTGCCCCGCCCCAGCAACAGCCGCAACCGACCCAGCCCCCACGGCCAGAAACTCACGACGATTCAGCGACGAACCTCGATTGTGCACACCTTCCCTTGACATGAGTGTCCCCCTATCGAACGTATTGTTGTCTTTCCTTTCACCCAGCAGCAATCCTACGGGATCGAGTATACCATGGGCTGAGAAGTGCCTCAAGTGCCTCCCGAGGACAGGCCGTAGTGGCTCTCGGAGCATAATTCCTGTACTCGTTGAGATTGACAGGCCACACCTTATCTGGTATGCTGGCTGTCGAGTCATGGAGAGCCGCAAGAGCGGATAGCCGTCACAGGCATAGGATAAGGAGTGGAGGAAAAGACATGCTTATCTTGAAGGCTCGAAGGATCTTTCCGGCAGCTTTGCTGGTAGTGGCCTGTCTTGTCGGTTCGCCGGCATGGGCCGGGTTTTCTGGGGGCACAGGTGAACCCAATGATCCCTATCTGATTGCCACCGTGGAGCACCTCCTTGCTGTCGGCTCGGATCCCGGTCTCCAGAACAAGCACTACCAACTGGTCAATGACATCGATCTGGATCCTGATTTGCCAGGCGGCCGTGTATTCGACCATGCGGTGATTCAACGGTCTGTCATCAGATCGAGTTCTCCACGTGGGCGTTCGTCGGAGACATACGTGGGCTTCTCCGGTCGTTTCGACGGCAACGGCCATGTCATCCGTAATCTCACCGTGGAAATCTACTGGCGAATGACCTCGTATCGGGGCCTGTTTGAATCTATCGAGCCAAACGGATGCGTCATGAACCTGGGGATCGAAGATGCCAGGATCGCAGGTGACATCGATCGCGCGGGCGTCTTAGCTGCCAGGAATGCCGGCACCATCCAGCGCTGTTACGCCACAGGAAGTGTAATGGGAGGCGAATATGCTGGCGGGCTCGTGGGAGAGAACTCAGGCTTCATTACCGATTGCTATGCCAGTGGTCACGTAATGAGCAGCAAGTATTCGTTCGCCATCGGCGGGCTTGTGGGAAGGAACGACGCTGGCGTCATCACGAAGTGCTACTCCACCGTCGCTGTGGTCGGAAGTGCAGACTGGCTGACTACCGGCGGGCTGGTCGGACAGAACACGGGCAGTCTCCTCAAGTGCCTGTGGGACGTGGATACAAGCGGCATTCATTCTGGTGATCTGGGGGTGGGCCTTACAACCAGTCAGATGATGAATCCTGCGATTCTGGCTCTCCACGGCTGGGCAAATGACCCGAATTGGGTGGTAGAGGCCGGGCGTGACTATCCTCGACTTGCCTGGGAGGATACACCCGGCCAGATCATACCCGACCCGGTTATGCCCTGGTTGGACGGGAGGGGCACACGGGAAGAGCCCTATCGGATTGCCACGGTGGATCAGTTTGCTTCTCTCGGTCGCTATAGTTATCTTTGGGAGCGGCACTTCGTGCTGGTCTCGGATTTGGATCTGAGCGGCATTGCCTGGGACGGTATTGGACGGGCGGGCTGGCCGTTTACCGGGGCTTTCGACGGCAACGGGCACGTCATTCGTAATCTGACCATCGACATGCGCACCACGCATCAATCCTGTCTTGGCCTATTTCGGTCCATTGGTCCAGGCGGCCAGATAAGGAACCTGCGCATCGACAACGTCACGGTATATGCTTCACCTTCGGACTCATATAGGGTCGGCGTGCTGGCCGGAGCCAGCATGGGGTCGATCACGAACTGTCATATAGAAGGAAACGTGGGGGGATATCAGTTTCTTGGTGGGCTGGTAGGACTAAATGATCACGGCGCCATCAGGAATTGCTCTGCCAATGTGAATGTGAGCGGCCAGGAATCTCTCGGTGGCCTTGTGGGCAGCAATTCCGGCGGTGCCATCGCCAATTGCCATGCCGACGGGGACGTAACGGGAATGGTATATTACTCGTGGTATCTTGGCGGGCTTGTCGGAGCGAATTCCGGCATGGTCATGGACTCCTATGCCACTGGCGACGTGTATGCAGGATACCGCGGGGCGAATATCGGTGGCCTTGTGGGAAAGAACGAAGGTGCCATCGCTGCCTGCTATGCAACTGGGAGAGCGGCCCGCGGTCTCGTAGGATACAACACAGGGAGTACTACAAGCAGCTTTTGGGACATGAACACCAGCAGAGTATCTGTCAGTCAGGGGGGCATCGGCTTGACCACAGCACAACTGATGAATCCGGAGGTACTGGCCCTCAATGGGTGGGCAGGGGACCCGAACTGGGTTCTATACGCTGGCCACGACTATCCTCGCCTTGCTTGGGAAGGAACACCAGGTCAGGTGGTTCCTGAGCCTAGTCTTGACTGGCTGAGCGGTTCCGGCACAGAGGAGGCCCCCTATATCATCATGTCTGTTCAGCAGTTCGTCCGCATTGTGTTCGCCAGCATCCTTTGGACCCGGCATTTTGTATTGGCATCTGATCTGGACCTGACCGGTGTTGACTACCGCTGGATTGGTCTGACTGGCTGTCCGTTCACAGGTTCTTTCCAGGGAGACGGCCATGTGATCAAGAATCTGACCATCGACACGCACGGGGAGGGCCCGTGGGAACTCGGCCTATTTGGCGTTGTTGGCGCCGGCGGATTCATCAGCAACCTGGGTATCGACAATGCTGTAATCATCAGCGAAGGCAACTCCTGGTACGTAGGCCTGTTGGCTGGAGTCAACCACGGCACCATTGCCACCAGCTATGCCAAGGGATACGTGTTGAGCAACAACTATGTTGGCGGGCTCGTCGGATTGAACCGGGGCGCGGTCTACAACTGTTACGCCACCGGATCGATGACGAGCAACGGGGCTGTCGGCGGACTCGCGGGATGGAACTCGGGTACTGTCGGTTGTTGCTACGCGAGTAGTTCCTTGACGAGCAGCAATACGCTGGCGGGGACGGCCGGTGGGCTGATCGGATTTCGGTCCCTGCAAGATGAGAACACAGTCAGCAACTGTTTCTGGGACATAGAGATCAGTGGGATCCGTGTCAGTAATGGTGGTGCCGGACTCACCGCGGCAGGAATGAGGATGGCGAGCACGTTCCTGGACGCCGGCTGGGATTTTGTGGGCGAGACGGTCAATGGGACGGAGGATATCTGGTGGATTCTCGAAGGGCAGGACTATCCGAGATTGTGGTGGGAAGCCGCAGACGAATAGGCCGAAGCTGCGGAAATCCGATATTCGTGCTTCGAGTTTCTTCCGTTATCCTTCGATCGGGATCTTGAGATCCGCGAGGGTGGTTCGGATCCAGGCGAGGGATTTTTCGATCATGGGTCCGGCCTGGCCTTCGCATTCCATGCTCAGGACGCCGGTGTAGTTGTTGTCGCGGAGGAGCGCGAGGCATTTGCGGATGTTGTTGGCGTTGACGCCGTCGCCGAGGGCGCAGTGGCTGACGGCGATGCCGGTCTGCTCGCCTCGGACGGCGGCGGCTAACGACTCGGAGACGTCCTTGATGTGCACGTGGCTGACGCGGCCGATGAAGCGCTTCAGAAACGCGACCGGGTCCTGGCCGGCGATGAACGTATTGCCCGTGTCCATGTTCATGCGGAGGTACTTGCTGTCGCAGAAGTCGAGCATGCGGGCCATCATGTCGGGCTTGGTGGTGAAGTAGCCGTGCGGCTCGATGTTGACGATGATGCGGTGGGCCTCGGCGACCTCGATGATCTGGCCGTAGCTGCGCTTCATCATCTCCATGGCCTCGGCGTCGGTGAGCCCTTGGGGCTGGTGCATCCCGTCGGTCGTATCCACGCAGGGACAGCCGATCAGGTTGGCCCACTGGATCGATTTCATCACGTAGGGCACGCCGCGGAGCGGGCCGTCCTGGCCCGAGAGCGGGTAGGCCGCATCGACCTGCGAGAACCGCACGCCGAACGAGTCCATCTTCCGCCGCAGCAGGAGCGGGTCCTCGTAGAGCGCCACGTGCGGCTGGTAGCCCAGGCCGTGAATCCAGCTCACCCCGTCGATCAGCCCGCATTCGATGTAGTGCACGTCGTTCTTCTGCGCCCATTCGAGGCACTTCTCGAAGCTGAAATACGCACTGTTGAACGCATCCGTATGAAATCCGATCTTCATATCTTCAGCCCTTCCAGCTTGCATGGACAAACGTGATGCCTGTTCTCACCGGCACGTCGACGAGGCTCAGCCGCCTTCGGTCGGGGCTACTGTACTACATCGTTTTCGCCCATGCAACCACGGCGCGGCACGAGGCGGATTGGCCCCCGGCGGACGCGACGATCCATGCGCGCGTGGATTCGGTGGGGGGGCGAGAGCCCCTGATCGTGGAAGCCCCGGTCGTCCGTGCGGCCGAGGGCGCGGATGCAGCGACGAGCGGAGGATTGTCATCACTTGCGGCGGCGCTACTCTTCCGTCTTGAGCCACTGGGCGGCGAATGTCGTCAGGTCGCCGCAATCCACGATGCCGCTGTCGTCGAGGTCGGCCTCCAGCGGGCTCTGGTCTTCTGTGCTGCGCCACTGCGTGCCGAAGAGCGCGAAGTCGTTGAAGTCGACGATGGCGCTGCCGTCCAAGTCGGCCGTGAAGAGGCTTTGGTATTGCCCGCCGATAGCAAAGAGCCCGAAGGCGTCGAGGCCTTTCGCGCGCAGCGTACGGTTCGTCGGCCCCATCTCTGTGTCGAGCCTTTGCCACGTCGCGCCATCGTCGCGCGATCGGTATATCGCCAGGCTCCGCTCGGAGAGGCCCGCATTTGCCACGTCGTTCGGATCGTAGGCGAAGAGGATGTCCGCGGAAAAGACTCGCTCATCCATGCCGGTGATCTCCTGGTAGTAGGGAAGGGCGGGCGTCTCAAGCCCGGGCGGCATGCCTGAATCCTTGCGGACGTAGACCTTGGCGTAGTCGTCGCAATCGTGGAGGTCGATCGTCAGGCCATAGCCGGCGAAGTGGATCGGACGAGAGTCGCCGGGAACGACGGTGCGGAACGAGCATTCGTCGCTTTGGACGATGAACTTGACATAGTGTCCCTCCTCCCAGGTGCGCACGACGTAGACATGGCCGACCAGGCACGGCTTGTCAGTCGTCGAGTATCCGTCTTCGGCGGCCTCTGTGACGGAGTCAAACGCCACGGCCCCCGCGTCATAGAATCCCGTCTGCGCGTTCACGTAGGCACAGCGGAATATCAAAACGTCCTGCGTCTGTCTCATGCCAAGGTCGTAGTAGCTCCTGATGAGCTGGCCCAGCGAGAAATCGATGTGCCCGCTTCCGTTGAGCCAGTTGATCGTTCGGGCAATGGCTTGATTGTTGTCGAAGCTCCGGCTGCCGTCCGGCTGGTACACGTAGTCGATGACGATGCGGCGGTTGGGATAGAGCTTTCGATCCTGAGTCGTTTGCCCGCCTGCGAGGGGCATGAACGTGCCCGTATGATAGGCGTATTCCGACGCTCCGGCCGTAATCACGTGTTCCGTTGAGGATAGCCCGTAGAAGCTGAAGCGCCCGTCCGGGCCGGTCTGCTGGCTCATGAATGCGTACGAATATCCCATCTCGGCAGTGTACCCATGACTGGAAAAGGGGAACGTGAGCAAGACCCATGCTCCGTTGAAGGGTTGGTCGTCTTCGTCCCGCACGATCCCGACGACTGTGGCCAGGCGTTCCGGAGGTGTCTTGACCAGTTCAAACTCCCGGTAGGTTATCGCATTCTTCAACACGTCGACGGGCGTGTCTATGGGATCATAGCCAAACGCTCGCACGTGGACGGGTTTGTCGGGTCCGGGGATGCCGGGGCGGTGCTCCATGATGAACCAGCCATCCTCATAGACCCAGATGGGCACGTCGCCGTGGACGTCCGCATTGACCTGGACGTCTTGGCCGCTGCGGATGGGAACGCCGTCGCTCAGCGTCACGCGGCCTGCGAGGCAGACGCCGTCCTGGCTGTTCAACTCGTCGATCCGCTCATCGAGAATCCGCTGCAGGCTTTCCGGAAAATCGTCATAACCGATACCTTCGACCGGCAGACACAGCCAGCACAGAACCAGACCACAGGTAAGCAGTTGTCGTGCGGGTCGCTGAAATGCCATCTTCTCTTCCTCCAAGAGGTTACGGTGTACCCGGCCCACCACGGCCGGGCTCGAATGAGTGTGCCGGACGAATCTCGTACGCAAGGGGAATCTCAGGCCGCCAGCCAAACTCACTCCGTGGGGCCGTCGACAGCAGACGCAGACACCCTCACAATCCATCAGAACTCTTCAGGCACTATCCAGTTTCTAAAATACCAGAATCGCGTGACAGTGTCAACCGGCGTGCCTGAGCCGACGCGCACCCTACGTCGGTCGTCAAAACGGGGGACCAGCGCTCGGAGTGTCGACGATTATTCTATCGTCCCGTGCAAAGGTTGATTTGGACGTGCGCGCGATACTGCGTCCACACGCAGTTTGTCGGCCCGTGTCTGTCGTCTTGCCTGGCCAGTTGGTAACCGGCCAAGGGGATCGCCAGAAGCAGGCCGCCGGATGACCTTGTCACCGCCTCCCGCATCTGCCGAAAAGCGGATGGAAACACGAGGTTTTTTGCGTCGCTTTTCAGTCTGGCGATGAACGGCTCCGGCAGCTTCTGCCATCCCATCGTTTCGAACCAGACAGTCTGCTGCTCGGGCGCCCGGGCCGGTTCCCGGTGTTGGTTTTGCTGAAAGAGAGGAGCCCGCCCGTAACGGTCGCGCCAGGCCCTCATGGCCCCCTCGTCCGCGAAGGCCGTCAGATAGATGCGGTAATACAGCCCCCTGTGCCAGCGTCGGATCCGTAAATTGTCCATCTCGCTCTTGAGAACCACATGCCGGCCTTGTGCTTTTGCCGCACGGACGGTTGGACCAAGACTCGGATTCATCTTGAGCGGGTCGTATCTGCCGGCCTTCCGGGACAAGCGCTCCAGCGTCCACCTCACAAAGCGGCCGCCGCGCCCATAGAGCTGGAAGATGTAGCCCGTGCGCCCACCTTCCTGCGCCCCGCGGTGTCGATTGACGAGATAGGCGACCCGGTTGGCCACGGCTCCCGGCAGTGGCCTGGGCTTCCGTTCGCCCGTGTTCATTTTGCCCCGCAGAAAGTCGCGAAACTCAGGGCCTTGTCCGGGCCGGAAGGCCCTGTCCTGGAGATCGTGGAGTTGCGTAGGCACCGGGATGCCGTGCGTGCCCATATACGGGTTCGATCCGATGAACTCTCGGGCAAGAAAGAACTCTTTTCCAATGTCCGCCATGGCAATGGACTCCTTACGGCAAGGCGGTCCCGACGAGCAGCAAGATGTTCGCTGTCGTCCGCCAAATGAAACCTTACCACTCCAATATTTCGACATTGGCCCGGCCTGTCAATAGGAATCCCGGCATTGCTTGCGATATTCCAGCCGAGGCCCCAGAGCAGTGCCGCGCACCGCAGGGGAATGAAGGGCGTCAGGGAGACGTGCGGTATTTCTGCGTCCGCCTGAGAGTCACCCAACGCATTGAACGGATCGCGAAGAAATGTTAGAATAGGTGAATTAGAGCTTGCGCCGGGCGGAGGGCTAACCTGCTGGACCGGCATTGAGAGAAGGGACCAACGCATGAATTGTCTCGGAGGCATCTGCTCAATCGTGTGGGCGTGGGGGCTGGTGTATACGTGCGCCGGCTCGGACGGTCTGAACCTCGTCGTGCGCGACGGCTATCTGCCTGAGGTGCCGGTCCTCGTCCGGGTTGAGCTGATCGACAGTAGCGGGGCCATCCGGCGTGACCAGTGGGACGCGGTCGCGATGCTGACGGCCGATGATCCCACCGTTCACGCGGAACCGAACCGCGTGCATCTGTACAACGGCGTGGGAAGCGCCCTTGTCACGCTCTCGGGCGGCGGCGATTTTCGCCTGACCGCCGACGTCAATGGTGTCATGGCTGCCGCTCCGCTGGTCGATCGGCGAAGCCGGCGCGTACATCCGGTTTCGGGTCGTCTGGACCGCTCGGCCACGTGGCGCGGCGTCTATCACATCACCGGCGGCGACTTCACCATCGCGGCCGGCGCCACGCTGACGCTCGCGCCCGGCACGCTCGTCCTGATCGACGGCGTCGCGGCCGGCAGCGACGGGACCGACATCCAAGTCGAAGGATCGATCCAGTCGCTGGGCACGCCCCTTGCGCCCGTCACGTTCACCGCCGCACAGCCCGGCCTCAACTGGGGCGAGTTGCGATTTGTCGACGCCGAGCCGTCCACCTTCCGCTACACGGAAATCATGCGGGCGGGCCGCTCGCCGAGAGTCGGCCACTCGAACTCCGGGCCCGCGATCCGCGCCCAGGGCTCGGCGATTGTGTTCGAGTACGTCTCCTTCACCGACAACGCCGGCAAAGTCATGCACGCCACCAGCGGCTGCGATCTGGTCTTCCGCCACTGCCTGCTGGCCCGCTCCGTCATGGGGCCGGAAATCGCGGGCACCGCCTTGCTTTTCGAGGATAGTTGGATCACGGAGATGCACGCTGCCGACGATGCGGACGCGATCTATATCCACAGCCAGCAGGCCGGACAGCAGTGCCTCCTGTCACGCGGCGTCATCGCCGACGTCCACGACGACGGCCTCGACACGCTCGGCTCGCAAGTCACCATGCGGGACTTCATCATCCGCGACTGTCGCGACAAAGGGGCGAGCGTCTATGCCGGCACGACGACCATCGACCATTGCCTGATCGTGGAGAACAACACGGCCCCGGAGGACACGACGAACGCGGTGGTCGTGGCCAAGGCGTTTGAAAACGGCACGGCCGAGGTGAACATCGACCGCACGACAATCGTCGCCACGCGGCGGCCCGGCTACACGGACGTCGCCATTCAGTCGCACAACAAGTACGGCGTGACCAGCGGCTCGATCGTCTGGCACGTAACCGGTTCCATCATCAACGCGACCGTTCCCGTAGATGTTCAGTTGCCGTACCTCGCAGCGGATGTCCACATCGATTACTGCGGCATCGCCGACGGCGTCTGGCCCCGCCTCGGCAACGTTTTCGCACCTCCGCTCTTCATGGACGCTGCGAACCACGACTACCGGCTCTCCGCCGAGTCCTCGTACCTCGGCGCCGCCGACGACGGTGCCGACCCCGGATACTACGGTCTCCCACAACCGCCCGACGAAGTCACCCCGCCCGAAGAGCCGCCGACGGAGTACTGAAGGCGACGGCGGGGCATCGTGAAGGAATCACGCTCCCTTAGTGATACGCCATTTTCCTTTTCATGGTGGCAGGCGAGCGGAACAGGGCGAGCCGGGGTGAACGATGACCCGGCGCCCGCGTACAGGCAGG
>CBFDBY010000051.1:0-40055 GCA_965603165.1 uncultured Phycisphaerae bacterium
CTGACAAAGAACCGTGAGCCGGACCTTCGATACGTCGAGTCCACGGCCCGCACGATCGCGAAGCACCTCCGCAAGGGCCAGCTTGTCGTGCTCGAGAGTACGACGTATCCGGGCACGACGCGCGAGGTCATGCTGCCGATCCTCGAACAGTCCGGACTGAAGGTCGAGAAGGACTTCTTCCTCGCCTTTTCACCGGAGCGGGAGGACCCCGGCAACAGGCAGTTCAGGACCGCCACAATCCCCAAGGTCGTTGGTGGCTGCGGCAAGCAAAGCCTCAAACGCGCCTTGGACGTATATGGCCTGGCCATTGAGACGCTGGTGCCCGTCGAGAGTTGCGAGGTGGCCGAGGCGGCGAAGATCCTCGAGAACACCTACCGTTGCATCAACATTGCTCTCGTTAACGAACTGAAGATGCTGTTTGACCGTATGGGAATCGACGTGTGGGAAGTCATCCGTGCGGCCGGTACGAAGCCGTTTGGGTTCAGCGCGTTCTATCCGGGCCCGGGGCTCGGCGGCCACTGTATTCCGATCGACCCGTTCTACCTCACCTGGAAGGCGCGTCAGTACGGCCTGGCCACGCAGTTCATCGAGCTGGCGGGACAGATCAACACGAACATGCCGCACTACGTGGTCGGAAGGGTCATCGATGCCCTCAACGAGCGGCGCAAGAGCCTCAGGGGCTCGCGCGTGCTCGTGCTCGGTCTTGCCTACAAGCCGGACATTGATGATGTGCGCGAGTCGCCCTCCCTGGAATTGATCGAGCTGCTCAAAGATAAGGGGGCGAAGGTCGATTACAACGACCCCTACATCCCCCAGACGCATCGACAGCGCCAATACGACCTGCGGATGAAGAGCAAGAAGCTCACGGCTAAGATGCTCGCCGGCTACGACGCCGTGCTGATCGCCACCAATCACAGCGACTACGACTACGATTGGATCGTAAAGCACGCCCGGCTTGTGGTAGACACGCGCAACGCCACGGCCAAGGTTCGTACGGGGCGCTCCAAGATCGTCAAGGCGTAGACTCGCCGGCCTACCACGCACTTGAACATTCGGCCAGGGCGCATGAGAAGATGCGCGACGCGTCGGTTCGCAGAGCCTCCAGGCAGCGCGGGCACAGAAGCTGGCCCGAATCGATTCGCTTGAGCTCCGTCACAGGAATCCCCGCGGCTCCGCAGCACTCGCAGGGGCCCGTGCAAAGCGTCGTCTGCGCGGTAACCTGCTTCAGCTTCAGTTCGGCTTGGGCTCTCGCTCGGGCTTCGGCCCGGGCCTTCGCTTTGGCGCTCTCGATAATCTCCGTGTACTGGCGCACCTTATCGAGGAACTGGGCCTTGAGCCTGGCGATGGTCTGACTGCTTTGGGCCTTTGTCTGTTTGGCCGCCTGCTCTCGGACGGCCTGCTCCCAGATCTCAAGAGCGACGGCCTCCGCCTCCTTGCGGTCGGAGACGGCGGCCTTGGCCTCTTGCGTCTTCAGCGGTCGCGATCGTGCCTTCTCTTCGCCCGGCAGCTTCACACACCACCACCAGCGGTTGCCTCGCTGATAGGCCTTGCCCGGCAGCGTCACCCTCAGCGTTTCTCCGGACTGACGGGTAGGGGCGCGGTCCGGCTTGAGGTCGCGTTTCGAAGTGCTTGTCATGGCAACACCATCATTGGCTGCTTTCCTCACGTACTTGAAGGCACGACCTTCGCCTGCGGCGCCGGCGCTTCGGAGGGTCTGCTGCTTGCGGTCTCTTCATCTTTCTCCGGCGTATTTTCATCGGGCGTCCACACGCCTTCGAACAGTGTGGACAGATCCTTCTGGACTCCTCTTCGCGTCGAGCCTCGGCGGATGGGCTCCACGCATCTGGGGCATCCGAAGATCTCAGCCGCCAGAGCCCTGTGCTCCATAGCGCCGCGGCTTCGAGGAGCATAGCTGGTGACAGCCTGGCCGGCGCTCGGCGCCTCGCACAGCCGGACGTCGTTGTGGATCGCGGTATGGAGGACGAGCGGGCCGAACGTCTCTCGCACCTGCAGTTGAATCTGCCGGCTCGCGGTGGTCCGGTCTTCCACGAGGGTCAGGAGGATGTTGAGGTGCTCGGCGGAACACGAACGAAAGCGCCTGCGGATCAGACGGATGGTCTCCATCACCCTTCGGAGACCCTCGAGCGAGTAATACTGCGCCTGGACGGGTACGATGACGTCGGTGCATGCGACCAGCGTGCCGATCGTCAGCAGGCCGAACGAGGGCGAACAGTCGATGAGGCAGATGTCATATTGGTCGCTTACGGATTTCAGTTGCCTGCCCAGGATCAGTTCCTTGCGGGGCGTTTGTGACAATTCGATCTCCGCCCCCGCCAGCATGATGCTGGCCGGCACCAGTGTCAGCCCGTCCGTTGTCGGCACGAGCACGTCGGCCAGTCCGATACCGGGGCGTGTGAGCGCATCATAAACCGTCCGTTCCAGCGTGTCGGGATCCAGGCCGAGACCGATGGTCGCGTGCGCCTGGGGATCGAGGTCAATGAGCAGGACGCGCCGGTGCTGCTCGGCCGCGGCGGCGCCCAGGTTCACGGCGGTCGTCGTCTTGCCGCAACCGCCTTTCTGATTGACAACGGCAAATGTTCTCATCGTATCCGGACCCTCTCTTACACCGTGCATATCGGTCCTTCGGGGGGCGGTCTTTAGCGTCGAAGGGTCGAAAGACACCCGGGTTCCGGGAACCTTTCCTTCACCCGCGATGCCTGCGCGAAATGCCGCACCTTCGGATGGAATGCCTGTGCGATTCGCCCGGACGGTTTCGACCTTTTTTCAGGTTGAGATTTGCCCCGCCCGGAAAATAACACATACTTTATGGGGATAGATCCAGTACTCCTTCTCCTACTCCTACATCCTGGGAAACAGGTTGCCCAACCTACCAAGGTACAGGGGGGACGCCGGTTTCCCTCTTTTTTTTGTCGTGCGGGAAGACCGATGGGGCGTGGGCAGGAGAACTCCTATAATGCCTCAGCAAGGGCGCACACGCCGGCGACCAACGACACCAGGGCCAGTAGCACAAGGCCGGAGAGGATTGCAATCGCCAGAGGACGATCCTGGATCAGTCCGGTCCAAAACCACTGACGGACCGATAAATTCTGCGGTTGTGCCTGTGCTTCGGGCGGAATCGGCTTTCTCTCGCGCCGGGCGCCGGGCCGTGAGGCCGATGGCCGCCTTTGTTGAGTCTCATTCGCCAACGTTCTTCGCTGCCGGACGGGCCGGGTGTTTCTCGGACCTGTGCTCCAGTGGCCCGGCGCTCTGACGGTAGCGGCCGCACAGCGCGGGAGCCTCACATTCGAAGCGTGGCTCGGCTCCGGTCCGTGATCGTGTCTTACCGGCGGCGGACCACTGTTCTTCATGGTAGCCAGGACGCCGACATCAGCCGCTCTCACAAGACGATTCGCTCCTTCCCGAAACTCCGGGAGGATGCCTTCGCCAAGCATCGTTTCGATCTGCTCTTCGGTCGTATGGAGCCGTTGCGCGGCTTCCGGAAGCGTGCAAAACATGTGAGCCATCACAATTCCTCCTGTCCTTGACCCTGGGTGCGAATGAACGGTCCAGCCATTGAGATTCGCTTGTGGCTTCTTCGGTGATTTGGCGGTCTGACTATAGCAGGGAACCTCCGGCAGAATGACTGCCGGACCCCGCGGATGACGCGTGGCGAGAGAGAACGAATCTTGACGCATATTTGCGGAGGCAGCCCATGCCTGCCGGCTGATCGCGAGGAGTCGAGCATTGGATATGAAGGTCCGCAAATATGGCCGCCCGCACCCCTTGAGGGCGGTGCCCCACGGCCTGATTTCCAGCGGTGACGCGGCCGTCGTACGCTCGTGGAACGGACCGCGAATTCCCTGCCGGATTCGCCTTGTCACCGAATTGACAGAATCCCGTACGGGTGCTACAATAGAGATTTCGGTTTGACTGCGTCTGGCTTTCAGATCCCCATCCTGCGGTTAGCCTTGTGTGGATCGTTTGGCCGCAAGTGGCGCGGGGCGGGGTGAATAATATGTTAAAATTCGTGGGGTAACCGAATAGGTGCCACGCCCTGGATGGGGTAAGAGAAGGCTTGGGGTCTGCCCGTGAGGGCCTCAGGCACGTTTGGGCCAGAATCTATGCTGTGTGTTCGTATCGACGGTCGCGAAGTGGAGACGGCGCCGGTCGCCCTGGCGCGGATGGTGCTGGACGGCACGGTGGACCGGCGCAATCCGGCGAGGACCTCGAGCGGGGCCTCCGAGCAGCCTCTCGAGCAATCCCTTGGTGTAGCGTATTGCGAGGCGCTGACGGGGGAGTTGTTGCAGCGCATTCAGTCGCTGTACACGCCGGAGTCCTCGGTCGTCGACGTACACGAGCTTCGAATTCGTGTGGAGGATCTGTGTCGGTGGCGGTGGGCAAGTCCTCATATCGCGGCCCGTTTCTTCTGGACGGCCGCCTGGCTCAACGAGCTAACGGACCGCTTTGAGAGCGCCATGGGTTACTATGATGCGTTCCTGCAAACCGCCTCACGCGAGGGCCATCTGCGTCTGCTGGCTTATAACAACCGGGGCGTGTTGCGCATCCGCCTGGGCCGACTCGAAGGGATCCAGGACCTGGCGCAGGTGGCGCTTCCGATGGATTTGAACGCCGCCGGTTTGACGCCGACGGGCCTGCCGGCCGCCTGCTTCAACCTTCTGAATCTCATCAATGTCGCCCTCGGCGGTGACAATCTCGCGCAAGCCGTCGATGAGGAATTGGCCGATTGCTTTTCGCAGCTTCCGGAAGAGGTCCGAACCTTCTGGCTCGGCCCCGAATCGGATGAGGAGAATCCCGAGTGGCGTGTGAGTGGGCCGAATCGCGCGGGCAAGCCCGACGGTGGGCTGTTGATTCTGCGCGACCCTGCATATGGGCGGCTCAATCGAATGACGGCGCACCTTGCGGCGCAGGCGTGCGGGCTGATCGCCGCGGAGGCGTCGCCGGCGGCGAAACGGATCTCGTCAGCCGGGTCTCGGTTGCGTCTGTGGGAATGCCGGTACGGCGATAGCAGCTCCGGCCAGGACGGTGACGCCGAGAAGCCGGATCGTCCTGCGTCCAGCGGGCACGATCACTACGCGGAGGCGGCGAGCCTGCTTCTCAGCGATGATGTGCCCGCATGCCTCATGAGACTGGAAAGCCCGGTGAGTCAGGCGGAGCGGTTTGCCCAGGAAGAACTGGCGGATATCGAAAGCCGTTTGGCTCTGAGCCACTATGAGCTGGCAAAATCACGTTTGCACGTGCAGCGGAGAATTCTGTCTTCGCTGAACCGGCGCGGGCGGTTCGCCGGTCTGCTCGCACGGATCGATGCGCAGCTCGAGCGAATTGCGCAAATCGAGGCGCAGAGCGAGCAGTTCGATTTTCAAAGGGCATGCGCCAAGCTGGTTTCGGCCGTGGAGCAGTTCTGCCGGATTACCGATCCCTGTCAGGCGGACCGGGAGTTTGCCGAACTCGATCGTCGGCTGCGGCACTTCAGGGCCCAGGCGGCGTCACCGGTGGGCGAGGAAGTGGCCGCCCTGCTGGACGAACTGACCTCGCGTGCGGAGCGCCACGCGCGCAGATTGAGGCGGCTGGAGATCCGAAGGAGGATTCGAGGCCCGTTACGGTATCTGCGCCAGAACTGGCCCACCGACCGGGCGAAACCCGTCTGTGAATCCGTGTATCAGGCCTTGTCACAATGTCATGTGAACGATCCCGAAGGCTGGATCGAAGACTGGTCCGCTCTGCGCGATCAACTCGACGGGCACCAGGGGCAGTATCACCTCCAGAACGCCTTGACGGCCTTGCAGGGGGATACCGTTACCTGGGATCGGGTGGAGGATGATCTGGCCGCGGCGCTGAGCCTCAGGCCGGATTTGTGGCTCACGGTCGCGCCGTTATTCGGCTTGTTCCGTTTGCCTGCGTCCGGGAAGTCGGCGGAAGCGGCTGTAGAGGTCCGAGTCGACATCCAGGCAACGGCAGCTTGCCTGTCTGGCAAGATGACGCAACAGGGCAGCGATCCGAGCGGCGCGGATCGCGATCCCATGCATCAGACCGGTCGATTGCTGGGACTGGCCTTCCAACGGATGGGCGCAGATACGAAAAGACTGGTGCGTTTGTGGGACTGTGTAGAGGCCACGTTGTTGTCCGGTCTGGCGGCCGGAGGCGCTGACGCAATCGCGGAGGCAAAGGCCCTGGCGGAAAAGTGCCTCGACCACTGGCCGGCGGGACAGACGCAGGTGCCGGGGCGTGCCGATCCTCGCAACCCGATCAATCTGTTCCTGGAATCCTGCGACAAGGCCCGGCGTCTGACCGAGGCCGAGCAGTTCCTCAGTGCCCGGCCACCGGAGCTGGCCGAGGCGCGGAGATGTTATGCCGAGCTGCTCGATGCAGGACTTGATAGCAGCGAACAGCTCAGACGAGCCGTGACGGGATTGTATTTAGCTGAGTTCCGCCAGCATGATGCGCCGCAGATCCAGCGGCAGGTGTTGAACGGTCTGGAAGCATGGGTGGAGGCGATGCCGGAAGAGGTGAAGCAGCGGGTCGGAGAGCAGGACGTGATCCAGGAGATTGAGGGAACGAGAGCCGCTCTCTTTGCCGGGCGGTCCGTATCGGGCACGGGCCCCGCACGGTCGGCCGGCCCGGCAGACGACAAAATCAACCGCACGTCCAAGGTGGGCGGTTTTGGCAATACGAAGGGTGGTCCGGGAAAGGACCCCGTCAATCCGCAAGAGAAACTTAATTGACCCGAACGATGAAGCTGACTTGCGAAGTTCGGGTCGTGCGCAGGGTGCTATGTACAACAGCGTATTCAGAACGATAGTCCTGATGGGAGCCCTGGCAGCGGTACAAGTCGGTGCCGCGCGGGCCTCTGAGGCCAGTTCCGGTCGGCCGGAGCCGTGTTACGTTGTCATTGCTGTCGATGTCTCGGGGAGTATGGAGGGCGTCGATGCTCCCAAGTCGGATTCCGCCGGGAGGCGACAGACGCTTCGAGATGAGGGACAGTTGGTCTTCCTGCAGTTGCTGCCTTTCCTGCGCTCCGACCTCTACGTCGGAGTGACCCACTTCTCGGACAGGGTGCGGTATTCGCTGCCGAGTGAGGAAACGGGGCCTCTACTGCCCTGGGGACAAACCTACCTGAGCGAGTCGGCGTGCCGCAATCTGGTTCGATCGGCCGGGTTTCAGGGGACGTTCAACACGGATATCCCGGAGAGCATGAGCTGGGCCTCCAGTCGGATTCGGGCTGCTCGCCAGAAATACGGCCAGGGTCCCGCAAAGCTGATCCTCCTGAGCCATGGCGATCCATACGATAGTGAGAAGGAGCTGAGTCGGGGCGGAGGGCCGATCCTGAGTGGGGCCAAACGTTTGGCCGAGCAGCAGATTGAGGTGTATCCCATCCTGATCAACCAGGCATCTTTTCACTCCGGCGATGGAGAGGGGCGACTGTCCCGAAGGGATCTCGCCGCCGAGGATCTGATGCAGTCGGTCGCCTTGATGACGGGGGGCAAGGCCTACCGACTCACGCGAGAGATGGATTTCCCGGACATCCTGATGGATGCCTTTGGCCTGGGGATGCGCGTTCGCGATGAGCTCGTCGTCAGCCCATATGATTGGGCGATCGTGATGGTGGGAACGGCATTCGAGTCGGTGACGGTCGTGCCGCCGGCCGAAGCCGGCGGTCCGGGGCCGCTCACGTTGGCCCGAAACGGCGGGCTTGAGACCGCCCCGGGCGTTAGCGCCAACATCATCTCGACTCCTCGAGATCAAACGAGCGTTTTGCTGCGGCCACAGACGCGGAATTTGGTGAGTCGCTGCTGGCAGGGGCGGTGGGAACTTCGCTGGCCCGGCGAGGAATCGCGAGCCGGCGTGCGCATTTACCGAATCCCCGAGTTCCTGGTGCGACTGGAGGCGGCGCCCGAACTGCCGTGGTGGCTTCACGAACAGGTGCAATTGAAGGCTCGTCTGATCGAGCGCCATGAGAGGGCGCAGGGTCTCGAGGGTGAGGAACCATTGGGCGGCGGGCAAGGGCTGTCGGTTCGGATGCGGGGGAACTCGGCCGTTGAAACGAATTCATTTCTCCTGGAGAAAGGGAATTGGACCGTTCCCGGACGGCTCTATGAGACGGAGCCGTTTACCATCGGTGTCCCGGGCCTGTACAAGCTCACCTGCCAGTTGCGGGATTCCGTGAGCAATATGGATGTTCCCGTGCTGGATTTCACGAGCGACGTGTACGTGCATTCGGAATGTGTGGGCATGCAGGTCGTCAGCGCACGGGATGAGGTGCTCCAGGAGGTGCCTCCCGTCGCAGCCACCATCCGCGTCGACGCGCAGGGTGGACAGCAGGTCTACTTCCGGGCCTTCAGCAAGGGGGAGTTCAAGGTGGAGCCGCTGTCGGGCGTGCTGCATTTGGAGCCGCTGTCGCAGACGCAATGGCCCCTGCAGAAGGATGCGGACGGCAACCTGATTACGAGCCTCGTTCCCCTTGTCGAGCGGGAGGAGCGCCTGACGGGATGGGCCGAAGTGGATGTCCGCACATTCGTGGGGGTTCGGCACATTCGACTTCCCCAGTTCGAGCTGGCCTATACGCCCGCTCCGATGCGCGTCGAGTGCACGTTCAGCGATCCGCGGGAGGCGCTATGGGTGGGCGAGTATCACAAGCAGCCGTTGCAAATCTCCGCATTCCCGGTCTTCCAGCGTTTCGTGGAGAGGACGTTGCGTCGGTTCCCGGAGAATCTTCTGGAGGCGCGGATTCGGACCGTGAACATGCGGTCGGGGATGATGCAGGTAATGGGGCCGGAGAGCCGACAGCTCGAACCGCCACGAACGGGCGGATATGAAGGAAGGACCGTCACGGCCACGTACTTCGTGGAATCCACCATTCCTTTGCCGGCGGCGGATCGATGCGAGGTCGATCTCACCGATGCCGTAGAGGACGTTCAGGGGGGTCTGAGAACCTATGCCATCGTGGACCCCGTGGCCGAAGGGCTCTTCAAGTGGACGGTTCAGCAAGGACCTTCAGATGAGCAAAGGGGGGCGGTCTCGGAGACTCTGTTCTGCGGCGAACCGATCCGGTTTTCTGCGGAGTGGCGGTCCGATCAGAATGTGTCGGCCGTTCGCTTTGAGATCCCGCGGCCGGAGGTGGACCAATCCATTTCCATAGACATGCCGGTAACGCCGGGGACCAATAAGACGGACTTGGAGCAAGCCGTGTCCGGCTTGATCGCCGGGAAGACCCTTCCCGTCTACGTGCATGTGACGATGCAGCCTTCGGGCGCCGATCGCGCCCTGCAGATCAAGCTCCATGGCGGCCAGTTCCGTGCGGACGATCGAAGAGTGGTCCTCGAAGACCTGATGGTAGGCAGCGGCGCCCCGATGGACATCCAGGGCCATGCATGGGAGTCGGTGGAGGTGCCGCTGAAGGCGGTGTTCACCGGCTATCTGCCGGGTGATCCGCTGCACAGTGCGGCCATCGAGCAATTCAAGAAGTCGTGTACGATCACCGTCACGTCGAGAGCCGGCGCGCAGCGGAACATCACCGACACGATTGAGTGGCTCACTGTGGACGTCGAAAGCGCGACCCGGACGTGCAGACTGAACGGTCATGCCGTGTATACGCCTGATGCCGCCGGCCGGGCGACCGTCGAGCTTACGGCGGAGGCGCGGACGAGGCAGGCGACTCCCGGTTCGGACGTACAGCGTGCCTACGCTCACATCATGGCCAGAGACCCGCGTCTGGTGGTTACGGTCAATCGGCTTACGCCCGGCGGAGAGGAGCCCGTGTTTGACTCGCGCAAGTGGGTCAAAGGAGACGGCGGCTTATCCGTCCTGATGACGCGTCTGTCCACTCGGCTGCGCGTGAGTGTCCAGGGCGTGGGCGGAACGACCGGCCAGCCAAGCCCATGGAGAACCACGACGCGACTGCTGCGACGGGCGGACCCGAATGCTCCGTGGCAGACGGTTTTCTCGGAGGCAGGCGGACCCACGGCGAGCGATTCGTCGGTGCGCGAGTTTCAGATCACGGATATCGGGCAGTACGCGCTCGAGGTCGCGGGACAGGATCTGCAATCCGGTCTTCGAACGATGTACTTTGTGACACCTGTTTTCGCGTCTGTCGGCCGACATGAAGTGAAGCCGGCCGTCGCCCCTCCCGCGTGGCTGACCAGCCGTGTCCGGCAGTGGCCCTTCGAGTATCTTGTGACGTTGTTTCAGGATTCGATCGATCTGAGTCGGTCAGAATCCGTGGCGTTTCAATTCCAGTTGCCCGGGCAGCGTGAAACCTGGTTCGATGGCGCGGCCTCATCCGTAGGGCCGGGGACGGCGGATGCGCAACAGCTCTCGGTGAAGGGGCCCCGATTTCTGCCGGCCATGGATGCACTGAGCGATGGGGCCATGAACCTGCGGCTGTCCGCGCAGGGGCTGGAGTTTCTGAGGTGGGAATACCCGAACATTCGAGTCGTCCCGCCCGTGCTGGAGCGGCTGCTCCTGAGTCGCGAGAAAGCCGGCAAGGCGGCCGAGTTGAGCGGGGCGGAACTGGCTTTTGATGGTTCCACGGACCTGTGGGTACGGCCCGTGTTTCGGGCCGCTCCGGAGTTGGAGGGCCAATGGGTCCCGTCAGAGACGACGGTCTATGTGTGGCGCGACCGCAATCCCGATCCGACAGGTTGCCAGGCGGATGTCCGTGTTCTGGAAGGGTTGTTGGGACAAGAAGAGGGCGCGGCGGAGGATGCGGATGCGCAGGTCTTCAAGCTCGCAGGCGGCGCGACGGGTGAAGCCGTCAGAGTTCTGACACGGCGCGGCCGCTGGCGTCTCTTGGGTTGGCCGAGACCCGCCGCGAGCGAGCGCTATTCTCTCGTGGCCTCCGTGACCTACCATCCACAACAACCTTCCGGCTCTGCTGCCGGCCAAACGCAGAATGCACCGACGGACCGGTTGATTGCTGAATGGAGCGACGTCTACGCGATCAATCTGGATACGCCCTGGGTGATTCCGCTGTGCTGGTGGCCTCTTATGGCGCTGCTCGTGGCCGCCGTCGTCGTGGCGGTCCTGCGACGGCTCGTCCCGAGCCCAAGCAAGCTGGCACTGGATATGCGTTTGGAGGAGAACGTTGCCATCGTGGAGCCGGTGAGACTCGATAATCCTGTGCTGCTCGATCTGCATGAGACGCCTTTTGCTCGAGAGGTGCAGTTCCACATACGACATCTCGCCACCCAGTGGGACGTCGCCGGACGGAATCTGGTCCGACAGGCGGGTTTCGGAACGGACTCGTCCGTGGCGGCTCTCGCCGGCGCTCTCATGCGAGGCATTGCCTGTGTGGTCGCCCCGATACAGGACGTTGTGCGGCACGCCGTGTATCCGCGTCGCTGGGCGTGGGCGGCCATCATCCCGAGGGTCCGGGGCGATGCCCGGGTCGTGCGTACCGGGCTGCTGTGCGTTTGGACCGGCCTGGGAGCTAAGGGCGGACGCGCCTGGTCGAGTCAAGGGGGCCCGCTTGATCTGCCGATGGAAGGGCAGGTGAAATCCATCAGCATGGATCTTCCGTATCGGGCCGAGGGCGTCGACCGGACCATGCGCGTGACGATCCGGGTCAGAAGGATGGGGACCGAGGCCGCAGAGCCGACGACAAGCGCCGACTGGCAGGAGGCCGGTCCGGAGACGAGTTCTCAAGGATCGGCAGACTGAAGCTGTGAGAGACAGTAGAGGAAAGTAGAATGCGATTGAGTAATAGTCCAATTGTGGTGCGGCCCACACTGATCGTGGGCTTGGGCGGCACCGGCGTGCTCGTCTGCCAGTGGGCGGAGCACTATATCCGTGAGCTGTTCGGGCATGTCCCGTCGTTCATCCGTTTCTTGAAGCTCGACACCGATGCCTCGGACGATGGAGGGCCCCCGGAGGGGATTCTCTCCGACTTCATCAACCTGTTTCATTATCTCGACGTCGGTGAAGTCGTGCGAGATAATGCCAGCTATCCGGAATTCCATCCCCATCTGGATTGGATGCGCGGATTCCGCGAAGACGCCACGTTTGCGGACTATGGGTGCCAGGGCATTCCGCGGCTTGGGCGGCTGGTGTTCTTCGAGCTGCGTGAGACGATTATTCACGAGGCAGTGGCGACGCGCTTCAGCAGCCTGCGAACGAGCACGCAGCAGATCATGGAGGAGCAGCCGGACCAGTTCGTCCTGGCCTCCGACGGTGCGCCGGCCGTGCACATTGCCAGCAGCGTCTGCGGCGGCACCGGGGCGGGCATGCTCATCGACATGGCATACAACCTGCGCTGGTGGTCGCGTGAGTCGTTCCCGAAGCCGGCCGAGGTCGTCGGCCATCTATTGCTGCCCGATGCATTCCGAGTGGACCCGATGCTTCGGCCGAAACTGGAAGGCACGGCCTGTGCGACGCTGGATCAGATCGAGTTTCTCAGCGACGAACGCCGGCCGGATATGCGCGTGCGATATCGTAGTGACCGAAGCGGCGAGGATTGTTTCCGCAAGGACACCGGCCCGTTCAACTTTCTGTATCTGCTCAACGGCCAGGTCGATATGGGCAGCGGCGACCGCAAGCACCTTGTGCGGCTCATCGCACGTGCCATCCGCGCCATGACGCTCGAACCCTTGAGTCAGCAGGTCCGATCCGATGCGAACAACAAGCTGGCCGAAATCCTTCCGCAAAGGGACCCGGTCAACAACCACCGGCAGTGCTTCTCCAGCTACGGTTTCTGGTGTGGGACCCCCGGACACAGACGGGCGAATATCGAGTCCCGAATCCTCACCGAGCTGGAAGCGATTGGCAAGGACGCAGACCATGTCCGCACCGAATATCGTCAGGAGGTCCAGAAGAGAATCGCAACCACCCTCAGCGGCTCTCCGGGGGTCAATGAGTTGATTCAGCCGGCGGTGTCGTTCCGGTGGGACCCGCCCGGTCGCGGGACTTCACAAGAGGTCTTGTCAAGCGTGGTGCGGGGCGTTCGGCGGCATCTGGAGTCCTCGCTGATCCCGGCGGCTCGCAAGGAGGGCGAAAAGGTCCTCGCCCCGGGCAAGCCCATCGAGAGCCTGCTGGAAACCGCCGAGGAGATGATCGAGAGAGACTTCTTCAATGCCGAACAGCTCCGACCCGTCAGCGAGGTCAGTGCGTGCCTCGATGCCTGGGTGGAAGGTCTGGAGGTGCTGCTCAGTCACAAGCAAACTTCGGCGGCCCCCAAAGTCAATTCCGTCATCACGGAGATTCTCGCCGACGTCAAGCGGGAGCTGGAGAGCCTGGAGCTGAAGGTCCCGCCCTTGTCGTGGACCGGCAGCGACGTGACGCCTCTCATCGGTGAGGTGATCGACGCTCACTGGCACTCCCTGGCGGAGGCGCTGCTGCACGAAGACAGCATGGGCTCGCTGAAGACAACGTTACGAGTCTTTGCCATCAGGAAGCAATCTCTGGAGGCGCTGGTCGCTTTGGCCTGGCAGCGACGGGCCAGCGGCGAGGTGCGTCGTCCGCGTAATGCGAATTCGGGGACGGCCGAGCCTCGCCTGGCGGATTTTTTCTCGACGCCTCTGTGCGTGTCCCTGGATTCCGACGAGGCCTTGGACGCGGTGGCCGCCCGGGATTTCCGGCAGAGCTTGATCAAACCGGTTCTGTTCTCCACCGTTCTGGCGATCAGGGAGGCCAAGCCGGATGAGGCGGACGTTCGAGCCGTGGAAGACCGGCTGGCCGCGAGCCTGGGCAAGCTGACCGGCGACATGAAACGCTTCCTGAGGAATATCGAGACGCACGGCTGGGAGATCTTCCGGAACGGGCTGGCGGGCGCCCAGTCGGTGAACGAGCACCCATACTACCGTGGGATTTGTGAGATCTGGCGGCTGGCTGAGCCCAAGATCGATTTGTCCAAATCCAGAAAGTATGCCGCACCGCTTGATGTCACTGTCACGCAGCAGGTGTCCAGTTCCTGCGTCCCGCAGTTGCTGACGCACAACTGCGAGGTCAGCCTGCGCGAGGCGAACGTCGATGAGGACTATCGACACCTCAGTGGTGAATGGCTTCAGATTCTCCGCCTGCAGTACGGTTTCTGCCTGGAGGCCATCAGCCGGTACAGCAAGTACGTCGCGGCCACCGACGAGTATGTCAAGCGCATGGGCTTCGAGTATTCAGACCTCTGGCTGGACAAGAACTGGTACATCGCTTTCCAGAGTGCACTGGCGGAATGGCGCGAGCAGATCGGGCTGAACAAGGATACAATGGAAAGGCGGGCTTACGAAGCCAATGCGGCCAGGGTGGGCTCCCTTCGGAAACTGCTCGGATCCATCAGCGAACGCCTTCGACACCAGATGCATTCCTTGAAGGACCCGGAGGTCGGGATCCGCATGGCGGAGTTGCATGGCGCCACGGATTCACGGATCGACCTGATCCTCCAGGACCTGTCGTTGGGCGAGCCGGACGCGGTGCGCCAGGGAGTCCGGCGCTGCGTCGCTCTGGCGGAAGGACTGATTCACAGTATGGGCGAGTGCGCGGCGGCCCTGCCGGATAATGAGCAGCGGATCGTCCGGGACCTGCTCGGTGAATGTCGAAGCGAGTTGCAGCGGTTCCAGGAAGAGGCCGCGACCGAAAATGGAACGAAGCGCTAAGGGCATAAGATTCATGGAAGGCTGGTGAGAGCTCGTGAAAGCGAGGGGTGGCCCAAACCGAGTGATAGGTCCCGTGCCGATTCTTTTTGTGGGCGTCGGCCCGTGTGCTGAGAGAGCACTGGCGGAGTTCTCTTCCGCCGTCAAGGGCCTGACGGTTCCGGTCCGGGGGCCGTTTGGTCTCGTACTCGTCGATTCCTTCGGTGAGGAGCTGTTCACCTGTGATTGGCCCTGGATCTCCGAGTTCAAGCTTCCGGAATCTCCCTTGATCCGCGAGCGGTCGGAGTTCATCGGGGATGATGACGGCAAGCTTACGGCCTCGCTTTCTACTCTGGTGCGTCGGTTGCGTTCGGCTGAGCCGGGGGCCGACCCCGCCTCTTCCGGGCGTATCCGGATGAGTTCCTACGTGGTAATCGACCTGTCGGTCTCAGGGGCGGTGGCATCCGCTGTGCGGCTGATGCAGGTGCTTCGTCGGATCGACCCCGCACACGATGTGACGGTCCTCGCCTTGACGGCCCGGACTGCAGTGAGCGGCTCTGCCAGTGACAGTAAATGGTTTGATGCCTGGAAGCAACTCGTGGCGCGCCTGCAGGATACGGCGTTCGCACACCGGATCTATCTGCTTGACGGATGTGACGCCGACAAGGTCTGGTTCGAGCGGCCGGAGCAACTGCACCGTCTCGCCGCCCAGTTTCTTCTCTATCACGGGCTCATTTGCCGCGGTCCGCTGCGGCAAAACGAGCGTGCGAGGACCGGCGCGAAGGAAAGCCTGTTGAACGTGTGCGGCTCGTTCGGCTGTCGCACGCTCCTGCCGGACCTGTCCGTCGTCGCCGAGCGGGTGGCCGAGCGCGTGGCGCGGGAGGATCTGGCGGATTTGTACGGACGGACTGTACCGGCCGGATGGTTGGAGAGCGTCGACGAGCAGGCGAAGTCGCTCGTGGATAAGATCGCGATCGTGTGTGAGAAAGCCCATGAGGCCAAGCCCACCTCATCGGGCGAGCGGCGGGGTCGCACCGATGGCTATGCCCCGGGAAGTGCGGACGTATCCGAGGCCGTCGCGAAGACCGTCAAGCAGGTTTGCTCGCGTGAGCCGCTCGTGAGTCTTTGCCACTTCTTCAAGTGCCTTCAGCCAAGACTCGGGCGATTGTTGAACAGGCAGCGGCTCTGGGAACGATCGAGGACCCGCCAGCTTGTTGCTGAGCTGATTCGGCAGCAGGACGACGCCACGTATGAGCCGATGCGCACCTGGTTGTCCGATCCACAGACACAATGGGCGGACCGTTTCACACCGAAGCAGCACGAGCTGCCGCGCGTGGCGGTCAGCCGGCCCGCCGGAATGACAGGCTGCCTCGCCGGATGTGTGCTTCTTGTTCTCGGACTGATTGGCGTTGGGGCCGGACTTCTCTGGGAGGACAAGCTCTTTCTGATCGGTGGCGGCTTGCTGGCGGTCGCGACGTCGGCCCTCGTGACATTTCCGACCGGATGGGCCCTCTATCCTCGAAACAGAGTTCGCGAGGGCCAGGACATTTCCCGGTCGGTTCCGCCGGTTTCCTATCGCAAACGCGCGCCTGCATGGGTCCTCGGCACTGCCGGCGGATTGATCGTTGCAGGTCTGGCCGCTGTCACGTGGCCGCTGTGGCCCGCGGCATGGTCGACCGTCACGATTGTGTGGGCCGTCGTCGCAGCGGGTCTCGCCGGGGTCGGCGTGGGATTCATCGTGAGAGGCCCGACGGAATCGCATCGAGACAAGATCGGTGATGATGAGGCCCCCGGCCACGTGAGTCCTCCCGTCTGGCGTTTTCGTGGTGCGGGATTGTTGTGCGTGGCTTTGGCATGGGTTGTGTTCGGTCTGAGGGCCTCGTGGCCGGAGGCGGATACGGTCGCGCAGTGGGGCCTCGCCCTGATGGGGTTGCTGATGGTTGGAGCCGGCGCCGGTCTGGCCTCCCTTCCGCGAACGGGCCGCGTCCGCCTGATCGACCGCGTGGCGAAGATGCCGCAGCCTCTCACGGGGGGGATCGCCCGGCCTGTCGGAGAAAACGATCTCGATCGAACGATCGCTGCCATGGTCGCCTGGATCGACCACCTGGCCCTGGAGCCCGATCAGTGCCTGCAAAGGTCTGGGGCGAAGGATGCGTCGACCCATCGTGAAACGCTCTTCGATTTCCTGGCGGCGGATTGGGACCGCCAACTGGCCGAGGCCTTTCGGCGCGAGCTCAAGGCCCGGTCCGACAAGCCTCTGAAAGCGTTGGCCGGTGAGTCCGTCCTATGGGCGGAGTGTGTCACGAAGGAACTCCAGGACGCGCGCACGGTATGTCCCGATTTGGCGTTCCTGTTCGCCCTGCAAGTGGTCAAGGCTTGGGTGGAGTCACACACGCCGGCGAAATTGCTGTCTTTTCTGCACGCGGATATGCCCAGGTTCGGTCGCCTCATCGATCGGCTCGCATCTCCGCACTGGCCGGCCACGCGTGGCGAGCCCGATACGACCACGCATATCATCGCAGTCGGCAAATCGCTGTGGGACATGGTCTCACCGCTTGCCGAGGTCGAGGGAGCCCCGGCGTTGGTGCAGTTGGATTGGGATTCACACGCCGAAGCGGTCCTGGCTCTGCATGTCGTGCAGGGACTGGGCCAGGGTTGGCGCGGATTCCCGGGCATGCCGGGACAGCTTCACGAGCGGCACCCCGCCACCTCGGTGGATTCAGACAACACAGGCGGAAGCGAGAGCCACTCCGGTGTGCCACGTAGTCGCTGAACGGATCGGCGTGAGCCTTCATTTCATAGGTCGGTGTTAGTTCCCCGGACACGATTTCAGATATGGTCACACGGTTTGCCCTGACACAGGTAGGGAAATGAAGGGGCCGCGCGGACATCGAGTTCATTGCGGCGCTCGTCCTGGGTGCGATGTTTCTGCTGGACGCATGCGAGAGAGACGGGATAATGTGTCACGTTGGCCCTTCGGGCAAGAAGATCGCAGCATACGGATGAAAGCACGCGACCAGAGTAGTATGAAGGCGGTGGAAGTCAAATCGTTGACGAAATGGTACGGCTCAGCCCGGGGCGTCGAAGATGTCACTTTCACCATCGAGCGAGGCGAGATCTTCGGGTATCTCGGGCCGAACGGATCGGGCAAGACGACGACGATCCGCTGCATCCTGGGCCTGCTCAAGTCAAGCGGCGGCGAGGTTCGTGTTCTGGGAGAGCGGATCATACGCGGCCGGGCCACCGCCCACGCGCGCATCGGCTATCTGCCCGGCGAATTCCGCATCTGGGGCCGAGCGCGGGCGCGACGCTCGTTGAGGATCCTCGCGGCCATGGGCGGTAGGGACCATGCGATGGCTCGGCGCCGGGAGCTTGCCGAGCGGCTCGAATTGGACCTGAATCGACCGGTCGGTGATCTATCGAAGGGCAATCGACAGAAGGTGGCCGTGATCTATGCGTTCCAACATCAGCCGGAGGTGCTGATCCTGGATGAGCCCACGGCCGGGCTGGACCCGCTCATGCGCCAGGTCGCCCTCGAGTTGATTCGCGAGGCGGCTCAAGCCGGGGCTGCGGTCTTGCTGTCGTCGCATGACCTCAGCGAGGTATCGGCCGTGTGCGGCCGAGCCGGGATCCTTCGGGAAGGACGCCTCGTGGAAGTGGCGCCAATCTCGCAGATTGTGCAGCAGGGACAGCGCCGCTTGAAGGTTTGGTTCGTGGATGAGACGCTGCTCCCGGACATGCCGTCCGCCGACCTGCCGGATGTGCGGATCATCGAACGGCAGCCCGGTATGCTCCACGTTGCGTATCACGGGCCGTCGGATGCCGTCCTGAAATGGGTGGCGCAATTCCCTGTGGATCGCATCAGCACGCCGCAGACCTCTCTGGAGGAGGCGTTCATTCAATACTATCGGCAGCCCGGCGCCGGCCGGCGCCCCGGCAGCAGTGGCACAGCAGAAGGAGGCCGCGCATGAAAACTGCATCGCGTCCGCCTTTTCCATTCACGCTGCTGTGGGTCTGGCTCGTGCGAATCCTGCCCGCGTGGTGCGGGATCGCCCTGTTGATCTTCCTGATGCAGATCGCGGTCAGCTCCATCGTCCACGACAACGCGAACGTGCGGACCTTCCTGGCGTTCCTCGATATGCTGCCTTCCATCGTCAAGACGGCCCTGGGCGGCGATATGCTGCGACCCGGGCATGTGCCGGCGCTGCTCACCATCGGCTATCAGCACCCGTTCGTCATGTTCCTCTTCATGCTCTTTGCCGTCGGCGCGCCCACGGGGCTGCTCACCGGCGAAGTCCAGAGGGGCACGATGGAGCTGATTCTCAGTCGTCCGGTCACGAAGACGCAGGTCTATATCTGTGCGTGCGTTCTGACGGCCGGCGGCATGTTCGCATTGGTCCTCGCGATGTTCCTCGGGACGGTCGTTGCGGTGCAACTTTATGACTTCGGCGAGCCGATCCCACTCGATCTGTTTTTCCGCATCGCGATCAACGCCGGCTTGCTTGCCAGCACATTCGGCGCCTTCGCTCTGGTTTGTGCGGCTTCTTTCGCCCGGCTGTACTCGGCCGTCGGCATCGCTGTTGCGTTTCTCTCAGTCAATTACTTCGTGTCCATCACGGCCGAGTGGTGGCCGCGCATGCATTTCCTGAGGCGTGCCACGCTCTTCTACCTGGTCTATTACTCCGACCTCTACAGTGGCTGGCCGCTTCGGAACATGGGCATACTGGCGCTCATCCTTCTCATGGCCGCCGTCGCCGGGGGAATTGTCTGGCACCGTCGCGACCTGCCGCTGTAGACGCCCTCGCCGGTTGGATTCCTGTCGGCTCCGTTTCCTGTGAAATTCTCTTGCCTTTCTCAGAAAGGGATGCAACAATAGGTGCAATAAGGTGCTGAACCCGGCGTGGATTTCTGTGTGCCGGGCCCGCCTTGGATAACTGAATAGGCCCCTCCGGGAGAGTAACCGAGAAAAGGATTGAACGGATATGAGGGTGATCCCATGAAGCTGCAAGAACGAAAACCATCGGGTCGGGAGAAAGACCAGGCGGCGATCGAACGCTTGGCGGAACTGCGAGAGAAGTTGCATTCCGAGGAGGTCTCGTCAGCGAGAAAAGCGGCGTTCAACCTGTCGTGGATGCAGGAGGACGGGTTAGATATCCTTGTGGAAGCCCTCTTCGGCAGTTTTTCTCGGACGACCAAGCAGGCCGCCGGCTACGGCCTGAGGAGCATGAACGGCCGAATGCGCAAGTTGGCCGAGGAAGTTCTCACCAAAGGCCTCACGCATTCCAACCGCATTTCCAAGGAGGTTTGCGCCAAATCGCTCCTGCTGCTCAAGCAGGGACCTTCCGCGAAGAAGACGGCCTTTCGCCCCAAGCGGGGCGGCGGTCGCCCCCGCCGGCCGGGGATCCGCGAATTCCGCGGCAAGGGCGGACCCAGAAACGAATTCTCCTCGAGAAACAGACGGGGCAACAGGTAGGGCACGCCGCCGCCCACACGGCGCCAAGCGCATCGCCAAGGCCCCCAGCCCGTGCTGGGCGAAGTCCTCTCCATCCTGGATGCATGTATCTACTGATACGGGTCACTTAGGCAACAAGTCACGCGCCATGCTCTTGACGCTCACATCCGTTGTCGCTTGAATTCTCTTGATTTGGCCGCAATACAGGGCCATAGTGATATGCGGTTCCATCGAGTGTCCAGTCAGCAGGAATGCGTTGAGGAGTGATGGCTGCATGTTAATACCCTACGCCATTGAGACACTGGAGCAGGCCAAGCCGACGGCGAACAGAGTCATCATGGGGGTCTGTCTGGCTGCCTTTGCGGGGGACGCGCTGGGCATCCTTCCGGCCTCCCTGCTTGACGCCATGATTCTCAGGAGCCTCCATCCGGCCGGTCTTGTCGGGCATATGTTTCTTCATGACGGGCTCCTCTATCTGCTCGGCAACATGTGGTTTCTGTGGATCTTCGGCAACGCGCTCTGCTCCAACATAGGAAACATCGCTTATCCGCTCGCGTATCTTGTTGTCGGCGTTTGTGTCGGTTCCGTGCATCTGCTTTTCAAAGGCGGTCCCGCCGTCGGCGCCAGCGGCGCCATCAGCGGCGTCGCGGGGATGATTCTGGCCATGTATCCCCTGAATCGCGTGCATCTGTTCTGGATCGCCCCCAAAGACATCGCTCGCGGTCACAACTTCCTGGAGGTCCGGGTTTGGGCGATCGTCATCGTCTGGTTGCTGTTCGAGGTCTTGTCGATAGTTGCAGCCGAGGGCGACATTGGCTACTGGGCACATATCAGTGGCTTGGCGGCGGGCCTGGCCATAGGCCTTGTGTGTCTCCAGGCGGGATGGGTGCAAGTCACCGACAGTGACAACAGGACATTGCTCGATATCATCAAAGGTACGGGACGTGAGGGTGTCCCCTCGTCGTCTCGTGCAGTCGGCGCTTCTCGACATGCGCAACGAAGATACTGAGATTCGCAGCCCGGCCTTATGAGATCAGGAAAGGAAACCAAATGAATCGACGGGAGTTTTCGAAATTGGTGGTAGGAGTGGGAGTTGGCGGCGGGTTGGCGGAGAACGTGCCGGCGGCGGAGCCGAGCGGGGAGGTCTACCAGGAACCGGCGAAGAGATTGCCGATCCGCAAGTTTGACGTGGTGGTCGCGGGGGCCGGGACGGGGGGCGTGGTCGCGGCGATTGCGGCGGCGCGCCAGGGGGCCAGGACAGCCGTGATCGAGGTCAAGGGCTATCCGGGCGGGACCGCCACCGAGGGCGGCACGGCCCTGCACAGCTTCTATAACTTGTGGAAAGCGTTCGGCGTCCCGAAGCGGCAGGTCGTGCGCGGGATCGCGCAGGAGATCATCGACCGGCTCATGAAGGTCGGCGGCTGCTCCGGCCACGCGGAGATGACCCAAGGCTACAACTACGACTCCGTCGCCACCTGCATCGATACGGAGCTGTACAAGCTCGTCACATTCGAGATGCTGGCGGAAGCGGGGGTCCACGTTTTCGTGAACACGCTGTTAGCCGGGGCGATCATGGATGGCCCGCGCATCCGCGGCGTGATCGTCGAGAGCCGCTCCGGGCGCGAGGCGTTTTACGCGAAATCCTTCGTGGACTGCACGGCCTACGGCGACCTCGCTGCGTACGCCGGCGCGAAATACACGGAGCCCAACGACTATCCCGTCTGCAACAGCGTCGGTATCGGCAACGTATCCATCGACAAGTACTACGCGTTCCTCACGGCCAACAAGGCCGTCGGACAATTGGCGAAAGGTATGCGCAGCGGCCAACCCGACCAGATCGTCCGCGCGGGGGCCGAGAGGCTCAACGTCCCGGGCCTGACCGAGGCCGCCCGCGCCATCGGCATGAGCATGATCACCACGACCGTACACGACAATTACCTCATGTTCATCAAGTGCAACCACAAGCTGTCGGTCAGCCCGACCAGTCGCGACGCGGTGGCCAGGGCTGAGCTGGAGATTCGTCAGCACATGGCCAAGGCCGTCGAGCTGTTCCGCCAATACGTCCCCGGCTGCGAGAAGGCGTTCATGGCCCGCACGAGCCCGAAGCTGTGCATCCGCCGGGGCCGACGGATCGAGTGCGACTACGATATCACGCTGCCCGACGTGCTCGAAGGCCGGCACTTCGACGACGAGGTGATGGTCTACGGCTTCCACGATTCAGCCCCACGTCTGCAGATCAAGGACGGGGGCACCTACGGTATCCCGTACAAGGCGCTGCGCGTGGCAGGGATCGAGAACCTGCTCGCCGCCGGCATGTTGATCACGTCGAACCACGACGCCCACATGTCCACGCGCAACACCGTCTGCTGCATGGGCCAGGGCCAGGGCGCCGGAACCGCCGCCGCCCTCTGCGCCGCCAGAAACTGCGGCACGCGCGATTTGGAGTACGCGCTACTGCGCGATGCCCTTGAAAAAGGCGGCGTCTACTTTGAAGGCTGAGAGGCCGACATTTTGAAGTGGCCTGGGAACCAAGCCCTGAAGGGCGGTATACCTGCCCGCGCTTTTGTTATGGAGCCAGCAAAATGAAGGACAAGCGGGATCGGGATATTGAGAAGGTCTATTCGGCGTCGGAATTCGTGGCGAAGTTGCGACGGCTGGCCGATGCGCTGGAAAAGGGCGAGAAGTTCGAGATCCAGATCGCCGGCGAGCGCGTCTACGTCCCCGTCCGCGCCGAGTTCAACATCGAGCACGAGCGCGAGGACGACGAAGAGGAAATCGAATTCCAGCTCAAGTGGACCAACGCTTGATCGGTTGAACGATTCATTCGCTGGGTGCCATGTCTATGCTCGCGTAGACATGCTCGCTCGGATGGGCAAGACGTGCTTACACCAGCGTAAGCATGTCACCCGACGCAAGTATAGCGCCGACCGGTCGGCTTCACGATGCTGTGACAAGTCACGGGGGACATCCATGACAGATGGAGTTGTGTATTCGACGGAGCACGGACGGATGTGTCCGGGCTGCGGCAGGCCGGTCGGCGAATGTGTGTGCCGTGAGGAAGCGGCCATTCCGCAGGGTGATGGCATCGTGAGGGTCGCGCGGGAGACGAAGGGACGCAAAGGTAAAGGCGTGACCGTGATTACTGGCATTCCGCTGGATCAAAAGGGGCTCCAAAGACTTGCCAAAGAGCTCAAACGCCAATGCGGGGCCGGCGGGACCGTCAAGAACGTCGCCATTGAGATCCAGGGCGATCACCGCGACCTGCTGATCGAACTGCTGAAAAGCCGGGGCTACACCGTCAAGCGCGCCGGCGGATGACGCGGATTCAGCGCCGGCTTTCGAACCGACAACTGGGAACTGCCGATCGACTACGGACACCGCTTCCTTTGCGGCTGCCGGTTGTCTTTCTGCCGGCTTGTTTGTACAATATAGTGCTCTTACGGTGATGATCTCTGCAATCCTTGGAAACCTTATCCTAATGGAGTCTTGACTGTTATGAAACGAATCCTCGCCCTTGCGATACTGTTCGCCGGTCTCCTCATCCACTTCACGACCCCGGTCCAAGGCGAGCCCTGGCCTTGCTGGCGCGGCCCGCGCGGTGACGGCACCTGCGTCGAGCAAAACGTCCCCACCAACTGGGGCCCTGCCGGTGCGCTTTGGAAAGTCGAACTGCCTGGCAAAGGGCATGCCTCGCCGATCGTATGGGGCGATCGCGTGTGCACCGTCACGGCCCTGCCCGAGACCAAGGAGCGAGTGCTCTTGTGCCTGGACCGCGCCAGCGGCAAAATGCTCTGGCGGCAGACGGTCGTGGAGGGACCGTTGCAGAAGATCAACAAGGAGAACAGTTATGCCTCCGGCACGCCGGCCACGGATGGCGAGCGGGTCTTCGTCAACTTCCGCGTCGGCGACGATATCGTCGTGGCCGCACACGAGCTGGCCACCGGCAAGCAGCTCTGGCTGGTCCGGCCGGGCACGCACACCGGCGAGTGGGGTTTCAGCAACGAGCCCGTCCTGTTCGAGGACAAGGTCATCATTGCCGGCGACAGCAAAGGCGATTCCTTTCTGATCGCCCTGAGCCGCACCGACGGCAAGACACTCTGGCGCGTCAACCGCACCAACAAGGGGATCAGCTACAGCGCCCCGCTGATCCGCGAGATGGCCGGCCGCATGCAGTTGGTCCAGTGCGGCGACCGCTGCGTCGCCAGTTTCGATCCGCAAACCGGCAAGCAGCTCTGGATCGTGGATGGCCCCTCGCAGGAATTCGTTGCAACGCCGGTCTATAGCGAAAAGACCGGACTGGTCTACATCAGCAGCAGTTGGCCCAAGCGATTCCTGTTAGCGATCCGGCCCGACGGCGCCGGCAACGTCACGAACAGCCACATCGTCTGGCGCGACAACAGAGGAGCGCCCTACGTCCCTTCACTGATCGTCGCCGGCGATTATCTGCTCAGCGTCAACAGGGGCGGCATGGCCTTCTGCTACGAGGCCGCTACGGGAAAGGTGCTCTGGCAGGAAAAACTGGGGCGGCATCACGCCTCCCCCGTTCTGGTGGGCGGACGGGTCTTCTTCATTAACGACGACGGCCAGGTGAACGTGATCGAACCGGGCCCACGGTTCCAGCGCATCGCGCAATTTGAATTAGGCGAGCAGTGCTACGCCTCGCCGGCGATCAGCGACGGCCAGGTCTTCCTGCGCGGCTTCAAGCACCTCATCTGCATCGGCCGCAACGCCAATTGAAGCTCTCTGCGCGCGCCCGGACAGGTTCCAACGGGATGTCATTGCCGGCACGGCGCGACAATCTTCAGCAATCGTCAATGCAAAGGCCCGGATTCCGAACTGACCCATACAAACACCCTGCCACCCGAAAGCCCACTACCTGCCACTACCGCAAGAATGCCAGTCCCATAAGCTCGGTCTTATCCGTTGTGTATGAAGAAGGCGACAATTGTAAAACGGATTCAATGAACGTATTCCGACTCCCACACCACTTGCCCTGCCTCTTGTCTCCACAACGGGCAGTCTGCTATCATCGGTCAATGAAGCTAACACAGACCTTTACGTAGACGGGTTGCAGTCCTTGTCTTGTGATGCCGTTGGCAAAGGTGAGGGGACCGTATGAACGAGGTAACTCCCGACGGCATCGGCTTCATGGCCCACTTCAACGAGGGATCGCTGCGCTCCATCGACGGACTCCAAAAGGTATACGATCGGTTTGCGAAGTTCGGCGTCCCACTCCAGCTTACCGAGTTCGACATCGACACGCACGACGAGCAACTTCAGGCCGACTACCTGCGCGACGTGATGACGATCACCTTCGGCCACCCGTCTTTCAACGGCATTGTCCTGTGGGGTTTCTGGGAAGGCCGACACTGGCGCCCCAACGGGGCGCTTTGGCGGAAGGACTGGTCGATCAAGCCCGCCGGTAAGATATGGAAGGAGTTGGTTTTCAAAAGGTGGTGGACGGATGAGGAGCGTATCACGGACGGCTCGGGTATTTGTGAACTCTCTGCCTTCCTCGGCGACTACGAAATCGTTGTCAAAAATGAAGGCCGTACAGTGGAGGCCACGGAAACGGTGGACAAGTGGCGCCGTGCCGTCGCAATGCAAGAGGATAGGTAGGCGCCCAAGGCGGTCCCATTGGCGCTTGGCAGGCACACGTACTCCTTGTCTTCCGACGCCGGAGCACACCACAGACATCACCAACCTCAAACGCACAGACGGCTATATCGCAATCATTGGTCTCTCGAGAGACCGTAGAGGGCCAACATAGTTGGCTCGGGTATGGGGCCGGCGGGCGGTTTGTCGCGGTTGGAGCCGAGCGACTCCCATCGCAGGACGTAGCGACAATCACGGTCTGACTTCCCGGCCAGATCCGAAGCCCATCGTACGCCGATGCCCGGGAACTTCGTACGCGGCTTGGCCAACTGCGCCGGATAGCGAGGTGGGAGACGGGTTGTGCCTGTGACCTGCAGCGTCGCCGGATCGAGCACCCATGCTCCGGAGCCGTACTTGACATGCGACCAGGACTGCACGAGCCGCCCATCTTCGAGCACCTGGACGGCTCCGCCTACCACCTCGGCGAGAATCGAGCCGCCGCCTTGGAATTCCCAGCGATACTCCCATTGGCTGACGGGGCGAATGGCCCAGGCCCCGTTCTCCCATCGGGCGAGATAGATCTGGCTGTTGGCGTTGGGGTCGTAGTTGTGATAGTGGATCACAGGCCGTTTGGCTGGGTCGAATCCGATGCCAAAGCCCATGTTGATCATGCCACTGCTGGCGGGCGTCGGATCGACCACGACATCGAGATTGTCCGGCGTAATCGGGAGCGGGACTGGCTTGCCTCCGGCGGTCTCCCAGTGCTTCAGGTCGCGGCTACGAGCGTAGGAGATGTGGAGGTTGGTGCGGCAGTCGGGAGTCTCGCGCCACATCCAGACCAGATGGAAGAAATCGTCGGGCCCCTGCTCGATACCGGCGGGATAGGCATTCATGCTCCGGCTGGTCCCGTCGAGCAGCGGCGTGTCGAGGTACCGAGTCCATGCCTGTGTCGCCTCGCTGTACCGGTTCACCAAGCGCCGCCCGTTGCCGCTGCTGCCGTCGCGATACATGAACAGCAATGTGCCATCGAGCGTGTGGAAGAGCCTGGGGTAGGTCACGCGGCTTTCGGCGTCACCGGTCATGGCAGGCACGCGCCGGAGCGAAGTCACTTCGAGCGGCTTGTCCGAGCGGAAGTAAACGAGTGGCACGACGTGCATATTGCCGCTGACATGCAGACAGCCGTTGCGATCGACGGCCATCGTCACGTAGTTGTGTGAGTCCCAGCCGAGCGTGGAGTCGAGCTTTGTGATGGCCCAGCGATCCTCGCCCGGCCCGCGGCTCGCCACCGTCATGCGTCGGTCGGCATCGTAGTAGGCGGCGAACTGGTGGTCACCATGCGTTAGGAGGCAGAAACCCACGCGATGTCCGGCCCACACCGGCTCGATGTCGACCACTTCGAGAATCCGCGAACTGGCGGCAAAGGACCGCGAGGACAAACCAAAGACTGCTGGCCCAAGCAGAAGGAGAATCGTAGCACAGTGAGCGCGCGCGGTGCTCGCGGTGTGACTGTTGTCGGACTGCCTGGATTCGGCTGCATTGCTCATACCGATTGAATCCTCCTCGATTCAGAAGTCTCGGAATGGTCCTCGCGGCTCGGCCTCTTCCATACGTTGCTTCCATGTTTGGAACCGCGATTTGACGTATTCCAGGAGTTCGGGCTTCTGCTGCGACAGATCGTGTTGCTCACCGATGTCTTGCGAGAGATCGAACAGCCCGGATCCACGTGCGGATTCGACCCACTTCCAGTCGCCGACCCGGGCCGCCCGGTCGCCGCGGCGCTCCCAGAACATCTCCTTGCGGGGCGATTGGCACTTCCCGGCCAGGACTTCCGTCATATCGAATCCGTCCAGCGCCACGTCGCTCCGCGGCTGCACTCCCGCCGCCCGGCACAGCGTGGGGAGAATCTCCAGAGACGTCAGGAACTCCCGGCATGTGCCACCGGCCGCCAGCACGCCGGGCCAGCGCACGATGCAGGGCACACGCAGGCCTCCTTCGAACATGTGGGATTTGCCGCCTCGCAGGGGCGTGTTGTCGGCACTGCCGGAGCCGCCGTTATCGGACAGGAACACGACCAGTGTGTTGTCCGCCAAACCATGTTGTTTCAGGAGGCCCAGCATGTTCCCGATCGCCTCATCCATGGCCGTCACGGCCGCCATGTACCGCTTGCGTCTGGCCCGTCGGGTGTTGGGGTTCTCGGGATCGTAGTCACCATAGTGTTTCCGTAGGTAGTCTGTCGGCACCTGCACGCCCGGCCGGGGCCTGTCGAGGTTGGAGGCATCGTGCGGCGAGTTGAATGGGACATAGCAGAAAAAGGGCCCGCCCTTATGGTCCCGGATGAATCGCAGGGCCTCCCGGCAAAACAGGTCCGTGGCATATGTGCCCTTATCCTCGGTCGTGTGCGTGTTGCCCCGCCGCATGGAGGGAACGCCGTACCGCTCGTGGGTCCAATAGTCGATCCCGGTGTTGGTAAACCCGTAGAACTCGTCGAACCCCCGCTGCAACGGCAGGAATCGGTGCAATTGCCCCAAGTCCCACTTGCCGAAGATACCGCTGACGTACCCTGCGTTCCTGAGTACCTTGGGGATCAGCACCTCGCGAGTATCCATCCCGCCAATCATCTCCCAGGATACGGCGTACTCGCCCGGCGGGTAGAGATAGTCGTTATCGACCTTGTCGTTGCGGAACATGTCGTACGTCCCGTTGCGCTGGGGGTATCGGCCCGTGAGCAGGCTGCCTCGCGATGGCGTGCACGCAGGCCAAGTCACGTAGCAATTGGTGAGTTTCACGCCCTCGGAGGCCATTCGATCCAGGTTGGGCGTCTTGATCTCCGTGCTGCCGTAGCAGCCCAAGTCATGGTATCCCTGGTCGTCGGACACAATCAGCAGGATGTTCGGCCGGCGTCTCGATGTGGACGAGGCAGCGGGCAACCGGCCCCCGGACAATCCCAACACCAGCCCGCCAAACCCCAATCCGCGGACAAAACCACGTCTGCTCACATGCATGATATCCGGCCTCCACACAACAGCCATTCCATCGGTACGATGTCCATGCCGTCACGGGCAGTCTATCCAATCACACGCAACGACACAACCCAGTTGCCATTCGAGATCGGCGAGAGCCATGCAGCAGAGACTACGCGGCGCTCTTGAGGCGATAACGGTTCTGGAACGTACGCACCAACTGCGTTAGATTAGAGTCGGAGTCCTGGGACTAACGAATGTCCCCTGATCAGACTACGAAAGGCCAGAGCAAGATGACAAAGACGAGTATTGTCCGGCGTGAATTCCTCAGACGAACAGTCGCAGTGGCGCCTGCTCTTGTCCTGGGAGAGTTGATATATGCGGCCCAGGGTCAAGCTACCAAGGCCGCTGAATCTGCAGGCGCACAGAAGCCAAATGTCTTGGTCATCGTGGCTGACGATATGGGGTATTCAGATGCCGGCTGCTACGGCGGTGAGATCAGGACGCAGAACCTTGATCGCCTGGCAGCCAACGGGATCCGGTTCACACAGTGTTACTCCACAGGCCGGTGCTGGCCATCACGAACTTCTCTCCTGACAGGGTACTACCCACAACAGGTCCGTATGGACCCGCCTCAAGGGCGATTGCCAGCCTGGACGCGGGTGGCACCACACTATCTCAAGCCTCTTGGATACCGCTGTTATCACTCCGGCAAGTGGCACCTCCGAGGGGCACCCAAACCCGTGGCAGACGGCGGGTTTGACCGTTCTTACGTCCTGCATGATCACGATCGGTTCTTTGCGCCGAAGAACCATGAACTGGACGACCGGAAACTTGCTCCCATTCAGGACGAGACGGACTTCTATGTTACGACTGCCATCGCGAGCTACGCCACGGACTTTCTCAAGGAACACGCCGCGAAGCATCGCAATCTCCCGTTCTATTGCTACTTGGCCTTTACTTCGCCCCATTTCCCTTTGCACGCGTTGCAGAAAGACATCGCCCGATACCGTGACCGGTACCTCCAGGGATGGGACACCCTCCACGAACAACGATGGAAACGCCAGCGCGAGATAGGGCTGATAGACTGCGAGGCGGCGCCGCTTGAACCGGATGTGATTCCAGGCTGGAACTTCTCCAGGGACAGGCTACGGGAAATGATCGGGCCGGGTGAGGCAGACCGGGCCGTGCCATGGCGGGACCTGACCGAGGAACAGCAGAGGTTCCAGGCAACGAAGATGGCAATTCACGCAGCAATGATTGACCGAATGGACCGCGAGATTGGACGCGTGCTCGATCAGATAGAGCAGATGAACGCCCTTGATAATACGTTGATCCTTTTTGTCTCCGACAACGGTGCGAGCGCCGAACAGATTATTCGCGGTGACAAACATGATCCGTCCGCCGCGCCCGGATCGGCACGTTCCTATTTGTGCCTCGGGCCCGGATGGTCCAGCGCCGCCAACACACCGTTTCGTCTGCACAAATCCTGGGTACACGAGGGCGGGATATCGTCGCCTCTGATTGTCCATTGGCCCGTAGGCCTCCGGGCGTGCGGTGAGCTACGTCATGATCCATGTCATTTCATCGACGTTCTGCCAACTATCCTGGATCTGGCAGGAGGCAGCAGTTTTTCGCCAGTATGGAATAACAAGACCGCGCCGCCCCTTCCGGGCAAGAGCCTCGTGCCGGCCTTCACGAAGAACGACGCAATCGCTCATGAGTTCCTCTATTTTCACCACATGAGCAATCGGGCGATTCGGGTCGGAGACTGGAAGCTGGTAGCTAAGGGTGGCAAGGGCCCATGGGAACTCTACAACCTGAGAACAGATCGCTGCGAATCAAAGAACCTTGCAGACAAATATCCGGACAAAGTGGCCCAGATGGCGGCGTTCTGGCAGAAGTGTGAAGACGAGTTTCGTGCGCAAGCCGGGCTCCCCTTCCAAGAGGGCAGTTGAGGCCGAACACAACCGGCATGACCTGGATGTAACTCGGACAATCCATGGTAGGGGGCTGTACCATGGCAATACAGAGGGCCGTTTCGCCATAGGGGCAATCGGACAACCAGTACGGTGCCCCCGGCAATCAACTAGGAATTCCATCCCATTACTCCTGGACCGTGCCAGCGGTCCATCTCCCTGAACCGGGCTCACCACGCAGCAGAGGACACGCTGACCGCTCGTCTGAAGTCCAATTCAGCGACCTCTGCAAGCCGTGAGACATATGCCCAGGAGGCAAGTCCGACTCTCCCGTATCAGGGTCGTCGTACCGAGGTAGGGCTCAGCAAGTGCCGATCCCCTTCGAAGACGAGCACGTCTTCAAATCTCCGTCCACTGCCCGGGAACTGGCACCGGGTAACGCCCTTGGTTATCCGCCCGGATCGGTGGAGCACTGTCATCGGTCAGGCGATCAACATCCGGACAGAATCGGAAGCTGGAGGCCATCGCCTCCTCCCACGTGATGATCTTCCCGGAGTGGGCCGCGGCCCGGCCCATGATGTCGGCAAGATTGGACAGAGCGGCCCGCTTGGCCTCATTGTGCGGATGGTCGTGACGGATCGCGTCGAGCAGCACATCCCATTCCGCCTGCCAGGGTGTGATGGGCTCCTTGGGTGCTCGCCAGGAGATGTTGTCGCTGCTGCAGCACTGGTCCTTGTAGGTGTGCACCGTCCCTTCATGGTTACTACCGGAGAACTGTGCTGCACATCTCGTCCCATGAATGTAGGTGGCGAATTCGGTGTGGCAATTCGGCAGCCAGCGGACCACGTCGAACGCCTTGGTGCCATCGGGGAATGTCCACTCAATCGTGAACGAATCCAAGTTCTGGCCGCAGTCGGTGCTGTTGGCCGCCCGCCCGCAGATGCCGTGTGCGGACACCGGCCAGGCATCCTTGATCCAGCAGATCTCGTCAATCTGATGAATGTTCATCTCCGCAAACAGCCCACCCGAGACCCAGAGGAAATGAGTGAAATTGCGAATCTGCCAATGCAAGTCTTTGACGGCCGTCGGCCGCGGGCCCAACGGCGAGCACGGCTGCATCCGATAGGCACGGATGAGTTCAATGTCGCCAAGCTGGCCATCGCGCATACGTCTGATCAGCTCCTGCCGATTTCGTGAATGACGGCACTGCAATCCGGCCGCGATCTTGAGGTTCTTCTTCTGGGCGGCCTCTCCCGCCTTGATCACCCGCCGCACCGCCGGCGGATCGGTCGCGAAGGACTTCTCCATGAATACGTTGATGCCCTTTTGGACCGCGTACTCCAGTTGCTGCGGCCGGAAGCCCGCGTACCCCGTCAACATCGCCACATCGCCCGGACGCAGATAGTCAATCGCCTTTCGCCACGCATCGAAGCCAACGAATCGCCTCTCTGCTGGCACATCCATCCGCGTGTCATACTGCTCGCTCAGGACCTTGTGGGCATTGGTCAGCCGATTCTCAAAGAAGTCGGCCATCGCCACCAGTCTGACCGGGCCATTCGGTGAGTCAAATGCATTCCCCGCTGCCCCACAACCACGCCCGCCACAGCCAATAAGGGCCAGCCGAATGGCATTGTCCTCCCCTGCATACATCGCAGGGAGGTCAACGCCTGCCAACGTGGATACGGCAGCCATCTCTCCGCTCCACTTCAAAACCTCCCGACGCGAGGACATGCGCTGGATCGAATTGGAGGTGTGAGAGTCTTGTTCCATGGTGAGTTCTCCGTAGTGCAATGCGCCCAGGTCCTTAGCCATGACTCAGACGTTATCATGACGCTTTTCTCGGGGAGCTGCAAGCTCCTGTTGCCAGCCAACCGGATACCTAATACAATTGGTCTTGATGCTACGGATGGCTTTCGGGTCACCTTCGCGCAACCCGCTGACAATCAGGATCAACATCGGTGATGCCAGCGGCGGCCATAGGTAGCGTCATAGCCAGGGAGGAACCAAGATGCAACGACGCGACGCACTGAAGACTATGGGAGCCGCTGTCCTCGCTTCGGCAAGGTCCTCTGTTGAACAGACCGAAGCCGCTGCATGGCGAACAGCGTTCGGTCTTAATGGCTTTGCCTCTTCATCCAGGAAGTACAACAAGACATTTCCCATTTGGGAGGTGCTCGATTTTGCGGCTCAGATGGGTTTTCATGGCATCGAGTTGCATGCCACGTGGCCGATGGGCGGCTACCCCAAACCGGATGAGGCCAAGCGAATCGACGCGTTGAAACGGCTCTATGATGCCTATGGCCTGCAGGTTTTCTCGATCCAGACCGGCGCCAGTGGCGCGTTCTCTCCCGATGAGGCCGAGAGGAAGCGATGGCAGGAAGAGTTTCGTGACCAGGCCCGCTTCTCACGAGCGATTGGATGTGACTGCATCGGCATGTGGCCAGGAGGAGGGTTGCGAGGCCAAACGCTGGATCAAGCACTCGAACATCTGGGCCGCTCGTTTCGCGAAGCCGCCAGCAGCGCCAGCGATCTGGGGCTGATCCCAGCCTTCGAGATCGAGCCGGTGTTTGTCTTCAACACCGAGGAACATCTTCGGAGGATCCTCCAGGCCGCGGACCACCCTTCCCTCAAGATCATCTATGACCCCAGCCATTTCGACCTCATGAGTGGATCCACCGGGCGGCCCCATGAGATGCTGGAACGGATCGGTGTCCGGAACGTCGGCTACGTCCAATTCACCGACACCGACGGCACGCGCCGCGACGGCGGCACGTCGAAACACCTGCCATGTGGCGATGGACACATCGATGTGGAAGCATCGCTGGCCACCGTGTGGCGAGGGGGCTTCCGCGGATGGATGGACATCGATGCCTGGGAAATCCCCGACCCTTACGACGCCTGTCGCAAAGGCAAGCAAGCCTTCGATCGTTTTCTGGCGACTCTGTAACATCTATAGGAACAACTCGAGGGAACCTATGAGCAAGAAACTGAAAGCACTCAAGAGGGCGGCGAGGGGCCAGACCGGTGCTGACCAGCCGCGATGTGGCCTGTGCGGCAAGGCAGATAAGCTGACGAAGACAGAATGTTGCGATCAGTGGATCTGCGACGATGAGGAAAACTACCGTCTGTTCTCATACGCCCGCAATAGCTGCTATAGGAACCATAGCCGATACACGCTCTGCGGCTATCACTACAATGAGGGCCATGCAGGCGACTGGAAGACCTGTCCGAAGTGCCGCGAGGACTTTGTGCATGAGATCGAAACGTACGTCTACTACGGGACGAATGAGTACAACTTTGAGAAGCTCAAGAATCCGCCCACGTACAAACCCACGCACTGCTCGCGATGTGGGGCGGTGATTGTCCTCAGCGAAGGTGGATATTCCACCCGGGGTGCGGAGTACTTCTGTGGAGTATGCACGAGTGCCGAGTTTCCGGATCTGGGTAGGTGATCAGCCCCCGCTCCAAGGTAGACGCGATGCCGGCTGAGTTTCTCGGGGGCCGTTGCCCGCCGAACTCACCATCGCCCATTGTGTCTTTGAGGGCCGTATTGGGTCCTCAAGGGCCACAGTCATAATAGAGAAAAACTGGTGAACAAGAAGCAAGCGACATATCCCAACCGGAAGATCTCCGAGACCTTTTTGGATTTCGCCTCGCCGCTCACGGCGATCATGCCAGACGATGTGACGGAAGCGAGCATCGAAAAAGTGCTTGCGATTGCATACGTCGTGTGGAACGGCATGGTCCTTGACGATATCCATGGCAACGACTACTACATGGCAAAGCTCAAAGAACCGATGGCTGTTGACCCTGTTCTCGCAAGCTTGGTGACAGAGCTCGCCCATCGCAAGCGCACCCTATTCGCGGACGACCAGAGACTCATCGGTGAGTATAAGGTTACGCGCAAGCGCGATGAGTTGAACCTGTGGACCGAGGCAAGAGATCCATATTCGGTGCCACAGACCGAAGACCCTGCTGGAGGAGGCAAAGACCGTCCCGACAAGCCGCTCTCGTAGTCTTACCCCTACCACAGGTATCCTAAAAGAGTGTTATTGCAGTGGCGTCGCAAAGCCCAGCTCCTGGGGGCTCTTTCGTGTGACCCCGAAGACAAACCGCTGGCCTCGCGGAAGCGCTCGCGCATCTCAAAGTTCTCAAATACCACGCCGCCTGGAATGGACTGCCGGGAAACCGATGCGGCCGCCAGCGTGAGGAGCAGAGCCAAACGAGAAGACAGAGGATTCGTCCCTGCAAATGTCATAGGCTACGTCCTTCAGTCAGTGAGAATCCTGCAGGTAGCGCGAACTCTTCAAGATAATGAAGCGTCAGGACTGTTCGACTCTGCTCTGGCAGATACTGCAGAATTCTGTACAGATCGTCGGTCATCTCTTTGTCCTGTTGACGGACGTTGCCACGTGGCTGTTTCGGTGCTCGTCGAGCACGGGTATTCTCCCTGATCCAGTCGTTGGCCTTGTTGGTCACGATGCGGAAGACCTAGGGCCGAAATCTCGCTGGATCGTTGAGACGCATGATCCCTCGGACGATACCGAGCCAGGCTTCCTGTGTTACGTCCCAGGCCGCCTCGGTATCTCCGGTGAGACGCCAGGCATAGCGCCAGAGCCGTTCCTGCCAGCGTGAGGCCAGAAGCTCCATGGCCTTTGCCCGGCCGTTCTGAGCGTCCATGACCAGCAGCTCATCAACGATTTGTTCGCGGCGGTCAACCATTCTATCCACCAGAGTCTCTGGAGTGGATCGCGCGGTTCACCATTGCGCGAAAAAAACGATCAGAATACGTGTTTCTAATGGTCTGTCTTGCTGCGAGCGAGTCCGGGCCTAGGATGGGAGGCATCAGGTCGTCAATACGTCAGTGCCGCAGCCTATCCTTGCTGGAATACCGCTACGGCCGTGCGGTGAGATTCCATTGAGCACTGCCGACATGGAAGTAGACGCCCAGCCCAAACCAGAAACAGCCCAGTTTGCCCGCCTGGGTCCGACACCGCTCCGACAAGTCGAAGACCGTAATGTAGATTCCTTCTTCCAGCATGAGACATCAGAGCCGCATTTTACCACGGGAAGCCCTCCGGCTGGACAATCCATTTGCCCGCGCTGTCGTCTTCCAGTAGACTTGATACCCTGACCGACGCCCGTGAATAATTGCAGCCGGTCCGGAGGCCCTGTCATGGCAACGACGAGAAAAGACCTAATCAACCGCATCGCCGAAGACGCCGGATGCACCCACGTCCACGTGAAGGCTGTGGTGCAGGAATTCTTCAACGAAATCATCTGTGAACTTGCTGAAGGCAACCGTCTGGAGTTCCGGGACTTCGGCGTCTTTGAAACGAGGACTTCCCCCGCCAGGACCGCGCAGAATCCCAAAACCCTGGAGAAGATCGAGGTGCCAGCTCGGCACAGGGTGGTGTTCAAGCCCGGGAGGTTGATGAGGCAGGGAGTGAACAGTGAGCATATAGATGACCGTGTCACGGCTGGTCGGGCCCCAGAACGGGCCAACAGATGAAACCCACGACAGATGGCATACGGCCTGAATCCGAGGCAAAGAGTCTTGAAGAACTCGCGGGCCAAATACACCGGTCCTTTCTCCGGCTGGAGAATGCCGGCACACACGAATGGATCCAGGCCGAAACCGCCAGAGCATTTGGCTTCTACTACCGGCAGTATCTTTCCTTGGGCGGTCTGCCCTTCCAGCCCACAAAGAACAGGCTTGAGGACCTAATCCTCCTTGAGGAACGATGCCGAGGCCAGCTGCCCTCGAATTACCCTGACAGTCTGGCCGGCCCACGAAATGGCCAATGGTCAAAGCCTATGAAGAAGGCGGAGATCAGAGAGGCTCTCGGCCTCGACAGCTACTATGCCCTGAGTCAGCTGGCCGGGAAAGGCGTCTATCAGCTCCGGCAAGATCCGACCAACCGCCAGCGATGGACAATCCGCCTGGACACCTTAGATCCTGAGACCCAGCGGCGGTTCAGCAGCACATGATGGACGTTCGTCTACCCCAGAATGCTCGCACCTCTCACGCCGCCACCGTCCGCTGAATCCGCTCCAGCGACCCGATCAACGTCTTCTTATCAGCACCACGGTCGATTTGAAGCGGCTGCGTCATATCAGAAAGCACAGCAGGAATTACCAGCAGCGACGCCCAGAACTCTACCGCGAGATCCTGAAGAAGCAGACTGCTTGGGGTGAGACCATAAATGATGTGAATTGACGAGGCTGCATTGCAGAGGGGCTGAATTGCGGCCATCTGTTTCGGGCCGCGTCGGCGGCGAATTCTGCCTTTGTAGAGTGACCCGATAGCCGCTCGACAGGTACATCCAGTCTCGATACCACGTGTACCTGTCAAGCGCCGATAGGACGACCCTGGCACATGCATATCCTGAACCGCGACACACGGCTTGGTCGTCCGTTGGTCTGCGTTTTGCCGCCCGCGTAGTGCACGCTTGGGGCCGATCGGTCAGTTCCCGGAAGGTAACGACGGCAGACCGGCCAGCTTCTGCCGCAAGAACGCCACGCAGCCGGGGACCTGCGCCACGCTCAACCCGTGAAGCAGGAGCGCTCCTTGGAACCGATACCTGTGCAGCAAGGAAAGATAGCGATCATAGTCCAGCTTGCCTTGACCGGCCGCGAGGTGACCCGCATCGCCATCGTGGTCAAGGTCCTTGGCGTGTGCCAGAACGATATCCTTGCCCACCAGGGCAAACGCCTCGTCGAGGATCTCGCCCATCCGCGGCAATTCGCCGGCATGGAACAGGTTCGCCGGGTCAATCGTGACTTTCAGGTATGGGGACGCAATCTCGTCCAGCAGTCGCCGCGCCTTCTGGGCCGAGTCCACGACGTTGTTCACCTCGGGTTCAAAGGCCAAGACCACGCGTGTCTGCCGGGCGATCTCCGTTGCCTCGCGTACGCAGGCGGCCATGTCGCGCCACGCCTCCGGCGAATCGTTGTCCGGGTGACGGCGCCACATGCTGCCGCGGTCACGCGTGCCGGTGCACAAGTGAATCTTCGAGGTGCCCAACTGCGGGCAGGCCTCGGCGATGACTCGCAGCCGCCGCAGGCCTACCCGCCGATGCTCGGGGTCGGGGTGGCTCATGTTGAAGGTGCCCTGCACGGACGCAATCGTGATCCCCCGGGCGGCCGCCTCGCGGCGAATCCGACTGGACATTTCCACCGGGATCGCATCGGGCATGTCAGACAGGCCGGTGCAGGCCAGGCTCACTTGCGCACAATCAAGACCACAGGCCTTGACAGCGTCCAAGCGTGCCTCCAGGGTGCCAGTTCCGAACGTGCCCAGCAGGATGCCGATCTGAATTGCTGCGGAGGGATTGGGCTGAGTCGCTGCCAACAGACTTCGCGGGCCAGTCACCCCAAGGGCAAAGACGGAAGCTCGAGTTGCCTGCTTCAGAAACTCACGGCGGTTCAGTCGCTGCCTTCCTTTGTTCATGCGAATAGCTCCTCTGGTCATCGAGAGCGTCGACACAGGTCATTCAGCCAAGACTTATACCTTGCTTCCACACTCCCCGCAATACTTGCCCCTGCCCACCAGCACATGATCACACACCGGGCACCGCCGGACCAGGGTACCAGCTTTCGGGCAGACCAGGAGGATCAACAGCACCACGATGATCGTGACTGCCGTCCCGGTCAGATAGTCCGCCCGAACACCCCGGGCCCAATTCACAACACCGAGCTCCGCCAGCCAGTTCGCCACCAGCAAGATGTTGCCCAACAGGAGGATTGAGCCAATCAATCCCAACACAATGACTTTTCGAATCGTCAGACTCATTTCATACCCTTTCCAGTTGCGACAATCAGTCCGCATTCAGGTTAGCGCGATTCTGGGCAGGGCGCAAGGGCTTTTTCGGGGGAGTTCTTCAGATTGCTGTAAGTGACGCGCGGAGGCGCATTTACAGCACGTGCTTGTCCTGACTCGCCGCAATTTCGTACTCCACGCCGACCGCCGCTTCAAATGCTTTTGGGAGCGGACGCTGGCGCAAACGCCGGGTGCCGGCGTTTTTTGGAGGAAGCTAAGACCTAACAGCACCCGGCCCGCCGTCCGGGCCGATTGAGGGATAGAGTTAGCGAGACCAAGGCCCGTAGTTGGACGGCATACAAACGGAACACCATCATTATACCCCCGATGGTGGCACCATGCAAGGGAATCCCCAGCCACCTCGCCATTGCTTGATCGAGGGCAAGACAGGGGATATCATCTTGCACAGATCATGGGATCGGGGGGGCACATACTGAGCCCCTTCGTCCTCAAGGATCGACAGCTTTCGATAGGCCGTTACGTATTGCTGCGCCCTTTCCGGCAACTCCAGCCGCAGCTTAGAGACGTCCCGCCACAAGTTCACACGTTCAGCTCGTTGGTCATGGTAGATGCCATCCAGCCGCTTGTTCACAGAATATGCGACCCGGCTATCTGCAGGCCCGTGGTATGCTTCATGGTAATGGAAACGGTTCTTCGCAGCACATTTGGCTATATCGAGCTCATACATGTTCCGATGGTACAACTCATATCGCCGCCGGATCTGGCTGATGACGTCATCGAGGCCCAGCCAGGAGGTGTCCCTCCTGTCAGACAAGATGGCCTCGACTGGATCGCTGCGAGGAACGGCCAGGTAACCGTGAGCGATGATCTGCTCTACGGTCGATGCGCGGCGTGAGCCTGGCTGACCGACCAGATCGGATGAGAAATCGTAGACTCCGCTGGGCCGATTGTTCAGGTTACTGAGCGTCTGACTCTTGCCGGCCAGGTATCGCTGGATGATTCCAGAATCATAGAAATATGCCACGTAGTTCGGGTTCTCATTTCGCTGTTGGATTCGATTGCCGCTGTGCATTGGACCACGTGAAAACGTACCTCCTGTGAAGTGGTAAGAGGTTCTACTATAAAAACCTTTCGCTTTTTGTCGCCACTCGCCGATGGGAATCAGGGAAAGGGGTGGGGGCGCCGGGGGAAATGCTGACCATACTGGCCAGCTTCTCGTCATTGGTGATCACGTCCTTGATGATCTTGTCGATGAGGCCCTCGACGGTGACCTGCAATTGCTCGGTGTACTTGATCCGCTGCGGCCTAACGATGTCGTTGACGATCATGCCGTTGGAGCATGCCAGTCTCGTGATCCGAGCGGCGATCACCAAGCCCGCCACCTGGCTGTAGTCCGACACGACCCGAATCCCCGTAGTGAAGCTCTCTCCCACCTCGGTCAGCTCCAGTTTCGAGTCCGGAAAGTCGAAATCGATCTGGATCCCATGCCTGGAATGCTTCACCTGGGCATCGGCCCTGATCCCCAAGCTCGACAGTGCCTCGATCAGGCACTCTACCGCATGCCGATGCTGGATCACCATGTAGCTCTTGGGAGCCAGACAGGCCAACTCGTTCTTATCGAGGTTCCACACGCCCATGTGCCGCTTGCTCAGATAATCCTCGCGGTCCTTGACAACATGGACGTCTCGCATCTCGGCCCGGTCAAAGCCCATGGCCACGTTTCTTACTAATTGGAGCATAATTTATTGAACCTAGGGTCGGCGTAATCGTATGAAC
>CBFDBY010000052.1:0-39884 GCA_965603165.1 uncultured Phycisphaerae bacterium
GACGGCCAACAGAAGTGGCGTGAAACCTGCGCGATGAGATAACCGCTTTGAGGATAGAGGCCCAAAGGAGGTCGATCTAACGCACACTGGACTGCGGCACGAAATGAAGAAGACAGACATTGGCAATGACTGGCCGGAGAGACCGAGCGTCTTTCCCGACCTGATGACGCCCGCAGAAGCGGCAATGTTTCTGCGATTGGATCAGACCGGCCACACACCGATGAGCGCCTGCCGAACGCTGGACTATTGGCGAGACAAAGGCCAGCTAAGAGCAACGAAATACGCTCGCCGGGTGTGGTACCTCAGAGAGGAATTGGAGACCTTCTTGAGAAACAAAACAGAAGATGGGAAATAACTGAAAGATCTATCTTTCCTCAGGATTTCATGATTGCGCCCTCTGAACAGACGATGTATATTGCCTCGCTGGGTCAGTCGTCTGTGATGGCCATCGGCCCTGCGGGGCCAGGAGGTTGAATCATGGCGACTGAAAAAGTCAGTGTCTATAGGAAGTATCATGGTCTGGTCCCAAGAGACGAACAGGGTCGGCAATTGTCAAGGGAGCAGTGGCCCAGAAAGAGGCCGTTTCGGTGGGCCGTACGTTGGTTCGGAACTGATGGGACCAGGTACAGTCGGAGTTTCAAGACGAGAAAGGAGGCAGAACGTTTTACAGAGAAGACACAGCAGGAAGTACGATGGGGCAAGACAGAGCCCATGCGGCGAATCACCCTTGAGGATTTTATCGCGGAACATATCCAGGTCATGCAAGGCCAAGTGGCCCGGAGAACGTTGCAGGATCAGGTACGAGCATCGAGGTTCTTCATGAACCACGTGGGTGGACAGATCAAGCTTCAAAGCATTTCCCCTCGCCACGCCGAATCCTTTGTGGCCTCTCGCCTGAAGTGCGGTCTCGCCGCAGCGACGGTCAACAAGGATATCCGAACGCTCAAGCGGGTCTTCAATCTGGCCATTGATCCGCGGGGTTACTTGCCTGAGGGGGGCAATCCCTTCAGAAGCGTCAAGCCTCGGAAGATGACGGAGAAGCCTAAACGCTACATCTCACCGAGAGAGTATAAGGCCTTGGCCAGTGTAGCAGGGAACACCTGGTGGGAAGCTCTGATGGCAGTGGCCTATGGGACTGGGTTGCGACGAGGTGAGATCTTGAATCTGACCTGGAAGGATGTTGATTTCGAGGCCCACGAAATACACGTGATCCCCAAGGACAAGACGGACCAACTCCTGGCATGGGAGCCAAAGGATCACGAGTGTCGGCTGATTCCGGCGCCGCAGGAGGTCATACAGCTTCTGGTGGACATGCAGGCCGAGGTGGAGGAAGAATGCCCGTATGTATTCCTACCGAAGCAACGATGGTTGCACATCCTTCGAAAACGTCGCGAAGGGCGATGGGCAGAGGATCAGGCCCTTGTCAACAACATCGATCGCGCCATTCGGGCTTTTCGAAGAAAGGCACGCGTCCCGCATTGCACGTTACACGACCTTCGCCGATCCTGCATCACAAACTGGGCAAGCGAATTGCCGGTTCATGTGGTCCAGAAACTCGCCGGACACAGCGACATCAAGACGACACAAAAGCACTATCTGGTCGTCCGACAAGATGATATGGATAGGGCTCGCGTGATCAACTCGCGAATCCTTGGGTGCAACCTGACTGACCCACTTTTGACCCACTTGGGCCAATTTCAGGGTCAGGTGAAAAGACTGCAAACAGAAGTCGTTTTTCAGAAAACGAGTTACGAAACACGCCCGGGAGGACTCGAACCTCCGACCTACGGATTAGAAATCCGTTGCTCTATCCAACTGAGCTACGGGCGTATCGACTGTAAGTCCCTGCTATTCAACAACTTCTCTGATTGATTGTCAACTCCCTGCGGCCCAAATCCGGGGCGCGCGACAAGTGCACGCCAAGAATTGGCGGCCTGGTGGACCCTATCCACGATATCCCAGCGAACGGCCAAGACTCATGGGTCGTCGAGAAGCTCGAATGCCCGGCCAAGACGACGACATCATGCTCGCTCATGCCGCTGGCAAGCCCGTTGCTCAGGCAGGTGCGCCGAAGGTCATGGCGACCTGCATCGCCGTGATCGCCCTCTGGCTCAACTGACACCCCGGACGGCCGACGCGAATCCAATCGCCGACAGACTCTCACCCTCTTGAGCGGCAGCCGCCGCAGGTCAGACTTGGCCCATATCCCAGGCTCATCCGGTTTTGCACGCCCGGAGAGCCCAAGCTTGTGGACGGGCCGTTCCGGCGGCAGAGGCCACAGGCAAGCCTGCCAGATTGGCACTGCCTTCCCGATTCCGACAAGAACATAAACGCTTATAGGGAAAGGGGTTATGGATTCCGTTCGTTCCGGCACGCCTTTTGCATGTCTCAGAGAAGCGCAGGCGGGCAACCGCATGGAAAGACACAGAAGAAAACAAGGTATAGAGAATGAAATTCGACAAATTCACGTTGAAGGCACAGGAAGCACTGGCGACGGCCCAGCAGATCGCGATGGCCAAATCGAACACGGTCCTGTCGCCGCTGCACTTGCTCAGCGCGCTGTTGAGCGATGAGGGCGGCGTGACCGAGATGGCCCTGAAGAAGATCGGCGCCAACGTCAGTCGCATAAAAGAGATGACGGAAGCGGAGTTGAATCGGCTGGCCCAAGGCACCAGCACCGGCCAGCTCATGCCCGATCCGGCATTGAATCAGATCGTCCTCGATGCACAAAACCGTGCCGACAAGATGGGCGACGAGTACCTCAGCGCCGAACACATGCTCCTGTCGCTGGCCGCCGTCAGGAGCGATGCGAAGGAGATCCTGAGCCTGAATTCGGTGACGCCGGAGAAGGTGCAGGATGCACTGAAGGATATTCGCGGGGGGGCCAAGGTGACCGATCAGAATCCAGAAGAGAAGTACAAGGCTCTCGAACGCTATGGCATCGACCTGCTGGAGATGGCCCGCAAGGGCAAGCTCGATCCGGTGATCGGACGGGATGAAGAGATTCGGCGGTGCATGCAGGTCCTCAACCGACGCACGAAGAACAACCCCGTCCTGATCGGCGAGCCGGGCGTCGGCAAGACAGCCATCGTCGAAGGACTAGCCCAGCGGATCGTCGCAGGCGACGTGCCGGCCGGCTTGAAGAACAAACGCGTGATCGCGCTCGACATGGGCTCGCTGATCGCGGGCACGAAGTTCCGCGGCGAGTTCGAGGACCGGCTCAAGGCCGTGCTCAAAGAGGTCATTGCCGCCGAGGGACAGATCATCCTGTTCATCGACGAGCTGCACACGGTCGTCGGCGCCGGCAAGGCCGAAGGCGCCGTCGATGCGGGCAACCTGCTCAAACCCTCGCTCGCGCGGGGTGAGCTGCGCTGCATCGGCGCCACGACCATCGACGAATACCGCAAGCATGTTGAGAGGGACGCGGCCCTCGAACGTCGCTTCCAGCCGATTCTGGTCGATCCGCCGAGCGTTGAAGAAACGATCGCGATCCTTCGCGGCCTCAAGAACCGGTATGATACCCATCACGGCGTCCGAATCACCGATGCGGCCCTTGTCGCGTCGGCAACGCTCTCCAATCGCTACATCACGGACCGCTGGCTGCCGGATAAGGCCATTGACCTGATCGATGAGGCGGCCTCGAAGCTGCGAATCGAGAACGATTCGCTCCCCGCGGAACTCGATGACATTCGGCGCAAGATCATTCAGCTTCAGATCGAACGCGAGGCGCTGAAGAAGGAAAGCGACCCGGCCAGCCAGGAGCGACTCAAGAAGACCGAGAAACAGTTGGCCGACTTGCAGGAGACGGACCGGGAGCTGACCGTGCAGTGGGAAGCTGAGAGAGGCGGCATCGATCAGATCAAGGCCCTCAGACAGCAGATCGAAGAGGCCCAGATGCAGTTCGAGGACGCCCAGCGTCGCGGCGAGTTGGAGCGGGCCGCACGGCTGAAATACGAGACGATCACCAATCTGAAGAAGGAGTTGCAGGAGAAGGAAGAGCAGTTCGCCGGCTCCGAAAAGGCCAAGATGCTGCACAACGAAGTAACGGAGGAGCACATCGCGCAGGTCGTCGCAAAGTGGACCAGCATTCCCGTATCGCGACTGCTCACGGGCGAGCGCGAGCGACTCATGCAGATGGAGGAGCGCATCCGGCATCGCGTCGTCGGACAGGACGAGGCGGTCTCCGCGCTGTCCAACGCGGTTCGCCGCAGCCGCTCGGGCCTCTCGGACCCGAACCGGCCGATTGGAACGTTCCTGTTCCTCGGGCCGACCGGCGTGGGCAAGACCGAGCTGTCGAAAGCCCTGGCGGACTTCCTGTTCAACGATCCGAACGCAATGGTCCGCATCGACATGAGCGAATTCATGGAACCGCACTCCGTGGCACGGCTGATCGGCGCCCCTCCCGGCTACGTCGGCTATGAGGAAGGCGGCCGACTGACGGAGACCGTCCGGCGTAAACCATATTCTGTCATCCTCCTCGACGAGATCGAAAAGGCGCACCCGGACGTCTTCAACGTCCTGCTGCAAGTCTTCGACGACGGCCGGCTCACCGATGGCAAGGGCCGCACCGTGGACTTCAAGAACACCGTCATCATCATGACGAGCAACATCGCCAGCCAGCAGATCCAGAAGCTCACGGAAGAGCAGGGCGCCGACTGGGAAATCGAGGCGCACGTCAAGGACGTGCTCAAGCAGGTCTTCAAGCCCGAGTTCCTCAACCGCATCGACGAGGTGATCGTCTTTCACATGCTCACGAAGGACCACCTCAAGCGAATCGTAGACATCCAGCTCGGCTACCTGGCCGACCGGCTGAAGGATCGCAAGATGCAGCTCGAATTCACCGACGCGGCCAAGGACCTCATCATGGACGAGGGCTACGACCCGGTCTACGGCGCCCGCCCGCTCAAGCGAACGATCCAGCAGCGGCTGGAGAACCCGCTCGCCATGGAGTTGCTCGCCGGCAAGTTCACCGACGGCGACACCATCCGCGTCGACGCCAGCGGCCACGGCTTCGCCTTCGAAAAGGCGAGCCATCCGCGAGAATAGAACCGTCGATGAAACCAGAGACACGCCGCTTGACGTAGCCAGTGCAAGGGCCGGAACGAACGACGCTTAACTTTCGTGGATGAATCGCTTATCCTGTTCTGCACGCAAACGCTTTCGCAGTGACAAGGAGCCAGCCATGAATCGTCGGCGATTCGTCCAATCCGCGGGCCTTGGGGTAGCTGCTTTTCTATCATCCAGGTTCGACAAGGCGGTGCTCGCTGCAGCACAGCCACACCCTGGCAGACCGGCAACGAGCAAACCGGACGTGGTGTTCATCCTGGCCGACGACCTGGGGTGGGCGCAGGTGGGCTGCTACGGCAGCGATTTCTACGAGACGCCGAACATCGACCGGCTGGCGACCCAGGGGATGCGGTTCACGGATGCGTATGCTGCGTGTCCCGTGTGCTCCCCGACCCGGGCCAGCATCATGACGGGCAAATACCCCGCCCGACTGCACCTGACCGATTTCATCGCGGGCGGCAACTTCCCATACGAAAGGATGACCCAGCCCGACTGGCAGAAATTCCTGCCCCTGGAGGAAGTCACGCTCGGTGAGCTATTCAAGAGCCGGGGCTTCGCTACGGCCGGCTTCGGCAAGTGGCATCTGAGCGTCGCCAAGCAACCGCCGGAGAGCCTGCCCTACAATCCCGACAAGCAGGGATTCGATGAAACGCTCGTCACCTACAAGCCCTCGTCCAGGCAGGACCCCGAGACCGACGCGCACAACGTCGAGGCGATCACCGAGCGTTCGCTGGCCTTCCTGGAAAAGAACCGGGACAGGCCGTTCTTTCTCTATGTCACGCACAACAGCATCCACAACCCGCTGAAAGGCAAATCGCGCCTCGTCGCCAAGTACAAGGCCAAGCGCGGGGCGGACCGACCTGAGAACAATCCCATCATCGCCGCCATGATGGAGGAACTGGATGCGAGCGTCGGCCGAATCCTTGCGAAGCTCGATGAACTCAAGCTCACGGACAACACGATCGTGATCTTCTTCTCCGACAACGGCGGGCTCGCATCCGACGCCCGACAAACCCCGCTGCGCAGCGGCAAGGCGAACCTCTACGAAGGCGGCATCCGCGTCCCGCTCATCGTCCGCTGGCCCGGCGTGACCCGCCCTGGCGCCACTTGCGACGAGCCCGTCATCAGCACGGACTTCTTCCCCACGTTCCGTGACATCTTCGGTGCGACGGACATCGAAACCGACCCCATCGACGGCGTCAGCCTGCTGCCGCTACTGCGACAGGAAGGCACTCTGCACCGCCCTGCCATCTACTGGCACTATCCGCACTACCACGGCAGCAGCATTGGCCCATGCGGCGCCGTCCGCGCGGGCGATTTCAAGCTCATCGAGTGGTACGACCCAAGCATCCCCGGCCCCGGCAACACGCTCGAACTCTACAACCTGAAGGATGACCTCGGCGAGAAAAACAACCTGGCGAGAAAGATGCCGGCCAAGGCCGAACAGATGCGCCGCATGCTCGACCTGTGGCGATACGACGTTGGCGCCCGGGAGATGTCCCTCAACCCCGACTACGACCCTGCACGAGCCAAGCGCTCGAAATAGCCGATGGCGGACGTAGGGTTGACCCAACACACAAGCTCTGGTTACAAACACCAGGGAAGAAGGGCCAGAATCATAAGGATAACGCAATACGAACTGTATACCTACCTCCTCGCACGTGTCGCGACGGGTGGGATATTGCCAAATTGCTTATCCGTCATGTTCCAGTTCTTCGGGGTACGCGAACGACACAACAGCTTTCCCGCCACGAAGAAGCCAGAGGCCGAGGAGCAATACCGGAATCTCAAAGAAGAGCAGGACTGGCTGGACCATAGCTGGGATGGAAGAGCCCAGCGCCACGAGGACCAAAATGAGGCCCATCGTGCGCACCACGATACCGAAGATGTCGGATGGCTTCATTTGGTTGCCACCTCCCTTCAGAACTGCGTATATCTGAGATTTCCCATTTGACGTCATAATCGGTGCTCCTGCACACCACATTCTCAATGATACCCGATAGGGACAGCCATTTCAACGCGTCTGGCCATCGACACGACCAATGAACCTGCCCCAAAGGCCCCAGACACGCCAATCGGCATGGCAGGATCGACAGCCAAACGTTCGGCGTCATTCGTATCTTCATAGCCCGCAAGCCTGCTGTATATGGACTGTCTGAGCAAAGCGCCAAGACCGTGTTGAGTGTTCTTACCCGTTCGGATGTCACGAAGCTCTTCGTCAACCGCTGAGGTCAGACCGAGTGCCTCATCAAGCTCCCGGTAAGCAAGCAAACCTGCATCACTGGTCACCTTGGTTCCATGGAATTCGAGCTTCACTTTGCGGTCAAAATCGAGCCCCAGGGCATCCTTGCATGCTTCACCTATTGAGTTCTCCCATTAAGAATGGCTGAAACCTGCTTGTATGGTTTCCATAAGCTCCATACGATCAAATTACAGTCCACGTGTCACGAACTACTTGGGAAATCCGGGCCCAATCGAAGGACATGGGACGCGTGGGTTGAGAACCCACCCTACGTGCATGGCCCCCTGGACCGAACTGTTGTGATCTTCGCTCTTTGACTTCTGCTTCATGGATTTTCTCAGCACAGGCCGGCGGCTCCACTCGTAGGGATTAGCCGTGAGACGGCAGGTACAATGCCGCCGGACCGTTGAATTTGGGCCGTTTGAGGACCCTGGGAATGACAGACGACAAGATACGCTGCGAAAGTGCCTCACACGAGCAACACCTCTGCTGGATGGCGACACAGATCGTGAGGTCTCAGGACTCGGCGCACCGGGTCTCCGCGGAAGAACTGGAGGCCCTGTCGCGAAACCCGCAATTTCGCTGCGAGTGGTGCGGGCGCGTGGCGGCCAAGGGCCGCAACCTCTGCAAGCCGGTGGAGCTCAGCGAGAACGAGCAATGCGCCAGCGCGACGCACGATCAACATTTGTGTCACATGGTGGCCCAGGCCGTGCTCCGCAACGAGCCCCTCTCGTACCATCGCGGCTGGCCCATCCCGCAAGGCCGGGAGGATCTGGCAAGAGACCCGCGCTGGCAGTGCCGCACCTGCGGGCGCACGGCCAAGAACAAGAGGAACCTCTGCGACCCGACGGAGATATCCCCGGCCTGAACCGGCCGAAATCACGTTGCGCGGCCGCCTCGTCGCGGCACTTATTCAGTGAAAGGTATACGCCGAACCTCAGGTGTCTGCCCTGGAAGGCCGACACCTCCTGCCTATGCGGGCCGGGGCGGTTACCGCAGTGCGTAGAGGCCGGAGGACCCATACGCACAGGTAAACCAACCTCGGCCCGTTCGTATCCCACCGGGCCCACGAAAAACCAAGGGCCGACGCTCCGTTACCCGCCGGCCCTTGTCGGTTTGGCGTGTGGGCAGGTCTCGCTATGGCCTTGTTGCCCGCCGGTAGACTCGGATGTCGTCCATCAGGCCGGACCAGAAGGTGTCGGCGGCGCGGCCCTTGCCGGTGCCGATTTGCAGGCTGCCGCTCGATGCCGCTAAGTTGGGCTGCGTATCGGTCGCCACTTCGACGCCGTCCACACGCAACGCCCGATTCGTCCCGTCCCAGACCAACGCCACGCGGTGCCAGTGGTCATCGAGAAGCCAGGCGTCCGACGTCAGAGACGTGCCGTCCTGCCCGGACGCCTTCAGGTCCGTGGTCAACATGCCGTACTGGTTCAGGTAGAGCCAATCGGCCCCTCCGAACTGCGACACGATCACGCGATTAGGTCCACCGCCCTTGACCCAGGCGATGACACTCAACGGCCCTGTGGCCGGGTCAAGAATAGAGTCGACCGTTCGCATGAAGTTCTCTTGGCCGTCGAACGCCAGCGCGCCGTCAACGACGCCGTTGGGCTCCCAGACCACGTCTCCGACAATCATTGCATAGTGCTGGCCGGCCCAGTCGATAGCCACGCTGCCCGCACCTTCGTCTAACGCCCAGTGGGCCACCAACGTCGGATCGACATACTCCTCATCCGGGTCCTCCGGCAGGTACTCCGCCAGAGCGAAGAGATCCTGCTCGTCCACAATCCCATCGCCCCAGGCGTACGGACCTATGTCACATACCGAATCGCTCTCGCCCCAGTGCTCCGTGAGAATCACGACATCTTTGCCGTCTGCTTTGCCATCCCCATTGAAGTCGATCACAGGCAGGACAGGTGCCTGCCAAATGTCCCAGCGACCGTAATTCTCCGGCCGGTTCCGTGAGCTGAAGTACAGCATTCGGCCGTCAGGGGACAACCTTGGGCTCTCCTCCCTATACGGGCCGTTTACCATTGGCCCAAGGTTCACCGGCGTGCCCCAGTTGTCATGGACAGTCGCGCGCCTTGAGACCCACATGTCGGCATCCCCGTAGCCACCCGGCCGTTTCTCTCTGACCTCATGATCTGAGAAGAACAGCAAGAGACCATCCGGGGAGAGGGAAGGGGTCCACTCGTCGTACGCACTGTTCACAGGAGGGCCGAGGTTGACTGGCTCGCCCCAGGGGGCGTCTTCCGTCTCTCGCCTTGCCACCCAAACGTCGGCGTTGCCATATCCTGCGGTCCGGAATGATACAAAGTAGAGCTCTTTACCGTCGGGTGATAACCACGGCTCGCCATCCCAGGCGGTGCTGTTTATTGCGGGACCGAGATTCACAGGCTCTCCCCATGGATCCTGTTTCGTCAGTCGGTTGGCTACCCATATATCAGCCTGGCCCATAGTCCCGGTCCGGTTCGAGGCAGAATACAGCGAGAGGCCATCAGCCGAGATGAACACACATGTCTCGCCTCCCTGCGTATTGACGGGTGTCCCAAGGTTCTCTGGTGGCCCCCAATCGCTGTCGGTGGTCACGCGCCGGGACACGCAAATGTCCCAATGTCCCCATGCGGGTGATCCCCAATCGAGATACATCTCCAGGCCGTCAGACGATATGAAACGTACCATCTCACTGCCATCTGGGCTGTTGATGCCCGGCCCCAATAGTGTTGGCATCCCGCAGTTGAAATCAGCATGCACCGGCTGCATGTCCAGACCGGGGAACAAGCAAAGTGTGAGTAGTGACGTTAAGAACATCGGAATTTCAAATGGTTTCATGGTGGACCTGCCCTTCTGCCCGAAGGCGATAGATGCTACGATGATTCCATTGTCACGTCTTCCAACGGAGAAGACGAGTCGATAAGGAACTGTTTCGGTCCTGACAACTTTCAAGACCTCTGGTGTGCCGAAGCGGAGCCGGGAGAACCATCCCTGGCCAAGGATGGCGGCGTACCGGCTCATGTCGGCATGGACATTGTCCTCATCACGAAGGTATTTGAACTGCTGCGCGCGTCGCAGATAGTGATTGGGGTCGGTAGGGTCGGCTTCGATCTGTCGGGTATAGTACTGCACCCGCTCCCGGTGGTGCTTGTCCATGATGGCAGTAATCCTGGGAGTCTCATTGGCGTCATTGCCCATGATGCGGCGAAACAGAACCCTGGCCTCCAGCCCCGCGTGATCACTTTCCAGGATCGGCACAAGGAGCTGACGGGCCGCGGTGAGGTCGCCGCCGTTGACGAGCTTGCGGGCCTCGGCCAAGTCGTTCACCTGTCTGACGACTTCGGCTTCTGCAAGGCGGACTTGATGCCGGTTCCAGAGAAAAGAGATGATGACAGTGCTTGCCACGACCGCCACGGCCAGAACAGCCCCGACCTGCAATCGATTCCGGCGCAGGAACTTTCGGAGGCGATACGCTGCGCTGGGCGCGTGGGCCGCCACCGGCCTGTGTTCGAGGTGTCTCTGGATGTCGAACGCGAGGCCGGAGGCCCCCTCATAGCGGCGGGCGCGGTCCTTCTCCAGGGCCTTCATGACGATCCAGTCCAGGTCACCCCGGACAGCTCTTCGCAGCAGGTCCGGCGTACAGCCTCGGCGTTTGGCAATGTCGGTCAGCGTTTCGCCCAGCGTGCTGAGTTTTGTGGAGGGCTTGATGGGTTCCTCTTCGCGAATGATCCGCTGCATTTCCAGATAGCCCGCCTTGCGAAGCTCCTCCTCGCTGAACGGCGTCGTCCCGGTGAGCAATTCGTAGAGGAGCACACCAAGGGAGTAGATATCGGAGCGGCTGTCGATGCCAAGATCGCTCAGTTCCGCCTGCTCTGGGCTCATATAGGCCGGGGTGCCGATGATGTGGGCGTAGCGGGTGAAGAGCGTCTTCTCCGTCAGCCGTTGATTCGTCGCTTTAGCGATGCCGAAGTCGATGACCTTCGGGACCGGTACGCCGTCGCGCATTGTAACCATCACGTTCGACGGCTTGATATCGCGGTGGATGATACCCTTCTGGTGGGCGTGCTGGACGGCGTGGCAGACTTGGACGAACAACTCCAGACGTTCTTTCGTGCTCAGGTTGTTCTGGTCGCAGTATTCGGTGATGGAGACGCCGGTCACCAATTCCATGACGAAGTAGGGCCGGCCGGTCTCGGTCGCGCCGGCGTCGAGGACCTTGGCGATATTGGGGTGGTCCATCATCGCCAGGGCTTGGCGTTCGGCCTCGAACCGCGCGATGACCTGCTTGGTGTCCATGCCTAACTTGATGATCTTGAGGGCCACCTTGCGGCGGATCGGTTGCTCTTGCTCGGCCATGTAGACCACCGCCATCCCGCCTTCCCCGATCCGCTCCAGCAGCTTGTACCGCCCAATCACCGTGCCGGGACCCTCGGTCAACGCCGAGCCGTCGAGTGCAACATCCGGGCCAAAGGCGGACGGATCGAAGAACTCTCCGGCCTCCTTGTGAGCGGTCAGAAGGGCTTCGATCTTACGCCGCAGTTCCGTATCATCCCCACAGGCGCGATCCAGGTATTCAGCACGTTCCACGCCGGAACGCTCATCGATCGCGTTGAGGAAGATCGTTTTGATCTCTTGTGCACTGTTGCCGACCATCGGTTGCCACTCCTGTACCTTTTCATGCGAGATTCACGTCCCGCAGTGCCAGAAAAACCGTCAGATTCGGGGAAATTTGCCTCGTTCATTCACCTGATGGGGTCATGGCTGTCTCCGGCGGCTTTGGCCCCAAGTAGCATTGTCCGCTCTGCGGTTTCTGGGTGCGCGGGTTCTTCGTCAAGTATTTGGGTCCGCGTCCTCGCTGATGGCCGCGTACAGCCAGGCTCGCGCGAACGCCCAGTGCCTGTACGCGCTGCGCCGGGAGACCCCAAGCGCCTCTCCCGCCTGCTCCACGCTCAGGCCGCCGAAGTAGGCGAGCTTCACCAATTCGGCCGCCTCGGGATCTGTGACGGCAAGGTTTGTCAGAGCCTCATCCAGCGCGATCAGACCTTCGGGGGATGCCTCTACGGCGAGAAGCGCGTCGTTCAGCTCGACTCTCGGGCCTCCGCCTCCACGCTTGATGCACTTCTTGGCCCGGGCTCGATCGAGGATGATACGCCGCATGGCCTCCGCGGCCGCGGCGAAGAAGTGCCGCCGTCCTTCCCAGTTCCGGGCCTCGTCGCCGACCAGCCGGATGTAGGCCTCGTGAACCAGTGCGGTCGCCTGGAGGGTCTGCCCGGGCGGCTCGTGCGACAGCTTCTGGGCGGCTAAAAGGCGGAGCTCTTCGTAGACCACGGGCAACAACTCCTCCGTCGCCCTGGCGTCCCCCCGTTCGATGGCGTTCAGTATGCGCGTAACGTCACTCACAACTGCCACCTGCCCTTTCGGTCGCTACCGTGACAGCCCCATTGTCCACAAAAGACGTCGGAGTTTCAATAGAGATTTGCCCGGCGTGGGAGCGACGGGACCCGCCGACTGCTGCGACCGGGAAGATGAGAAACGGGAAGGGCCATCGCCGGGAAAGTGCGGGCCTGTCAGACGAGTCCGGCGGTGTCGTCGGGGATCCAGGCGTCGGCGCCGTCGGAGAGTCGGATGTGCATCCAGCCGGGGCGCTGCTCGATCAGCTCGAACTCGGTGCCGGCGTGCAGCGGGTCCTTGAAGCTGGGCGGGTAGTTCGGACCGTCGCCTTGACGGGCCACAACCTCCGTCGCGGTGAGCACGCCGTAGTGCGTCTGGGCCCGACGCCGGGACTCGATCAAGACCGAGATCAGAAAAGCCAGGCACAGCACAGCCGAGAGCACGGCGACCGTTGACTTCGCGGGGCCGCGACCGAGCCAGAGCCGCACCGTCAGGGTGACGCATAGGGCCCCGAAGAACAGGCAGGTCAGCAGGAACTTCGTCTTGAGAGAGAAATCGTAGTGCCAGAAGAACAGCGTCTCGAGGACGCGCCTTTCCGTGCCGACATCGACCTTGTCGATCCTCCTGCTGCGAGCGAAGGCGAGGTTCTTGCGGATGTTGATATCCGAGCCGTCGAGCTGCTCGGCCCGGCGGTAGTTCAGAATGGCCCGACCGACATCCTCCTTCAGGAGGTAGGCGTTTGCGAGATTGTAGTAGAGCTTGGCGTTGCGTACGCCGCCGCCGTCGATGACCTTTTCGTAGAGGAGAATGGCCTTTTCGTAGAGCCGGCGGGAACGATCGGGATTGTTGACGAGGGCGTTTGCTTCCTGGAAGGCGGCATTCGCTTCCTCGAGCAGAGCAGGAAGCTGCTCGCGGGGCAATCGTTCCGCGGCGAGCGCCGTGGGCCCCGTGAGGGTCGCTGCAAGCAACAGGATCAGTGCTGTATGAATCTTCATTTCTTTGAGTGTTTCTCGATCACCTGAATGAGCTTGACCGCTTCCTGGACCTGCTTCAATCCGATCTCGGCGTCCATCGGCGCGTACCGGGCCTCTTCGCAGGCGGCGATCAAGCCCCTGTATCTCGCTGCGGTCTCGGTATCGCCTACGGCTTCGGCAATAATCTTCCGGCAGTCTTCGGCCGTAAGGGACGCGGACACTCTCTCGAATCGGTCGCCGATATAGCCCTTCATGGCCGACAGCAGCCGTTCGGGCCTGTCCTCGGGAACGGCGCAGCCGACGGTCTTCAATCGACGCGTGGCCGCACCGGCGGCCTGTCGCCTGCGCTTGCGCGCAAGCGATTCCGGACTCGTACGACCGGCGACCTTCACGACCGAGCTGACGGTCAGGACCATCAGGGGGATGAACCAGATCGCGGCATAGGCAGGGCTGATCGCGGCCGACAGAAGCGAGAAGCCCTGGTCTACCGCGAGCTCCGGACCGTAGTAGTTTGCCGAAAGGCCTTTTCGAATCACCTCCACCTCGCGATTGACAGGCTGCGAGCTCGTTCCTTCCATATCGGCGTTGGTCAGCACCTTCGTCGGCGCGACCTCCAGTTGGATCGGAGAGGTCGTGGCCACCACGTAGTTCCCGCGAACCGGGTCGAAGTAGGCCAGCGGAATCGAAGGGATCTCGGTCACGGCGTCATTGCTGGCCCGGATCGTCTGCGTGAAGACCTTGCAGCCACCATCGAGGATTGGCGACGCCCTTTCACTGGGAATCCGGAAATTGGCGGCGAATCCCGGGATCTGTTCGAGCTGCGGCCACTGGACCGGCTTCAGGTACGGGTTGTCCCCGATGCGAATCGTCAGGGTGATCGGGTCGCCCACGTTGACCTTCGTCGGCGCCGCCGAGGCGGAGATCGCATATTGCCCGACCAGGCCGTAAAACTGCGCCGGCTTGCCGGCCGCCGGCAGCGGCAGCACCTCCAGCTCCACAGGCTTGGATTGCGCCGCAACGCGCTCGTACTGCATCCTGTAGGGATTGAAAGGATCGTTCGTCCGAACGCGTCCCACCGCCATTTCGGCGGAGATGGTGACAGGATCGAGCGTGATCTGACCCGGACGCTTCGGAATGAGGACCTTGCTGAAAGAGATGACCGTAGCCTCCATGCCGCGGATGGACTGGCGATCCATCGTCACCGTGGTGGGTATGCCGTCGATAGCGATCTGCTCCCGGGCCTGGCCGGCGGCGGTCTCGGAAGCCTCTTCGATGTAGAAGTCTCCGGATTTGAAGACCGGCACATCGAATCCAACGCCCTGCCAACGAGTCGTGACGATCCACCTCACCGTCATCACGGTCGGCTGGCCCACGTAACATTTCACCTCCGAGACGGAGAACTCCACCGTCATACGATCCGTGCTCCCGGGCCGCGAGACCTTCACCTCAACCGGGTTGGTCGTATAGTCCGTTCCGTCCACAGTCACCTTTACGCCGGGCAGCGTCATCGTGCCGGCCGCGGTCGCTGTGATGCGGTAATTCTCGGAATAACTGATGATGGTGCGGTCGATCACCGTTTGAATCGACGTGCCGCTACCGACCGGCTGGGGCTTGAACCTGGCAATCGGCGACACGTCGATCCGGCTCGGCTTGGCCCCGCCCTCGACAACCACAGTATAAACGAACTCGTCGCCCTCGTAGATCGTCGTCTCCGCGTCCACCTTGGCATAGATGCGCGTGTTCGCCGAGCCGGCGGCCGCCACCGACGGGAGAAGAAGCACCATCCAGAATATGTGTGGGCAGAGGCCTTTCATACTACCAGTCTTTTTCGACCTCCTGGTATCGTGCTCTTTGCTGAATTTCGCGTTCTTTCTTCTGCCGCTGCTCCCTGTCAATGATCTCCTGGGCCCTGGCGTCCGGCGGCGCAACCTCCTGCTCTGGCTGCTGTTGCTGCGCCTCAGACGGCTGTTCATCCTCCGGCTGATTGGGATCCTGGGACTCAGGCGGCTGGGTCTGATTCGGGTCCTGCGGCTGGTTCGGGTCCTGCTGAGACTCCGGTTGATTCTGTGGCGACTCTTGATTCTGCTGATTTTGCTGGTTCTGCTGGTCCTGCTGCTGCTTCAACTGATCGAGGATATCTTTGATCGTCAAGCGGGCCACCTCGATATTCCTGGCGGCCTTCTCGTTGTCCGGATCGATGTCGAGCACCTGCCGCCAATAGGTGATGCTCGTCTTCATATCCTCAAGGGCTTTTTGCAGGTCGGAATCTCGCTGCTTGGCGCCTCGCTGGAAGAAGCAGTTTCCCAGGTTGTACTTGGCCTTGGTGACGAGAGCCATGTCTTTGCTCCCGGCGGCGACCTCCCGGTACAGGTCCATGGCCTCGCCGAGGTCGTCCAGGCGGTAGTAACTGTTGGCTTTGTTGAACTTCGGCTCCAGCGCCTGTGGCTGTTCGATCAGGGCCTCGTTGTACTGGTTGACGGCCTCGGCGAACTGGCCGTCGTCATAGAGCCGATTGCCCTGCCGCAGGATCTCACGGACAGAGTCCGTCCCCGCTGCAACAACGGAAAGCAGCAGCAACGTGATCAACACACCGCTATACAACCTTCTTGCGCTCACTGACCAACACCTCGCCCATCAGTAATACGATTGCCAGAGCGATGAAGATCTGGAACTTTTCATCATACCTCATCATGGTCATCGATTCGAGTTCCCGTTTTTGGGCCGACACGATCAAATCTCGATAGATCCGGCCCAGATCCATCGTCGTACCGGGCAGGACCGACAGATATTTGCCGCCATCGGTTGCATAAGCCACCTCGCGCAGCGTGTCACTGTCGAGTTTCGACCACACCTCCTGGCCGTTGTGCTTCAGGAACGTCCTCTCGCCCTTCGGACCCGTGATCGGGATGCGCGAGCCGGTCGCGTCGTCCCCCAGACCGATGGCAATGATCCTGACCCCTTCTTCGGCCGCTTTTTCGGCCGCCTGCAGGGGAAAGCTGTCGTGATCCTCGCCGTCGGTGATAAGAATCACGTCCTTGTATTCACGACTCTGCTTGTCGAACACCTCTTCGGCGGCCTTGCGAATCGCGTCGCCGATCATGGTCCCGCCCCGACTGGTGCTCTCTGTCGAGATATCCGCCAGCGCCATCCGGACGAACGCATAGTCCTGTGTCAACGGGCATTTCACCGTCGCGTTACCGGCGAATGTGATGATGGCGATACGGTCCCCGGCGAGAACCTCCAGCAGGTCGGAGATCGCAATCTTCGAGCGTTCGAGCCGATTCGGCGCGATGTCCTCGGCTAACATGGAGCGGGACGTGTCCAGCAGGATGGCCACATCCCGTCCCTTGCGTCGAATCTGCTGCGGCTGCGGGTTCCACTTCGGCTCGGTCAGAGCAATCACGATGCTGACAAAAGCGGCGACCAGGAGGACCGCCTTGAGGACCTGCTTCTTCAGGTTAACCGTGCTGTTGATCTTCGCCAGCATGGCGTTGCTCGCCAACGCGCGAAGCGCCACAGCCTTGCGCCAGAAACACCAGACGTAAGCGGGCCCCAGCACCACGGGCACCACAAACAAAAGCCACAATGCCTTGTCATTCCCCAGATTCATGCAGTCATCACAACCTATGGGATCTTTCGAAACACCGTGCAGCCCGCCAGCATTTCCAGGCCCAGCAGGACCAGCGCCGGCAGCGTCCAGAAACCGAACTGCTCGGCGTACTCTGTGTATTGCACGGATGTCACCTCGGTCTTTTCCATTTCATCGATCTTCTTGACGACGTCGCGCAGGGACTGGGCATCATCGGCCCGGCTGTAAAAGCCGCCGGTCCTGTCGGCAATCGCCTTGAGCAGCTCCTCGTCCAACTCCTGCTGCGCGGGCATGCGGAACGTCCCAAGCAGGGTCTGGACGGTCCTATACGCCTGGGCCGATCCGATTCCGATCGTGTAGATCTTGATGCCCCATTTCTTCGCCAACTCGGCCGCTTCGAGCGGACTGTACCGGCCCGTGTTATTGCGGCCGTCCGTCAGCAGAATCACGGCCTTGCTCTTGATCTTGAAGCCGGTCGTATCGCGCTGCGATGCGTCGCCTTCGCCCGGGAAGCCCAGCGCAGCGTTGCGGCGTTGAATCTCCTCTTCCGCCTTCTTCAGCCGGGCCGCCGCCAGCGCGACCGCGTCTCCGATGGCCGTACCGTCCTCCTGACGCAGGGCAACGATCTGCGTCTGCTTCAGGAACTCGGACAGCACCCCGTGACTCAAAACCAGGGGACAGACAGTATCGGCATATCGCGCGAACGTAACCAGCCCGATCAAGTCGCCGGTCCGTCCACCGAGGTCCTTCCTGTCTCCCTCAATGAAGTCGTTCAGAACATGCTTGACGACTTCCAGCCGGTCCAGTTTCTCTCCGTAGTAGTCCATCTCCGTGGACATGCTGCCGGAACGGTCGACGACGGCCTCGATGGCGACACCTTCCGTCGAGGTTTCCAGCAGGACGGTCCCCTTACGCGGCCGGGCGAAGGCCAGGATCAGGAGCGTCAGACATAACAGCCGCGCCGCCGCCAGTAGCGGCCGCAACCGCAGCCGCCAGGAAACGGGGCAACTCCTCACGTCCAGGAGGCTGGGGAATTTCACCGCCGCCCCGCGCTTCCGCCGGAACATGAGGTATCCCAGGAAGGGAAGCAGAAGGAATAACAGCAGTGCCCAAGGCGAATACCACTGCATCTACGCCACCTCCGCTTCAATCGTCTGCTCCGCTCCCACCTTGTCGGTGACGTCCACGGTCCGCTCTTCAGATTTCGTTCTCTCGATGAAGTCCTTCACCAGGTCAAACGTCCGCTGAATCTGCTCGGTCGTCGGATCGTGCCTGGCAAACTTCACCAGATCGCAGTGCGTCAGAAACTCCTGGAGGACTTCCTTGTCCGAGGCGGGAAGCGCCTCGGTGAAGCGAAGCTCGACCAGGAATTCCTCGGTCGTGCGCTCCGGGGCGTGCAGGTCGAACCGATCCTCGATGTAATGCCTCAAGATGCCGCTGATGCGCTCGTAGAACTCCTTGATCTTTCCCTGCTCCGCGAGCTTTTCCGCGACGAGGGCCCGCAGGCGGGCATAGGCGATCTCATGCGCCGGCTTGAAAATGCGCACGAGCTGCTTCGCACGGCGGCTCCTCAGAAGGAGCCAGACGGCCGGGACCGCGGCGACCGCCGGAACGATCAATAACCACAGCCACCATCGGCCGGCGGGCTCGGTCATCTCCACCACGCCGTCGATATCCTCGATCACCAGCTCCGCCCGCTGATCGCCCAACAAAGACGTAACCTCGACCGCGACGGGCTCGCTGGCCAATTCATGCTTGATGTCGGGCTCGTTGGCATCATGGAAGGTAAACGTGAAGCCCGGGAGCTCGTAGCTGCCGGAGAGGAACGGCTCCAATCGATACTGATACGTCGTGACTACGCGGTTCTTCTCGTCGAGCCGCTGACCGAGATTGTCCCAGTCCACGATCCCGAAATTCTCGAGCACCTTCTCCACCGTGGGCATCGCCACCTCGTACCCCGGTTCCAACGTCGCCTCCAACTGCAGCAGGACGGTGTCGGCGATGGTCATCTTCGTCTTGCCCAACCGGACGTGAACTGTGGCCGGGCCCCGCTCGTAGACCTTGTCCACCTCGAACTCCGCCTTCGTCGCCGCGCTCTGGGGCCCCTTGCCGCAGCCCGCCCACGCGAACAGACCTGCGAGCAGGCAAATAACCAGCCACTTCGTGGATCCTGTTGCGCTTCGTTCGATCATGGCTTCGACGGCGTTTCCTCTGAATCACTCTGCTGAGCCGGCGCGAACGCCGAGGTATGCACGATGACCTCGTGCTTATCCATCATTTCCTTGATGTACTGGCGCTGCACGTCCTCGCTCTTGCTGCGCAGGAGTTGCATCGTCACCTGCTGGCGGACCTCATCGAGGCTCTTCTGCCGCGACGGGTGTTTCTCTTCGACTCGAATGATCTCCCAGCCCTTGTCTGTCTTGAACGGCCGATCCAGCAAGCCGGGCGCGTCGGTCGCGAAGATGCTCGCGTTGATCTCGTTGGCGTCTCCGATCCCCGGAACGTACGAATCTCTCAGAACATCATCCGCAATGCGGCCGGCGTTGTTCTTCGCACCGGTGTCCAACGAGAACTCCTCCGCCAATTCGGCAAAGTCGGTTCCGTCCTGCGCTCGCTTGAGAATCTCCTTCGCCTGCCCTTCTTCGGCAACGAGAATGTGACTGATCTTCGCTCGGGCGGGCTCGACATATTGGTCCTTGTTCGCTGCGTAATAGGTCTGCACGTCCGTATCGGTGATGTTGATCTTCGAGGCGATCTGATCGCTCATCAACTGCTGACTCAAGGCCTGCCGCGTCAGCTTGTGGACCAGCCGCTTGGCCTCGGGCTTGTCGCGCAGATCTTCCGCAAGGGCCTGGCGATACAGGACCTCCTCGGCGAGCCAGTTCTGGAGGAACTCCTGCCGGACCTGCGGATTGCGGAACTGCTCGAGCACCTGCTTCTTCTGCTGGCCGAACTGCTCCGGCGTCACGAACGTCTTGATCGAGGCCAGCCGGTCTTCGATGTCTTCCTCGATCAGCGCATCGAGCCGGGCCTCCGTGATCTTCTCGGCGCCGATTTCCGCCACGACCTTGCCGCCGGCGGCTTCCGCCGGATTCAGGCTCGTGCGATCCATCAACTCGTAGCGCAGGGCGGAAAACTCGCCCATCCGCTCGAAGCATTCCTTGACGTGGGCGTTGATCTGCGCGCGCAGCTCCTCGATATCCGCGACCGCCTCGCTGCGATAGAACTGCTCGATGGCGTCGGCGTAACGACCGCCCTTTTCGAGCAAAGTGCCAATCTGTAAATGGATTCGGGCTCGCTCGGCGTCGGTAAGCTCGGCAATGGCTAAGTAATCCTGCCAGGCCGCAGCCGCCTGCTCATACAGATTCCGCTGCGCCAGCCTGGTCGCCAGGGCCTTGACCTGCTCTGAGGAAAGGCCGCGAGCCGAGGTCGGGGACACAGGCTTGGGGCCCGACCGCGCAACGAACAGATTCGCCCCTGCCAGAGCCACAAGAAGAACGAGCAGCAGCACGGTCAGCGCGCCGGGCGCCAAGCCCCGAGCCTTCTTCTCCGGCAGCGAGAAATCCAACTTCTCTGCCATCGTCGTCTACATCCTCACCTGTCTCGAACCGATTCGCATCAATAGCGTCGATGCCGCATGTGGAAAAACTGGATCAAATCGTTCATGTAAGGTTTATCGGTCGTAATCGGGATGAAATCCACATTACTGGAGCGAAACATGCTCGTCAGCTCTTTGAACCGCTGTGAGCTGTGGTCGCCGTATTGACTGCGGAACCTCCGGCTCGACGTATCGACGAGCATGACCTCGCCGGTCTCGGCGTCCTGCACCTCGATCAGGCCGACCGAAGGCATGGCAATCTCCACGCGGTCCCGAACCGGCACGGCGATCACATCGTGCCGCTTGTTGAGCAGACTCAACGGCTTCTTGAAGCCCGTCTCGATGAAGTCCGAGACCAGAAACACGGTGGCCCGCTTGCGCATCACCTTGGCGACGTAGTCCATCGCCAGCGGGATATCGGTCTTTCGTTTGGGCATTTTGAAGTAGAGCAGCTCGCGGATCAGCCGCAGGACGTGCCGGCTGCCTTTCTTGGGCGGGATGAACAGTTCGATACGGTCCGTGAAGATCAATAGGCCGACCTTGTCGTTGTTCTTGGCCGCGGCGAACGCCAGAACCGCACAGAACTCCGCCGCCAGCTCGTTCTTCATCTGACTGACCGTCCCGAATTCGCCCGAGGCGCTCAGGTCCACCGCAAAGAGCACCGTCAGCTCGCGCTCCTCGACGAACCGCTTGATGAAGGGCTTGCCGGTGCGGGCGGTGACGTTCCAGTCAATCGCGCGAATGTCGTCGCCCGGCATGTACTCGCGGACCTCGTCAAACTGCATCCCCCGACCCTTGAACACACTCTCGTACTGGCCCGCAAAGCTCGCATTGACCGCGCGCGAAGTGTAGATTTGAATCTGCCGGATTCGCTTTATGAGGTCTTGCGGTATCATGCCGGTTTCAGGTTCCCAGTGACAACAACGGATTCAGAGACTGAGGACTGAAGATTCCGATCTCAGTTACGGCACCTCGATGTTGTCGAAGATGGCCTGGATGATGTCTTCGCTGGTCTTGTCCTCGGCCTCGGCCTCGTAGCTGACGATCACGCGGTGCCGGAGCACGTCGGGGCCGACGCTCTTGACATCCTGCGGCGTGACATAGCCCCGCTGCTGGACGAAGGCATGGGCCTTGGCCGCCACAGCCAAGTAGATCGTCGCTCGCGGCGACGCGCCGTAGTTGATGAAGCTGCCCAACTCCAGCCCGTACTTCTGCGGGTCGCGCGTGGCACAGACGATATCCACGATGTAGTCCTTCACCTTCTCATCGACGTAGATCTCATCGACGACAGAACGCACCTCGGCGATATCCGCCGGCTTGATCACGGGGCTGATATCGAACTTCTTATCGGTCACAGCCATGCGGTCGAGGATGAGCCGCTCCTGCTCCTTGTTGGGATAATCGATCGTGAGCTTGAGCATGAACCGGTCGAGCTGGGCCTCGGGCAACGGATAGGTCCCCTCCTGCTCGATGGGGTTCTGCGTGGCCAACACGAGGAAAGGCTCGGGCAGCGGGAAGGTCTGCTCGCCGATGGAGACCTGCCGCTCCTGCATGGCCTCAAGCAGGGCGCTCTGGACCTTGGCGGGTGCGCGGTTGATCTCATCGGCCAAGATGATGTTGGCGAAGATGGGTCCCTTGCGGGTGTAGAACTCGCCGTCGGACTGGCGGTAGATTTGGGTGCCGATCAAGTCGGCGGGCAGCAGGTCCGGCGTGAACTGAATCCGGCGAAAATCCGCGTCGATCGCCCGCGACAGGACCGTCACCGCCAACGTCTTGGCCAGCCCCGGCACGCCCTCCAACAGAATATGCCCATTTGCCAGCAAGCCGATGAGCATGCGTTCGAGCATGTACTCCTGGCCGACGATGACCTTGTCGAGCTCCGAGAACAGGGCCCGCACAAATCCGCTCTTTTCCTGGACCAGGCTACCGATCTGCTTCACATCCGTTGCCATAAGGACTTACCCCAACCAAAACCATCAACCTGTAAATCCCCCAGACCCTATCCGGCCGCATGGGCCGGCCTTCTGGCACGCGAAAGCGATGCCCATACTACGTCAGGGGCTGCCAAAAGGTTCCCTTCTACGCGAAAAACCGCCGTTCTTCAAGCCCGGAAGGGCGAAGATCTTACAGCAAGTGAATCGCATGCGGCCCATGAGACACGTGGGACCCATAACTGTAGGCCCCATGGCTCGGTGTCGCGCCGGCGTGTGCCGCCCGGTGCAGAGTGTCACTTGAGCGTGCTCACTGCCTGGTGGGCCAAACGCGTGGGCTCGGGGATGCGGTATCTTGTTGTGCACGCCAGGGTCAGGCGGATCGCGTCCTCAAGCCGACACTTGTGGCCGACGGATACGAAGACCGGCTTGACCCGGCTTCGCGTCCGCACCACGGCACCGATCACCTCCTCGCCATCGCGCAAAGGGCTCCAGGCACCCTTCTCGGTGCCGGGTTCCTCAAACGTGCCGGTCAGGCGGCTCTTGGCGCAGCCGACCGTGGGCTTCTCGAAGAACAAGCCAAGATGGGCCGCCAGCCCCAGCCGCCGGGGATGCGCCACGCCCTGCCCATCGATCATGAACAAATCGGGCTGCCGGCTGAGCTTACCGGCCGCCTCCAGGCACACGGGTGCCTCCCGAAAGGACAACAGGCCGGGGATATAGGGGAATCGTGTGTCCTGCACCGCCGAGACCGTCTCAACATGCTGAAGCTCAAGACAGTCCGGCTGCCCCGCCGAACCGCCGTTCACACCTGCCACCTTCAGCACGACGGCCGCCGCAAAGATTCGCTTGCCATCCTTGCTGAACGCACAGTCGAGCCCGACGATGAGCCGCGGCTGTCTTCGCAGTGACGTAAACCTCACGCGGCCCGCGAGTTGTGTCTGCAACCCTCGCGCCTCGCCATACGATAGATTCCACTCATGCAGCTCTTGCATTCAGCACCAACTACAGTCCAGAAGCCGGTGCCGCCATTCTACTGCCCTGCCCGAGGAACGCAACCGCCGGGAAGGTTGGGCAACGCGTCTGGGCCGCCGGTCAAACGCGAGGAATTCTCCCACACCGCCAGAGGGGCTGTTTTACCTTTTCGCCGATGTATGCTACACTATAGGGTTTGTGCCGCTTCGTGAGAGACGGATAGGTAGTCAGGGGTAGGGTTCGCGACCGTAGGGACCCAGACCGAAAGGGTTGCTGCATTATTATATGGCTGAACACACGGAAAAAGTCATTCGGGTCGAGGGTGCGGCCGAGCACAATCTCAAGAATATCAGTCTGGAGATCCCGCGCGACAAGCTGGTCGTGATTACGGGAATCAGCGGGTCGGGCAAAAGTTCGCTGGCCTTCGACACGATCTACGCCGAGGGCCGGCGGAAGTACGTTGAATCGCTCAGCGCCTACGCCCGGCAGTTTCTGGAGCAGATGCAAAAGCCGGCGGTCAACGAGATCTCGGGTCTGCCGCCGACCATCGCGATCGAGCAGCGCAGCGCCAGCAGCAATCCGCGTTCGACGGTGGCCACGACGACCGAGATTTACGATTACTTCCGGCTGCTCTTCGCTCGCGTGGGCCAGCCCCACTGTTGGGTCTGCGGCCGAGAGATCACCAGCCAGCACTCCTCCCAGATCGTCGAGTCGATCCTCACTCGGCGGGAGGGGACAAAGATCCAGATCTGCGCCCCGCTCGTCCGCGGCAAGAAGGGCGAGCACAAGGACATCTTCGCCAATGTCCAACGGGAAGGCTTCGTTCGGGTCCGCGTGGACGGCACCACCCACGACATCCGCAACGCCCCCCGGCTGAACAAGAACCAGAAGCACGATATCGCCGCCGTGGTGGACAGACTGATCCTCCGCGAGGGGGTCCGTATTCGTTTGGCCGACTCGATCGAGACGGCACTGAAGCTCGCCGAGGGGATTCTCCTCGTCCTCGTGCAGGAGCCGGAGGCCGAGAAGGGCCAGGAGAGCAACGGCAAATGGGAGGAGGTCATCTACAGCGAGAAATTCGCTTGCCCGGAGCACCCCCAAGCCTGCCTGGAAGAGCTCTCGCCGAGACTGTTCAGCTTCAACAGCCCCTATGGGGCCTGCAAGAGCTGCGACGGGCTCGGCACGATCCTCGAATTCGATCCGGATCTGATCGTGCCGGATAAGACTGTCTCGCTCGAAAATGGGGCTATCGACGCCTGGCGTCGCGGCGGCAAGCGGATGAACATCTTCTACAACCGCCTGATCAAGCGCTTCTGCCGGAACGTCGGCCTTGGAAAGTCCATTCCATACGAGCAGACCCCCAAAGACCTCCAGCGGGTGCTCATGTACGGCACGACCGAGGCGGACGAGGAGAAATACGGCGTCTCGTTTGAAGGGGTGATTCCGAACCTCACCCGACGCTGGAAGAACACAACCAGCGACTACGTGAAGGCCCGGCTCCACGGCTACCTTTCCGAGCAGCCCTGCCAGGGGTGCCATGGCGCGCGTCTGCGCCCGGAGGCCATGGCCGTGACCGTCGGCGGCAAGTGCATACGGGAACTGACCGAGATCAGCGTGGAGCAAGCCCAGCAGTTCTTCGACGCCCTGGCCCTCAACGAAGAGCAGACGGTCATCGCGGCCCAGATTCTCAAGGAGATCCGGTCGCGCCTGGAATTCATGCTCGACGTCGGGCTCGGGTATCTCACGCTCAATCGCATCAGCAGCACGTTAGCCGGCGGGGAAGCGCAGCGGATCCGCCTGGCAACCCAGGTCGGCAGCGGCTTGGTCGGGGTCTGCTACGTGCTCGATGAGCCGACCATCGGTCTGCACAAGCGCGATAACGACCGGCTCCTGGGCATCCTCAAGACGCTCAGCCAAATCGGCAATACCGTCATCGTCGTCGAGCACGATGAGGATATCATTGGCGCCGCCGATCACATCATCGACATCGGCCCGGCGGCCGGTACACACGGGGGCGAGGTCGTCGCGCAGGGGACTTTCGAGGACATTGTCAAATCCGAGAGATCGCTCACCGGCGAGTACCTCAGCGGCAAGAAGACGATCAGAATCCCGGCCAAGCGGCGCAAATACAGCCTCCGGAAGTGCCTCGAAGTCAAAGGCGCGACGGAGCACAATCTCAAAGATATCAACGTCAAATTCCCGCTCGGCGTCTTCACCTGTGTCACCGGCGTCTCCGGCTCGGGCAAGAGCACCCTCGTCAATCACATCCTCCTGCGAGCCATGAAGCGCCGCCTGTATCAGTCTCGCGAAAAGCCCGGCAAACATAAGAACGTTCTGGGCGTCTCGCAGATCGATAAAGTGATAGAGATCGATCAGTCTCCGATCGGCAAGACGCCGCGGAGCAACCCCGCCACCTACACCGGGGCGTTCGACCTGGTCCGCAAGCTCTTCGCCATGACGCGGGAAGCCAAGATCCGAGGCTACGCCCCCGGGCGGTTCAGCTTTAACGTCAAGGGCGGACGATGCGAGTCCTGCCGGGGCCAGGGCACCAAGAAGATCGAGATGCACTTCCTGCCCGATGTCTATGTGACCTGCCAGAGCTGCAAGGGGACACGATACAACCCCGAGACCCTTCAAATCACGTACAAGGGCAAGAACATCGCCGATGTGCTCGACATGCGGATCGAGGACGCGGTGGACTTTTTCGCCAATTTCCCGAAGATCGTCCGCGTGCTGAAGACGCTCACCGACGTCGGACTCGGCTACATGCAGCTCGGCCAGTCCTCGACGACCCTCTCAGGCGGCGAGGCCCAGCGAGTGAAGCTCTCGGCCGAGCTGGGCAAGGCGTCGACCGGCCACACGCTCTATCTGCTCGATGAGCCCACGACCGGCCTGCACTTCGCCGATATTCACCACCTCCTGAGCGTCCTGCAACGACTCTGCGACCTGGGCAATACGGTCGTCGTCATCGAGCACAACCTTGATGTTGTCAAGACGGCGGATTATATAATAGACCTCGGCCCCGAGGGCGGCGACGCCGGTGGAACGGTCGTGGCCGCCGGGCCGCCCGAAGAAATCATCAAGAACCGGAAGAGCTATACGGGCAAGTACCTGAAGAGCAGATTGAAGTGAAGCGTGAAACGACCGGCGACGCTTCAGAAGGCCTGCGCCGCGCTTCACGAGAGAAGGAGGTAGTCCGATTCAAGCTGCACAGCCAACGACGCAACGGCGACCATGGGAGTTTCAACTCAGCAGCATTGCAGACCTCCGACAGTTGAGCCGCCGGTTGGGCCTGGCTATCGACGCCATTGAAGACGTGTCGATCCTGGCCGAGCCCGTCGAATTCGGCGGACTCGTCATTCCGAACTCGCTGGCCGTGCACCCGATGGAAGGATGCGACGGCGACGCACAAGGCCGGCCGGACAAGCTCACTTATCGGCGCTACGAGCGATTCGCCGGCGGCGGCGCCGGGCTGATCTGGGCCGAGGCCATTGCCATCATCCACGAGGCCCGGGCTAATCCACGACAGTTGTGGCTCCACGAAGGCAGCAAGGAGGCCTTCGCGGCGCTCGTCAAGACGGCGCGAGAGAAGGCCGCCGAGGTCAACGGCTCCGGACATCGACCGGTGATTGTCGCGCAGTTGACGCATTCGGGCCGCTACAGCAAGCCGGACGGCGTCGCCAAGCCGATCATCCCGCAGCGCGATCCGTATCGCGATCCGCTGGCGCCGCAGCAGAAGCCCGATCCGAACCGGAAGAGCCGAATCCCGGACGACTGGCCACTGGTCACGGACGAATATCTCGATCAGCTTCAGGAGGCATACGTCGAGGCGGCGCGCATCGCATTCGAGGTCGGCTTCGACGCGGTGGACATCAAGTCGTGCCACGGCTACCTCATCAACGAGCTTCTGGCCTGTCACAACCGGCCGGGTAAGTACGGCGGCTCGTTCGAGAACCGGACCAGACTCGTGCTGGAGGTCATCGACCGAATCCGTGCCAAGTTGGGCGACGAGGCCCGTATTGTCACGCGGCTCGGAATCTACGACGCCATCCCCCATCCGTATGGCTGGGGCGTGGACCGGAACGATTACACGAAGCCGGACCTGGCCGAGCCGAAGAAACTGATCGGCCTGCTGCAACAGCGCGGCGTGAGGCTCATCAACGTCACGATCGCCAATCCTTACTACAACCCGCATGTGGGCCGGCCCTTCAATGAACCGATTGTCGGGGGGTACGATGAGCCGGAGCATCCTCTGGCCGGCGTGGCAAGGCTCACCGGCCTGACGGGCGAAATCCAGAAACAATTCCCGGATGTCGCTCTCGTCGGCACCGGCTATAGCTGGCTGCGAACGCTCTTCGCGAACGTCGGGGCCGCCAACAAAGCGAACGGCCTCGTGACGCTGATCGGCGCGGGTCGCATGGGATTCGCCTATCCGGACTTCGCGCGGGACATTGTCAGAGATGGGCGAATGTACGCGGACAAGGTCTGCGTCGGGTGCAGCGCTTGCACGCAGATCATGCGGGACGCAGGGAAGACCGGCTGCGTCGTTCGGGACAACGAGGTCTATGGCCCGATCTTCCGGCACGGCCGCATGAGCGACCGCGAGAACCTGGTGCGGCTGGCCTCCGATTGCCGGACGTGTCAGGAGCCGACGTGCCAGCTCGGCTGCCCGGCCGGAATTGACATCCCGGAGTTCATCAGCCTCTTCCTCGACGGCAAGGACCGCGAGGCGTACGAGGTCATCCGAAAAGCGAACGTCTTCCCGGAACTCTGCGCGTGGCTGTGTCCTGTCGAGCAGCAATGCCAGGGCAACTGCCTGCAAGGATTCATCGGCGACGGCCCCCTCCCGATCGCGGAGATTCAAAGACATCTCGCCGAACAGGCCAACAAGCACGGCTGGTCCAGGCTGCGCATCGGCGAGAAGGCAAGCGGAAAGAAAGTCGCGATCGTCGGCGCCGGTCCCGCGGGGCTCGCCTGCGCGGCGAAGCTTCTCGAAGCCGGACATACCGTGACAATCTTCGACAAGAACAAGGCTTTCGGCGGCCTGGTGGAATCCGTCATCCCGGCGGACCGACAATGCGATGCGCTGCGAAACGAGATTGCGGCCGTCTTCGCCGACGTGCCCGAGGGCCGTATGATCCTGGAACTCGGGCGCAAGCTCGATGCAAAGCACAACCTCGACGAGATCCTCTCTCAGGGCTTTGACGCCGCCTTCATCGGGCTCGGTCTTTCGGAGGCGGTCAGCATCGCCGGCAAGCAGATCGAAGGGCTGTGGAATGCGATGGACTTCCTGTTCGCTGCGAAGCTGGGCAATGGGTTGAGGCTGACCGGCAAATCGGTCGCGGTCATCGGCGGCGGCAATACGGCGATGGACGTAGCCGTCACGGCCGCAGAACTCGGGGCCCGCGATGTCTATGTGATCTATCGGCGATCCTTCAGGGAGATGCCCGCCTGGAGCGCCGAGCGGGACCGCGCCATCCAGAGAGGCGTCCATTTTCTCGTCCTGACCCAGGCGCTCGAATTTCACGGTGTCAAAGACAAGCTCACAGGAATGAAGCTGTGCCCCACCCGTCTGGGCGCTGCCGACCGAACCGGCCGTCGCAGGCCGGAATCGATCGAATCGAGCGCCTATGAGCTGGATATGGACGTGGCGGTCGAGGCCCTCGGCCAGAGGACCCCTCCGGGCATTGAGAACGTGCTTGCCGGCCTCGATTTCGAGCGCGGGCTCATCCGCACAAAGACCGACTCGCAGGCCACCTCGCGGCGCGGCGTCTTCGCCGGGGGCGACCTGGTCCGCGGGCCCTCGACGGTCGTCGCCGCCGTCGCAGACGGCATGAAGGCGGCGGCAGAGATTGACGTATTCCTCCAACAGCATTGAAGGGACTTCAGCATGGCAGACAGACCCGTGGCGATTGTCACAGGCGGCAGTCGCGGCATTGGCAGGGGCATCGCCCTTGAGCTGGCCCGGCTTGGTTATGATCTCGTGATCGCTCACTTCGATTTCGACGAGCAAGGCAAGCCCGACGAGACCAACGTTCTCAAGACGCAGAAGAACGCCCAGGCTCTGGGCGCACGGTGCGAAGTCCTGCGGGCGGATATCAGCAAGGGCGAGGACCGCAGAAAGCTGGTCGAGCTGGCCAGGAGCAAGTTCGGCCGATGCAACCTGCTGGCCAACAACGCCGGGGTGGCCCCATCGAAAAGGATGGACCTCCTGGAGGCTACGGAGGAGAGCTTCGACCGTGTCATGAACATCAATCTCAAGGGGCCCCATTTCCTGACTCAAATGGTCGCTAACTGGATGATCGAGCAGAAGAAGCAGGATCCCGAGGGCGAGTATCGCATCGTGAATACCGGCTCGATCTCGGCGTACACGAGCAGCCCGGCACGCGGCGAGTACTGCATCAGCAAGGCCGGCATCGGCATGATGACCGCTCTCTATGCCGACCGGCTGGCCGAGTTCGGCATCGGCGTGTTCGAGATCCGTCCCGGCATCATCAAGACGGACATGACCAAGGTCGTGACGGCGAAATACGACAAGCTCATCGCGGAAGGCCTGACGCCCATCCAGCGCTGGGGGCTGCCCGAAGACATCGGCCGGGCCGTCGGCGCCATCGCCCAGGGTAGGCTCGACTTCTGCACCGGCCAGGTCATCAACGTCGATGGTGGATTTCACCTGAGAAGACTGTAGTGAGAACAAGCACGAAATTCGAATGTCGAAATACGAAACAAATTCAAATGGCAAATGACCGAAACGCTATCGCTGATACCAGGCTGGCTCATGTCATTGCGAGCGAAGCGAAGCAATCTCCGATCCGGCGGGTTGAGATTGCTTCGTCGCTGCGCTCCTCGCAATGACGTGTTTGGGGCTTCGGTCATTTGGATTTGTTTCGGGTTTCGTGCTTCGGATTTCGAATTTCTGAGTATTACGAGGGGCATATGGACATCAAGATCGTAATCACCACCCTGCTGCGGGACGGCTTCATCCTCGTTTTCAACCAGGACAAGCTCGATATCGTCAAGACCGCCGAGGCGTTGATGGCGGCGGGAATCAACAATATGGAGGTCACGTGCCGGATCAACAGGCCGCTGGAGAAGCTCGCGCGGCTGCGCAAGGAGCTGCCCGACTTCGTGGCCGGCGCCGCGAGCCTGATCGATTGGCCCGACATGCTCGCGATCTACAACAACGCCCATCCGGAGGACCCCTTGCCCACATTGCAGCAAGTCGTCGACGCCGGCGCGTGTTATCTGGTCTCGGCCGTCAATTTCAGCGACGCCGGCTTCGCGAGATTCGCCGGTTACGTTGCGATGATCCCGGGTTGCGGCAGCGCCACCGAGGTCGTGACACAGTTCGCCAAGGGAGCGAACCTGTGCAAGGTCTTCCCCGCCAGAGAGCTGGGCGGGCCGGCGTTCGTCAAAGCCATCGATCCGGCCATTCACAAGACGATCAGCCTGGTGCCGACGGGAGGGACCAACGCCGCGAATATCCCCGACTATGTTGCCGCCGGCGTGCTCGTGCTCGGCGGGTCGTTCAGCATGATCGACAAAGCCACGCTCGAGAAGATCATCGAGGAACAGGACTATGTGCTGCTGGGGAAGGAATTGAAGACGATCAAGCAGCTTGTCGACCGTGTGCGCGAGGAGAAATACCCGGACCTCGACTTCCAGCACGCAACGCTGGAGCAGGTGAGCGAGCGAACCGGGCGCAGATTCAACGTATCGTAGCCGCCCTGACGGCGGCCCATTTGTCAATCGCAGGAATGAGGTGAGCATGGAGACGAGAGAAATCTCCGGGCAAAGCGTTGCCCTTCACAAGTACAACACGGTGATCGTGGGCGCCGGCGCCGCCGGCATGAATTGCGCGGTGCACCTGTATGAATTCATGCGCGACAAAGGCATTGAGGACGCCGCAGCCAGAATCGCCGTCGTGACGCGCGGTCTCGGCCTGGGCGCATCGCGCATGAGCGGCTCCGACAAGCAAACCTACTACAAGATGGGCACGAGCTGGAACGTGGCCGACAGCGCAGAAGACTTCTCCCGCAGCCTGACGGCGGCCGGATGCTGTCACGGCGACCTGGCCCTCGCCGAGGGAATCGGCTCACTGCGAGAGTTCTATCATCTCGTCCAAGTTGGCGTGCCCTTCCCGCACGACCCGATGGGCAGCTACATCGGCTACAAGACCGACCACGATCCCTACGAGCGCGCCACGTCCGCCGGCCCGAAGACGAGCCGGTTCATGAGCCAATGCCTCCAGAAGCAGGTCGATCACTTCGGGATCCGGATCTTCGACAATCAGGAAGTGGCCCGCCTGCTCACGACCGGCGCAGGCAAGTCAAAGCGAATCGCGGGCGTCGTGACGCTCGACAGATCGAAGATCACGAACCCCAGCCGCGGCGTCAACGTCTTCCTGGCGGCCAACGTCGTTCTCGCCGCCGGCGGACCGGGCGAGCTGTACCAGACAACGGTCTATCCGACCGGCCAGGTGGGCATGCACGGCGTGGCCTTCGAGGCCGGCTTAGCGGCCGAGAATCTCACCGAATCGCAGTTCGGCCTGGCCAGCACCAAGTTCCGATGGAACGTCTCGGGGACGTACATGCAGGTCGTCCCTCGCATCTTCAGCACGGACGCCAACGGCGGCGACGAGCAGGAGTTCCTCACCCCGTTCTTCCCCACGATGCGGAAGATGGCCACGAACATCTTTCTCAAGGGATACCAGTGGCCCTTCGACCCGCAGCGAATCGAGAAGCTTCAGTCCTCGCTGATCGACGTTCTCGTATTCAACGAGACACAAAAGGGCCGCCGGGTCTATATGGACTTCTTGAAGAACCCAATCCCCGGACCTTCGATGAAGGCCTTCGACCTGAACGACCTCGAGAACGAGGCGCTGACCTATCTGAAGAATACCGGCGCGCTGCAGGCCACGCCGATCGAGCGGCTGGCCCACATGAACCCGCTCGCCATCGAGATCTACAAGGAGAACGACATCGATCTCTACACGGAACCGCTGGAGATCGCGGTGTGCGCCCAGCACAACAACGGCGGCTTCGCCGTCAACCGCTGGTGGGAATCGAGCATCCCGCAGACGTTCGTGATCGGCGAGATGGCCGGCAGTCACGGCGTGAAACGTCCCGGCGGCTCGGCCCTGAACGCCGGCCAGACGGGCGGCTTGCGGGCGGCCGAGTACATCGCCAATGCGTACGGCCCCGAGGTCTGCGACTACGATCCGCGACAGATCGACGAGCAGCTCGGGCTCTGTCTCAAGGAGCTGGCGAAGCTGGCGAGCGCCGACGGTCGGTATACGCCGAGCGAGATCATGCAGCAGATCGGCCAACGCATGACCAGCGCCGGCGGGCACATACGACGACTCGCCGATGCACGTCGTGCCTTGGCCGAGGCGATCGCGCTGTTCCGAGAAATCAACGGCCACGGCTTCCGCACAAAGGACGCTACCGAGCTGGCGGACGCTGCCATGGCACGCCATATGGCCCTCGCCAGCGTAGGGTTCCTGAAGGCCGTCGTCGCCCTGCTGGAGCAAGGCAGCGGCTCACGTGGCTCGCACCTGGTCCTCGCCGAGGACGGAACGGAAATCCATCCGGACGTGATCGACAAAGCGACCGGCCGGCCGTTGCGGTTCAAGCCGGAAAACCAGGAGTTGCGAAAGTCCATCTTGCGCGTTCAATACGACGCCGGCGCGACGGACCTGTTTCAAACGACGAACATCGAGCCGCGATCGCTGCCGACCGACAGGAAAGCATTCGAGCCCGCCTGGCAGGATTATCGAGAAGGCAAAATCTACCGCTAACGCGTTAGGAGCACCGATATGGCCACGATTGAGACCAGACCTGCGTCCGAATGCAGGTACGACATCCTCTCGCTCGGGGAAATCATGATCCGCCTCGATCCGGGTGAGGGACGAATCCACACGACGCGACACCTCCGCGTCTGGGAAGGCGGCGGCGAGTACAACGTCGCCCGCGGCCTGAAGCGCTGCTTCGACAAAAGGGCCGCCGTGGTCACCGCCATCGTGGACAACCCGGTCGGCCGGCTGCTCGAAGACCTCATGCTGCAGGGCGGAGTCAGCCTGGAATACGTCCGGTGGGTCCCGTTCGACGGCATCGGGCGAAAGACCCGCGTCGGCCTGAACTTCACCGAGCGTGGCTTCGGCGTGCGGGCCGCCGTCGGCTGCTCCGACCGCGCCAACAGCGCCGCCTCGCAACTGAAGAAAGGCGATATCGACTGGGAGAAAATCTTCGGCGCCGACGGCATCCGCTGGTTCCACACCGGCGGCATCTTCGCCGGCCTGTCCGAAACGACCCCCGACGTCATCATCGAGGCTGTCACCACCGCCAAGAAGCATGGCACGATCGTCTCGTACGATCTGAACTATCGCAACTCGCTCTGGCGCGACATCGGCGGTCAGGAGAAGGCCCGAGAGGTCAACCGGGCCATCGCGCCCCACGTCGATGTGATGCTGGGCAACGAGGAGGACTTCACCGCCGCACTTGGCTTTGACGTGCAGGGGCTGGACAAGAGCTACTCCAAGCTCGATCCGGCCAACTTCAAGCGGATGATCGAGGCGGCCGCCCGGGAGTTCCCCAACTTCAAGGTCGTGGCGACCACGCTTCGCAACGCCAAGACCGCCTCCGTGAACGACTGGGGCGCCGTTATATACGCGGGCGGGCAGTTCCACGATGCGATTCTCCGGGCGGACCTCGGCATCTACGATCGCGTGGGCGGCGGCGACAGCTTCGCCTCCGGCTTGATCTACGCCCTGATGGAAGGCAAGAGCCCCGAGCAGGCTGTCAACTACGGAGCGGCCCACGGGGCCCTGGCCATGACAACGCCGGGCGATACGACGATGGCGACGCTCAACGAAGTCAAAAAGGTCATGAAGGGCGCAGGGGCCCGCGTCGAGCGGTGAGTGCTATGAAGATCGAAGCGGTCAAATGGGTCGGCGGAACCGACGGCGTGCTGGAGCTCATCGACCAGCGTCTCCTTCCGACAAAGTCCGTTCAGCTTCTCATCCGGAACGTGCCGCAGCTTCACGAGGCAATCCGAACGCTGGCCGTTCGAGGCGCGCCGGCCATCGGCGTGGCGGCGGCCTACGGGCCCGTCCTGGCATTGCAGAAGATGGCCGGGAACCAGAACCTGCACGACGCAATCAAGAAGGTAATCGAGACTTGCGATACGCTCGCGACATCGCGTCCGACGGCGGTCAATCTCTTCTGGGCCCTGGACCGGATTCGCCACCGGGCACAGCAGGCCGGCCTCGATCCTGAATCGACCGTGACTGATCTCCACGAGGCGATCCTGGACGAGGCCAATACGATCCGCCGCGAGGATATCGAGATGTGCCGACGGATCGGCGAAAACGGCGAGAGCCTCATCCGCGATGGCTTCGGCGTCCTGACCCACTGCAACGCGGGCGCGCTCGCCACCGCCGGGACCGGCACGGCCTGCGCGGTCATGTTCGAAGCCCACCGAAGAGGCAGATCGTTCGAGGTCTATGCGGACGAGACGCGCCCCCTGCTGCAAGGGGCCCGCCTGACGGCGTGGGAGCTGCGTCAGGCCGGCATCAAAGTCACCGTCATCTGCGACAACATGGCGGGCTTCCTGATGAAGCAGGGGAAGTTTCAGATGGTGATTACCGGGGCCGACCGCATCGCGGCCAACGGCGACACGGCCAATAAAATCGGCACCTACAGCCTTAGCGTCCTGGCGAAGCATCACGGCATCCCGTTTTACGTGGCCGCCCCGTCCAGCACGTTCGACCTGAGCCTTGAAAGCGGGGCCGAAATCCCCATCGAGCAAAGGAATCGCAAGGAAGTGATCCGATTCGGGAACGTACAAACCGCTCCCGACGACGTCGCCGTCTACAATCCCGCCTTCGACGTCACGCCCGCAGAGAACATCACAGCCATCATCACGGAGAAAGCGGTAATCGAAAACCCGAATGCCAGCACTATCCGTGCGGCATTCGAATAGGTCGGACAGACACTCGCAGTGTATCCACGAAACCGAATGGTCAAGCGACCGCGACGACCTGCTTGACGTCGGGGACGCGTTCCTTCAGGATCCGCTCGATGCCCATCTTCATCGTCATGGTCGCTCCGGGACAGCCCTGGCAGGCTCCCCGCAGACGGACCTTGACGGTCTTGTCTTCGTCCACACCGACCAATTCCACGTCGCCGCCGTGCCCCTGCAGGGCCGGCCGGACCGTCTCGATGACCTCGCCAACCTTCTCGGCAAAGCTCTTTTCACCACTGGTTTCGCTCGGATTACCCGTTTCAGACATAATCATCTCCACAAGTTAAAGCCGACTCATTATAGTGCCGTTCCGACCGCCGGCCAACCCCTTTTACCGTCTCAAACCGCAGAGGTTCGCACTTTTCCGCGCCATGGCGTTTCTTCAGCCGATCCTGCATCAACGATACCCGAGGCCGTCCGCCGCACGGGTGTACGGAATTACCGAACGGGGACCCGGCCACCCAACGCGCGAAGCGACCTGCCCGGTCGTCCGAAAAGTCCCGAAATTTCGCAGAAACACTCAACCAAGTGCCGTTTTCTTTCGATAACTACTCTTACCAAAGAAGGATATAGTCAAGGAGCATGGGGACGGCATCATGCGAATCAAGTACGTCGTGTCCACGATGGTCTTCTGGTGGCGAGAGCATCCCCTCTCATTCGAGCAGGAATGCGAATACCTCAAAGCCCTCGGTTTCGGCATCGAATTGTGGCCCACCATTCGCGGACAGAGCGGATGCCGGTACGAGCAACGGAACTGGCCCCGCCTCCAAGCGGCCACCCAGGACATGCTCGTCTCCATGCGGTCGCGGACCGATGCGCCCACGCTGGAACAATGGGCCGAACAGATTGAATGTGCCAGGCTGCTGAATACCAACATCGTCACCGAGCTGCAGAGCCTCAACATCGCGCCCGGCGCGGCACTGAACGGCACCGCTCTGGCCACCGAGGTGATCAGAATGGCCGACGCCAGTGGTGTGACGCTGTGCCTGGAGACGGGTACGCTGCCCATCATGCTTGAGATGGGCCGGAAATTCGAGTCGCTCCGGTACTGCCTGGATACGGGGCATGCGAATATCGATCCCGGGCATTCCTTCAGGCAATATGTCGATGAGCTGGCTCCACGTGTGGCGCATCTGCACCTAACGGACAACTACGGCCAAACGGACGATCACGAACCGCCGGGCTTGCGTGGCGGGATCCCACGCGAGAATTGGGATTATCTGCTCAACGTTTTGAGCCAATCCGATAACGACGTCATCGGATCGTTCGAGATGTGCCCGTGCACGCCGGGCGTGATGATCCGCCAGGCCAGCGAATTCCTCTTTGACATGCTCAAATGGCCCAATCCCCCTGTCAAAGAGCCGGGATACGCGAACACGACGTACGATCCCACGTAATACACATCATCGCGGCTCAAAAGCGGCCCGCCCCTAACAGGGCGGATAAACATACGGAAAGGCCAGAGGCAACGACCTTTGGCCTTTCTCTCTATATTGACAACACGTGCGGAACGCGGTACGTATGGTGGGAGTGAGTTCTCGTTCGTGTTGACAATGCGGGAGGTTCGAACCATGAAAACAGCATGTGTGAGTTTATTACTGATGGCATTGGCCGTCGCCGGCTGCGCCTCGAGTGAAGGGGAGAGCTACGCCATGGCCGGCTATGATTTTGCCGGTCTTGACAGGGTCGCGATTGTGGAGGTAACGGGGGCCCCGTACGGCGACGCCATCAAAAACCAGATTGCGGGCATGTTCCAAATGGAGCTTCTCAAGAGGGGCTATGGCGTCATCGAGCGAAGGGATGTGCAAGCCCTCCTGAAAGAGCAGGAGTTCCAGGCCTCAGGCGTCACGACCAGTCAGGAGGCTGCCAAAGCGGGCGAGATTCTTAACGTCCCGGCCGTCATGCTGATCAGCATACCCAAGTACAAGGACAAGATAACCATCACGGCGAAGATGGTGGAAGTCGAAACCGGTACGGTCCTCTGGCTCGGCAACGCCACGGGCGATACGGGTAAGGGTCTCGCCACCTTCGTAGGCGCGGCCGCCGGCGCCGCGGTAGGTGCGGTGGCGGCAGGCGGCGATACAGGCGATAGAGTAATCGGCGGCGTTCTGGGCGGTGTCGTCGGGGGCGTCGCGGGCAACGCACTTTCACCCGAGCAGGAGGAGCAGGTCAGGAAGATCGTGGCCGACACGTGCGAGGGAATGCCGTACAGGGTACCGGCCCGCCAGAAGAAATAGGACGGTTGGTAGTCGCTGAGAGGGCGGCGTATAGGACTCTTACGAATCCTGTGATCCGCTCTCCACAGCAGACGGTATCAGACGAAAGTCCGTACGAATTCGTCCGCTTCGTCGGACGAGGCCGAGTTGACGTTCTGCTCGCCCGGACGGAAAGGCAGTGGCTCAGTGAACTGCATCGCCACGCGACGCAGCGCGTTATTCACACCCTCTACCCGGCAGACGTGCCCCCCGCGAACGAATTCCACCATGTCGAACGATTCGTCAGGGCCGTACTGAGGCACACTGAAACGCGCGGTTACGTACTGGCCGGGCCATGGGCATTGTCGATCGGCATAGCACGTAAAGGCAGCCCCCCGGCTGGAGAGATCCACCATCTGTCCCTGCGCGAGCTCCCCGTTGAAATCCTCCGCAAACCAGATGGGCCAATGGTAACTCAGTCGCTGCTCCACTCTGCGTTCGCTCGTCACAGTCATGTGTATCAACCCTCTACAACCCATGTGAGTTTCAGTCGCGTCGAAAGACACATCGACTACACGTAGGGGGGACTTAACGAACGCCGGCGAGAAAGCGACGGCCCTCCTGGCCGGGACGGCGGAGAGACCGTTTCTGCAGGTGGAAATGCGGATGGGTGGCGAGGATCTTCTGCGAGAATTTGACCGCGCCCGAAGGGAGATTCCTATAACCGTTTGACGATGCGGCGCATAGACTCGGCGAACAGGCGTCCGCGGTGTTGGTAGTTGTCGAACATGTCGTAACTCGCGCAGGCAGGGCTCAGTAGGACGACATCCCCTGGAGCGGCGCATTGGCTCGCCAGCTCGACCGCCTCCGTGAGAGAGCCGGCGAATCGGACCTCGATTCTAGGACCATCCTGCGATGCGGCCCGAATCGCGTCGGCGATCTGTTGCGCCGTCTGTCCGATGAGGATTGCGGCTTTCGCACTCGACGCGATTCTCCGTCCGAGTTCGTCGAAGCCGGTGTGTTTGTCGTAGCCGCCCGCAATCAGGACCTTCGGACATTCGAACGCCGCCAGAGCCACCATCGCGCCCTCCGGCGTGGTGGCCTTGGAGTCATTGTACCAGCGAACGCCCTTTGCTTCGCCGACCAGCTCGAGGCGGTGCGGCAGCGCCTTGAAGTCCGACAGGCAGTCCCGAATCGAACGTTCGGACAGGCCGAAATGCCCCGCGACGGCCATTGCGGCGGCAAGATTCGAGAGGTTGGCCCGCCCGGGAAGGGCATAAGCGGCGCAAATTTCATCACTTACGTCGTCTGCAGAGAATTTCAGGCAGATGCGTCCCGGCTGGCGGTCGTACTTGCGGAACCAGGCGCGTGCGACCTTATCCTCAGCATTGAAGATTGATACGGCGGGAGTCTCTCCATTGAGTCGCTGATACTGGAAGAGGCTCTCTTTGGCCGCACAATAGGCATCGAAGGCGCCGTAGCGGTCCAGGTGATTCGCCGTGAGGTTGGTCAACAGAGCCACATGGGGAGCCTTCCGGATTTCCGCCAACTGCTCGGCCTGAAAGCTGGAGATTTCCAGCACGACCAGGTCGTCGGGGCCGATTCGATCGAGTATGGTCAGCAGCGGCTTATCCCCGATGTTGCCGCTGAGCCAGACAGCGCCGTACGGACGCTCGGCCGTGGGTGGCGCGGCTCTTTCGAGGAGGTGGGCCGTCAGAGCCGTGGTCGTGCTCTTTCCGTTGGCGCCGGTGATCCCGATAATCCGCGCGGGGCACAACCGAAAAAACAGACCCATCTGCGAAGTAACGATTCTTCCGTTCCGACGGGCGACTTGCAGGTATTCATTGTCCGACGGAACCGCCGGGTTGGCGATCACCACGTCGGCTGTCGCGAAATCCTCCGCGTCA
>CBFDBY010000053.1:0-39805 GCA_965603165.1 uncultured Phycisphaerae bacterium
AGTGCGGAGATCGCCCCGCCGCCTTGCTCACGCCGCAGAAAGAGGATGACCCCGATCAATACGACCAGCCAGACAATCACATGAGAGGCCTGAAGAAGAAGACTGTAAAACCTCATGGCGACGCCCTTTTCTTCCCCCGTTCGACTTACGCTGTGAGCATTGACTCCGCCGTCAACGCCGGCACGCGGATTCGGCGTCATTCTACAGAAAGTCCCGGCGGGAGGTTACAGGAACTTCTCGATGATGACCTCGTCCACGTATCGGTCGCCGAATTTCGCCTGCCTCTGGGCGACGCCGACGGTGCGGAAGCCCTGCTTGCGGTAGGCGGCCAACGCCGCGGGATTATCGGCTCGCACACACGTGAAGATCTTCTCGTAGCCCCTTTGCCGACCGGCTTCAAACGTCGCTTCGAACAGTCGCGAGCCGATGCCCTGGTGACGATGCTCCAGGCTCACGAAGGTGGCGATAACAGCCACATGGTCGAACGCGTGCGTATACGTTGCGAACGGCTCCAAAGTCTGAAATCCCACAACCACCCCACTCTCGCGATCCTCCGCCACGTGGAAGACTCCTCGCTCGGGAAACCTCAGGATGAACTCGCACTCCTGCTCCGCAGTCACCGGCGTATCGAGCGCCGTGTACTCTCCGGCCTCGATGATTGGATTGAGGATACCCACGACAGCCTCAGCATCCTCCGACCGGGCCTCTCGGATCGATACTTCCATCGTCACGCTCCTTTGTCACCGCCACTGCGGGGCGTGAAGTAAGACACCTGCGGCGCCCACGAGTACCCTGGATGGCACGACAGGATGTGCGTCGGCGTCTGATTCGCTGCAGGGAAGCCCGAATAGACAATCGCATGAGACCGCTGGGGCCCTGCGCCGTGCAGAATAAGTGCCGCCTGTCGCCGTGCCGCACCATCCAAGGGTCCTTTACCAAAACAGACTCCCGCCTCCACTGCCCGCGCCTCGGCCACCGGCGCGCCACACATCCATCGAAGACCGGTGGACGCAAAGGCCAACGTTCTATCTATGGTCGTGTTCCACATTCCTATAACGACCATCGCCAAGGCAATAGGAGTCACCCATCCGCCCTTTCGACACAATGGAAGTCCGTTCTTTACTGCCTAGACAGGTTCGGGAGCATTCCACCAATCCTCGTCGCCCTCCAACTCCACCTCAAGTTTATCCCCCTCCGCAAGATCAAGCCTCTTGCGCAAGGCATATGGGCTCATGATCTCTATTCGATGCTTGAACTTCCCTACACGTTCGTGGTCTTTGGGACGCACGAGAATACATCTCACGCCTCGAATGCGGCATCGCTTGAGCTTGATCCACTCTCTGCCATTGTACTCGCTTTCCGGAATGAAGGCGTCGCACTGGTCACCGAATGGAAATTCTGTTTCTGTGTGCACATTGAGTGTCCCTGGATGGAGCGGAGGCAAACCCATCTTCTCCGCTATGAGGGAGTCTGCGCCGCGAATCTTGAAATTCGTGGCAGCGGCACCAGAACCTCGCGATACTCTACCTTCTACTATTCGCACGGAGTCTTCTCCCATGGCAACTTCGTCGCGGCATGTACGGGTCCCGAGGCCATGTCTCTGCGAAGCCCGAGGCCCGACCCCGTGGGCGTATGCGCGCCATCATCGTCAATCCATTACGCTCTCGTAGAATCTCTCCAACGCAGCTTGCTGAGCCTCGGGAAGCCCCGGCATGGTCCACACAAGCCATTGGTACGAATTGTTGAACCGTGGTGCCTCTCGACAGATGTCCGCGACCACCGCAGTCGATACGATAACTGATATCAGACGACCCTTGGATAAGTACTTGCGGAAATGGCGATCGTGACGTCGGAGAAACTCGGCGTTTATCTGGTGAAGTCTTTCGTTCAGAGAGTCAAAGTCGGTCTCACAGAGCAGCGCAGATCCTGGTACCAAGTCGTCAATGTTCACTGCCACAATGCCAAATTCACAGCCTCGCTCAACCTGATGTACTGCCTCCGACAAGACGTTCTGTACGTGACGTTCTGAATATAGCTTCTTGCACGCAATGCCGATTTGCAGGTCCCCATGATCGACGACAATATCGGGGGGTTCCACCAGACCCACGCCTGTCGTTCTCTTGCGAAGCCTTGTGAGGACTTCCAATTCCCAGAAGACATTCTTCGCGCTTGATTGTTCTCTCTTGAGAAAGTCAAGCGTGCCTGACAGCAAATCCCTTAGATACCGCGTTCGGTCCTTCTCAGCCTGCAAGGATGACAATCCCTCGGCAATTCGAAGGACGTGAAGGCCCGACAACAGCATCTCAAAGGTCAACCGCTCGGCTTCGTCCAGGAACCAGTGCTCCCATAGCTCCTTTGCACCTCGGATCAGACAACCCAGCCCTGAGTCTGGGGGCAGACGAACTCCATCCTCTGTGTACAGAGCTTCTATTTCCTCGGCTCGGGTCTTCATGTCCAGATAGGTACCCTTAGACCCGGTCAAAGCATCAGCCATTCTGCCCGTGGGCACAAGAAGGCCCGAAACGGTGCGTGTCCAAATTCCGTAAGTTCGCTTCATGGGTTCTTGCTTTGGTCCATGTCAACACACGAATAGCCAGCGCGTACAGCGAACGTAGCAGAATTTGCCAGAATAGGCAAGAATCCGTCTTCTGCTGCCACAGGTTAGTTCTTGGTGTCTTGCTCGCGAGCGCGGACTCAGAGCATTTCTTCGAGGATTTCGGCGGCGTCCTGGACGAGTTTGGGGCAGATGGTTCGGAAGAGGCCCTCGCTTGTCGCACGCTGCGTGCCCTCGGGTGTGCTGATGTCGCAGCCGAGCAGCTCCTTGCAAACGACGGTGTTGTTTCGCTGCTGGAAACGCGCGGCGAAATCGCGAATGGCGGCGTAGACGTTTTCGCGGCCGCCGCGCTGGTCGCAATCGACCCCGGCGTGCTTGAGGCCGAGGACCAGGAAGGCGCCCGTGACGGCCCCGCAGGTCTGGGCCAGGCGCATCCCGCCGGCGAAGCCGGAGGCCAGCTTCATCGCCTGCTCGCGCGGCAGGCCGAACGAGGGGCCATAGGTGCCGGCAATGGCCTGGGAACAGGCCGCTCCGCGACAAAAACACTCGACCGCTTCATCCACTTTGCTCATGGCACGACTCCAACTCAAACATCCACAATGGCCCAAAGCACGCCGGCTATGTTAGACGAGGATGGACGCCATGTCCACGCTCGCGCGGCCCTCCCAGCAAGATGATAGATGTGAATCTCATAGGTCCCATGTGTCCTATGGCTTTCGCCCAGCACGCGTTGACGCCCGCGTCGTATGCGGCTAAGATCAAGGCAATGGCAAAGGAACAGCAGATCAATATCCTGGGCATTGAGACGAGCTGCGACGAGACGGCCGCGGCGGTCGTTGCGGACGGGCGCGAGGTCCGGTCCTCCGTCGTGGCCTCGCAGACGAAGCTGCACGAGAAATACGGCGGCGTCGTGCCCGAGATCGCCTCGCGGGCGCACATCGAGAAGATCTATCCCGTCATTCGCGAGGCGATGGAGCAAGCCGGCGTCGGCAAGGACGACATCGACGCCGTCGCCGTGGCGAACCAGCCGGGATTGACGATCGCGCTGGTCGTGGGCGTCACAGCAGCCAAGACGCTCAGCTTCATGTGGGGCAAGCCGCTCATCGCCATCAATCACCTGCACGCCCATCTGCAATCGGCGATGCTCAGCGAGGAGAAGCTGGAGCTGCCGGCCGTGGCGTTGATCGTCTCCGGCGGGCACACGTGTCTCTACGAGGCCGATTCCCCGCTGGAATTGCGGCTGCTGGGCTCGACGATCGACGATGCGGCCGGAGAAGCCTTCGACAAGGTCGCCACCATCCTGAAGCTGCCCTATCCCGGCGGGCCGAACATCGAACGCCTCGCAAGAGAAGGCGATCCGAAGGCGATCAGCTTCCCGCGTTCCATGCTGGGGCGGGACTCGCTGGATTTCTCCTTCAGCGGGCTCAAGACGGCCGTGCTCTACCACTGCCGCGGACAGGACATGCAGGGCGAGGACCGGGTCGGCTCGATGAGCGAGCGGGAAATCGCCGATATCGCGGCGTCCTTCCAGGCGGCGGTCATCGACGTGCTCATCAAGAAGACCCGGCGGGCGGCGGACCGAATCGGCGCGAGAACCGTGCTGCTCGGCGGCGGCGTGGCCGCCAACGGCACGCTGCGCGAGGCGATGCAGAGAATGTGCGACAAGAGCCGTCCCCCCCGCAGGCTGTTGGTCGCCCCGAAACAGTATTGCACGGACAACGCCGTTATGGTAGCCTCGCTGGCCTATCACAAGTACAGGGCCGGGCTGTTCGCGCCGCTGAGCCTGGAGCCAAGCGCGACCGGCTGAGACGCCGCAGACAGATCGAAACCGACATTCGAGGATTGGTCCCATTCAACCGGAACAACTGAGACAACTGTTGGAGCAGGTCAAAGGCGGCCGGGTGGACATCGATGAAGCGATGGACCGGCTGCGCCACCTGCCGTTCGAGGACCTTGGGTTCGCCCGGGTGGACCACCACCGGCAGCTTCGCAAGGGGTTCCCGGAGGTCATCTTCTGCCCCGGCAAGACGACCGAGCAGATCATTCGCATCTTCGAATCGCTCGCCTCCAGGGGCAACAACGTCCTGGCGACGCGGGCGGCGCCGGAGGTCTTCGAGGCCCTCGCCAAGACGGGCAAGTTCCCCGGCGTGCGGTATGAGGAATTGGCCCGCGCCATCGTGCTGGAGCAGAAAGAGATCACGCCCTCGAAGAGCGTGCTGCCGATCGTGACGGCGGGAACGGCCGACCTGTCCGTGGCGACGGAGGCGAAAGTCACGGCCGAGATCATGGGCCAGCGGACCGAGCTGTTGTGCGACGTCGGCGTGGCCGGCCTGCACCGGCTGCTCGGATCGCTGCCGAAACTGCAACAGGCGAATATCATCGTCGTCGTGGCCGGCATGGAAGGGGCGCTGGCGAGCGTCCTCGGCGGGCTGGTGAGCTGTCCGGTGATCGCCGTGCCGACCAGCGTCGGGTACGGCGCGAACTTCCAGGGCCTTTCCGCTCTGCTGACCATGCTCAATAGCTGCGCCACGGGGATCACCGTCGTCAATATCGACAATGGGTTCTCAGCGGCCGTCACCGCCACGATGATCAACAGGAAAATTGACGGGACCGGGTGAGATATGGAGATCGTGCGCAGCGTTCCGAAGCTTCCGCCGAGACCTGAGGAGGGGCACAAGGGCACGTTCGGCAGGGTCCTCGTGGTCGCCGGCAGCGTGGGCATGACGGGAGCGGCAACCCTGACGGGCCGCGCGGCGCTGCGGGCCGGGGCGGGACTCGTGCGGGTCGCTACAGCCAAGAGCGCTCAACCGATCGTGGCATCCCTTGAACCGTCCTATACGACCCTTCCCCTGGCCGAGGATGCGGCGGGCCGGATTGCAGCAAGGGCGGTCAATACCATCCTGAATGCGGCACAGGAGAATGATGTCGTTGCCGTCGGCCCGGGCATGGGCCAGAGCGCCGGCCTGCGGTCCGTGGTCGAGGCCTTGCTGGGCCAAGACGGCCTGCGACTTGTTATTGACGGGGACGGCCTGAACAACCTTAGCAGGCTCACAGGCTGGCCCGGCAAGTGCAAGGCGAACGTCGTCCTGACGCCCCACCCCGGCGAGATGAAGCGCCTGATGTCCGGCCTCTATCGTGAACACAGCGAAGCCGGCCGCCAGGAGATCGCCGTCAGGATGGCTCAGTCCACGAAAACCATCGTCGCTCTCAAGGGCGCCGGCACGGTGGTCACCGATGGCCGGCGCGTCTACACCAACACGACCGGCAATCCCGGCATGGGCACCGCCGGCTCGGGCGATGTCCTGACCGGCGTCGTTGCCGCGCTGATGGGCCAGGGCATGAATGATTTCGACGCGACTGTGCTCGCGGTCTATCTTCACGGCTTGGCCGGCGATATCGCCGCAGACCGACTCGGCCAGATCAGCGTGATGGCAACGGACCTTATCGACGCCCTGCCCGAGGCCTTCCAGAAGGCGCCCTGTTCTTGACGATGCCGTGACTGCCCCGGGCATCGTGGCATAACGCCGAAGCGACCCCACCGACAGACCGAGGCACGGCAAGCATGTGAGCGCACAGTACGCCCTTGGCGAGACTCCGATTCACGGCGTGGCAAAATAAGGGGAGGGATGGGGCACTGGCTGTGTCCAACCCTCCCCTTCGGGTTTAGCTACTTACCTGTTGAAGACATCGCGTTGCGTAACCGCTCGCGATCAAACCGGAGCATAGACAGCGTGGCTCTACCGAGTTCTGCTGTTATGCAACGACACTAAAATCTCGGCATTACCTTGATCGTCACAGTAGCCACATGCACGTTCTTCGACCCACCGGGCGTCTTGCTCAGGTCGGCATTCCTGAGCTTCGCACAAACCGTTACCGTACCGCCAGGAGTGTCGACATCAGCCGGGTCGAGGTTGCAGGAATAGTTTCCGGGGACCGCGCCGGTCGCCGAGATCGAGCAGCTCAGCGTGATGTTGAGGTTGCACTCGACCTTCATGTCCGTGCAGCCTTCGTACGTGTGGATGTCCTTCTGCTGCAGTTTGATCTTGAGCTTGTTCTGATCCTTGATCCGGACCCAGTAGCCGACATCCATGACGACCGGAATCGTCGACAATTCCTGGAAAATGAACTCACAGGGCCAATCGTGGATCTTGATCTCGCCGGCCTGTGCTGTCGTGGCCAGAAGCGCAACGGCCGCAACTAAGAAGAAACTCCTTTTCATCACGATACCTCCTTAAAACGTAACCCTCGCTCCGCGTGGGCCGGCAGGGCCCACTGAAGCCTGTTCCGGTGCTGTCGGCCGGGCCGTACACATGCCTGCACCCCGCACCGGAGCGGACATTCACACTTTCAGCGACTTGGTCGAGCCTGCCCGCTCGTGATTCGACCAGCCACGGCCCCTGGGACAATGCAGAGATTCAGCCCTGGGTTGTCCTTTGCACTTGGAATCTGCCCCCCCTTTCGCCCCAAGAGAGGGCCAGCCTCTCCGGGCGATCTGCAAGCCGTCCCCAGCCTGCGCACGCATCCTTTCGTCACGTACCTCCTTTCTCCCCCGTCCTTCCATGGGACAGTGTTCGGCATAGCACCTTTCCATAGGTTCTGGGTCATCCAATACCCGGATAATGCCGGTCCAACAGCCTCAGCCGTAAGACCCGGCCTTACCTTCCCCGTGGCGCCAAACGGTCGCGCCCGCCACACGAATCCCGTGCGCAGGCATACACGTCGAGCCACGTTCCGTCGGAAACACCTCCATCCGTGAGGTCTGCCAACAACACCCGCACCAAGTGGGATGCGAGAAGAATCTCCATAAGACTTCTCCCACTTGATACGCGCGACATTATAGCCCCAGAGGAGTCGGGGTCAAGTAGGGAAATCCCCTATCTTTTCAAAAAATGCAGTCAGCCCAAAATCAGGGAAACACACTAATATTGGGAGACTTAGCAATTCGCGACTACTGTCAAGCAAGAGGGAAGTGGCAAAAGAAACAAGGGCGCCGTCACATCGGTAGGTACTCGTATCTTCCGAGACATCAGCACGTTACCGTACGATAGCAAGATCAAACAGGAGAGCCGGGAACGGCCGGAGCGGGTCTTGCGGACGATCGGACAACCAGAGCGATAGGAACGAGACGCGCGAGGGGGGCCGCGGCGCACGGCGCAACAAAGGAGGATTTTATTGCAGCGGGTGCCGGAGCCGCTATAATGCGGCTCCGTGTGTCGTAAGGTTTGGGGAGCCACGCAAGGAAAGGACCCGGTATGGTATTCAGCGCCCTTGACATCATCGTGTTCATCGCGTTCGTTGCGGCGGTCATTACGACCGGTTTGCTCAAGAGCCGTCACGAAAAGACGAGCGAGGACTACTTTTTGGCCGGGCGAGGGCTGAAATGGTGGCTCATCGGCTTCTCGCTGATTGCTGCTAACATCTCGTCGGAGCAGTTGGTGGGCATGAGCGGCAACGCGGCCAGTCACATCGGCTTGGCCATCGCGAGCTACGAGTGGATGGCGGCCATCACGCTCGTGGTCGTCGCCTTCGCCTTCCTGCCCTACTTCCTCCGGGCCGGCATCTATACGATGCCCGAATTCCTCGAGTATCGCTACAACGCCACGGCACGGACGATCATGGCCATCTTGACGTTGCTGGTCTATATGCTGCTCCTGGGCTCCGTCACGTATTCCGGGGCGCTGACCGCCCATACGATGGCCGCGAAGATGGGCTACGACGTGTCCATTCTGATGGCCTCGCTGGTGATCGGCATTATCGCCATGGTCTATGTCGTTGCCGGAGGACTGAAGGCCTGTGCGTGGGCCGACCTGATTCAAGGCAGTTCCCTGATCCTGGGTGGGGCGATCATCATGGTCTTTGCCTTCCGGAAACTCGGCGCCGCCACGGATGAACTGGCTTTCGTGGAGAACGTCAAGACCGGCGCGCTTGGCGTGAAGACCTTCGCGCAGGACACCGGAGCGATCGATCGGTTCTGGGAGCTGAACCGAGTCCGCATGAATATGTTTCTCCCCAAGGACGACAAGACGCTTCCCTGGACCGCGCTGATGCTGGGGCTGTGGATCCCGAACTTCTATTACTGGGGCCTGAACCAGTATATCACCCAGCGGACCCTGGCCTCCAAGTCGCTGTCGGAGGGACAGAAGGGCATCGTGTTCTCGGCCTTCATGAAGCTGCTGATTCCGTTCGTGGTCGTGATCCCCGGGATCATCGCCTTCAACCTCTTCGCCAAGGACATGCAGAATCAATCGGTGCACGACAACGCTCCGGTTCTCGCCAAGTACCTCAAGGCGAATCCGGAAACGCAGTTAGTGGAAACCGGCGAGGCGCCCAGCGAAGAAGCCATCGCCGCATGGCCCGCCGGGCGATTCCTGATCGCCCTCTATCCCGATGAGACCGGGATGAAGGCGGCCAAGACGCAGAACCCGTTTGTGTTGCCCTTGACCCGGAAGCAGTTCGATGGACTCTCGGTTGCGGAGTACACCGTCTTTGAATCCGCTGACAAGGCATGGCAACACGCCTTTCCGGCACTGGCCGCTGAGCTTGACGCTTATAACCAGGAGGTCCGGGAGGCAGCCCAGAGCGCCAAGGCGAAGGTCGCAACGGAGAAGTGCATCGCCTACAAGTACGATACGGCTCTCGGACAACTGCTCAGCAGCGTACTGCCGCAGCGAACGGGGTTGGTCGGCTTTGTCCTGGCCGCCTTGCTCGGCGCGATCGTCAGCTCGCTGGCGGCCATGCTCAATGCCGCCTCGACGATCTTCAGCATGGACATCTTCAAGAAACACATCAGCCCCAACGCAGGTCAGGGAACGGTCGTGTTCCTCGGCCGCGTGTGCGTGGTGGTCTTCACGGGCATTGCGATCTGGCTGGCCCCGAAACTCGGCGATCCCAAGATCAGCAACAGCATCTTCACGATCATTCAGGCCAGTCAGGGTTTTCTCTCGCCCGGCATCCTCTCCGTCTTCGCATTTGGCCTGCTGGTCCGCAAAGCCCCGCCGATCGCGGGCGTCGTAGGGCTGCTGCTGAATGTCGCCGCATACGGACTCCTCTGGTACCTGTCCACCATTCCGTGGATCATGGCGAATCCTACGCTTGAGATCGTCATCGGCAACTTCCTGAACCGCATGGCCCTCTGCTTCGCCCTGTGCCTGATCGTGATGGCCATCATCACCTACCTCAAGCCGCTGCCGGAACCGATGGAGTTCAAGCAGCAATCGGCGTTGGATTTGATGTCGTCCAAGGGCGCCATGGTCGCCGGGGTGGTCGTCGTGATCATCACGCTCGCTCTCTACGTCATTTTCAGTCCGATTGGCGTCGCGAAGTAAAGGAGAAACGGACAGGCACGTTCATGTGAACGCCATTGAACGACCGAAACAAAGAGTGCCACTTCATCAACGGCCCCTTCGAGATCACTGGAGGGGCCGTTTTCCCTTCGTCGGGCCGCCCCTCGTTCGTCTCACCGAATCCGCAGGTTCGGAATCGTCGTGCCGTCGAGGTGGAGCTTGTCGACATCCGTCAGAATCACCGAATCCGAGACGTTGTCGTATCGTGGGAACCGGAAGGTGTCGAGGGCCAGGTCGTTCACGTCCTCGCAGATCATCACCGGGCGCTGATCGCCCCGCCGGCAGGTGAGGCGAACGTCCTCGAACGTGAGGTTCTCGACGTTGCGGGCGTAGAAGCCCCAGGCGGGCAGGGCGCGAGCGTCGACCCCGGGGGCCTTGATCTGGCCGGAGGCCTTGTCTATCGTTCCGCCGCCTTCAAATTCGATATCCACGTCGCGAAAGACGACGTTCTTGAACGGCGTCTCGGCCCAGCTCTCGACCGAGCAGGCGGCGCGATAGACACCGGTCGCCGTCACGCGGCTCACGGTAATCCGGCCCGCTGTGTTGCCCGGCTTCATCATGAAATGGAACGGCGTGGTCACATTCTGCATCGTGATATCGGAGATCAGGACACCATCGAGGTCGCCGGTAGTCTTATCCCACGCGCCCGGCTGGAGGTTGATGCCGGCGAGCATGTTGTAGCGGTCGGACGTGCGGTGAGGGTGGACGCCGGGGCCGTAGAACAGGCAGTCCCGGATGATCAGGTGCGTGGCCGGACCAATGAGCCGGATGCCGTTGCAGGAAGAATTGATGATGCAGTCCGATATGACGGTGTTCTCCCAATATCGGCCGGCGATCGAGTCGTCGCCGGTATAGAAGCGGCAATCGGTGATGCTCACGTCCCGGCACGGATGCCCCGGCGCGCCGCGGAAGTGTACGCCGTCCCAACCGCCCGTGAATTTGACGTTGTGAATGTCCACACGGTCGCTGATCTGGAAGAAGATCGCGTAGTTCGCCGAGTCCACGAAGGATACATCGCGGATGGTGACATCGCGGCAGTTGATGAACACGAACGTGTGCGGGCCGCGCATCCGCTCCTCGCCCGTCGGATCGAAGACCTTGTTCCCGTCGATCACGCCGGGGCCGGCGACGGCGATATCCTCCAGCCCGTCCCCCAGGATCAGGGCCCTGTGCCACTTGCCCCAGCGGGCCTCGGGCAGGAACGCCGGCAGCGTCGGGTGCTGATACAGATTCGGGTCCGGCGCGCCGACCAGAGCAGCGCCCGATTCCAGGAACAGCGTGACGTGACTCTTGAGATGCACGGTCGCCGAGAGGTACCGGCCGGGCGGAAATCGGACCTGCCCGCCCCCGGCCGCCGCACAAACCTCGACGGCTTTGTTGATGGCCGCCGTATCGAGCGTTTTCCCGTCCCCCGCCGCCCCGTAGTCGCGGACATCGAAAACGCCCGCTTCGCCGGCCACACCGGCCTGGACGGGCGCCACCGACAACACGATAGAAACCAGCCAAACGGTCTTGCTGTGGGTGAAAGCTCGCCTTGCATGTGCCATAAGATAATCTCCAATGCCCTGTTACCTTCTCGTCGGGCCACACCCGTTTGGCCCGTCCACGTGTTTAGCAGAAAGCGACCCGACGGGCAAGAGCGACGGACGGCAGCCCAGGCGTGGTATGTGCTCTCTGCAAACGCCGGGGCAGATCCGTCACAGGGATTCGAGCTTGATAAGCGGGCCCCATTCGACTATATTCACCGGCGTCGTTGATAATACACGCGGCCGAGAACCTTTTGCACTGAGGTCGGAATGGAACTGACACGCGAAGACCGGACGGCTCTGGAGAAACTCCAGCAGTTGGCGAGCGAGAACAGGATCGACATCGCCGGCGGCAAAGTGCGGCGGACCTCGTCGCGGTTTTGCCTGGGCGTCGAGCACGGCGACTACAACGGGACCGAGCTGTTCGGCGTCGGAACCGACCGGTTCATCTGGCTCGCCTATAAGCCCAACGGCACGAACCGGTTTCGCCTGTTCAGCGCCAATTTCCCCGACGACGGGATCGTCAGCTTTGAAAGCGGCAAGGTGCCGGCGCCGCAGTCCGGGGACATGGCGCACAGTTGGGCCCGCTTCCCCTACGGCGTGGACTACATCCTGACCCGCGAGGGATTCAAGCTGCCGTATGGATTCGATGCGGTCATCTACGGAAATATCCCCGGCGGTGGCATGTCACGATCCGCATCACTGACGATCAACCTGATTCTGACCGTCCTGGAGATCAACCACTACGAAGAGGACGAAGCGGACGCCTTCAAGATCATCGACATGGCGCAAGCCGTGGAAAATGTCTACATCGGTTCACCCTGCGGCCAGCTCGATCAGACCATGATCCTGTGTGCCAAAGCGGGCATGGGAACCTACTACAATCCCAAGGATCGGTCGATCGAGTACATGCCCATCGGCCAAGGCGCCACCGACTTCCGCATCATGGTGCTCGATACGGGCACCGACCGACCCGGCCTGGAGAAATCCACTTACGCTGTCCGACGAGCGGAGTGTGAAGCGTTCGTTGCGATTCTCCAGAAAGCTGGTTTCGACATTTCCTGCCTTGCCGATGTGAACGACGAAGCCACCTATCGGAAGATCGTCCAAACGTTCGGAGACAGTCATCCCGACCATTGTGACCGGCTCAACTACATCTTTCACGCCCAGCAGCGGTTCTACACGATGATCGATGCCTGGAAGGCCGGTGACATCGAAACCGTCGGGGCCATCTTCCGCCAGGACGGCCACGGTCTGCGCGACGACTACAAGATCTCGGGCCCCGAGCTGGAGACCATGTGCGACATTGTACGCACGGTGCCGGGCGTCCTCGGAGAGCGGATGCTCGGCGGTGGTGACAAGGGCGCCTCCGGTGCTTTGGTCCGCGCCGAGAGTGTGGAAACCGTCAAGCAGGCTGTGGATACGGGGTATGCACGAAGCCGGCCCGATTTCGTGGACAAATATGCCGTGCATGTGTGCAAAGTCGTCGACGGTGTCCGGCTTTATGAGGGGCTCCTGTAACGGGATCGGCCATGACACGCAAAGCAAAGACATCAGCCAAAGGCATCTTCACGGCGGCCGTCACATCCAACCGCAGAATCCGCGAGTGCTTCTATAAGATGGACCTGGAGTTCACCGGTGCGGGCGCGAAGGCTTTTGCGAAGTTCCAGCCCGGTCAGTTCCTGCAGATCGATGTCTCCCAGGTCGGCTTGCCGCCAGAGCACAGGATCCCTGCGCATCTGCGCGACGCCTGCCGGCGCGACGTCCTGCTGCGCCGGCCCTTCAGCTTCGCCGATGTCACCGTCGAGGACGATCGCACGACGGCCGAGCTTCTCTACTGCGTGCTCGGGCCGGCGTCCGTGCGAATGACCGGGCTGGCCGCCGGCGATCCGCTCAGCATCATCGGCCCGCTCGGCAGCGGCTTTGCCACCCCGCGAGGCAAACAGACGGCCCTGCTGGTCGTGGGCGGCATGGGCGCCCCGCCGATCCGATGCTTGGCGAAGTCCCTCCGGGCCACACACCCCGATATGAAGGCCATCGCCTTCGTGGGCGCCAAGAATGCGGGATCGCTGCCCTTCGAAGGCCACTTCGATCGGGTCACTGAGTCGGTGGACCTCTTTATCCCGGCGTTCGCGCGATTCGACATTCCAGCCGCCCTGGCCACCGACGACGGCTCGGCCGGCTACCACGGCCTCGTCACGGATCGCCTCGTGCGCTGGCTGGACAAGGAGGACGGCCTGCCCCCACGGCAGACGATCCTCTACGCCTGCGGCCCGGAGGCGATGCTCGCAGCCGTCGCGCGAATCGCGATCGAGCGGGACATCGACTGCCAGGTCAGCATGGAGCGGCGGATGGCCTGCGGCATCGGCCTGTGCCAGAGCTGCGCCGTCGAATGCCGCCTCGAAGGCTCCGACGAGACCGTCTACAAGCTCTGCTGCCAGGACGGCCCCGTCTTCGACGCAAGAGAAGTTGTCTTCGCAAGGACGCCGCAAGGAGACTGACCGATGCTCGGATTTCGCACAACGCGGTGTCTGACTTTGAGATGTAATCGCGTTCTTGAAGAATGCAGAAGGCCAGCGAATGCGTATGCCCCGAGGCCGCGCGAAAGCTGTTGGAACATTCGATGATCATACAAGCTGACATTTCGGTTGATTTTGCGGGCCTTCGGCTGGCGAATCCGGTGTTTACGGCGTCGGGGACGTGCGGGTACGGCGACGAGTTAGCCGACTTCATGGACGTCAACGCGCTCGGCGGCTTCATCACGAAGAGCATCACGCTCAAGCCGCGAAAGGGCAACCCCGCGCCGCGAATCGTCGAGACCGACGCCGGGATGCTCAACGCCATCGGCCTGGCCAACGTCGGACTGGAGCGATTCATCGAAGAGAAGCTGCCGGTCATCGCGAAGATGTCCGTGCCGGTGTTCGTAAACGTCGCCGGGACGCTCATCGATGACTATGTGGCGGTCGTCGAACGGCTGGTTCGCGAGAACGCCATCGCGGGATTCGAGCTGAACATCAGTTGCCCGAACGTGGCCAAAGGCGGCATCAGCTTCGGCCGCGACCCCGATCAGGTCAACGAGATCACGTCGGCCGTACGGGAGGCCGCAAAGGACAAGATGCTCATCGTCAAGCTCTCGCCGACCGTGACGGATATCGGTATCATCGCCCTGGTAGCCGTCGAAGCCGGGGCCGACGCCTTGAGCCTCATCAACACGTTCACGGCAATGGTCGTCGATATTGAAACGCGCCGGCCCGTCCTGGCCAACCGCACGGGCGGACTGTCCGGGCCGGCCATCAAGCCCATCGCCGTCTATCTCGTGAACAAGGTGTATAACGAAGTGGCGAAGGACGCGGGCGTTCCCATCCTCGGGCTGGGCGGCATCCGCACCGCCGCCGACGCGATGGAGTTCATCATCGCCGGCGCATCGGCCGTGGCCGTCGGCACGGAAAGCTTCGTCCGGCCCGATGCCGCCGTGCGAATCATCGACGGTGTCAAGGAGTACTGCGTCAGGCATGAGGTGGCCAGGCTTTCCGATCTCGTCGGCGCGCTCTCGTGAATAATCCACAAGCAACTCGAAGGGAGCCAAGACATGAAACGCCGTGACTTCCTGAAGACGGCCGGCTATGGAACAGCCGCCCTGCTGGCCGGCTGCTCGACCAAGACCTCGACGCACACGAAACCCGTCGCGCAGCGTCAGCAACGGCCGAACATTCTCTGGCTGATCTCCGAGGACACCTCCCCGGACATAGGCTGCTACGGCCATCCGCAGGTCAAGACACCAAACATCGACCGGCTGGCTTCTGAAGGGGCCTTGTTCACGAACGCCTTTGTCACCGCCCCGGTCTGCTCGGCCTCCCGCTCCGGCTTCATGACCGGCATGTACCAGACCAGCATCGGCGCCCACAACCACCGCAGCCACCGCGGCGACGGCTACAGACTGCCTGCCCCCGCAGGAGTCATCACGGAGTACTTCCGGCGGGCCGGCTACTTCACGTGCAACTGCGCCGGCCTCAGCTACAAGAAGCCCGGCAAAACCGACTGGAATTTCACGCCCAAGGTCAGACCTTTCGACGGGACCGACTGGTCGCAGCGTAGGCGCGGGCAGCCGTTCTTTGCACAAATGAACTTCAGCATGACGCACCGCCGGTTCCGCCGGGACAAGAAGAACCCCATCGATCCGCGTACGGTCGAGTTGCCGCCCTACTACCCGGACCACCCCATCGCCCGACGCGACTGGGCAGACTACCTCGAATCCGTGCAGGTCCTCGATACCGAGATCGGCGTCGCCCTGCAATGGCTTTGGAAAGAAGGCATGGCGGAGAACACGATCGTCATGTACTTCGGCGACCATGGCCGGCCCCACGTCCGCGGCAAGCAGTGGCTCTACGAGGGTGGGATTCGCGTTCCGATGATCGTCCGTTGGCCGGGACACATCGAGGGCGGGACCGTGATCGACGATCTCGTCAGCAGCGTCGATTTCGCCCCGACCTTCCTCTCGCTCGCCGGCATCGAGCCGCTCGAACACTTGCAGGGGCACGTCATCCTCGGCGATAAAAAGCGGACACGCGAGTACGTCTTCGCCGCGAGGGACCGCTGCGATGGGACGGTCGATCACATCCGATGCGTGCGCTCGAAGCGATACAAGTACATCCGCAATTACGATCCCGAGCGGCCGTACATGCAGTTCAACGCCTACAAGAAGCTGCAATATCCCATGGTCACCGTGCTGCAGCTCCTCCACAAGCAGGGCAAGCTCACGCCGGAACAGGCGCGGTTCATGGCGGCAAGCCGGCCCCGCGAAGAGTTGTACGACCTCCAAGAAGACCCGCACGAATTGCGGAACCTCGCGGATGAGCCGAAACTCAGAGCCGTCCTGAGAGAGCACAGCCGCAAGCTGGATGAGTGGATCAAGGCCACCGGCGACCAGGGCGAGACGCCCGAAGACCCGCGCGTGATTGTCGAAGAGCAGGACCGGATGATGACATCGTACAAGCAACAGATGGCCAAGAGGAATCTGTCGCCCGATATTTCCGACGAGGACTACCTCAAATGGTGGCAGCGCACGCTGCTGGCTTGAATCGATTCACAGACAATCGGCATCGGAGGCAAGGATGAACCATCGTATAGTTGCAGGAGTCGCAGTTGTCTTCCTGTTCCTCGCATGGGCGGGTCGAGCGCCGTTTGGCTGCGCGACTGCGTCGGCCGCCAATCCGATAACCTACACGCAAGCGAAGGCGAGAATCCCCGAGAGGTCGCTGCCGGAATGGTGGACCGGCGACGTAAAGGGCCTGGCCCTGCGGTTCGAGAGCCTCAAGCGCGGCAAAGCTGTCGTGCTCGCCGCGACGCCGGGCAGCCGCCCGCTGCACCTGGTCGCCTACGGCGAGAAGGAGCCCGTCGCTCACAACGCGAATTTCAATTCGGCCGTCGGCGCGCGCGAGCCGGCCGCCTACATGGATAAGGCGGCGAGAAAGAAGCCCGTCGTCCTGTTCGTCGGCCCTGTTCACGGCCATGAAGTCGAGGCGCTCACCGGCTTGGTCAACCTGATTCACGTCATGGAGACGGGCAAAGACCTTCGCGGCCGAGACCAGCAGCGACTACAGCAGCTTGGCGAGAAGTGCCGGCTCCTGATCATCCCGGCGGGCAACCCGGACGGCATCGCCCGGTTCGAGCCGCGGGCCCTTCACGGCATGGAAGGCGACGACATCCGCTTCTGGGGCCAGGGAACCTGGAAGGACAATACGCTTTGCGACTGGCCCCAGGTCAAACGGCTGCACCCGATGGTCGGCGACAACGTCGGCTTCCTGGGCTGCTACTTCAACAACGCCGGCATCAACCCGATGCACGACGAGTTCTTCGACCCGATGGGACCGGAGGCCCCCGCGATCCTGAAGGTCGCGCACGAGGAAGGCCCGGACCTTGCGGCCTCGCTGCACAGCCACGAATCGAAGCCCGCGGTGCTGCGTCCGGCGTACGTCACCACGGAGATTCAGGAGGACATCCGCTCGCTGGCGAAGGAGTGCTACGCCCTTCTGGCAGAGCGAAAACTCCCGCACGGCGGACTCTTCGAGATCCATCCCGAAGGCGGCAAGAACCCGAGCCCGTTCAATCTCACCAGCGCCCTGTACCACGTCAGCGGCGCCGGCGTTTTCACGTTCGAGTGTCCGCACGGCATCCAAACCGGCTGCCGGGTCACGCTCGACGAAATCCTCGACATCCAGCTCACCCTTTACGAGGCCATGCTCCAGCATGAGATCAACAAGAAGAACTGACCGATTCCTTCGCCTATCCCTCATCATCCTGTTGTCGACGTTCGCGTGTGACGCAAGTGCTCAAGCACCGAAGCTCGATGAACGTCCCGCCGAGCCCGGGACATGGGGCTATCGGCCCGACGAGGGAAACGTCTCGCAGACGGACCCACCCAGCTTCAGTTGGCGCCCGCAACGCAGCCTGACGTGGGAGATCGAATGCGCCCGCGACGCAGCCTTTGCCGACGTCGTCTACCGAGACACGGATATCGAGTTCAACGTCCACTGCCCTCCCAGGACGTTTGGCAAGGGCACGTACACGTGGCGCTATCGTGGTCGGGACAAGGCGGGACACACTACGGCATGGAGCAAGCCACGAACGTTCACGATCGCCGCCGACGCCATGTCGATACCCATGCCCGAGCGCAAAGAGCTGCTCGCCCGAATTCCCAAGACGCACCCGCGCCTCTTCCTGCGCCCGGAGAATCTGGGCCGCCTGCGGGAGCTGGCGCGCGGCGAGATGAAGAGCGAGTACGAGGATTTGGTCAAGGAATGCGAACGCATTCTGGCCCGCCCGCCGGCCACGAAGGAGCCGCCGAAGTACCCCGCCGGCATGGAACGCAAGAGCGAAGACTGGCGCGAGATGTGGTGGGGAAACCGCACGTACACGATCCGGGCGTTAAATGGGGCCGCGACACTGGCATTCACACGATTGCTCGGCGGCCAGGAGAAGTACGGCCGGGAGGCCAAGCGCATCTTGCTCGAGTGCGCGAAATGGGACCCGAAGGGCAGCACCGGCTATCGCTACAACGACGAGGCCGGCATGCCATACAACTACTACTTCGCGCGAACCTACACGTTCGTCAACGACCTGCTCAGCGAATCCGAAAGGGACATCTGCCGCAAGGTGATGAAAGTCCGTGGCGACGAGATGTATCGCCACCTGTGCCCCCGCCACCTGTGGCAGCCCTACGCGAGCCACTCCAACCGCGCGTGGCACTTCCTGGGCGAGGTCGGTATCGCCTTCTCAGGCGAGGTCGAAGGCGCGGAGGATTGGATCTGGTTCGCCACGAACGTGTTCTTCAACGTCTATCCGGTCTGGAGCGACGACGACGGCGGCTGGCACGAGGGCTCGTCCTATTGGAGCAGCTACCTCAGCCGCTTCACGTGGTGGGCCGACATCATGCGCGAGGCGATGGGCATCGACGCCTACAAGAAGCCGTTCTTCTCGAAGGTCGGCTATTACGCGATGTACCTGCTGCCGCCGGGCAAGGAAGGCGGCGGCTTCGGCGACCTCGTGGCCCGCAGGACCGCCCGGCGCAATGTGCCGCTGATGAGCATCGTCGCCGCCCAGGCGCAGAAGCCGCACTGGCAATGGTACGTCGAGCAGCTCGGCGGCCCGGAATCGACCGGCGGCTACATCGGCTTCATCCGAGGTCAACTGCCCAAGGTGCAAGCCAAGGCCCCGGACGAGCTACCGGCCTCACGTCTGTTCGCAGGTACGGGCCAGGCGTACCTCAACACGAGCCTGACCGACGCGACGCAGAGCGTCCAGGTCGCGTTCAAATCGAGCCCGTTCGGCACGCAATCGCACGGCTACGAGTCGAACAACTCCTTCCTGCTCTGGGCCTACGGCAAGCGCCTGCTGATCCGCTCCGGCTACCGCGACATCTACGGCAGCGACCACCACCAGAACTGGATGTGGACCACCCGCTCGACGAACTGCATCACGATCAACGGCCAGAGCCAGAAGAAGCACACCGTGGCCGCCCGGGGCCAAATCACCGCCTTCGAGACAACGCCCGCGATTGACGTGGTCGTCGGCGACGCGAGCGAGTCCTACGGCAAGCCCGTCGAGATCTTCAAACGAGCGATCATCTTCGTCAAGCCGGGCGTGATCATCGTTTACGACCGCCTGAAAACGGCCGAGCCTGCTACCTTCGAATACTGGCTCCACGCCCTCAACGAATTCGATATCGGCAAAGACCGTGTCGGCGTCAGGAACGGCGACGTGGGCTGCGAGATCAACTTCCACTGCCGAAGGCCGCTCACGTTTGAGCAGACAAACGAATACGATCCGAACCCACGTCCGCGAATCAAGCTCCGCGAGTGGCATCTGACCGCCAGGACCGCGGACAAGGAAAGGAACATGGAGTTCATCACCCTCTACCGTCCCTACCGCGTCGCGGAGGGATTCAGGGGATCCTCAAAGATGCAAACCATCCCCGGCGGCTACCTCTTCGAAGTTGGCTCCCCCGCCGGCAGCCTCACCGCCCTGCTGCCCACCGACGACAACGCCGTGCTCGAAACCGAAGGCCTGCGCAGCAAAGGCGCCATCAAGCTGAAACTCGACCGTCCCGGTCAAGCCCCCCAAATCCTCGAAGTCCGCGAGCACAATGCACCCTAGCGTGCGGCTATCATTAGGCCGCCCGGACTCCCGGCGATCCCTCAGAGCGAAAGCACGAGGCGTACACCTCTTTCAATCTGGTCGATGATGTGTCGGGGCAAGACTCCTGCTCTCTCAATCAGGAACCCCCTGTCGATCGTCACGATCTGCGATACATTCGCAACCGAATCTTTCGGCAGACCGGACAGATTCTTGGGCAGAAACACGTTGCCGGGAGCTTGGCTCAATCGTGTATTGGAAGTGATCACAACGGCGACAACGGTCGCAATCCGACTTCGGTTGAAATCGTCGGATTGGAGCACCAGCACGGGCCTGCGATAACCCGGCTCCGAGCGAACGGGCTCAGGCAGGCTCGCCCACCAGATTTCTCCCCGCTGTATTACCACTTTTCCTCGCCTATCGAGGCGATCTGAATCGCCACGAGTTCCGCCTCTATTGCGGATTCCTCTTTTGCGTAGACCTCATCGAGCCTCTTAGCGACGTCTCCGTTCTGATGTGTTGCCACGTAGGCCGCCAGGGCGGCCGTGTAGAACTCACTTAAAGACATATTGAGCTCTTTCGCCAGCCGCTGCGCTGCCTCAAACACCGGATTAGGTACGGAAATTTCTGCCTTCATACGCGGCCTCTGCCAGTCAACATGTCAGCAATAAACTCTCACATGCATATATCATACCACGGTAGCCAGGGCTAGGCAACACCTTGCCGGACGCGACAGCAGGCAAAAATGGGATGCATCCATCTTGTTCGGCCGCATTGGTTACAGCTTTCTTGCGAAGATCATGGCCTCGACGCAGGGGATAACGGCAATCAGCGGTGCGCAGGCGAGAAGAACCACGATCCCTGCATGCTGAAGAGGCACAAAGAAGGTAAGTATGCCGATGCCGGCCAGGACCGATGCCCACAGAATGAAGCGTTTGCCGGCGTATGCGTTTATCTGATACCAATTGTCGTCGGACTCGAATGCTTTCTTGATTCGTACGCCGTACCACCGGTTCATCTTGACCTTGCGCTGGACGAGAGGAACGGCGAGCATGACGAACAGTCCTGCGCAGGCAAGATTCGAGAGCCCTAAAAGAAGATTGGCGTAGCTCATATCGTTGTCTCCCTTACCAAGGTCAGGTTCAACGGCAGCGATCTCACTGTCCGCCGCAACGATTGGCCGGGCAACAAGACCGCCCTTTCTTAACCCAAATCAAGATTAGCCTCCAAGGCCAACCCCTTGATTACTGCCTTGAAGACCTTCGCTCTTGACTTCACATCCGACTGGTCCACTTTCGCGACTGCCAGTTTCTTCTTTGCCTGTGCTACTGCTTTGTCAATCAAGTCAATCGGCATTCTCGCGCAGACTTTGCAGAACAGGCTCATCGACCGGCCCTCGTTATAATCCCGCAGCAATCCCTCCAACAATGCCTGCCTCTTCTCTTGTTCTCTCAGCCAGCTCTTCAGGCCTCGCTCCTTGATCTGGCGCAGGTTGTGCGCAGCCGGAATCCACTCCGCGACCTTTCTTCTCACGAAGATCGGGCAATTGAATACTTCGCCGCATTCGCTGCACGTCTCGAACCCATGCTTCTTTACGCAGCAGTTCCAGATACTGCACCACGAGTGCTGCTCGCCCAATTGGCAGCCGATACACCGACTCGGCGCGGTCGACTGATACTTGTTGCACAACCCACAATACAACCCGCAGCAGCCGACGAGATTTTTCGCTTCACGATGTTTCATTCTTCTGCCGATTACCTATTCATAGTTGCTGCCCAATGCACGCATAACCTGCGTCAGGTAATCCAGTTGCCTCGCTTTGTCCGGATACTTGAGTTAGCTTAGCACTGACAGTTAACATCCTATCTCCCGGCCGATTGTCGGCCCATCCTCTTCAATGGATTTTGCCAAGCACGTAATCCTGAAGTATCCGCCTTGTAGTCTGAGCGGCCTTCGTCTTCGGTAAATCCTTCTGGCAGAGTGCCGCGACTCTTCTGAGAGACTGCTTCGAGGTGCCCTTCCTTGTTTCAACAGACCATTTCCCGCTTGCGGCACGCATTCTGACGACTTCATAGCACCTACGATCCCAACCTGACGCCCATCGTGTACCATTCGAGAGAGTCTGTTCGTTCCAATTCATGCTAATGGTTACTTGCTCTAGAGCATGTCGCATGTCTTCGGCAGTACGGAACCTCTTTGTGGGCCTAACAGCCATTGCACGGTTGACGAGAGATCGGATTGGCCTCGGGATGAATTCTCGATACTTGTTGCGATCGGGGTATATACCATCAATACACGCCTGCCGAATGTGATCTGCTGGCATCGACGGCAGGTAGATGTCCCCGTTGATAAGACGGTAAAGGGTTACTCCTGCAGCGTAAACGTCAGACAGAACACTGTATCCACCTCCTGAGTGAATCTCGGGGGCCAAGTGCAATATATAGGCATAGTCCTTTGCGCCAAGGGATTTCAGGTTTACACCCTTGGGCACAGCAAGCCCAAAGTCTGAGAGCTTTCCTTCGCCATTTGGGCCCACCAGAATATTGGCCGGCTTTATATCTCGGTGGAGGAGCCCTTTTTCGTGCGCGTGTTGTAGACCTCGCAACGCATCAACCATAATGCGCTGCGCCCGTGCCAACGGGACATACGCGCCCTTCGCCTCATCCGCCAGACTACCCTTCGGCAAGTATTCCATGGCGACATATATCTTCCCATCCGCCATGGTGCCGGTTTCCTCAACTCGGACCACGTTGGGATGCTCGGCTTGTTTGAGTTTCTGTGCTTCGTGAAAGATGTTCTGCGGATTCCACACTTTCGTCGGTGGAATGAGCTTGAGGGCTCGTACGGAGTCTAATCCAGTGTCGACAACACGCCACACATCGCCGAAGTGTCCCATACCCAGCCGCTCTTTGAAGTCAAAACTGGCCGCCATTCTCAAAGCTCACTCCATCCTGCAAGGATAGCATCTTTCTCCTTCTCAGACTTACTGCCAAATCCCGGGATCACGCTCGTGTCGAGTTCCGTTTGAAGGTAGTGACCTCTGCCTTTCAATCCGAGGTCCTTCGCAATGGTGCTCTTGACTTTCCTAAAGATTCCGCTCATTCCATTCTTGCCACCAGCGATATATACGGCAGCCTCCAGTTCGACACGTTCCGTATACGTTTTTCCGCGGGATTGACCCTCAAAGCCCTTCATGACAACCTTGTGAGCACCTTGCTTCTCTATTAGCTCCTCGATTTCTTGGACCATCCAGTGCAGCGTGCGCGGACGCGAGAAGTTCTTTGGGAGCGCAACTGAGGCACAGTGTTGCACGCATGGCTTCCTCTTCGATCCGGTCATAACTGCGTACGTGAAGTCCTTGTTGCTGCATCTAACGCCAAGAACACTCATTGGGTTCTCCCTATATTCAGCCAACAACGATTAGCTTGATCCGCATATGATGGGGAGACTCGGTTTCCTGTCCGCACAAGACGTTATTATATCGAGTCTTTTCATGACCATAATTCCTGAGATATGCAAAGCTTCGCGCACCCGGTCCAGCAGCTTGGGTACGCCCGCTCCGACGGCCTCCATGGCTGTCTGTGGGGCAGCCGTCTGCGCCGTAGGTGTCTGGCTCGGGCCATTTGTCTCACGGACTCGCAACATCCGGGTCTCCTTCGCTTATTGGAGAGAAGGTAGCATAACTCCTCGGGGAAGGCAAAGGAAAAAGCGTATCTCGTAACTCATTTTTCGTGTTTCTCCGCCTCGGGTGGACGCCGAAAGGCCCTCCATGAGAAGCCGTGAGGAGAGTATCTGAGGCGTTTATTGCATGGGGGCTACCAGCAGAATCAAACGGGGAGCCATCCTGGCCGAGTCGGCAGCATCGATCGCGCAAAGCGGCTGTGGCCCGGGCCATGGACCTGCTGGCAGCCTGTTAGGCGATAAACGCAATCCGTTCGTATCGTCCGCACAGTCAGTCACGCGCGGGGGCGGCGTGTGCGACTGAATGTCGTGGGAGCCTTTTCACTGGTCATGTCGGGCGGAGCGAAGCACAGGCGAGACATCTATCTGCGGACGGGGCGTGAAGCTCCTTCGCGGGCAGACCCCTCGGCTACGCTCGGGGTGACAGAGAGGGTCTGTTGTGCCACAAGACGTAGCCACACGCCGGGCCGGTGGGGGCCGAGAATGGAGTTGATGTTTGGGGGAGGTCGGGGTATTTTGGGCGGGGTTGGTGGGCCGGTGGCCCTGTGAATTTACAGTTTGCTATTGAGGATTTACGATTTTTTCTGTCTGGCACGCAAACTCAGATAGCAAATAGTAAATCGAAAATGGTCAATTGCAAGGGGCAAGCGATGGCGCAGGATATGGAGAAGCTGTACCAGCAGCGTGTGAACCGGTACGTCACGGCGATGCGGAATGAGAAGCCGGACATGATTCCCATCCGGCCGTTCGTGGCGGAGTTCACGGCCAAGTACGCCGGCTACACCTGCCAGGACGTGGCGCACGACTACAACAAGGCGTTCGAGGCGGCCGTCAAGTGCGCGAAGGACTTCGACTGGGACGCCGTCGTCGCCAATATGGTCTACGTCTGGACCGGCCTGGCCCAGGCGGCCGGATTGCGCTACTACGGCATCCCCGGCATCCACATACCCGCCGACAAAGGTTTCCAGTACCGGGAGCCATCGCAGGAAGAAGCGTTCATGAAGGCCGACGAATACGATGCGCTGATCGACGACCCGACCGGCTTCCTCTACAACACGTGGCTGCCGCGCGTCTCGACCGAGGTCAGCAAGATCGGCGAGGGCTCGACCTACCGCAGCAACGTGGCGCTGGTCAGAAGCGCGATGGCGATGATGCAGTACTTCTACGCCTTCGGGCCGCAAATCGCACGACTGCGGTCGGAGTGCGGCACGGGGTCCGCCATCGCCGGCATCTTCAAGGCCCCGTTCGACATCATCGCCGACAAGCTGCGCGGCTACCTGGGCCTCGTTTCCGACATGGAGACACAGCCGAAGAAGGTGCTGAAGGCGTGCGAAGCGCTCATACCGCACCTCGTGCACGTGGGCCTGACCACCGCCGACCCGACCAACCACGTGCCCATCGGCTTCTGGATGCATCGCGGCTGCGTGCCGTTCTTCAACCCGAAGCAGTTCGAGTCGCACTACTGGCCCACGCTCAAGCCCTGCGTCGAAGAGTTCTGGAAAAACGGCCACCAGACGCTGTTCTACGCCGAGGGCAAATGGAAGCACCACTTCGAGACGTTCCGCGAGCTGCCGGACCGCAGCATCGTCTTCCACTGCGATCAGGACGACATCTTCGAGGTCCATCGCAAGCTGCACGACAAATTCGCCATCAGCGGCGGCATCCCGAACGTGATGTTGAGCTGGGGCCAGCCGGAAGAAGTGCGGGAGTTTGTCCTGCGGGTTATCAAGGAAGTGGCCAAGGACGGCGGCTACATCATGGACGCCGGCGCGATCATGCAGGACGACACGAGCGTCGAGAACATGAAGATGATGACACAGGTTTGCCGCGAGCACGGCGTGTATTCTGCGGGCACGTATGAGACGCCGACGGCGACGCCGCCGTGCGAACTGCCGGCGTCCGTGGAGTCGCGCGAAAAGGCCAAGGGCTTGGCGGGCCACCCAACGCCGCAAGTCAAGCCGGGCGTGTGCTTCCCGTGGGCCGAGAGAGTCAAAGACCTGCCCAAGATCACCGGCGACAAAGCCTTGGTCCAGAAGGTCTGGGAGGATGTCGACGCGCTGGGCAACGCGTACATCTGGCAGCTTCTGCTTTCCTTTTAGGCCAGGCCGCCGGGCCTCGTGGGGAGAATAGCGACATGAGAAAAGACACAGCGATGAAGCGACGTGATTTTCTCGGTTCGACGACAAAGGCATTTCTCGCCGCCGCCGTAGTGGGCCCCCTCGGCTCGTGTGGCCGGAGCGAGGAGGGCCGCGATTCTGCGACGAAGAAGAAGATCATCGTCGGGGCGCATCCGTGGGTGTATGCGGCGACGCAGCCCAACTACGACATCTATCCCGTGCTCGATCAGATCTTCGCGGACATGAGCTATGCCGGCCTGGATGGGATCGAGCTGATGCACACGGCTTTGCGGCCCGATGACGCGCTCGAGCGCATCCGCGAGCTATCGAAGAAACACGCCCTGCCGGTGATCGGCACGTCCTTCGGCGGCGATATGTGGGACACAGGACAGCATGAGGCTATCTTCGAGGACGCCCGCCGGGTGGTGAATCGGCTGGCCGCGCTGGGCGGCTGGACGTTCGGCGTCTCGGTCGGCAGGGCGCCGCAGCCCAAGACGCCCGCCCAGCTCGACGCCCAGGCGGAACTGCTGCGCGGGATCATCGCCCTGTGCCAGAGCCGAAAGGTCACGCTGAACCTGCACAATCACACCTACGAGGTGGAAAACGATATGCACGATCTGCGCGGGACGCTGGAGAGGATCCCGGACGTCAAGCTTGGGCCGGACCTCAACTGGCTCGTGCGCGGCGGTGTCGATCCGGTCCGCTTCATCCGGACCTACGGCGACCGCATCGTGTTCCTGCACATCCGCGACCAGAAGACCGACGGCAAGTGGTCCGAGGCGGTCGGCGAAGGCGATATGGACTACGTCGCAATCGGCGAAGCGCTGAAGGCCGTCGGCTTCTCGGGGGACGCGGTGATCGAGCTGGCCCACGAAGGAAACTTCAAACCCACCCGGCCGCTGCGCGAAAGTCTCAAGATGAGCCGGGCCTATGTAAGAAAGACACTCGGCTTTTAGCCGTGATGGAGGACACAGATGATTCACAGAATCGGCCGCCGGACCTTCCTGAAGCAAGTTGCCGCGGGCGTGACGCTGCCCTACTTCGTTCGCCCGTCGGCGTTGGGCAAGGCGGGGACCGTCGCGGCCAGCGAGCGGATCACCATCGGCTTCATCGGCACCGGCGGCCACGGCATCGACATGAACCTCCGGACGTTCCTCGGCCAACCCGACGCGCAAGCCGTCGCGGTATGCGACGTCGATCCCGTGAATCTCAACAAGGCTCGCGACCTCGTCAACGCCAAGTACGGCAACACCGACTGCGCCACGGGCAAGGACTTCCGCGAAGTCCTCGCGCGGAGCGATATCGACGCGGTGATGATCTCGACGCCCGATCACTGGCACGTCCCGATTTCCATCGCGGCGGCCAAGGCCGGCAAGGACGTCGAGTGCGAAAAGCCCACACTGACCATCGAGGAAGGCCGGCGGCTGGTCGAGACGATGAAGCGGTACAACCGTGTTTTCCAGTGGTCCACGGAAGATCGCTCGGTGGACGTCTATCATCGGATGTGCGAGCTGGTCCGCAACGGCCGAATCGGCAAAGTCCACACGATCAAGGTCGAGCTTCCCAGCGGCCCGGATCAGCCGGGCAACCCGAAGCCGATGCCCGTGCCGGTAGGATTCGACTACGACATGTGGCTCGGACCGGCCCCGTACGCGCCCTATACGCCGGAACGCTGTCATTGGAATTTTCGCTGGATTTTCGACTACTCCGGCGGCATGTTGACCGACTGGGGGGCCCATCTGCTCGACGGCGCCCAGTGGGGCAACAACACCGAGCACACCGGCCCCGTCGAGGTCGAGGGCAAGGGGGTCTTCTGGCGGGACGGGCTGTACAACACCGCGAAGGACTATCACATCGAGTACACCTACGCCGACGGTGTGAAGCTGATCGTCGATTCGGGCAATCCCAGCCTGCGATTCGAAGGGTCCGACGGCTGGATCGGCAACCGCGGCTGGCGCGCCCCCCTACAGGCCGAGCCCGCCTCGATCCTGGATTCCGTAATCGGACCGAGCGAGGTCCACCTGTACACGTGCCCGCAGGGCGAGCAGCGAAACTTCCTCGATTGCGTCAAGTCCCGGCAGGAATGCTACTTCCCGCCGGAGATCGGGCAGCGATGCTTCACGATCGCGCACATCGGCAACATCGCCATGATCCTGGGCAGGAAGCTGAAATGGGACCCGCAGGCTGAACGATTCACCAACAGCGATGAGGCCAACCGCATGCTCGGGCGGGCCATGCGCAGCCCCTGGCATTTGCTGTAAAGACGCGTCACATGAAAGGTAAACCGATGAGACAACACGTCCGGAACCTTGGGGCAATCGCCTTGATCCTCCTCTTCGGGGCAGGCACACTGCTCGCCAGAGATTGCAGCCAGTGCCATCAGCGCTCGCTTACGGGCGACGATCTGTCCGCATGGCGCGCGGATACGGGCGAATGGGGCGTGATCCGCGACGCGACGCTCGGGCCGGGCAATGAGAAGCTTCTGGCGGTCCAGCCGGGCGCCGGCGCGGTGGTCAACGGCCCCACCGGCCGCACCGGGCACCTCTTCAGCAAACAGGAATTCGGCGACGTCCGTGCGCACATCGAGTTCATGGTCGCCAAGGACTCAAACTCGGGTGTGTACTTCATGGGTCGCTACGAGGTGCAAGTCTTCGATAGCTGGCAGAAACAGGGGGACTACCCCGGCATCGAGTGTGGCGGGATCTACCAGCGGTGGGACGAGAACCGATCCCCCAAAGGGTTCGAAGGCCATTCACCCCGGGTCAACGCCTCGAAGCCGCCGGGACAGTGGCAGACGTTCGACATCGTCTTTCGAGCCCCCCGCTTCGATGAGAGCGGCCGCAAGGTCGCCAACGCGAGATTCGAGAAGGTCGCGCACAACGGCGTCCTCGTGCATCGCGACATCGAGCTGACCGGCCCCACGCGAGCGGGCGCCTATAACGATGAGAAGCCGCTTGGACCACTCATGTTCCAGGGCGATCACGGCCCCGTCGCCTACCGGAACGTCTGGGTCGCGCCGGCCGGACCGAATCCGTTCTTCGCCATGGATACGGCCACAAAGGACCCTAACCACCAGACCGCCGAGGAGCAGGCACAGATGCTCAAGGAGCTTGGCTACGCCGGCATCGGCCCCGCCTACGAAGGCGTTGCCCCCCTGGCGGAGATGCTCAAGCAGCTCGATCAGCGTGACCTGGAACTGTTCGCCGCGTACACCGGCATCAATATCGATCCGGATCAGCAAGCGTACGATCCATCTCTCCGCGAGGCCCTGAAGGTGCTGGACGGCCGCAATACGATTCTGTGGGTGTTTGCCCAAAGCGGCACGCACAAGCCATCCTCGTCGGCGGGTGATCCCCGCGCGGTGGAGATCCTTGGCGAGTTGGCCGACATGGCCGCCGCACACAAGGTGCGTATCGCCCTGTACCCGCATCACACGTTCTGGCTCGAGACTACCGAGGATGCCGTGCGAATTGCCGAGAAGGTGAATCGCCCGAACGTCGGCGTTACCCTCAACCTGTGCCACTGGCTCCGGGTCAGCGAGAGCAGAGACGCCAAGAGCGTCATTGAGCGTGCGATGCCGCACCTGTCCGTCGTAAACATCAACGGCGCCGACACCGACGGCCAGGACTGGAAGACCTTGATTCAAACGCTCGATCGTGGTACGTTCGACATGCGGGCGTTCCTGGAGACGCTCCGGGATGCCGGCTTCACCGGCCCCATCGGCTTCCAGGGCTACGGCATCGGCGGCGATGCCTACGACAACCTCAAGCGCACGATGGCGGCCTGGGAGAAGCATTCCCAGGTCTTGCGCGGCGATATGACGCCGTTTGGGGAACCGAAAAAGGAATAGGTCGAACAGGATCCAGGACGGGATCATCATGGATACGTTGAAACTCCTGCGTGATTATTTCCCGATGGCGGTTTTTACCGGCAAGTGCCTCGTGTTCATCAGCGAGGATTGGCGGGTCGAGCTGACGGAACACAAGGACAGCGATTTCAGCAAGGGCTCACCACAGTCCTCGATCATCCGCGTGCGAATCTTCAAGCGCGCGCTCAGCGGCGAATTCATTCCCGGCTTCTACGAGGACTTCCAACTGCCCTCCCTGGGGGAATTGGCCGAGCAGATTGAGAAGTACGTACAGTTGGCGATTGGCTCGAATCTGCGCGAAAACGTCGAGTGACCTTTCTCCCGCCGCGACTCGATCCGCTTTTTCCTCGAATCCGCCGGCCGCTTCCTGTAACGTATGGAGAAATCAGGCGATTACAGTCTATGTCCAAACCGACGATCCAGGAGAATTCGGACGGCGTCGTGTTTACGGCCAAGGTGGTTCCGGGCAGCAGCAGGACGGCCGTCGCGGGAGTCCTTGACGATATGATCAAGGTCCGGGTGGCCGCTGCGCCCGAGAAGGGCAAAGCCAACCAATGCCTGGTGGCCTTCCTGGCCAAACGGTTGGGCGTCAGGAAGAACAACATCGAGATCGTTTCCGGCCGGACGAATCCGGTCAAACAAGTGCAGGTGACGGGAATATCGGCAATCGAGCTCTTGAGAAAACTCGGACTGGGTGAACAGGGCACGCAATGACGGCGCGACCGACCCTCCTTTCCAGAGACCACGGCGACTACGAAACCTCGCTGGGGTACATGCTGAGACTGGCCGGCCCGATGGTCGTCTCGACCATCTCCTTTACGGTCATGCAATTCGTGGATCGCTTCATGGTCTCCCGCCTGGGAACCGATGCGCTGGCCGCCGTGCTGCCCGCCGGCTTTGTCAGCTTTCTCCCGGGCGGATTCGCGCTCGGGGTGATCACCAGTGTCAACACATTCGTGAGCCAGAGCCTCGGTCGGGGCGAGAAGGCCGCATGTTCCAACTACTTCTGGCAGATGGTCTACATAGGCCTCGTGTACTTCCTCGTGGCCGCGGCGATTTTGTGGCCCGTGGCGCCGCTGCTGTTCAAGCTGATGGGACAGCCGTCGGGCGTCGCCGAGATGGAGGTCATCTACTTTCGGATCATGCTCTATGCCCACATCGCCGCCGTGATCAACTGGTCGAGCAACCAGTTCTTCATGGGGATTCACAAGCCCATTATCACGATGATCTCGTCGCTCTGCGGACAGATCGTCAACGTCGTCGCCAACTACGCGCTGATCTTCGGAAAGTTCGGGCTGCCCGCGATGGGCATCGCCGGCGCCGGCTGGGGCACGTTTGCCGGGATCGCCGTCGCGGCGACGATCAACATGGGCATCTTCCTGGGCAGCCCCATAAGCAGAGAATTTCGATCCAGGCAGACGCTGAACCTGGACTTTGGGAAGATGCGTGACCTGCTCCGCATCGGCTTGCCGGCCGGGGTCGGACTGATGGTCAACGTGGCTGTATGGGGCGTGGCGCTCTTCGCGCTGGTCGGCCGCTTCGGCCGGGAGGCCCTGGCGGCCACCAGCGCGGTCCTCTCCTACACCAACCTGTCCGCCATGCCGATCGTCGGCATCGGCACGGCCCTGACCGCCGCGGTAGGAAGGACGATCGGCACCGGCAGAAAGCCGCTCGCGATCAAGCAGACGCACATATGCCTGAGGATCGGCCTGGTCTATATGGGCCTGGTCGGCGCTTGCTTCTTCTTTCTGCGCGATTCCCTGATGGTCTTCTGGTCGGAGGATCCGAAGGTGATTGCGATTGGCTCGAAGATCCTGATCTGTGCGGCCCTCTACCAGGTCTTCCACGCCGCTCGCATCATCTACGCCGGAGCGCTTCGGGGCGCCGGCGACACCGTCTGGCTGGCGCTGGTCTCCGGCGTCGGCGCCATCGGCGTTCTCGGCGTCGGCGGCACGCTGATTGCCTGGTTGTTCCCGTCGTTCGGAGCCCTCGGACCGTGGGTGGTCGCGACGTTGAGCATCGTCGTCGTGGGCTTGGCGAACCGATGGCGTTTTCTCCGGAATCGCTGGATGGAGATCGACCTGTTCAAACGACGGGTGGTCGCCCCGCCCGTCCAGATGGAATCGACCGGCGACTGAGTCCGGCCGCTACGGAGTCTCCTGCGGCAGCTTCTTGAGACGGATGTTCCGAACGGCGCCCGCGGTCATCCAGGTGGCGATGCCCAGCGGCTGCGACAAATCCACTTCCGGCCGAATATCGATCTTCCGGCCGGTCGTCTCGATGTTGACGAGTTCCTCGCCGTCCAGCCATGCTTGAATACGGTCGGGCACGACGCGAAGGCGAACGTGATACCATGTGCCGTTCTCGAAACGCATCACGCGCGTCGTCTCGTTTTCGGCGGCGTCGTAGTAGTCGATATTGGACAGACCGCAGACACTGCCCCCCCAGCCACCCAGGACCAGCGTACAGGGCTTCTCGCCCACCGGAAACGTCAGGGCGCAGAAGAAGTCGTTGCCCTGGACCCGCATCCCCTCCAGCGTGATCTCGTAGTTCATCCGCTCGACCGGGCCGGTCCAGGTCACCCCGGTCATATAGCTGCCCATCTCCATGGTGATCGCCCCGTCCTCGATGTGGACGTCGCCTTGGCCGCCGAAATCGGTTATCTTCCACAATCCGAGGGTCTGACCATCAAAGAGGCTGACCTCCTGACCGGGATCCAGGGGAAACTGAGGCTTTTCCGGGGCTTTGGCGGCCGTCTCTGGAACGGGGGCCGATTCCACCGGCTGCTCGGCGGTGTGACAGCCACTCAGCAGGATGCCCGCTGCCACGAGGCAAGCCAGGCAGATCATTGTGCCGCTGCAGCTTAACGTTGCCAGGCCACCGAAGGGCCGTTTGGCACGAGGGGAACTGCAAACCTGTGTCGATCTCATAGTGTCCTCCTGACAATCTGAATTCTCTTGGAAGAGACTATCCGGTCCGCTACAATTAGACAAGAGCCAATCAGCGGGGTCGGCCATTTTGTGGCCGCCGGGCAAATGCCTCAAGGCCGCAGAACAAGATGACGATAAGGAGCGTATGGGCAAGTACTTGCGCCCATCCGGGTTTCCCCCGGGCATTACCCTATCGTGGCAGCAGGATATTCAGCAACGGTACGGCAGGGATAGGACGAGAAGGGCCCCATGAAGAGAACTTTTCTGTGCATCACCATTCTCTTGAGTGCTTCGGTTCCGGCGGCTCTTGGCCAGCGCGGACGGCTTGCCAATGCGGGCAAGGCCGGGTTGAACGTACGGTCCCTGGATGATGTCCTGCGTCTGCCGGAGGAGCAGATCGACCTGGCCACGGCGGCCCTGATCGCCTCCGAGTACTGGAGCGATATGGTGGCCGGCCGACGCTACCTCGAGCAACTGGACGCCATGGCCCTGGAGATTCAAACGCGGCTGCGACAGAACCGTCTGAACACGAACTCCCGGGCGATTCCCATCATCAATCAATACCTGTTCGACGAGCTCGGCTTCAAGACCATCTCGCACGCGAACGATCCGAACGACCTGTTTCTGCACTCCGTGATGGACCGACGCCAGGGCTACTGCCTGAGCCTCTCCGTTCTGTATCTGGCGATCGGCGAGCGTTTGGGGCTGGACCTCCATGGCGTGGTGGTTCCAGGTCACTTCTTTGTCCGCTACGATACGGGACGCGTTCGCTTTAACATCGAGACGACGAGCAACGGGGCCTGCCCGCCGGACGAACACTACATCGAGAGATTCCATGTCCCCCAGAACGGCTTCCATTCGATTTACATGGAAAACCTCGACAAGCGCCAGACGCTCGGTTGTTTCTTCAACAACCTGGGCAACGTATACAATGAGATCGGGGACGTGGAGACGGCCCAGCTTGCCCTCGAAAGGGCCGTCGCCATCAATCCGCTGCTCTCGGAATCCCGGGCGAACCTGGGCAACATTTACCTGCAGAAGGGCCGGGTGAACGACGCCGTCGAGCAGTACCGGGCCGCCCTGCAATTGAACCCCGGCGATCCCAAGACGCACAATAATTTGGGCAACGCCTACATGGCGCTGAGTCGGTTGACGGATGCCGCTTCCTCCTACCAACAGGCCTTCCGATTGGACCCCAACTTCGTCGACGCCTACCGGAACATCGCCCTGCTGTATACCCGGCAGGAGAGATACAGTGAAGCGCTGTCTCAGTTGAACCGAGTGCTCGCGCTCGACAGCGAGAACGTTCAGATATACAACCAGCTTGGAGAGTTGTATTACCGAATGGGCAATTATGAGAAGGGCCTTGCGCAGTTTCGCAGGGCGCTAACCCTCAAGCGGGATTCGGCCGAGGCGCACTACGGCCTGGGGATCTGCTACGGGAAATTGGGCCGCAAGAACGAGGAGATCCAGTCCTATACGCAGGCCCTTCTGCTCAAGCCCGGCATGCTGGCGGCCGTGGTGGACTTGGGCACCGCCTATTTCGACCAGGAGAACTACGACCTGGCCATCCAATTCTACCGGCAGGCCGTCGCCATCGACCCGGACGACGAACGGATTCTGTTCAATTTAGGCTCGGCGTATCTGAAGAAGGAGAGCTTCGATCAGGCGGTCCGGTACTACGCCCAGGTGGTGAAGAGGAATCCCGGCGTCGGCGATGCGCACCATGGGCTGGCCTACGCCTACTACAGACTCGGGGTGTACGACCTGGCCTGGAGTCATGTGAACACGGCCAAGCGGCTCGGCGTGAGTGTGCCCCAGGACCTGGTCAAAGCGATCCAGAGCAGGCTCAAGTAGCCTCCGTACGCCAAGTGGCGTACCGGTGCGAGTTTTCGGGATGCGGCCCCCTGAGGCGGGGCTGTTCCGTCCCCCAGGAGCGGACGAAGAAAATCCGGGATCCGGCAAAGAATTTCCAGCAACATCTTGACACAGTTTACAGAGGGCGGTAAGATAGGGCTGCAAAGTGGGAGTTAGCAAGCAGCCTGACTGCTTGAATGTGAGCAATCCCAGGAAAAAGCCCGTTATCGGCATCGTCGGCGGCATCGCCTCCGGCAAGAGCACCGTTGCGGCAGAATTCGGAAAGCTGGGTTGCGCAGTGGTCAGCGCCGACGCTATCGCTCACGAGTTGCTGAACGAACAGCCGATTCGGGATGAAGTGGTCCGGCTGTTCGGACGGGAGATTCTGACGCCTTCCGGGGAAATCGACCGAGGCAGGTTGGCACGGGGTGCCTTTGCCGATGCGCAGAGACTGTCTGCCTTGAATGCAGTGATCCATCCTCGCGTCCTCCAACGAACCGAGGAGTCCATCGCGAAGTACAGTCATTGTGCAGATGTCACAGCGATTGTGCTGGATATGCCCCTGCTGATCGAAGTTGGATGGGCCGACCGCTGCGACCGCCTGATCTTTGTGAAATGCGATCGGCGGCGGCGAGGCGAGAGAGCAAAACGAATGGGCCTCATGGATCAGTGGGAAGTCAAAATTCGCGAAAATTTTCAGATTTCTGTAGACAAGAAGGCAGAGCTGGCCGATACTACCGTAGACAACAACTCTGACTTCTCGACATTAGTCAGGCAAATCCAAGATATCTTCTCTGACATAGCTGGAAGCAGGTAGCGTGGTTCACTTGGAAGTCGTGTTGCTGACTGCGTTCTTGTGGAACCGGACTTCTTAGTGGTGTAGCTTGAGGCTCTGATCCTGCGGAACCACGGAGAGGAGAAGCATCACGTCGGCTGCAGGTGTGTTGCCCGCGTCTGTTGTGGGAGCAGACGTATACCTGTATGAACGGGGCAAGCGCGACCGTGGAATCTCGTAACACGTAAAAAAGGAGCAGTTATGGCCAAGGCCAAAACAACTAGACGAAAAAGCACAAAAAGCAAAAAAAGGAAGGTTGCTGCGAAGACAAAAGTGGCGACTGCCGAACCGGTCGAACCGCCGCAAGAGGCCTCGGCCGCCACGGCAACCGCTGTGGATGAAGAAGCAGCCGCGACCGAGACCGGGACGGCCAAAGCCGTGGAGTCCGCCGAGACCACCGAAGGAATCGAACTCTCGGAAGAGGAGTCCACACACGCCAAGTACGAACGGATCAAGAAGGGAAACCTGTACTTGACGGATTTGCAGCGGCTCACCGTGGCCGAACTACACGAAATGGCAAAGCGCGAAGGCATCACGGAGTATAGCGCCCTGAAGAAACAGGACCTGATCTTCCGGATCCTCAAGGAGCGCATCCGCCAGAACGGTCTCATGTATGGCGAGGGCGTTCTCGAGGTCCTCCCGGACGGGTACGGGTTCCTCCGCAACCCCGACTACAACTACCTGTCCTCGTCGGATGATATTTACGTATCGCCTTCGCAGATTCGACGCTTCGGGCTGCGGACGGGCAATATTGTTTCCGGACAAATCAGGCCGCCAAAGGACTCCGAGAAGTATTTCGCGCTGCTTCGCGTCGAGGCGATCAACTTTGAGAACCCCGACCTGCTGGCGGACAAGATCGTGTTCAGCGACCTGACGCCGCTGCATCCGGAGCAGCGTCTCATTCTTGAGACGAGCGCGGATGAGCTGAACATGCGGATCATCGACCTTGTGACTCCGGTAGGCAAGGGGCAGCGAGGTCTGATCGTGGCCCCACCGCGAACCGGCAAGACGATCCTGCTGCAGAAGATGGCCAACGCGGTCAGTATAAACCATCCTGAGGTGAAGCTGATCGTGCTGCTGATCGACGAGCGGCCGGAAGAAGTGACCGAAATGGAGCGCAAGACCGCCGAGAACGTCGAGGTCATCAGCTCCACGTTCGACGAGCCCGCCTCGCGTCACTGCCAGGTCGCCGAGGTCGTGATCGAGAAGGCCAAGCGCCTGGTCGAATACGGCCAGGACGTCGTCATCCTGCTCGACTCCATCACGCGTCTGGCGCGGGCGTACAACAACGAGACGCCGCACTCCGGGCGCATCCTCACCGGTGGTGTCGACGCCGGCGCGATGCAGATGCCGAAGAAGTTCTTCGGGGCGGCCCGAAAGATCGAAGAAGGCGGCTCGCTCAGCATTTTTGCCACGGCCCTGATCGACACCGGCTCGAAGATGGACGAGGTCATCTTCGAGGAGTTCAAGGCGACGGGCAACATGGAGCTGCATCTGGACCGGCGGCTCGTGGACCGGAGAGTCTGGCCGGCGATCGAAATCAGCCGCAGCGGGACTCGAAGGGAAGAGCTGCTGCTCGACCCGAAGGAGCTCGAGCTCGTCTATCGCCTCCGCCGAGTCCTCAGCGACCTGAATCCCGTCGAAGGCGTCGAGTTGCTCAAGAGCCGACTGGCGAAGACGCGGAGCAACGCCGAGTTCCTGATGACCATGAATCTGGATTAGCACCCCTGACGCGAGCGGTTCGCAGCCGACACGTTCCCCAGCGATGAACGCGTTTGTCGCGGCAAACCGAATCCTTTACAGGGCGCCTCCACACGATTAACATAACTTCCGGCAGGCACGTGTCTGCCGGAATTTTTTTGGCGACCCTTACACTGGATGAGTCATGACAGAGCAGTTGTCCAAGGTCTACGACCCAAAGAGGATCGAAGAGCAGATCAACGAATTCTGGCTATCGAGGTCCTACTTTCACGCGGCCCCGCCGCGCGACGGACAGGATCGTGAGACGTTCACGATCGTCATCCCGCCACCGAACGTAACGGCGGCCCTGCACCTGGGGCACGCCCTGAACAACACGCTCCAGGACATCCTGATCCGCCTGGGCCGGATGCAGCAGTATGAGACGCTGTGGATGCCCGGCACGGACCACGCCGGCATCGCCACCCAGACGGTCGTCGAGAAACGCATCCTCGCGGAAGAAGGCAAACGACGCACCGATTTCGAGCGGGACGAGTTCATCGCGCGCATCCAGACCTGGAAGGACGAGTACGAGGCAACGATTCTCGGCCAACTCAAGGCGATGGGCTGTTCGTGCGACTGGCAGCGCACGCGCTTCACGATGGATGAGGTGTGCGCCCGAGCGGTTCGGGCGAACTTCTTCAACCTGTTCAAAGACGGCCTGATCTATCGCGGCAAGCGACTGGTCAACTGGGACCCGGCCACGCAGACCGTTCTCGCCGACGACGAGGTCGAGCATGAGACGGTCCAGGGCCATTTCTGGTATATGAAATACCCGCTCGTCGAGCCGGTGGTATTACCCTGCGACGCAGGCATCGCGCCCATGCGCGGCGCGGACGGCTCGTCCGCGAGTGGCGAGGGCGTCCCGCCCTTGCGTCCCGAGAGCGTCTCGCTCTCGGATCAAACCGACGAGATCCATCAACGGCAAGGGCATTGTCTGCCCCATTGGACAAGGCCGGGCGCCGCCTACGCCGTCACTTTCCGTCTGGTCGACAGCCTGCCCCCCGAGGTTCTCCACGCCTGGAGACAGGAGCGGGAAGGCATCCTCCAGCGGGCCGCCGAGCAGGGCCGGCCTCTCTCCGCTCACGAAGAACGAGAGCTTGACCAATTGTACGCCACTCGCATCGAAGCTTTCCTGGATTCCGGCCACGGCGCCTGTCACCTTGCCAAACGCGAGATCGCGGCGCTGATCCAAGAGACCTTGCAACACTTCGACGGCCAGAGGTACGGTTTGATCGCCTGGTGCATCATGCCCAATCACGTTCACGTGATCGTGCGCCCGTTCGAAGGCCATGACCTGCCCGGCATCCTCCATAGTTGGAAGTCCTTCACGGCCAAACAGGCAAACAAGGTGCTCGGAGAAACCGGGGCTTTCTGGCAGGACGAGTACTACGACCATCTGATTCGCGACGAGGAGGATTTCAACCATCATCTGAGCTACCTGTTGCAGAATCCGGAGAAAGCGGGGCTCGACGCTTGGCCGTGGGTGGGGTCACGGTCGCAGGAATGGCACCCGCAGGATCGCGGGCAAGATGCCCGCGAGACGCAAGGGCGGGACGCCCTCGCCACGTCGATCATCACGCATGTCACCGTGGCCACGACGCGGCCGGAGACCATGCTGGGCGACACGGCGGTGGCGATGAATCCCACCGATCCGCGAGCCAAGTACCTCGTCGGCAAGATGGTGCGGCTCCCCATCGTCGGGCGAATCATCCCGATCATTGCCGATGAGCACGTAGTGCTGCCGAACCCCGAGAGCGAGGACGAGAAGGCCCGCTTCTCCACGGGGTTCCTGAAGGTGACGCCCGCGCACGACCCGGACGACTACGCCATCGGACAGCGGCACGATCTGCCCGTCATCAACGTGATGGCGCCCGACGGCTCGATCAGCGACAAGTACGGCTGGGACGACGCAACGGAGCCGGAGGCTCGCAACCTCCTGGGTATGGACCGCTTCGAGGCGCGCGAAGCCGTCGTCGAGTGGTTCCGCCAGGAGAGCCTCCTGGAGGACGTCCGGGATTACACCCACGAGGTGGGCCATAGCTACCGCAGCCACGTCCCGATTGAGCCGTACTTGTCCGACCAGTGGTACATCGCCGTCAAGCGGCCTGTCGCACATCTGGCCCAGCGGTTCGGCGAGGGCTTGATCGAAGGGACGGATGTGCCGGTGAACTCGCTCGCCGGCTTGGCGCTCAAGCCCCTGGTCGACGGCCGGCTGCGCTTCATTCCCGAGCGATACGCCAAGACCTACCAGACGTGGCTGGAGAACCTGCGGGACTGGCCCATCTCGCGTCAGCTCTGGTGGGGCCATCGGATTCCGATCTGGTCGAAGGGCGCCCGAAAAGACGCCGTGTCGCAGGAGCTCTCCGATGTATCCGAGCGAGTCAATTCGACAACGATGGAAACCGAGGAAGGGCCGGTGACCTTTGTCTGCGTCGCGGCGGACAACGAAGAGGTGGAGAGGAAGCTCGAGTCGCGGGGATGGAACCGCGATCCGGACGTGCTCGACACGTGGTTTTCTTCCGCGCTGTGGCCGTTCAGCACGTTGGGCTGGCCGCAGGATTCGCCGGAGCTCAGCGCCTTCTATCCGGGGGACGTGCTGTGCACCGCCCGCGAGATCATTACGCTGTGGGTCTCGCGCATGGTGATGATGGGCCAGTATTGTGCGGGCGATATCCCGTTCCGCGATGTCTATATCCACGCGATGATCCAGGACGGCGAAGGCC
>CBFDBY010000054.1:0-39144 GCA_965603165.1 uncultured Phycisphaerae bacterium
CCGAAGCCCACAGGCACCTGAAGCCTGCGCGTCTGCCAATTCCGCCACATCCGCGAAATCGGTATGATTATGGCCCGCCTGCGGCGATCCGTCAAGCCCCTTTGGATTGACTATTTACGATTTTGCATCGCCGATTGAGGGACGGCACAGGACCCGTGGACGCCGTAGGACACGCCCCTGGAATCCATTACCCCTGAATAGGGCGGAAAATGGGCTACCCATGTTCGCCGATTTCGGGTAGAATGACGGTTGCTCTGGGACTTGAAGCTCGGCAGACGGAACCCGATGGCTTTGTTGGAGAATGTGTGATGACCGAGGTGAGTATCACCAACGTGGAGCCCCGGTTGGTGGTGGGGATACGCAAGCGAGGGACCTACGCCCAGATCCGTCCGATGATCACGGAAATCCGGCAGTTCATCGAGGCCAGTGGGGCCAAGACGGCTGGGCCGCCGACGTTCGTCTGCCATGAGACGCCCAAGGAGGTGGTCAAGGCCAACCTGCAGCGGAACGCCGACGTGGAGGTGGTGATCCCCGTCTCCGCGAAGGTCGAGGGCATCGATGAAATCACCTGCTACGAGTTGTCCGGCGGCCCAATGGCCATGGTCGCCCACAAAGGGCCCTATGAGAAGTCGGCCGCGGCGTACAGAAAACTCTTCGCCTGGATCGCCGAGAACCACAAGAAGGTCGTCGGCCCAACCCGGGAGGTCTATCTGAACGACCCGAAGGAAGTCCCGCCGGAGAAGCTCGTGACCGAGATCTACGCCCCCATCACATGACAAGCCGATCGCCACACGCCTGATGCCCCGACGGAGAGCTCGGCAGCTCGATTGTTCTGAGACCCCGCAACAGATCTGTCCACCGTGCAAGAATCCCTGTCGTACCGCCTGTGCGTGCCGTCCATTCCGCCGCCCCGGCCAAGAAAAAGTCGGAATATTCACTGCCGGCGGTTGACACGCAGAGCCGACAAGGGTAGAGTCTCCACTGGAAGAAAGCAGGGATGGGCGCTTGGCCTGTCGCGAGAAGAAGTTGTAGGGATTCGTTGACCGAGACTATATGGTAATGCCGGGCTCGGTCGAGGAGGCGAAAGCGATGCCGATCTGTTATGAAGTGTCTGATGGGGGGCATTTCGTTGACACCAAGGCCATCGGGGCAATCACAGAAGAGGACTTGCTCGGCTACCAGGCGGCGCTGTTAGCCGATCCGCGGGTCAAGCCAGGGGCCTACGAGCTGTTTGATGCCACCATGGCCGATGGCTCGGACCTCTCGGACGAGGTGATCTCCAGGATCGTGGAGGTCGACAGGGCCCACACGGAACGGCTCCGAGGCGGCAAGTGCGCCGTGGTCGTCCGAACCGCCTTCGAGCTGGTCGACAAGCTGGAGACGGAGCACACGGGCCCGCACAAGCTCATGGTGTTCTTCAACCTCGATGTGGCACGCACCTGGCTCGGCAAAAGCAACTGACGCAGCCGGCAGCTCAGACAAGACAATTCCGCCGGCGCCCGCTTCGCCGCGCGTTCGAGGCCACAGGCACTCCACAGGTTTGGCTTTACGCCGAGCACGCTACGTGCGAGAATGCAATGGTTCCGCGACCTCAGACAGAACAAACGAATGCCGTGATTTCAGGACACTCGGATGCGACGCACGACATTGAATTTCATCGTGGATCTGATCGGCTTTGTCGACTTGCTGTTGCTGGCGGCCACGGGCGCCATCATCAAATGGGTGCTGCCGCCGGGCTCAGGCGGCGGGCACGGCTACGGCTTTCGCCGGGGTCGCGACCCCGGCGAGGTCAAGGACCTCCTCGGCCTGGGCCGCCACGACTGGGGCGACATCCACTTCGTTCTGGCGGTGCTCTTCGTGTTGCTGATGCTCATACACCTGTACCTGCACTGGACGTGGATCAAGACGTGCGGCAAATCCATTCTGTTGTCGTCTTCCAGAGCCCCATGCGACCATGAGGACCAGCCTCCCATGGCGTGACGGCACCGGACGGTGCAGCGAGTCGAAATGATCTCAGACGCGCCTCTCAGCAAGAGAAACCAGCGCTACGAGCGGTGTCCAATGGATGATTCATCTTCACGCACGGTCTTGTGCCGGACGTACCGTGTCGCGAAGACCGCGAGAAGGGCAACGAACGCGCCAAGGACGACCAGGTTGATGGCCGTCAGGCCGACATCGTTCCTTGGGTCGTAGGCGGTGGATTGCCGGTAGGCGTCCATCCAGGCGGTCCAGCGAAGATTGACGGCGGTCAAGGTAACGGCCATCAGGGCGCCGACCATCAAGACCGCGAGAGACCAGTACCGCTGAGGATCGCGCACGCAGACTTCGGCGACGGCAAGGAAGACCAGGATGTCGCAGGCGAGAATCGCACTGAGGGCCACCCAGTCCCTCACCAGCCATGCCATAATCAGCAGCCACGCAGTACCGCCAAAGATGCCGCCGCTGAAGCTTGCGTAGATCCCCGGCCGAGTCATACGTGGCGCTGTGTATTCACGAGGACGGCATGTGCCATCTTCGATCTGGATCCGTCTCTGATGGGCGTTGCCCCAGAGGATCAAAGGAAGCAGAAGGACGAAAAACGCCGCGGCGCACGACCCGAACGCCACCCGGGGAATCACTCCAGCAAGAGCCAGGGTCAGCGGCAAGCCCACTAACGCAAAGACCAGCAGCCACAGAAGAAGGGTCCACCGGATCATGAACCGCCGCTCGCGCGGCGATTTGGTGTTCTTGATACCGCACCAGGAGCCGAGAAGGCCGCCGAGCAGGCCAAGGATCGGGCCGAGAACAGCACCGCTGAGGCCGGCAGCAAAGAGGGTTTTGGCGGCCGGGGCACCTTTGGCCGCAGCGCCGGCGACCGCGGCACTGGCGGTCGGAGTGACCATCGCCGGCAGCGCCGCCACAACCGCGATGGCAAAGACCTTGCCAGGACCCGAGCGGATCAGGGTGTCCTCGACGAGCGAGGCAACCTCGGCCTTGATGAGCTGCCGGCCCCGATGGAGCCGCTGCCGAACGGCGTCCTCCGAGAGCTCCAGGTCGGCGGCGACCCGACTGACGGACTGTTGCTCGCGGTAGAAGAGCACCAGCGGCTCGCGATATTGCCGGGGCACGCGCTCCACGGCGGCCCAAACGATCTCCTGACGTTCCTTCGCCAGCGCCGCGTCGTCAGGTCCGGGCCCGGCGGTCGACAGCCCCGCTGCCCTTCCGAGCGGGCGGGCCGCCTCTCTCCGGCTCGCTCGCGACGACCTGTTGGCGAGATTTCGCGCGATCGTGCACAGCCAGGCGCGGAACTTGTTCAGATCGTCCAGTTGCCTGATGTTCCGCCAGGCCCGGAGGAAGGCCTCCTGGGCTAATTCCTCACTCGTGCCGACGTCGCCGGTAGTGCTGTACGTGATGGCACAGACCAGCGATTGGTAGCGCTCGACGATGGCCCCGAAAGCATCCCGGCTCCCCGCCAGACTGGCTTGCAGCAACTCGTTGTCGCTGGCGCTCTTGCCCATCCGCTTACCCTGCACGAAAACAAAACCCTGACTTCAGTATACTACTATAGAGTCGAGGCGGCGCAAAAAGGTGACACACTCTCCGGCCAAATCTCACAAACGGGCGCCAAAGACGCACGCTCATGCGTGCGCAACAGACGCCGAATCTACAGACTATTTCAGTTCGACGGACCAGTAGGCGTGATCGAGGAATTGTTTCCAGGATCGGTAGCGCTGGTGGCCGAGGTGGACGTGGAGCATGGGGCTGTGCTTGGGCTTGATGGGCTTCTTGATCAGGGTCATGTGGGCCTGCTTGGGGGTCCGGCCGCCCTTCTTGACGTTGCAGTTCGCGCAGGCGCAGACGATGTTCTCCCAGGTCGCCTTGCCACCGATGCTGCGGGGGATGACGTGGTCCAACGACAACTCGGGCATGGGGAATCGCTTGCCGCAATACTGGCAGTGGTTCCGGTCGCGGGCGAAGATGTTGCGGCGGTTGAACTTGACCTCGGTGCGCGGCAGGCGGTCGTAGAACAGCAGCCGGATGATCCGCGGCACGGCGATATACAAATTCACCGTCGAGACCCAGTCGTGGGCCTGCGGCTCGAATTGATGCCTCGACTGGCTCACCTCGCACCAGCTCCTGAAATCGTAGTTGGTGTAGGTCTCCGCCTCAAACGAGATGACCTCCGCCAAATCGCGGCACAACAGGGAAAACGCTCGCTTCGCACCGACAATACGGATGGCCATGTAGTGCTTGTTGAGCACCAGCACGTTACAGTCAAGTCCGGATTGGCAAGCGCCAGCATCCATAGTCATCTCTTCTCCTGCAGTATCCATTATACGCCAATCGAGCGCTGGATGCAAGAGGGATACGGGCCGGCCGACGGCGATCGCGCGGCCACCCGGCACCGTCACACCATCCTCAGAATCCCGTCAGGTGGGGCGACTGTGCAGACGACCCAACACCCTTCCACCTCCTCCCGGACCTCCGTGTCGTCACGATGCCTGCTCTTGCGAGGAGGATTTCGGCACGACGTTCGTGGCCCTGAGCCCTTTTTCACCCTGGACCACCTCGAACAGAACGACATCTCCCTCATCGAGCGTTTTGAACCCTTCGGCTGCGATACTGGAATAATGCACGAAGACATCCCGGCCGTCATCGGTCCCAATGAACCCATACCCCTTCCTCGGGTTGAACCATTTGACCTTTCCTTCCAACATACGAGACTCCTTTTGGAAGAGATCGGGAACAATAGGTCGTTTCGGCCGGCCTTCGGGTGCGGCGGAAACGACCGTTGCCTTCATTAGCCCGGCTTGGCCCGCACCGACTCGCGTATCGAAGCGCTGAGATTCTCTCTCATCAGCCGGCCCATCTTGAATTTCACCGTGCGCTTGGTCGGAACCTCCACGCGCTCGAGTGTTTTCGGGTTCTGGGCAGTTCTCGAGGCCCGCGTCCTCGTCTCAAAGACGCCAAAGTCCCGGAACTCCAAACGATTATCCTGACACAGTTCCTTAACGATTTCATCGAGAAACGCCTGAACGATGCGTTTCACCGAAACTCGCTTGGCCTGGGTGTGCTCTGCGATACGGTCGATAAGTTCTTTCTTCGTGACTGTCGCCATAGGTTACCTCACTTGAAGAAAAGAGCGATGCCAAAGAACGCCCTTCTCGGCAGTTTGGCCTGCGGCACGAACCGCACTAGCCGGGCACCATGCCACCGGAACGGAAAGGATAAACGTCTGCAAATCACTATACAACAACGACTTCTATGCGACAAGTACTTTTGGTCAAAAAAATTTCGGCATGGCGAGCGGCCCGTCGGCCCCGCCCCGGACCGGCATGAATTCCTTCGGCGAGCCTGGCAAATCGTCGCTCAGCGGGGCGGAAACGCACCGTGCCACCCGGGGACACGACGGCCGCGGCCAGGCACGAATGTGAACGGGCGCTCGCGCGACCGCCGAGGCGGATGGAAGAACTGCATACAATGGTTGACCGGCGCACCTCTGGGCGGCATAATTGCCTTCTTACCGGGCGCCTGCGGAGTAAGGGACAGCAGGAGCCAACGTGGGCGGCAGCCGTCCGGGACAGAAGGAACCGTCAGCGATAGACAGGACAGGAGTGAATGGCTGAGTCCAGATCCGTCAGGGCCGACAGGAAAAAAGCGTCCGCGAAGAAGAAAGACCGCGCGATCGAGATCGCCAACACCTTTGAATGGCTCATCACGGCCTTTATTCTGGCCTTCGTATTCCGGGCATTCGTCATGGAAGCCTTCCGCATCCCGACGGGGAGCATGGCCGATACGCTGAAGGGCGCGCACTTTCCGCTGCGGTGCCCGCAGTGTGGATACCGGTACGATCACGGGTTCGTGCCGCAGAGTTACGGCATGCCGGACGACACCATCCCGCCGGGCCCCGTGCCGATGCGCCAGCAGACCCGCTGCCCTACGTGCGGGTATTACACGCCGGCCGGTGAGAGGATGCCCGTGGCCAACGGTGACCGCATCCTTGTGCTCAAGTGCATCTACCAGTTCATGGAACCCAAGCGATGGGACGTGATCGTTTTCAAAAATCCCACCAATCCGTCGGAAAACTACATCAAACGTCTCATCGGACTGCCGGGAGAGACGATTGAGATCATCGACGGCGACGTGTATATCAACGGACTGATCGCACGTAAACCGCCGACGGTGCAGAAGGAACTGTGGATGCCGGTCTACGACCACAATTTCCAGCCGGTGAATCCACATGAACGTGCCGGTTTCAACGGGCATCGATGGCAGCCGCCGTTTGACTTGGAGGACTCCGCCTGGAGAATCAGCGAGGAGGACCCGACGCGACTGCTGCTGGACTGCCCGGCGGATGAGATGAGCGTGCTGAGGTACGGCGCTCCATCAGCCAATGGATTCGTCTGTGCGTACGCCTACAATGAAACCTACTCCTACGCACGGATGCCCGTGTGCAGCGACCTGATGATGCGTTTTTATGTGGAGCCGGCGAGTTCGGAAGGCCGTGTCGGCATCACGCTCAGCAAGCAGGGCGTTGACTACAAAGCGTGGGTGGATTTCTCCGGCCGAATGGCCTTGGCGAAGGTAAACGACGACCGCGAGACAATCCTGATCCAGAAGGAGGTCGACGCACCACCGACGGCGGCGTTCACGCTGGTCAAGTTCGCAAATGTGGATCATCAACTGATGTTCGAGTTCAACGGCAACGAACTGTTCTGGGATCTGGGAGAATCGCCGGACGCGCTGGAGCAGGGCCAGGAACCGTCTCCCCGTGCGGAGATCTTCGGCTCCGGAGAGCTCACGGTTTCCCACGTCGCGCTGTTCAGAGACATCCATTACACGGGCGACGGCCAGGGCAGCCGGGTCGCCCGGGCCATTGAGGGCAAGCCGTTCGAACTGCACGCCGATGAGTTCTTCGTGCTCGGCGACAATTCTCCAAACAGCGAAGACGGCCGCTGGTGGCATGAGCCCAAGATGGCCAGCAAGGGCTGGGAGCCTCCGCGGGCCGGGGTGGTCCCGCGATACTACCTGGTCGGCAGGGCCCTGTTCGTCTATTGGCCGAGCGGCTTCGAGTTTCCGTGGCCGCAGCATGTGAAGACTTTCCTGCTGGGCAATAGTCGTCAGAACATGGCGATGCGTTTGCTGCACGGGCTTGTCGCCTTGCGGTGGATTCCCAACGTCGGCCAGATGCGTTTCATCTACGGCGGCACGCCGAAGAAGGCCACACGTCCACAACAGCAGGCTCAGAGCATGCCTTAAACTGGCGGCAGGAAACCAACGGTATACCAAAAGCTGGTCAAGGCCCTGCATATCCGGTCAGCGGAGCGATGTCAGAGCGTTGAATTGGAGGTCAAGCAAGATGAAAACTCGCAGCCCGATTCTCTTGATGACCGTGGTGGTGGTCTGTTCCGGATGGCTCGCCGCAAGCGAAGGCAATGCCCGTCCGTCCGGGGATCCATTGACGGTTCAGAAGCTCCGTTGTGAATACCTGGTCGATCCTCTCGGAATCGAGGTGGCTCAGCCGAGGCTGAGCTGGACCCTCGAGTCGACGCTGCGAGGCCAGGTGCAGACCGCCTATCGGGTCCTTGTGGCAAGCGATCCGAGGCTCCTCAAGAGGGAGATCGGCGATATGTGGGACAGCGGCAAGGTCGTGTCCGACCGGTCTATCCAGGTGGCGTACGACGGCAGACCGCTGACCTCGCAGATGCAATGCTGCTGGCAGGTGCAAGTGTGGGACAAGGACGGCCGACCTTCCTCGTGGAGCAAGCCGGCCTCCTGGACGATGGGCCTGCTGAATCCAAATGAATGGCAGGCCAAATGGATTGGATTCGATGCCTCGCGGAAGCGCGATACGTCGACACAGATCCCCGATTTGTCCCCAGCCAAGTGGATCTGGTTTCCCGGCGAGAACGCCCGGGCGAGCGCCGCCGTGGGAACGCGGTACTTCCGCAAAGAGTTCACGATCCCCGAGGACCGCGAGCCGATCTCCGTCGTCTGCGTGGTCACGGCGGACAACAGTTTCAAGATGTTCCTGAACGGCCGGAGAATCCGCAACGGCAGCAGCTTCAAGGAGGCCGTGGCCGCCGACGTAATGGAGCACCTGCAAAAAGGCAAGAACGTCCTTGCTGTCGAAGCGAGCAACGAGGGCGATGCATCGAATCCCGCCGGCCTGTTGGGGATCCTGGTGTTCCGGTTCAAGGACGCCCAACCCGTTGCCATTGTCTCGGATGGGGCATGGCGCAGCTCAGACACGGCCGGGGCCGACTGGGCGAACGTCGAGTTCGATGCCGCCGCATGGCAGAACGCCGAGGTGATCGGCGCCTACGGGATCGGGCCCTGGAACCAGATCAACGTCACTTCCGGGGAACTGTTCCTGCCGCCCGCCCAATACCTGCGCAAGGAATTTGTCGTGGAGAAACCGGTCCAGCGGGCCACGGTATACGCCTCGGCCCTGGGCAACTACGAACTGTACCTCAACGGCCGACAGGTGGGCGATGCCTACTTCACGCCCGGATGGACCGACTACAACATCCGCGTCTACTACAACACGTTCGACGTCACGGATTCTCTGAAGAGGGGCTTCAACGCGATCGGAGGCATTCTCGCGGATGGATGGTACAGCGGCCACATCGGCTGGATGCACGTTCGCGACCATTACGGCGAGAACCCGCGGTTCGCGGCCCAATTGCACGTCGAATACACGGACGGCAGTTCGGAGACAATCGTCACGGACCAGACATGGACCGCCGCGACCGGCCCCATCCTCGAAGGCGATTTCCTGATGGGCGAGCGGTACGATGCTCGCAGAGAGATGCCGGGCTGGAGCACGCCGGATTTCAATGACAGCGATTGGCGGTCGGTCGATGTCACCGAAAGTATTGACGCCAAGAAGGAAGCCTACCCCGGCGTCCTGGTGCGTGAGTTTCGGCAGATCAAGCCGGTGAAGATCGCGGAGCCACGGGAAGGCGCCTACGTTTACGACATGGGAGCCAACTTCGCAGGCTTTGTCCGCCTGAAGCTCCGGAAGGCATCGCCGGGCCAGAAGATCGTGCTGCGATTTGCGGAGCGCCTTAACGACGACGGCACGATCTACACGACCAACCTGCGCGGCGCACGCGCCACGGATACCTACATCTGCAAAGGCGGCGGTACCGAAACGTGGCAGCCCCGCTTCACCTTCCACGGCTTCCAGTACGTGGAGCTGACCGGCTACCCGGGCACGCCGGACCTCGATACGATCACCGGCGTGGAGTTGACGTCGGATACGCCGATCTGCGGCGAATTCGCATGTTCCGACGAAATGGCCAACACCTTGTATCGCAACATCTGCCAGACGCAGCGGGCGAACTTCATCGATATTCCGACCGACTGTCCCCAGCGTGACGAGCGGCTCGGCTGGATGGGCGATGCACAAATCTACGTCCGCACGGCCACGTACAATACCGACGTCGCCGCGTTCTTCACGAAGTGGATGGTGGACGTCGAGGATGCGCAGCTCGAGAACGGCGGCTTCTCGGATGTGGCCCCGCGCCGCGCGGCGATGGGCGGCGGCACGGCCGCCTGGGGCGATGCCGGCGTCATCTGCCCCTGGACCATCTACCAGGTCTACGGCGACACCCGCATCCTGACCGAGCACTATGATGCGATGGAGAAATGGATCGAATACTGCAAAGGCACGACGGACCGACTGCTCCGCCCGGCCGAGGGCTACGGCGACTGGCTGAGCATTCAGGCCGATACGCCGAAAGACGTGCTCGCCACCGCCTACTTCGCCCACAGCACGCAGCGGGTCGCGCAAATCGCCGAGGTCCTGGGCAAGAAAGAAGACGCGGAGAAATACCGGCAGCTCTTCGAGGACATTCGCAAGGCATTCAACGACGCCTATGTCTCGTCCGACGGCCGCATCCAGGGCGATACGCAGACGGTCTACGTTCTGGCCCTGGCTTTCGATCTGCTGCCGAGGGACAAGCGAGAACGGGCTCGGGAGTACCTCGTCAGCAACATCCGAGACCGCAACTGGCATCTCTCGACCGGTTTCGTCGGCACGAAAGACCTGATGGCCACGCTGACTCGCTTCGGTGAGACCGACACGGCCTATCACCTGTTCCACAACAAGACGTTCCCATCGTGGGGCTTTTCGATCCAGCACGGGGCGACGAGCATCTGGGAGCGGTGGGACGGCTGGACGCCGGAGAAAGGGTTCCAGGATCCCGGCATGAACTCCTTCGCCCACTATTCCTTCGGCGCGGTCGCGGAATGGATGTTCAAGACTATCGGCGGCATCGACACCGACGGTCCGGGCTACGAGCGAATCATCATCCGTCCGCAGCCCGGCGGCCGCCTGACGTGGGCGGAGACGAGCTACGACTCCATCCGGGGCAAGATCACCACGGCCTGGAGGCTGGTGCCGACAGCCGGACGCTCGCAGCCGGAAACGACGGAGGCGCATGAGTTCATCCTTGACCTGACCATCCCGGCCAATACGACGGCTACCGTCTACATCCCCGCCGCCGACGCTGGCGAAGTAACGGAAGGGAAGGTCCGCGCCACGTTGGCTCCCGGCGTTCGCTTCCTCGGCATGGGCGGCGGCGCCGCTCTATTTGCCGTCGGCTCCGGCAGCTACCAGTTCCGCTCGCAGTTGCCGTAGACCTCCTCACGCGCCGGGCATCCTTGCGATCACTTGCGTGCCCGGCCCGCGTCGAGCTGGATGGGCTTGGCGACCAGCAAGCCGTGGAAGTGGTCCCAGACCCAGGACTTGCTGCCGTCGGGACGGATGAGCCAGAAGCCCCGGACAGCGTCGTTGCTCTTGACCGGCGGCTTGGCGTTCGAGTCCTTGAGCTCGTTGCAGTAGAGCTGCCAGTAGACGATGTAGGGACAACCCCAATCGAGGCCGGTCTGAACGGCGTTCGGGATCGCCGTCTGAATCTGCTCGAGCGCGTAGTGGTTCTCCGGCATGCCGAACTCGCCGATGTAGACGTTGCGATTGCCGAAGTCCGGACTGTCCGGGGCGTGGGCCGCGATGAAGTCCAGCGCGCCCCGCAAGACGTTTGGGTCGGCATAATGTTCGGTGGCCGAGTCCCACGCCGAATAGGAGATCAGGTCGAGCTTCGTGTGCGGCAGGACCTTGTTCACCATGTTCACAAAGCCGCTGCGCATCGACTGAACGACGCGATTGACCTCGGCGGCGTGATAGACGCGAACGCCCTGCTGCCCCACTTCCGCGCGGGCCTGATTGACGCCGGCCTGGCGGGCGTTGAGCCATTCGACCATGTTCGCCAGCGCCTGCGGCGTCGGCTCGGCGTTGCCGTCGAAGTTGCCGCGAACCATCCAGTCACCCTCCCAGTGCTGGAGGACGAAGGTCTTGCCGGTACCCTTGTACTCCGTCAGCAGATGCCTGGCCAACTCGTAGAACTGCCGCTGCTCGTCTTTCTTCTGCTCGTCCGTGATGCCGTTGCGCCAGTACCCCTCGTCACGACCCAGGGAGGTGACCTTCAAGATATAGGTGGTGAACGGCTTGTGGAAAAGCGCCTCGAAGTACGGGCTCTGCGCCCCTTCGACAAGCGAGTTCACCTTCGGCCACTGCGAATTGTACGGGTACGACTTGACGAGGCCGGCGCCTTCCTTGCCGCTAAAGAACCAGACCTTGATCACCCGGGAGCCCAGCCCCAGAATCTGATCGGCACCCTCGTTGAGGAAGTCCTTGTCCGTCAGATGGTATCGCCCCGCCACATGCGTGACGCCCAGCACGCTCGGCAAATCCTTCGCGCCGGCTCCCGGAACATCGCACAAGAGAACAACGGCCAGGATCGTGATCATAGGTCCCATCAGTCCCATTCGTCGCATAGGTCCTATTCTCCGGAGCCGCCCTACGGCCTACTCGCGACCGCCTGGAAGCCCTCGCGGGCGGCCTCGACGGTTCGTTCGATATCCTCCTTGGTGTGGGCCAGCGAAACGAACATGGCCTCATAGGCGCTGGGAGCCAGGTAGATCCCGCGATGAAGCATCTCGGCGAAGAACTTCTTGAACGCCTGGATATTCGTCGCCCGGACGTCCTCGAACTGTCGCACGGGTTTATCAGTAAAGAAGCAGCTCAGGATCGAGCCGACACGATTGATCGAGACCGATACGCCGGCATCGGCGGCGGCTCGTGCGAGTTCGACTTCCAGATTGGCAGCGGAGGTTTCCAGCTCCCGGTAGCACCGCCCTTCGGCCAGGATCTCGAGCGTGGCATTGGCGGCGGCGGTCGCGATCGGATTGCCGCTCAGCGTGCCGGCCTGATAGACGTGGCCGACCGGAGCAAGCTGATCCATGATTCGAGCGCGGCCTCCGCACGCGGCCAGAGGCAGTCCGCCGCCGACGATCTTTCCAAGACACGTAAGATCGGCGGCGACGCCGTAGCGTTCCTGTGCCCCGCCGAACGCCACACGGAAGCCCGAGATGACCTCGTCGAAGATCAGCACCGTTCCCTGCTCATCACAGAGGCTGCGGATGGCTTCCAGGTAGCCGGGATCGGGTGGAACCACCCCCATGTTCGCAGCCACGGGCTCCACCAGCACGGCGGCGATCTGGCCGGCGTGCTTGGTGAACGCCTGCTTCAGGGCTTCGGTGTCGTTATAGGGCACCACGACGGTGAGACTGGCAAGGGCTTCGGGCACCCCGGGGCTGGCGGCCGTGCCGCCCTCGGCCAACCCCGAGCCGGCCACGACCAGCAGCGAATCGCTGTGCCCGTGATAGCCGCCGGCCATCTTGACGATCAGGTCCCGTCCGGTGTGGGCGCGGGCCAGCCGGATCGCCGTCATCACGGCCTCCGTACCGCTGCTGAGAAGCCGGAGCCTCTCGATGGACCCGAAAGCACCGATAATCCTCCCGGCCAGTTCCGTTTCCGCCAGGGTGGGCGCGCCGAATGAGGTGCCCTGGTCCACGGCCTTGTGGATTGCGGCAAGGACGGCCGGATGAGCGTGCCCGAGGATCATCGGGCCCCAGGAGCCGACATAGTCGACGTACTCGTTCCCGTCGATATCGAAGATCCTCGATCCTTGGGCCCGGGCAATGAACCGCGGCTCGACGTCCACGCCGCCGAAGGCGCGGACCGGCGAATTTACCCCGCCCGGCATGACCTCGCAAGCCCGGGCAAAGGCCTCACTGGATGTACGATTTGCCATTTGCGATTTCCCATTCTCCTGGTTCCCAAACGCCCCGTTTCGCCGGCGCCTGTGCGGGACGACGCCGGCCCTGGAAAGGCCGGACGGTGGAGAACCGGCTGCTGTTCAGGCGATACCGCTGAATAGTATGTCGTAAATCGTAGCTCGTCAATGCATCGTCGCGTCCCGGCAAACCATTTGAGCCGCACGGAGGCCGTCCCAGTCGCGATTTTTTGTGTTTGGCAAGCGTTTCTCTTGCAAAGCTCCGGTCCTTGCAGTAACGTTAACGGTTTTGTTAGGCTTGGATAGATACCCTGGCCGTCGCTGGGGTTGGAAAGGGTTATCAAAGGTCAAGGTGGTGCGGCTCCACGGCCCTCAACGCAGAACATCGCGTTGGGGACCCCGTCGTGGCCGCGATTCCACGGGCGTTTGGGGCCCGACCCGGAGCAACAATATGAACTTAGTCAAATGGTTGCGAAAGAATAACACGAAGATCATGGCCGTGGTCGTCATCGTGCTGATGGTCGGCTTCATCGGTGGGTCCTCCCTGACCTATATCCTCCGAGGCAGCGGCGGTGCTGGCAAGGCGATCGCCTACTACGGCCATAAGCAGAAGATCACGTACTACGACCGGGCCGTCGCCAGCCAGGAACTCGAACTCCTCGCGGCGTTGCGCGCGGACCAGATCCTGCGGGGATCGCAGGACCTCCAGAGCCTTCTGCTCAGCGAGCTGCTGTTCTCGCAGAACCGAAGCGCGGGGGCCATGACCGACATGGTCAAGCAGATCATCCAGAGGAACCGCTACCGAATCAGCGACGAGCAGCTCGGCAGCATGTACAAGGGGCGAACCGTCCCGAGCGACCTGTATTGGATCCTGCTGCGGAAGGAGGCGCAATCAGCGGGGATCCACGTCGGGCCCCAGGACGTCGGCGGGTGGCTCGGCCGACTCATCTCGCAATACCCGCAGGTCTTCGGCAGCGGCAGTTACACCCAGGTGATGCAATCGCTCGTCGGTCGCTTCAAGCAAACCGAACAACAGATCCTCGGCACATTGGGCGATCTGCTGGCCGTGCTGCAATACGCCCAGATCATCACCGCCATGGAAAACGTCACCACCTCGCAGGTGCGGCACACGGCGAGCCAGCGGGGCGAGATGCTGGATATCGAATTCGTGCAGTTCGAGACGTCTGATTTCGCCGACAAAGAACAGACGCCCGATGAAACGGCGATTCTCGAGCAGTTCAACCGGTACAAGGCGAACCGTCCGGGCGAGGTGAGCGAGGCCAACCCCTTCGGCTTCGGATACAGGCTGCCGAACCGCGTGCAGCTCGAAACCATCGCCCTGAAGCTCGAAGACGTCGCCTCGATCATCAAGCCACCGACGGACGAAGACGCCGAGCAGCACTACCGTGAGAACCGCGAGCGACTCTACACGCAGCAGGTGCCCAGCGACCCGAACGACCCGAACTCGCCGCTCGTTCCGCAAACGAAGAGCTACGCCGAGGTCGCCACCGACATCATGGATCAACTGCGGCGACAGAGAATCACCGCGCAAGCGGAACTGATCCTGCAGGACGCCAGGAACCTCGCCGATGCAGGCCTTCAAATGACCGACGCGGAGGGCCAGAAACTGACGATTGAGCAGCGCAAAGAACGGGCGGGAGACTACGCGGAGATTGCGCAGGACCTCGGCGACAAACACGGCATTCCGATCTATTACGACCGGACGGGCCTGCTCAGCGCGATGGACTTACAGGCGGATACGTACCTGAGGCGAATGTACCTGACGGGATACGGATACAGTCCCGTGCCTCTGATCCAGGTGCTCTTCTCCGTTGCAGAATTCGGAGCCGATGCCACGATCATGCTGTCGGTGTCGCAGGCCGAGATGTACACGAGCATTGGCCCGGCTCGCGATCCCATGGCCGCGACGTCGCCCGAGCTTTCCGGCCAGATCATGCTCCTCGCGCGAGTGGTCGATGCCCGGGAGGACGTCGCACCCGAGAATGTGGACGTCACCTACAGCACGAAGATGCTCAGCCTCGACGAGACCGAACAAGAGGACGCCACCTTCTCGCTGCGAGAGCAGGTCGCCGAAGACGTCAGGAAGCTGTCGGCCTGGGAGACGACCAGGACCCGAGCCGAGGACTTCATGGCACTGGCAACGAGCGAGGGCTGGGACAAGGCCATTGCCCAGTTCAATGAGCTTTACGGCGAGCAGGCCAGGGCCGATCCCAATGACCCGAACGTGTTCGCGCTGGACCGCATGCCGAGCCTGCAGAGAATCTCGAACGTTGAGTTTCAGGTGCTGGCCGCACAGGTGGCCAATAACCCGGGGGCCGACCGATTCTTGAACGAGGCGAGAGTGGAGGGCCAGCTCATCGAACGGTTCTACGCACTGGCTCCGACGGATGACGGCGTCGCGGCGAAGCTGCCCGCGCTCGTGGAGTTCAAACCCAACCAGAGTTGCTACGTTCTCAAGAACCTATCGGTGGAGCGCCTGGACCGCCAGCAGTTCCAAAGGATGAAGGGCATGCTCCTTCGCCAGGAGGATTACGGCCAAGCTCAGAGCCTGGCGGTCGTGCACCTGAATCCGGAGAATATCCTCAAGCGCATGAATTTCCGGCTTGCCCGGCAGGCAGACGAACCGGCAGAGGCCGAAGCCGGACAGCAACAAGAGGATGCATCGTAATGACAGGATCCTGGAAGGACAACCACGCCCTGTTCCTGATCGTGATTGGAGCGCTGGCCTGGCTTGCTCCGGGGGGCGGGCACTTCGCCCTCCAGGAGAAGAAGCGAGGGATCATCATTTTTGTTCTGATCGCTCTGACGTTTGCGGTCGGTCTGTACGTTGGCTCGATCGGCGTGGTCAATCCTGTCTCGGCAAAGCCCTGGTACGTCGCGCAGGTCATGAACTCTCCCGCCGTGTTTCTCCTGGGCAGTTATATGACCGCAGCGCATCAGCGAGCCGAGGCACGGAACGATCTGAGCCTTGCGTATCCGGTGTATGGCCGGGCCGGTGAGGTCGGTCAAATCTATACGAGTATCGCCGGGCTGCTGAATCTGCTGTGCATTGTCAACGCCATTTACATGGCCCATATACAGGTTGTGGGGGAGGAGGAGAGCCCGAAATGACGGCCGCCACCGCAGGGATGATATTGGGCAGCTTTACGACCCCGATGAGGATCGGCACGAGTCCTGCATCGATGCTCTGGCTGCTTCCGCTGGTGGCGGTGATTGCCGTCGTCTACAAGGCGACCAAGGTCCACAAGATTCGGCTGAAGCCGTTTGCGAAGGAGTCGGCGGTCCTGTTCGGGTCCATCATCGTCTTTATCGGTGTGGCCGCGCTGATTCTCTACGGGCTGACGTGGTTCGTCACCGGGCAATTGCCCGCCCTGCTGGACTCGTCCGCCTTTTAGTCGGGCTCGGGTGCGCGGGACTTCCGAACCACCCCTAATTCCACGAGGGCGTTGTAGGCGGCTTTTTGCTCGGCCTCCTTCTTGTTGGGACCCCATGCGCTCGGGAAGTGCCGCTGGTCGATGACCACCTCCGATTCGAAGCACTTGTTGTGGTCGGGTCCCTTCTCATCCAGCAGCGCGTAGAGCGGCGCCATGCTGAACTGCTCCTGGGCATGTTGCTGCAAGAGAGATTTGTAATTGCCGTGCGCCTCCTCCCCATCCACCTGCTCCACCAGCGGGTCAAAATTCCGCAGGATGAACTCGCGGGCCACCTCGAACCCGCTGTCGATGCAGATGGCGGCGATCACCGCCTCCAGCAAACCGGCGGCGAGCGAAGTGGGAAACGCCTTGTGGGACACCATGCCCTTGCCGACCACCAGGAACCTCGGCAATCCCAGGTGGCGTGCCACCCGGGCGCAGGTCCCTCGCGAGACCAACATGCTCTTCATCTTCGTGAGTTCGCCCTCCGGGTACTCGCTGAATTCCTCAAAGAGCCTCTGGCAGATAACGACGGATAGAATGGCGTCGCCGAGGAACTCCAGCCGTTCATTGCTTTCCGACCGGCTGTCAACGGCTGAGGAGTGAGTGAAGGCCTTCGCCAGAACGGCGTGGTCGGTAAAGGTATGTCCGAGGATCTGCTCGATCTCGTGCAGCGTGTCCTTGTCCATGTAGCACTATACCGCACTTGGACTCGCGCGCGGGCGCAAGTCACCGAAACTCTCGATGCCCTAAGAGCAGATCACGAACATCGCTCCGCCGAGCGATTTTCGTGATGCGCTCCGCAAGGAAATCAATTTCCGCCCATCACCGATCGGTCCGGCCGCTCATGCCGAGACTGACTGCCGGCGCTTCGGCTAACAGGCACATTCGACTCTTATCCTACCATCTGCAAGCCGGCCAAGGCAACAAACTTATCGTCCACGATTTCGAAGATTCCGTCAAGGCCTGTCACGGTGAAAATGCCTTTCGTCGCCGGCGCGACGCTGCAGAACACCAGTCGATGCCCACAATCGCCCAGCAGCTTCTTCAGCCTCAGCAGTTTGGAAAGGCTCGAGGACGTGACGATATCAACCTTCGAGAAATCAATGACGACCTCGCAGTCGCCGCGGTCGCGGACGACCTGAGTGACCGTCTTGAGCTCGTCGCCCATCTCGGGCTCCTGCGGCAAGTCCACGAGAACGATATCCTCGGACCAGTTCTGAATCCCCATGTTCATCTCCTCTTGTTTCCTAAGATTCAACTTGTTAGCCGTATTATCGGCAGGCAAACGTGGGGCATTAAGCAAAAATACGTAGTTTCTACTGCAGTATTGCATCGCCCCATAAAAACGATCCGAGACCGGTTACGATGTTCTCGCGGGGCCGTCTTCCCGGACGGAGCGAAGCATCCAGCCTGCGAGTAGGGAGCTTGCGCCGTGTGCGATGCAGAGGATTCGGTCGTGCTCAGGATTAGAGCTTCCTGTCCAGTTTGCGATAGCTGATCGCCTCGGCCACGTGTTCGGCGCGGATGTTGTCGCTGCCGTCGAGGTCGGCAATGGTGCGGGCCACCTTGCAGATCTTGTCGTGGGCGCGGGCGCTGAGGCCGAGTTCCACTACCGCCTGCTTGAGCATCATCTCGCCGGTGGAATCGAGTTTGCAGAACTTCTCGATCTGCTGATGGCTCATATGGGCGTTGGTCATGGTCCTGCCGTCTCCAAACCGCCGCGTCTGGATCTGGCGCGCCGTCATCACGCCGGTCCGCAGCATCTCCGAATCGATCTGTCGGGCCTTCGAACGCAGCTTGCTGAATGCCACGGCGGGCACGTCGATGTGGATATCGATTCGATCCACGAGCGGGCCGGAGACCTTGGCGAGATAGCGGGCGATCTGGCCGGGCGTGCACTTGCAGGCCCTTACATGGCTGCCGAAGTATCCACACGGGCAGGGATTCATGGCGGCCACCAGCATGAACTGCGCCGGGAACTGGATCGTCTTGCGCGCCCGCGAAACGATGACGAAGCCATCCTCCAGCGGCTGACGGATCATCTCGAGCACGTGCCGGGGGAACTCGACGAACTCATCGAGGAACAGAATCCCGTAATGGGCCAGAGACAGTTCCCCCGGTCGCGGCGAGGAGCCGCCGCCGATCAGCGCGGGGCCGCTGGCGGAATGATGCGGCGCGCGCACCGGCCGCGTGGCCAGAAGCGCCTGATCTTTCCGGAGCAATCCCACGGCCGAGTAGATGCGCGTGGTTTCGAGAGACTCCTCCAGGCTCAACGGCGGGAGAATGGTGGCCAGTCTCTTGGACAGCATGGTCTTACCTGCGCCCGGCGGACCGATCATCATGATGTTATGGGCGCCGGCCGCGGCGATGCTCAGGGCCCGCTTGACGCTTTCCTGCCCTTTGACATCGGCAAAATCGACGTCGTAGTGGGAGGCTACGTCGAACAACGCGTCGATATCGGTCACTGTCGTATCGAGCAGGAGCCGGCCGGAGAGGAATTCCACGGCCTGGGAAAGCGAGCCGACGCCGAAGACCTCGATCTCCTGCACGACGCCCGCCTCCCTGGCGTTCTCCAGCGGCACGATCATTCGCGAGAAGCCGTTCGCCGCCGCCGTCATCGCCATGCTCAGCACGCCGTTGACCGGGCGGACGCGGCCGTCGAGGGCCAGCTCTCCGACGACAACGTGCTCCTTGAGCGACGGTGCGACCAGAACCCCCTCGCCCATGAGCATACCGAGCGCGATGGGCAGGTCGAAGGCCGGCCCCATTTTCTTGACGTCCGCCGGGGCCAGATTGATCAGCGACTGCGTCTTTGGATGCCGATATCCGCAGTTGATGATGGCGCTGCGGACCCGCTCGATGCTCTCCTTGACCGCCGCATCGGGCAGTCCCACGATGATGGATTTCTCCAGGCCGCCGCGGGCGACATCCACCTCCACTTCGCAGATGATGCCCTCGATGCCCTCAAGGGTCACGCTATGCAATCTCGCCAGCATACTCTCATCTCCGATTGTCAGACACGACTTTTCGGGAATTCTACCCTCCCCCCGCCACATCCGCAAGGAAATCTATGGTCTTTTGACCACGAGAAATGAGCCTCGTCGGGGGCTAATCCGCCCGGCCGCAAAGGGCCTTGTACGCGGCCGCCAGGGCGAATATCGCGGTGCTGGCGAGTACGATGCACGCCCCGGTCGGGAGGTCGAGGAAATAGGAGAAGGCGAAGCCGCCGACGGCACTGACGACGCCGAGGGTCGTGGATGTGAGGATCACAGCCCGATGGCCACGGCAGAGTTGGTAGGCCGCGGCCGCCGGGTTCGTAATGAGGCTGAAGATCATCAGGCCGCCGATCAGTGGGAGATTCACGGCTAAAATGATGCCGCACAGCGCGAGGAAAAGGGCGTAAACGAATGTCTCGTGCACGCCGGTGGCCGCGGCCATGCTACGGCTGAAAAGCAGGACCTTCAGCTCCTTGTTGAAGGCCAATACAAAGAGGACAAAGGCCCCGGCCGCGACCGAGATGACGATGACGTTACTCTTGCGAACGAACAGGATGCTGCCCCAGAGCAGCCCCAGGATCTCGGAGCGGCTTCCCTGCATCAGTCCGATGCCGAGAAATGCCAGCCCCAGCATCAGGGAGAACAGGATCGCCAGCGCGACGTTCGGGTCGATACGAGACTTCCCGGGCCGAATCGCCGCCAGCCCCATCGCGGCCGCCATGGAGACGGCGGCCGGAGCGACGACGGGATTCAAGCCGAGCAGGTGTGAGTAGACGGCGCCGGCCATCGCCGTGTGCGAGATGAAGATCCCGATGAAAGGCAGACGCAAACCGACGATGTAGACTCCGAGCAGACCGCAACTGGCCCCGGCGATCGCGCCGGCGAGAATGACCAGATAGAAAAACGGATCAATCGCCAATGTGCTCTCCTGGCAGGGACATGCTCACGATATGTCGTCCGCCCACAACCGTCGCCTCAAGGTTGCGGCTATAGGCGCACCGAAGCTTGTCGGGCGACAGGACTTGATCGACATTTCCGTCGCCTAGAAGACGCCCATCCGCCAGCAGGATCACTCGCCTGCACGCCGGAGGCAGAACGCTCGTATCGTGCGAGACCATCAACACCGTCATGCCGGTTTCGTGATACAACTGCTCGACAATTTCGGAAATCTGATATTTCCAGGTGAAATCGAGATTCGCGCAGGGCTCGTCCAGCATCAGAATCCGAGGCTGCTGGACCATCGCGCGTGCGATGAGGACCTTCTGCTGCTCGCCGCCGGAGAGGCTTCGGAACGTCTGGCACCGCCGGTCGGCCAGCCCAAGCACATCGACCCAGCGGTCGACAAGCCGATCGTCCTCCCGACGCAACCCGGTCAGCAGCGGACGGACGCTGGTTCGTCCCATCGCCACCACCTCCCGCACCGTGAAGGGAAGCTCCGCATTGTACTCGGCCGACTGGGGGATATACCCAATCTGTGTACGCAGCGCGCACTTGCGCCAGCTCCCGAGCCGCGCCAGGTCGCCGCCGTCGAGCCGTACCGCGCCGCTGTCGGGTTTGACCAGGCCGGCACATACCTTCAGCAGGGTCGTCTTGCCCGCTCCGTTGGCGCCGATGACCCCCACGAACGTGCCGGGCGCGACATCGAGGCGGTCGATCTGCAGGATCGTGCGTCGCGAGCGGCACACGCGGACATCCGAGAGCACCAGCGAGCCGCCGTTCATCGGACGCCCGTTTCGAACAGAAGATGCACGTTCTCCCGGACCAGCCGGTCGAAGCCGGCAACGCCCTGCGTCAGCTCCGGGAAGTTGCTGAAGACAACCGCTCTGGCGTGCAGTCGATCCGCCAGCGCCTCGGCCAGGGCCGTCCCCTCCTGCCGGTTGGCGATGACGAAGCGAATCTCGTGGCCGGCGGCCTTCCTGAGACAATGATCGACGTTGGCGATGGTTTCGAGGTCGCTGCCGACAAAGGTGGCCACCGGCTCCAGCCCCAGCCACTCGGCGAATCGGCTCTGATGGTTCGAGGTCAGCACCTTGGCCTCCAGATGCCCCGAATCGACCACAGAATTCCGCAACTCCGCCGAGAGTCCTTCCAGCCGCTGTTCGATTGCCGCAAGCCGTTCGGCGAATACCGCGGCCTTTTCCGGATACTCGCGGGATAACATCCGGCAGACCTCCTCGCACGCCGCCCTATACGTATCCGGAACGCACAGACCGACCGTGGATTGCACGACGTTCATCTTCAGCCCGCCTCTTTGCAGCCGCACCAGTCTCTGCTCGATCTGCCGCTGGAAATCAAAGAGCAGCAGCATCCGGCAACTCCGCAACTGCCGGACCTGGGCCGGCGAGAGGTCGAAATGCCCCGGACACATGCCCGGCGGCGCCAGGCAGAGAATATCCAGATCTTCGCCGCCAAGGTCCCTCGTTACAGACGCAAGATAGGAGTTGGTCACGGCGATCTCTGGGCCGCGCTCGGGAACAGCCGTGTCCCGGCAGCCCGTCAGGGCAAGGCCAGCCGCTATCATCAGAACCGCCGTGTGACGTCGCAGTGCCTTCACCGAATTCTCACTCCTCGAACGACCCGATCTGGCGTCCGCTCCGCAGCCTCATGCGGACGACGACCCCCGTATTCGTCTGCGCGTTGTACCAGGTGCCGCGCGGGACGGGATAGAGCATCTCCTTCATCCGATTGAGATCGAAATTCGGGCCCTCGCTGTAGACGACCCAGCTCACGGGCGATTCCGCGAGTCCGCTGTACGTCTGACCCTGCTCCTGCTCGTTGTCGGGGAAGCCGTCGGGCACCCACAAGTAAGCCCCTTCGTCCACGAGCGTCGTCCGGTTGTAGATCAGCGTGCCGACCGTCCTGTATTTGTAGGTGTAGCCGCGGTTGAACCGATCCTCGATGCCGGCCGCCATGAACGAATCGGTCGGAGGCGCAGGCAGATATCCGCAGCGGACCAATTCCTCCGGAAGCTGGTAGAAGTGCCCTCCCAACATGCAGTCCACCCGCACCGGCGGGTACTTGCCGTCGTGGTCGAATGAGTACGCCTCCAGGGCCAGGCCGATGTCGCGCAGCTCGGCGTTGACGGTGAGAATCTGCGCCTGCAGCCGGGCCCGGGCCGTCACGGGCAGCAGGATCCCCAGGATCAGCGTGACGATCGCCACGACGACCAACACTTCAATCAGTGTATATCCGCGTCTCATGGGTCCGCCACCTCCCGTTCGTCGGCCATCCGGTGCTCGTACGAGGCCAGGACATGACCGTTGCCGTCGTAGTCCACGACGTAAAGGCGATAGCCGCTCTTGAGGTCCGTGCTCTCCTGGTCCAGGATTCCGATCACGTCAAAGGGCTCGGTCAGGTTGAAAGCCCCTCGATAGATGCCGGTCCCCCGCCCGAGCTTGATGGGAAACGTCTTCGTCCCGTCTGTCACGACCAGTTCGCCGTCGGGGGCCCAGCCGTTCGGGTCCACGACGTTGACGTCCTCGATCTTGATGAGCCGCCCCTGATAGTACTCGCCTCCCACGAGACGGTCCGGATCGAAGATGAAACGGTCCTGCTCATCCTTGAACTCGTCGAGCGACACAACTTCCGGCCTGGGCAGCCCCACGCCCCGCTCCACCAGCTCGATCGTGAAATCGTGGTCGGGATCGTTGTTGTGCTGCTCGTTGATATTCATCTTGCCCTTGTAGGAGAGAAAGCAGCCCGTGACGCGGATGCGGTCGCCGGCACTGAATTGGGCGGCATTGATGCGGGCCAGCTCGGCGATGAACTGCTCGTTGGAGTAGCCCCCGCCCGGCATGACCCAGGGCAAATTGTCGTAGAGCTGCGCCAGGAAGACGGCCGTGCCCGCGTGGTCGTCCTCGTCGCCCTGGAAGAAGAGCTGCCACTGCCCGCCGAGATCGAATGTCTCGGTGATGGTATCATCCGGAGTCGGGTCCAGCATATCGGCGGGGTTATGAAGCACAATTCCCTCCAGGCTCACCTTCTGAGTGGCCGTGTACATCTGCTCTCCGGCATAGTTGACGGCCTGGAACTGCCTGTGGGTGACCTGGGCCGCCGATGGATCGCCCCATGACAGACCGGCCGCCGACCATACGACGAACGTAGCCAGGACAATGCCGCTTCTCATACTCCTTACCTCCGGTCCTCAAGCCCATCCAATGCGCATACAATCACGAAAATCGTGCTACTGCATGATCAAGAGTAGGAGATCTACGAGGCAGCGCCAAGAAAATATAAGAAGAAACGAACTTTTTTCTCTGCTCCCCGGCAAGGAGAGAGGATCTGTTCGCTCAGAGGCCGAGGAAGCGGATGGCGAGGCCGCACAAGAGGATCGTGCCTCCGGCCAGCGCGTGGCTATAGCGCTGGACCTTCTTTAACGGCAGGAAGTCCACGCCGGCTTTGCCGAGAAAGACGGCCGCGAGCATCGTCCCGGTCGTGACGGCCCCGAAGACAGCCGTGACCACAAGCAGGTCGGCCAGCCCGCCCCGGGCGGCGGGATACATCAGGATCGGAATCAGCGGCTCGCACGGCCCGAAGACGAAGACAATAAAAAGGACCCACGGCGTTACGGCCTTGGCTGACTGGACGTCGTGGACGTGTGTATGCTCACCCAGGTGGGTGTGCCGGTGGGCGTGGCCGCGAGGTCCGTCCGTCAGGTGGGGATGGGTGTGCTGATGCGGATGTCGGCGATAGATGAACCTGAGCCCCCAGATCAGATAGGCCAGACCGAACGCAATCAACAGCCAAGCGGCGATCTCTCCACGAATGGACTCGGTCCCCTCCAGCCCTTTGACGGCCAAGCCAAACGACACGCCGATGAGGCCCAGGATCACGGAACTGCCAATGTGGCCAAACGCACACAGCACGGTAATCACGGCGGTTTTGGCGGCAGACCACTTTCTGGCCCATGACATCATGATGAAGGGTACGTAGTGGTCCGGCCCCAGGAGCGTGTGAATGAACCCTATCGAAGCGGCGGTTATGACAAGCGGCCCAAGTTCCTGCGTCACAGCCTTTCCATTCTCTTGAAAACATCAATCGATCGAGCGTGCGGATGAACTCAACTCGCTCTGCACGACAATTCAGGGCAGGCGGTTGACAAAAAAGCCTCAAGCCCGTATCTACGGCACCCGGTATATAGGATCGATCACCGCTTTTCAAGGAGAAACCATGGCGGCACCGCAAGGACCGTTCACTGTCAATCTGAACGATGAACCGGAATACCAAAGGCTGCTGGAGGGCGCGCCCCAGACGCGTGGAATGCGATCGGGAAGGGTGCACCTGGAGCCGGGCAAGGCGTGCGGACAGCACAGCACAAAGCACCACGAAGAGCTGCTCGTCTTCCTCGCCGGCCGCGGCGAACTCCATATTGAAGGGCTGGACCCATTCGCCGTCGGCGAGGGGAAAGTGGCCTACATTCCCCCCGAGACGCTCCACGATGTCAAGAACACCGGTCCGGAGCCGCTCGCGTATATCTACTGCGTCGCCCCAGCCGCCGAATAGCCTCCGACAGGACCACGCCGCACACCGAATCCGGGAAAGATGTAAGTGCCTGCCGTTAAAGGCTTTATGCTCGCTGGCCGCCACACAAAAAATTGCCTGATTCCACAAGAAATCCCTTGCCAAGAATGGGGCACGGCGGTATCATAGAGATGTGTATATCTGATGCTCTTTTCTTCTACATCTTGGTTTCGCTTTGAGGTAGCTGAATCGATCATACACTTGCTCTATGTTTCTTAGTGAAAAGCTGCCTCACAGGAGCCGAAGTCAAACGCTTCGGCTCTTTTTCTTTCCGCCCCCATCTGTCGTGCAACGACCCAACGTGTGAATCGGCAGGCGACGGAATGCGCGCGGCGATCTGCTATGGTTGTATCTGAAGGATGCTGGGGGTGGAAGGGCCGGTCTTGACCCGACCGGTCGCGACGTCCATCTCGATCTCGTCGACGAGGAAGCCGTTGAGGTAGCACGGCAGCACGTCGTCGCCCCGGACCGTGATCAGGTTCTTCGCGCGGTCGTAGACAAGCACGGAGCCAACGAAGTCGTAGGTCTCGTCTTCATACTCAATGCCCTTCGATGCCGTGAGCGAGACCAGCTCCATGCGGCCGCCGGCGGTCTCCCGCAAGGATGCCTCGACGTGGCCCGCGACGGCCCAGGCATGCCGGCCGTACTGGCCGTCGATGAGAGGAGCGTAATCGAGCAGGAGCTGCTGTGCGTCATCCTCGGCGATAATCCGGCTCGGGGATGCTGAATACGTTAATGCGTCAAAATGACTCAGGCGCACGTAGCACGGCTGGTTGAGGCTGAAGGCATTCGGGTCGCCCTCCGCCTTCGTCGCCTCGGCGTTGTACATCCACAGATCGCCGGGGCCGAAGGCGGTGAACTCCTGGGCATCCGCGCGGTACTGCAGTTTCGAAGCCTTCAGCCGGGTCCAACCGAGCAGCTCCTCTCCGTCTTTGCGCTCGACGCGGAGAAGGACCGGGCCGCCGTCGGCCACGAGCCCGCCGATCCCCACGCCCAGTTCGTTCGCGGCGTTTGGATCGGAGACAAGGTCCAGCGTCAGGCGCGGGGCCCGGAGCGTGTACACCTCGTCGAAGTTGGGGTCGGATTTCCGCAGAACGACGGTGGGATCGCCTTCCAGCACGATCTGATTGGTCGCAGCCAGGAAGTGAACGGCCTCGCCGGCAACGACCGTCATGGGGACCGGCTGGCCACCGGCTTTCTCGCCGGTCAGGCGGTTCGGATCGATCAAGAACATCATCTCCACGGGGCCGACGAACGTGGTATTCCTCGTGGCGGCATCGAAGTCGATGCGTCGGGCCGTCGCACGCTGACGGTCGGCCGCGCCGTCCGGCTCGGATGCCGTGACCGACGGCTCTGGGGGGGAATCCACATCGGAGGGCTCGGCGAACTCCCTCGTCGTTCCCATGGGCGTGACGGCAAAGCCGGCGTCACATGTGACGACGATATCGAAGAGATCCTCCGGCAGTGCACTGATCGCCGGATGCGGCGAGGCGGTGGTATCGAGCGCCTTCGGACGCGCCGATGGGGTCGGCTTGCGCCCGTTGGCCGCGGAGCCCTGCGCCGCCGGGCGGCCGGAATCCCCCGCCCCGGACCAGCGAATGTTATTGATCGAAAGCAGGTCCCTTGCCTTGACGATGCGGTCGGGCGCCTCGATCGTGACATTCTCGCGGAAGATGCACTGGTAATAGTCCGTCGGCAAACCGTTGGCGTCCGGCATCTCTGGCGTCGCATTCGGATCCGCAGACGTTGCCGTCTCTGTGGAGCCTGGCTGCGCAGCGACTTCGGCCACCGAGCCGAACTCGCTGCTTCTCAGCCGCAGCGTGTCGAGGTCAAAGATGCGGAACAGCTCGAGCCGGCTGCGGGGCTCGTCGTACAACAGCTCCATGCCCCGGCCCGTGAGCTGTGCGCTGCGAGAGAGGAATCGAACGGACCCGGCGGACGAAAACAGCGACTTCTCCGCGACAAACCCGACATCGTCGAGGTGAATGAAACATTCCCAGGGATCGTTCGGCTCGGAGGGGAGGATGTGAATGACGACGTTGCCGGAGAATAAAGCGTCGTTCGCCATCGGCTGACCGAACGCGGTCTCGACCTGGACCTTGCCCCGGTCAGCCGTCACGCGACAGCGGAACTTGGGGAAGTACAGATCCATATACGGGTCGGTGATTTCCCACTGATCGCCCTCCTCGTGCAGTAGCTCCTCGAAACCGAACTCCCGGTCCACCTCGTTGAATTCGTTCCGGTGGGCAAACCGGGTGTTCTGCACGCGGCGCACGCCCACGCCGGCAATCGTGCCAATCTCCCTGTCGTCGCCGGCATCCGCCAAGGGTTCCGGAAGCGCTCGCGCCACCTCGGTGGCGCCGGGGGGCGCACTGCCGAACCGGGTGTAGAGCCAGTAGACGCCCACCAGCACACCCAGAACGAGCAGACCGACAACGAATTGGCGCACTCTCTGGCCCATGATCGATATCGAGTATCGCTACGTCAGGTAGCGCTCCATCAGGCTCTGCCATCGGCCGGAGCTCTTCAGGATGTGTTCAATCACCTCGCGCACCGCCCCTTGGCCGCCCGCACGCGTGGTCACATAATCCGCATGCTCCTTGAGCTCGTCAACCGCATTTGCGACGGCCACGCCGAAGCCCACATGCCGAACGGCCGGCAGATCCATCAGGTCGTCGCCGACGTATGCGGCCCTCTCCGCGGGCACCCGGAGATCTTTCAGAAGCTGTTTCAACGCCGGCAGCTTGAAATGACAATCCTGCACCACCTGCGTGATCTGCAACTCTTCGGCCCGGCGCGCGGTCGCCTGCGAGAGACGCCCGCTCAGCAGGGCCACCTTGAGCCCCGCCCGCTGCCACATCCGAATGCCGTGCCCGTCGAGGATATGGAAGCACTTGCTCTCGCCGCCATCGGCATGGATGATGATCCGGCCGTCCGTGAGCACGCCGTCCACGTCGAGCACGAGCAGCTCGATGGCCCCGAGATCCGTCTGCCGTTTCTGAGCCATGGCTATCCGACAACCTTGATCGTTACGATATCCTGCACGTCGATCATACCCACGGGCCGGTCATCGGCGTCTACAACAGGCAACTCGTCGATACGATACTTGTGGAAGAGGGCCGTGGCCTCCGAGGCCAGTGCATCGACCCGGATCCTCTTGCAGTTAGCTGTCATGACGTCGCCGGCCTTCCGGTCAAAAGCGGCCGGACCGTCACTGCTCACCAGCCTGCGGAGGTCGGCGTCGGTGATGATCCCGGCCAAGTGGCCCTCTGCATCGACGATCATGACGGCCCCATGCCGCTTCACGTCGTGAGTTCGGTCAAGCATTTGGCGGATCGTATCATCCTTCTCGGCAATCGGCAGCTTCTCGCCCGGTCGGAACATCATCGACTGCTCGACCGTCATGAGCTTCGCCCCGAGCGAGCCGCCCGGGTGGAAGCGCACGTAATCCTCCACGCTAAAGTGACGCGCCTTCATGACGGTCAGCGCCAGCGCGTCGCCGACGGCGAGCATGCACGTCGTCGAAACGCTCGGCGCCACGCCCAGCGAACAGGCCTCGCTCACCTGGCCCATGCACAGGACGACGTCGCTGTGTCGGCTGAGCGTCGAATCGCGGTCTCCGGTGATCGAGATCAGCCGGATCTGGAGCTGCTTGACCAGATTGATGAGTCGGATGATCTCGTCGGTCTCGCCGCCGTAGCTCAGGACCATCACGATATCTTCTCTACGGAGGCGGCCGAGATCGCCGTGGACGGCCTCGGCCGGATGGAGGAAATGGCTCGGCGTCCCGGTGGAGGCCAGGGTGGCGCTGATCTTCCGCCCGATGATGCCGGCCTTGCCGATGCCGCTGACGATGCACGAGCCCGTGCAGTGGTAGATCATCTCCATGGCCTGCGCGAACGCCCCATCGACAATCGGCGTCATCGACGCGATGGCTTCCGCTTCGGCCCGGATCACACGCCGGGCATAATCGAGATCGAATTCCACGACCTTCGGCCCCCCTGCGGCTACAACGTCGGCGCCCTGCCCACGCTTGCACGGACAAGCTGCGTCCTGCGATGAGATCCTGCCTGCATCGACATAAGCGCGATACCCGTCTCCATGTTCATTGGATGCCATAAGAATGCCATGATAAACAATCGGTCAACCCGAAACAACTGCTAATCAGAACACTCTCCCATCAGCGTAAGAACGCCGGACAGCGTCGTGTGCGCCCACCGGATCCTTCGCTTCGCCCAACGGGACAGAGGCAATGGCATTCGGACCGTTCAGAGTTTCACCTCGCTGCCACGCTCGTTCAGACACAGCAGCGTGCGCTGTTCACCGGAATAGTCGGGCGACGAATGGATGATGATCCGTTTCTCGGAGACTTGCTCGATCTGGGCGATGGTGGCCCTCTTTTCGTTCTGGAGGTAATCGCCGACCTCCTGCGAGACTGTCAGCTCGATCCGGCGGATGTGGTCCTTCGAAACCGTCAGGTTCAGCAAGCGGATGATCTCCAGGGCCAGCGATTCGTGGCTCTTGACGTACCCCATGCCCCCGCAGTGCGGGCAGGCAAGGTACGTGCTGAACTGCAGCGACGGGCGCATCCGCTGGCGAGTCATCTCGACGACGCCGAAGCGGCTGATCCGCAAAATCTTGGACCGCGCCCGGTCGGTTCGGACCGCCTCGCGGAAGGCCGTTTCCACTTCCTTGCGGTGCTTCTGGTTCCGCATATCGATGAAGTCGCAGACGATCAATCCGCCCAGGTCGCGGAGCCGCAGTTGCCGGGCGATTTCGCCGGCCGCCTCCGTGTTGAGCTCAAACGCCATCTGCTCGGCGCTCTTCTGGCGGCGGAAACGCCCGCTGTTGACGTCGATGGCCACGAGAGCCTCGGTCTGCTCGATCACGATCGAGCCGCCGCTCTTGAGCAACACCTCGCGCGACTGGATCTTGGCGATCTCCTCCTCGATATGATACTTATGGAACAATGGAATCTTCTCGTCGTAGTGCACCACCTTCGGCTTGAGCCGCGGCGTCGCAATGGACAGAAAGTCCTTGATCTTGCGCACCGTCACGTCCGAATCACAGATGATCTTCGAAATCTCGCTCCCGAAAATATCCCGCAGGGCCCGAATGACCAGGTCGGATTCCTGATAGATGTCCCCCGGGGCCTTCTCCGTGTCCATCCGCTTCTGGACGGCGCGCCAGAGCCGGTTGAGGTATCGCAGGTCGTTCTGGATGTCCCGTTTCGAAGCGCCCCCGCCGGCCGTGCGAATGATGAACCCGTGCCCCTTCGGGGCCTTGCACTCCTCGAAGATACCCGACAGTCGCTTGCGCTCCTCCTCGTCCTCGATCTTGTGTGAGATGCCGCAATTCTTCATCCAGGGCATCATGACCAGGTGCTTTCCCGCCAGCGCCAGGTAGGTGCTGAGCGTAGGTCCTTTGGTCTTAAGCCCCTCCTTGGTGACCTGGACGACGATCTCCTGGCCGCGGCGAAGGCAGCTCTGGATCGGGGGGCGATCCTTCAGGGCCTGCCGCCGACCGATGGTCTCCAGCACGTTGTTCTTGGCTTTCGGAAAGTAACGGGGATGCAGATCGCTGATATGCAAGAAACCGTTTTTCTCGATCCCAATATCAATGAAAGCAGCCTGGATCGCCGATTCGACGTTGACGACTCTGCCCTTGTAGATATTGCCGACGTGGGTACCGACGCTGGCCCGCTCGACGTAGAGCTCTTCCAGCGCGCCGCCCTCCACGACGGCCACCCGGCACTCCTCGCGTTCGGCGACGTTCACTAACATTTCACGTGTCATCTTCTATATCCTCTGCCCTAGTCTTCAAACAGTTCCATTGTGTCGTATTGTCAAATTGTGTTGTCTCCCATGTGACTTTCGTTCTCCGAACGGGCCCGGCCAAATCCTGCCTCCGCAATCCGAACAGATGCAGGATCTCCTCGACGCGTATGGATCCGGACGCGCCCGTCAGATGCTGCACGATGAGATTCGCATTCTCCAGGCGAATCGAGCACAGAAAGCCCCTGACGTCGATCCGCCGGGGCGCCTTACGTCCCGGAGAGGCTCTCTCCACCGCGCAGCTTTGACTGTTCATCACCCTCGTAATTGCGTCCTCCAAGGCGGCCTCACGCTCCGGATCGTCCGCCCCGCAAACGGGCAGGATGTACTCGGCGCAGCGCGGATGGAACGAGGCGTTCGACGCGGTCAGGGCCACGGCGAGCACTTCCACTCCCTCGGGCAGCTCCTCGGCCAGAGCCAGCCCTATCGCGGCCTCGCGCTCGGGCCGATCCTCAACCGGCCCGGCCTCCCACACCCTGGCGACCAGCAGTTCCTCATCCGCTTCTACGCCCACCGGCCGCGGTAGCGGCAGGGATAACCGCGGATGCGGATTGAACCCTTCCGTGTACCGCACCGGCAGTGCCGCCCGCGCACAGGCCCGTTGCAGAACGCGAACTGTTTCCGCGTGGGAAAGGAACCGCACCGGCCCGGCGATTCGAAACCGGATCGCTGCCGTGGCGTGCGTCTGGACGGACATGTCTGGCTGCCCTCCCGCGGAACAACAGCATGGATGTTCGTTCGAAGCCTTTATGCCCATTCCTCTCTGCACACGGACCACTTTCCACTCATCTCAACCACTCCGGCGTTGCGCCGCGCTGTCGGCTTCGTGCACCCGTCCGGACCCATCAGAAGGCCTCCGGCAGGACCTTCCTGCCCGCGTTGCGGAGATACCCGGAGATCTGACGTTCCGAGTTCATCGCCAGCACTTTTCGCGCCAGCGCGTTGCATTCCTCCAGGGTGACCGAACGAATGACCTGCTTGATTTCCGGGATCATCGGCGGCGTCAGCGAGAGCGTCCGAACGCCCAGCCCGAGCAGCAGCATGACGTACTCGGGCTCGGAGGCCGTCTCGCCACAGACGGAGACGTCGATCTGGGCCTTGTACGCGTCCTGAATGACCGTGCGCATCAGCCGCAGCACGGCCGGATCGGCGGCGGAGTACAGCGTCGAGACCAACTCGTTGCCCCGGTCGACCGCCAGCGTATACTGCGTCAGGTCATTCGTACCGATACTAAAGAAATCAGCGTCCCGGGCCAGGGTCGAGGCCGTCAATGCCGCCGACGGCGTCTCGATCATGATCCCCACGTCGATATCCCGGTTGTACGGAATGCCTTCCTCGTCGAGGTCCTCCATCACGTCGTGCAGGATCATCTTCGCCTGCATCAGCTCCTGGATATTCGTGATCAGCGGGAACATGACCTTGACCTGCCCGAGCACGGAAGCCCGCAGGATTGCGCGGAGCTGCGTCTTGAACATCGTGAGGTTCTGCAGGCAGAATCGGATGGAACGCAGACCCAGGAACGGGTTCGGCTCGGCGGCCGCACGGCGGCTCTGGGTGTACTTGTCGGCGCCGAGGTCGAACGTACGAATGACCACGCGCCGGTCCTGGAAGACCCGCACCGTCTCGGCGTACGCCTCATACTGCTCTTGCTCGACCGGCTCGGTGGGCCGATTGAGGTAGAGAAACTCCGTGCGGTACAGGCCGATACCCTCCCCGCCCTTCTCGAGGACCGCTTCGGCCTCATCCGGAAACTCGATATTGCCCAGCAGCTTGATTCTGACGCCGTCGCGCGTGACGCCGGGCTTCTCGCGGATGGCGTCGAGCTTGTGCTCGAGGGCCACAAACTCGCGCGAGTAGGCCTCGTACTGGCGAACCGTCTCGTCATCCGGATTGACAATGGCGATGCCCCGGTTGCCGTCGATGACTACCGTATCACCGCCGCGAACGACCTCGGTCAGGTCCTCCAGGGCAACGACCGCCGGGATCCCCAGGGAACGCGCGACAATCGCCGCATGACTCGTTCGCCCGCCGGCATCGGAGGCAATGCCGCGAACGTAGTCTCTGTTGAAGCCGGCCGTCTGCGTGGGGCTGAGCTCCCGCGCCACGACCACGACCTCCTCCGTCAAGTGCAGGATATCCTCCCGCTTGGTCCCCAACAGTCGCCTGAGCAGACGTCTTTCAATATCGTAGATGTCGGCCGCACGCTCGCGCATGTAGGCGTCTTTGACGCCCGTCTCGAAGTGTGAGGCGATCTCCCGCAGCACCGTCGAGACGGCGTACTCGGCCGTCACCGACTCCGCGTGGACCAAGTCGGTGATCCGCCGTCGCAGGCTCCGGTCCCGCAAGAAACGCAGATGCACCGCAAAGATATCCTTGATGCGTCCGCCGCCGGCCTCGTCCTGAGCCCGCTCGAGCGCGGTCAACTCCTCGATCGCATCGCGAAACCCGTTACGAACACGCTGGATCTCCGCCATCCTCTGCGAGGAGTCGATCTCCCGCCGGGGAATCCGGTAATCCTCGGAGTCTACGATGAGACACTTGCCGATCGATACTCCCGGCGAGACGGCTATTCCCTTCTTTATCTCCATATCAGGATCTTCTGGATCTCGTCAATCTTTACCTGCGGGCGGCGGCTCACCGAACAAGTGCGTCTCGACGAGTTCACGCAGGGCGTTGATGGCCTCTTCCGCGTCGGAGCCCTCCGCCCGGATACGCAGGCGGGTGCCCCGCCCGGCCGCCAGCATGGTCATCTGCATGATGCTCTTTGCGTCCGCGTGGGTTTCGTCGTTGCTGACGGTGATGTCGCTGGCAAACCGGCCGGCCAGATCGACGAATTGCATGGCGGGGCGCATATGAAGGCCGTCGGCGTTCCTGATTTCGACAGTTGTCTCACAAACCAGTTTCTCCAAGACCCTTTCTCCCATCTGCATCGGATCTTCCCGCCTCAGGCCAACCCGGTCCGGCTCACCACGAGGGATTCTCGTCGGCCTCCCTGAGCAGGTCCTGCAGCGCGTCCGGCTCTCGGCACTGCCGAAGGAACTTGCGGAACCGCTCCTTCTGGAGATGACGGAAGATGTTCTCCATTGCCTGCAGGTGCTTGTCCGGATTATCGAGAGGACTGATCAGCAGAATCACCGAGTAGACGGGCTGCTCATCCAGCGAGGCGAAGTCGATTCCCGTACTGCTGTGACCGACGGCGGCGACGACCTGCTTGACGGTCGAATGCTTGACGTGAGGCACGGCGACGCCCTTGCCCATCCCCGTACTCGCCTCGTTTTCTCTCTTGGTCACAGCCTTGGTCACGTCCTTGGCCGATTCGGCCGCGATCTGATCCGCCGTGACCAGCGCCGATACCAACTCGGCAATCGCGCCATCCCGATCCGTCGCCTGCAAATGAGCGATTGTCGCCTTGAAACACACAAATTCTTCGAACTTCATTCTTCGCGTCCAGTCTTATCCTTTGCCGCAACCATCCCACGATCCAACCGCAATGCCGACACTGCTATTGCGGGTACGTCGGTTCTGTAAAATCACCACTCTCACCGACACGCTTGTGCTTGTCGTCGCGTTCTTTTGTCTTCTTCTTTCGGAGTTGTCCCTCGAGCTTATGCACCGCCCCATCGATACACTGGTAGGCATCGTTGCCCACCTCGGTAGCCACGAAGACGTTGCCGTGCTCGCCCCTCGCGATGATCTCCACGCTCACCTTGCTTGCCCCATGACTGCTGTCGACGATGACTTCCACCTGGTTGACGCCGTCGTAGTACCTCGGAAGCTTCGACGTCTTCTCCTCTGCGTAGCTCCTCATGGCCTCCGTAATCGTAACGTGCTTTCCGGTGATTGTAAAAAGCAATGTTTCTCTCCTTAATTTAAGACCGTTCGCTTGTTCCTATTGCTCCTGCCGCGGCCCCATTGACATGCGCCGCGGGCAAAGCGCTCGAATGTCCGTTGTCCGGCGTGACGACACCGGCGCTGACCGCAAACCGAAACGCCTCCTCGATCGTCATGTCCAGGGCGATCGTTTGGGCCTTGGGCACGACAATCACGTACCCGGTCACCGGCGTCGGAGAATTCGGTACCAAGACGGTCAGGCATTCTTCGTGCACACTGTCCGCGATCCGGCGCAGGCCCGAGCCGGTGACGAAGCCGATGGACCAGATGCCCTTGCGCGGATACTCCACGGCGACGACCCGGGAGAACACCTTCTTATGGTCCTCCTGGGTGAGCAGGAAATCGGTCACCTGCTTGACGTATGGATACACCCGTCGCAGAACCGGTGTACTCATGATGAACGCTTCGACGATCCGCCACAGCGCCCTGCCCACAACGCTGGCCAGCAGCGCCCCAACCAGGAACACTGCCGCCGCCGCAATCAGCAAACCCACAACCGAGCCCGCCAGGCCCGTGACGAAGATCTCCTCCAGTTTGGCCTCGTACTGCCTCAGCGCCTCCTCGGAGCCGCTGTCAAGCCATACGAGCGCCTTGACCAGACCCCGATTGATGTGAATGCTGACGTTTTCTTGTATGAGCTGATAGCCCCAGGCCAAGATCCACAGAGTCAGCATGGTCGGCAGCAGCACGGCCAACCCACGAAAGAAGTAGCTCTTGAACCTTCTGCCGATATTCATGTGTCAACAACTACCCTTTGCCCCATTCACGAAGAATCGGTTTCCCCCGCGGGCGACCGGAAAACCGCGTTCGATCGAGTGATTAGGTTAGTTCAGGGGTTCTCGCGAGTCAATAGAAATCTCACGAGGCAGATGGGCGCCGAGCAGATGGATAAGCCCGCCGGGCAGGGAGGCCAGGACCCAGACAAACCGCTGGCAGAAGGCCACCGCCAGGGCCTCCTCGGCGGCCGTGCCGGTCAGAAGCACGAACAACTCGACCATACCCGCCTCGAAGACGCCGAGCCCGGCGATACTGATCGGCACCGCCGCCACCACCCACATCACCGGAAAGATCACAAAATAGTACTTCGGCCCCGCCTCAATCCCCAGATTCCCCCCCAGCAGCCAGAAAGCCGCGATCACAATGCTCTGCGACACGAAGGTCAGCAGCAGAGCCCAGAGCAGCGTCCAGGGTTTCGAGCAGTATACGACGAGTGCACCTCTGACGCCCCGCAACAGCTCCACCCCCCGCACCAGAGCCCGTCGCACGACCAGCCCGAGCCGCGCCCGCCCGTGAGGATGAGCCAGTACGATCATTAGCGCCACCACAACGGCCAGGCCGAACCACAGAATCGCCCCTTTATGCTGCGAGATCCACCCAGGCGGCCTTGCTTCCTCCGCCCCGGTCCGCCCCGCAATGCCCCCTTCCAGGAATATCGAATACGTCAAAACAGCCATCAGGATGAGCCCCGCCAGTCCAACGACCCGGTCGACGACCACGCTCAACGCCCCCTCCAGCCGCTTGTCCGTGTGCTTCGTCACATACCAGGCCTTCAGCAAATCGCCCCCCACTGCTCCGGGCATCACATTGTTATAGAAAAGCCCCAGGAAGAACAGCCGGATCGCGGCCCCTATACCGATATGGATCGACTGCGCCCGCAAAAGCAGCCGCCAGCGAAGGGCGATAATGACCTGTGCCGCCGCGAAAACGGCCAGAGCGAATGCGAAAACCCACAGATTGAGCCGCTGAAAGACCGCCGCCAGGTCCCCCCAGTCCTGACCGTGCAGGACCCAGGCAATCGCAACCGTCGCCACGGTAATTCGGACGATCAGCGACAAATGCCGCTTTTTTCGGACATCCTGTGCACTCGACAAAGCCGGCCTCCAAGAAATCGCTTGTCATACTAAATCATAGTCGCTAAAACATGCTGCGACAAGACGTTAACCGCCAACATTCTCAAGGTGAACGCTATTGGACTCGAAACAGCTTGAAGAAGGATTGCAGTTTTCGCCCCGGTTCAACACCGACGGCCTGATCCCGGCCATCGCCCAGGACGCCGCGACCGGCGAGATCCTGATGGTCGCCTGGATGAACCGCGAGGCCCTCGACCGAACGATCGAGACCGGCCGGGCCGTCTACTACAGCCGCTCCCGCAAGAAGCTCTGGGCCAAGGGCGAGCAGAGCGGCCACGTCCAAACCGTTCACCGAATCCTCGTCGATTGCGACCAGGACTGCCTGATCCTCAAGGTCTCCGTCGACCAGGGCCAATGCCACGTAGGCTATCAATCCTGCTTTTATCGGGCATTGAAGCCCTCCAGCAAGGCCGACCTCGAATTCGTCGCGGAAAAGGTCTACGACCCCAAAGCCGCCTACGGCAAATAGCGCAGATTGCCCCTGGTCTACCTCTCACAGGCGTCCGACAAAGGTGGCATGTTGACCGCCGAGACGGATGCAACTTTCCGCGCTGAGGCTCCCGCCGCTTCGGAAGCTTGAAATCTCCCGCTGCATGTGACAGAATGTCCCCGTCAGAGGCCCGAACGGTGGGGAGCCGGTATGACGGACGTCACACGCATCTTGAACGCGATTGGACGGGGGGACGCGAAGGCTACGGACGAACTCTTGCCGTTGGTCTATGAGGAGCTCCGTCTCCTCGCCGCTCAGAAGCTGTCACACGAATCGCCCGGCCAGACACTCCAGGCCACCGCCCTGGTGCACGAGGCCTATATCCGGCTCACGGGAGACCGACCTCAGAGTTGGGAGAATCGCGGCCACTTCTTCGCCGCCGCCGCGGAGGCGATGCGTCGCATCCTGGTGGAAAACGCCCGCCGCAAGCGACGCGCCAAGCACGGCGGTCATCGTCATCGCGTCGGTCTGACCGACGCAGATCCTTCCACGCAAGCAGCCGACGAGGACCTCCTTGCCCTGGATGAGGCCCTACAGAAGCTCACAAAGACAGACGACGCCAAGGCGGAACTGGTGAAACTTCGCTATTTCGCGGGCCTGACCCTGGAACAGGCGGCAGAGGCGCTCGGCATTTCCCGCTCCACCGCCTGCGAGAACTGGGCATACGCCCGAGCGTGGCTCCGGGCCGAGATCAGCAAGGGGCAATGAGCCCGCATTCGAGCACTGGACGGACAGCCCCCGACGGCTGTCGCCGCAATATTCTTTTGAGATTTCCGCCCTTTTCTTCGGACGATTCGCGACTGAATCTCGCATTGTTGGGTGGAACACCCTTGGAGGACAACCACAGTGAAGAGCCCGCAGCAGAACGAAGAGGCCATTTTCAAGGCGGCGATCAAATACGAATCGCTGACCGAGCGGACCGCCTACGTCAGGCAGGCCTGCGGGTCCGACACCGCTCTGCTCTCGCGTCTGGGAGTTCTCCTCCGCGCGCACGACGACGCGGGCGACTTCCTGGATACCCCAGCGTTGGCCCAGGACGTAACGTTGGACGAGTCCCCGATCTCGGAGGGTCCCGGCGCGGTCATTGGCCGATACAAACTGCTGGAGCGGATCGGTGAGGGCGGGATGGCGGTGGTCTACATGGCCGAGCAAACCGAGCCCATCCGCCGGAAGGTGGCCCTCAAGATCATCAAGCTGGGTATGGACACTCGCCAGGTCATCGCCCGCTTCGAGGCCGAGCGCCAGGCCCTGGCTCTGATGGACCACCCCAATATCGCCAAGGTCCTCGACGCGGGAGCCACTGAGACGGGCCGGTCCTACTTCGTCATGGAACTCGTGACAGGCGTGTCCATCACCGAATACTGCGATGCGAATAACTTGAGCACCAAGGACCGATTGGCTTTGTTTGTCCAGGTCTGCCACGCCGTAGAGCACGCCCATGAGAAGGGAGTCGTCCATCGGGACATCAAGCCCTCTAACGTGATGGTCGCGCACCATGATGGGATACCTGTCCCGAAGGTGATCGACTTCGGCATCGCCAAGGCGACGAACCAGCGTCTGACAGAGAAGACGCTGTTCACCCGCTACGCCCATATCATCGGCACGCCGGCCTATATGAGCCCCGAACAGGCGGAGTTGAGCGACCTGGGCATCGACGGTCGCTCCGATATCTATTCGCTGGGCGTGCTGCTCTATGAACTGCTGACCGGGACGACGCCGTTCAGCGAGGAGGAACTCCGCAAGGCGGGCTATCTGGAGATGCAGCGGGTGATCCGGGAGCAAGAGCCCGTCAAGCCCTCCACGAAACTCAGCACGCTCGGCGAAACCCTCACGGACATCGCCAAGCGTCGGGGCTGTACGCCGGACCTGCTGCGAAGAGCTGTCCGGGGCGACCTGGACTGGATCGTCATGAAGGCCCTGGAGAAGGACCGCGCCCGCCGCT
>CBFDBY010000055.1:0-38925 GCA_965603165.1 uncultured Phycisphaerae bacterium
TGCCGCCGTACATCTCGCTCTGGACGTCGATCTTGAACAACGCCTCATAGCCGCTGCTTCGTTCGTAGCCCACGCCGCCCGTGCCGCTTTGCCATCCCGAATCGTTGAATCCCAGGCTGGCCCGCCAGGTCTCGCTGACCGGCCCTGTCGGCACCAGTACGCGCTTCGTGGCGTTCTCCGTGACGAACTTCACCTCATCGGCCGGCTCCGGCGACGTGCCCGACAGGCGAGGATCACTTCCATCGAGGGTGTACCAGATCGTTCCGCCCGCGGCCGGCATCGAGAGCATACTGCCCGACGCAGCCCGGCCGCCGTGCTGATATGTCCCGCCGATGTGGAACGTGGGGGCAGTCGTATTCGGATAGAGTCCACGCGATTTGAACTGATCGAGGGCGACGTCCGTTCGGCGTGGGAAGTAGTTGTTCAGAAGCTCGTTCTTTTCCGGAATCCAGAACTCGTCGCGCGTGTAGAGATAATAGGGTCCCGACTGGTAGGAGTGCGTGTCCCGGCGGTAATCCCCCCACCGCGCCGACTCGCCAATCACGGCCATCTCAATCTCATCGGCGCGTTGGAGCCAGCGCTGGGCGGTTCTCTCGGCGGTTAGGGCTCCTCCGTTGAACAGGTGCTTATGAACGCGATCGCCGAATCGGATGCGGAACTCCTCGATATCATCCAGAAGGCTGAACAGACGCGTAGGATCGGAGGAGGGACGCGTGCCGTTCTGATACAGACTCTCCATGACGTGCTCGGCATCCCAATGGTAGATGCGCCACGGTCGGCCATCCGGCCCCCCGCCGGCGGCCCGCCAGTTTCCGTTGTCCTTGAGGTCCGTGTTTCCCGCGAACAGGTTCAGCAGCGTCCAATCGATGAAGTTGTCGATATCGATCACTTCCTGGATTCGGGCCCAGTCTCTGGTCGCGACGATGTTCCGGGTCTGGGACCAGGCCGCGGTCGTCCCGTCTGTGGCGGAACCGCCGTTGATGGCGTCGATTCGTTCGGGGTCGCCGCCGTGGTAAGCCGCGTAGTGGGAGGCCACAGGGCGTTCGTGGAGATCGTACAGTCCCCAGTAGATGCCGTTGAGATACAGGTGCACGTAGAATCCGCGTCCGGCGTCGGCATGTCCCATCTCCAGCATGGCGTCGCGCATCCACTGGTCGCGGATGTACTGGGTCCGCTCGCGCTGGTCGGGCGCCCAGTGCGTCCAGGCATTGTTGAAGAAACCGCGTAGCTGAACGGTCTCGAACGATTCAACCGGCGAACCGGCGAACAACTCACGCTCCAAGCGACTGGGCCCGTATTTCGACCTGAATCTCAAGCTGAAACTATGCTTGGGACACTTGTTAGGTCTCCGGCCTTCCCCACCCTGGATTCGAATCCCGCAAGTGACCTGGAACGCCTCGGAGCCGTCGGCGCCGAACATCTCAACCGAGACGGGCCGTTCCCAGTCCTGACCGCCAGTGCTGGAGTGCCCGGTATAGATGTAGATGCCGCCAGTCTCAGGATCCTGCACGCGGTTGAACAGGTGGCCCTTGTTCGTGACGAGCGAGACGGTCGGAATGGCCAGCATGGCGTCGTCCATCAGATCGGCGTACGTCGGGTCGGTGTAGACCTGGGGGTCCATCTCGTAGTCGGCCGGATAGCTGCTATACCATTGACTGGGGTAACCCCGGGCGGTGACTTCGGCTTGCGTGCGCGTGATGACGTCGTCGAGGAAGATGTACGTCTGCGTATCCACGTTGCTGGCCAGCCAGCCGTTCCTGACGGCCGCCGCCCGCAGGCAGGTGGTCTCGGTAATCGGGATGGGGCCGCTATAGAGCTGGCCCATTGGCAGTCGGCTTGATGCAGAGGTCGGCTCGCTGCCGTCGAGCGTGTAATAGATCGTCGCACCGGGTGTGGCGCAGGTAATCGTTACCTCGAAGGGTTCATCATAGAAGCCCCGGTCGCGGCTGAACTTTGTATCGGCCACCACGTCTTCGTAGGCCGGCGCATTGGCCGCCCCCGGCGTCGGCATGGTCAGGAATCGCCACGCGTCGGCGCCGTCCGGAGATCGGCCGTAAGAGATATTCCCCCTTTGGTCCTCGAAGGTGATCGCGTCGATCAACCTTGTGCCGTTTGTATCGAATAAACCGATTTCCTCGCCCATGGAGTTGAGCTCGAAGGTCGCGTGCAGGCCGAAATCCGTCGTGTCGTTGTCGAGCCAAACGATGAGGTAGCCCTTGGGCGGGATGAGAGTGAGGTGGGCGGCGTTGTCCGGAATCCTCCACTTCGTGGGGGTGTCGAGATCGTCCGTCAGGTACATGCCGCCGGCATCTACGATCTGGCTGCTGGTGTTATGGATCTCCAGCCAGTCGTCGGTCTCGGCCTGCGGGTCGGGAACGAGGTCGCTATTGGCCGCCATGAACTCGTTAATCACCAGGGCGGCCCCGGCACTGTTCACCGAGGAGCCGATGCCAAGGGTACATACCAACAGGAACGCCAGAACCTTTGCCGGTCTCAACATGTTGTCTTTCCTCACTCCTGTGCCTTCGATGTGGTATACCGGACAGATAGGTGCAGTCTAAGCCGGTAGGCTGAGCACGTGAGACTCCGCCGGGCCATCACAGTACGGAAACTCTTCAACACAGCCTCCATGATACCATATAGGACGCCCAAACCCAAGATATTGTTGCGGGATTCCCTTCTGGCCGGGCGGCGCGGGCCCGGATGGGAATGAACGCGGCCGGCAGCGGCGGGTACAAACCCATCGCTGCCGGCCGCGATGCTGGATTCGGTGCCGGTAGCTCGACGCCCCTTCGTCACACCTGCTCGGGAACGACGAACGGTTCGCGATAGAAGCGGCTCAGGAGCAGATCGGCTGCAGGATTGTCGATGAACCGCTCCTTGGCCGGATCGATCCGCAGCTTGGGTCCGAGGCGGTACGTCGCCTTCTCCGGGTCCACGCCGATGGCCTTGGTGTTCGCGAGGACCGTCATCATGCTGTCCGTCACGATGTCGGACGCGCCCAGCGCCTTCGTCTCCGTGGCGAATGGATATTCCCAACCCAGCCGGTAGGAGATGTTGCCCAGGTGACACAGCGCGCTGGAGAGGTGCCCTTCGAGGATGTCCGCATTGAGCTCTTCGCGCTTGCGGCTGCGGACGCAGTTGATGAAGTTCTCGAAGACACCGCCGGGATAGCGATGGTGCTCGACGTCCGCCAGCGGCTCGCCTTCGCCCTTGCCGCCGGGATAGAACTTGTCGCCCCGGATGACGCCCTCCTCACAATAGAGCTCGTTATCGACTTTGTTGGGGAACCCTTCGAGCTTATTGCCGACGAGGCCGCGGGTCTCGAAGACCAGGAGGGTTTCGCCAAAGTCATACACCGATAGCTCCATGTTCGGCGTCTGGCCCTGGTCCTTGAAGTTGGGTCCGTCCACCCAGCGGCCGCCCATGCTGATCACGCTCCTGGGCAGTGTGGCCCCTTTGATCGCCCAGCGGGCGATGTCCATCTGGTGGACGCCCTGGTTGCCGATGTCGCCGTTGCCGAAATCCCAGAACCAGTGCCAGTTGTAGTGCACGAGGTTGGCGTGATAGGGCTGCTCGGGGGCGGGTCCGAGCCAGATATCGAAGTTCAGATGCTCCGGCGGCTCCGCGTAGGGCTGGTAGCCGATGCTCCATCGGGGCTTGCAGCAGTAGCCCTTGGAGACCAGCAGCTTGCCGTACTTGCCGCTCTGGGCCGCCGCGATGCGCTTGGCCCAGCCCCTGCTGCCCCGGCTCTGCGTCCCGTGCTGGACGATGCGCTTGTATTTGCGGGCGGCTTCCACGCATTTTCGTCCCTCGAAGACGTTGTGGCTGCAAGGCTTCTCCACGTAAACGTCCTTGCCCGCCTGGCAGGCCCAGACCGTCGCCAGCGAGTGCCAGTGGTTCGTCGTGGCAACCGAGACGGCGTCAATGTCCTTGTTCTCCAGCATCTGGCGGAGATCGACGTATTTCTCCACGGCGTGTCCATACTTTTTCTCGAAGGCCGCAGCCTTGCCGTTCAGAACGTTCTGGTCAACATCGCAAAGGGCAACGACGCGCACGCCGTCCATTCCCTCGAACTCGCTGATGTGCGATCCGCCCCGGCCGTTGACACCGATCACGGCCACATGGACCTCATCGTTAGCCCCTCGCACCCGTGACATCGGCCCAGCCATCGCCATGCCCAGGCCGGTGTAGACGGAACCCTTTACAAACTGACGGCGCGTGATGTGTCTCATCGTCTGCCTCCTTCTGCTCGTGCGTTCGGAAGAATGATGCCTACATGAAGTGCGCGAACGCCGTCGTTCGTCACGATCAGCGTTCGTGTGTCGTCGGAGTACGGGAACAAGTCATCCGGTAACATGCGTGCAGGGTACCGCAACTCGCCGGGGATTACAACCGTGCGTTCTACGAAGAAAGCCGCGTGACGCTCCGCATCCTGTGAAGTCACGAGCCCAGGGCGGCGGCCCTCTTGGACGATTCGACGGTGTTGTAGAGGAGCATGGTGATGGTCATCGGTCCGACGCCGCCGGGAACGGGCGTGATCAGCGAGGCTTTTTCCTTGACCGCCTCGAAATCGACATCGCCGACCAGTCGATAGCCTCTTTTCTTCGTCGCATCCTCGACGCGGTTGACCCCTACGTCAATCACGACCACGCCGTCCTTGACCATGTCCGCCGTGATGGTATTGGGCCGGCCCGCCGCGGCGATGACGATGTCGGCCTGTCGCGTGTGGTAGGCGACGTCCTTCGTCCGCGTGTGGCAGACCGTCACGGTCGCATTGCCAGTGGGGCTTTTCTGGAGCAGCAGATTCGCGAGCGGCTTGCCCACGATGTTGCTGCGGCCGACGATGACGACGTGCGCCCCTTCGAGGGTGACGCCGCTGCGCAGGAGCAACTGGATGACGCCGTGCGGCGTGCACGGTACGAATGCTTTCTCCCCCACCACCATCTTGCCGACGCTGACCGGGTGGAATCCATCCACGTCCTTGTCCGGATTGATCGCCAGCAGCACCTCCGCTTCGTTCATGTGTTTGGGCAGCGGAAGCTGAACGAGGATGCCGTTGATCTTCGGATCGTCGTTCATGCGTCGGACCAGCGCCATCAGTTCGTCCTGAGTCGTCTCAACGGGCAGATGGTTGTCGTCCGAGTAGATACCAGCTTCCGCGCAGGCTCGTTCCTTGGCGGTCACATAGGATTTCGACGCCGGGTCCTCACCGACCAGGATTACGCCCAATCCGGGCACAATGTCGCGGTCCCTCAGCTTTGCGACTTCGTCCTTGAGTTCGGCCCGGATGTCGGCCGCCACCTGCTTGCCATCGATGATTTGTGCGGTCATCTGTCGTCCCCGGTTTGCCTTGTGTTTCAGATTGCTCGTACGTTGGATGTGATTGTCGTTAATGACATGCCTCTGTCAAGAATCGCTTTGGCGATGTTCCGGCACTTGTTAGAAGAGGCCTCTGACTTTGCCGGGATTAACGTCGACGTCGATTCGGCGGAACGCCGGATTGGAGCCCGTGCCCGGCATTAGTTTGATCGCGCCGGCCACGGGAACCACGAACCCGGCCCCTTTGTAGACGAGGATGTCGTTGATCGTCAGCGTCCAGCCTTGTGGGCGGCCCTTCAAGTCGGGCTGGTCCGACAGGCTCTGCTGAGTCTTCGCCATGCACGTGCCCAGACTCGTGCCGAGCGACTCGGCCTCCAGTTTCTTGACCTTCTCCAGAGCGCCGTCGGCATACGCCACGCCGTCGGCGCCGTACACCTCCCGAGCGATCAGTTCGATACGTTTGCTCAAGGGCATGCTCAGGTCGTAGAGGAATCGGAAATCGTGCTTCTCGTCGCAGGTCTCCATTACCGCCTCGGCCAATTCGACGGCCCCCCGGCCGCCCATGAGCCAGTGGTTGGAGGTGACGGCCCTGGCCCCATTCGCTTCGGCAATCCGTCGCACGACGTCGATCTCCGCTTGGGTATCCGTCTTGAACTGATTCACGCAGACGACCGGTCGCACGCCGCTTTTCCTGACGATGTCGATGTGAGCCAGCAGGTTCTCGCAACCCTTCTCGACCAGATCGGGATCTTCGCTGGTGTAGGCCGCGTCGAGCGGCATCCCGGGCTTGACGGCCGGGCCGCCGCCGTGCATCTTCAGCGCGCGGATCGTGGCCACGATGACCACTGCGTCCGGCTTCAGGCCCGACATGCGGCACTTGATGTTCCAGAATTTTTCGTAGCCGATATCGGCGGCAAATCCGCTCTCGGTGACGTGGTAATCCGCCAGTTTCGTGCCGAGCCGGTCCGCGATGATCGAGCTCTGCCCGATCGCAATGTTGGCGAAAGGCCCTGCATGAATGAGTACGGGCTGGCCCTCGATCGTTTGCACGAGGGTCGGGTTGATGGCGTCGATCATCCACGCGGTCATAGCGCCGTCCACGTTCAGGTCCGCCGTGGTGATCTCCTTGCCGCTCTTGCTGTAGGCCACGACCATCTTGGCGATTCGCTCGCGCAGGTCCGCCATGTCTCGCGCGACCGCCAGAATGGCCATCACTTCGCTGGCGACGCTCATCTGGAAACCCGAATCCATCTCAAAGCCGTCCATCCTGCCGCCGAGCCCGATGCGGATGTTCCGCAGGGCCTGGGCACAGAAGTCGATGGCCCAGCCGATTTGCACGCGATCCGGGTCGATATCCAGCCGCTTCAGGCCGCTCTTGGCCAGGCGGGCGTCGTCGTAGTTCCGCTCGTGCTGCATCCGCGAGGTCAGCGCCACCATGGCGAGATTGTGGGCGTTGGTCACACAGTCGAGATCGCCCGTCAGGCGGATGGAGATAGGCGTCAGCGGCACGCACTGGGCCAGTCCTCCCCCTGCCGCCGAACCCTTGATATTGAACGTTGGCCCGCTGCTCGGCTGGCGGATCGCCCCGCAGACCCGCTTTCCCAGCCGGCCGAGGCCCTCGATCAGGCCGATGGTCGTGGTCGTCTTGCCCTCGCCGAGGGGCGTGGGGGTGATAGCGGTCACGTCGATGTACTTGGCCGTGGGGGCATTATGCAGCCTCGTCAGCACCTTCTGGTAATCGATCTTGGCGAGTCTGTTGCCATACGGGATCAGCTCTTCGTCGCGCAGGCCCAATTCGCCGGCAAGCTGCTGGATCGGTTTCATCCGCTCTTCAGCCGCCTCGGCGATCTGCCAGTCCTGCATGATCCGGGGATCGAGATTCATCGGCCCATACCTGTTTCACACCTTGCTACAGCAAAATAGCACATACGACCATTATGCTTCAAAATCGACAAAATGGGTAACCCCGTAGAGCTTATTTTTGTAACTATCTTGCCATTCAGGCCGATTTTGGCATGAAAAAAGCGGTAGGTTCCCCCATCCGCGCGCACATTTTTCGCAGCGAGGACGGGATCTTGAAGCGAGGCGAGCCGCACTTTCGGCGGTTATCAGAGCACGATCTTCTCCTTCTCCGGATCGAATCTGGCCGTCTTGCCCTCGCGCAGGCCCATCATGCCCATCTGGAGGGCCGTCTGGGTGTGATAGGCCAGATCCATTGGGCTCTGCGTTTCCTTCGTACCGGCCCGGCAGCAGGCCAGGAACTTCTGCCAGTAGCCGGTGAAGTCCTCGCCGTGCTCGATTGGGAATCGCTGGGGCTTCTTGTCGGAGCCCTGGGCGGGCACGAAGACAATCTCATTTCCCTGGATCGTGAGGGTGCCATCCCAGCCGCGAATCAGGGGGATCCGGCCGGGGGCGCCGCGGCCGCCCGTGCCGAAGTAGTCGTTGCCCTGCGTGCCCAACACCGCGACCGTGACGCCTTCGGGATAGTCGATGAGGGTGTTGAACGTATCCGGGATCTCCCGCTCCTGGTAGCGGAACTTCCCGCCGGTGGCGACCACCGCGCTCGGCATCTTGACGCCGAGTACGTACAGGACCGGCGTAAGGCTGTGTGGGAACAGGTCCGTCGAGGGCCCGCCGGCGTAGTCCTCGTACATCCGCCAGCGGAAGAACCGGCTGACGTCGAAAGGCCGCTGAGGGGCGTCGCCCAGGAAGGCGTCCCAATTGAGGTCGGGCCCGGGCTTGGCGTTGGGGTCATCGATTGGCATGCCCCGCTCGCCCCAGTCGCCGACACGGAAGTAGCCGCATTCGGCATGGATCGGCCGGCCGATCAGCCCATCCTGTACGAGCTTCCTCATCTGGTGCCAAGCCGTATCGGCCATCCCCTGTGTACCGAGCAGGAAGGTGCGGTTCGATTCACGCACCACGCGGGCCAGGCGTTTCGTCAGCTCGAACTGCCGCCAGTGTGTCACCGGCTTTTCGCAGTAGACGTGCTTGCCGGCCTTGATGGCGTCGATGGCTTGGTAGCCGTGATGATGGTCCGGCGTGGCGATGCAGACCACGTCCACGTTTGGGTCATCCAACAGCTCGTGATAGTCCGAGTAGCCCTTGCCGCCGAAACCTTCGATCCGCTGATTCAGGCGAGGCCGGTAGACGTCGCAGGCCGCCACGATCTCAACCGGCTCTTTCGCCTGCGTCTTGAGCCAGTGCACCGCCTGGAAATGGGCGCCGCTGCGCCCGCCGCAGCCGATAAAGCCGACTCCGATTCGGTCATTGGCGCCTCGGACGGTTGACGTGCGTGACGAGGCAATCATGATCCCGGCGGTGGCAAGGCCCCCTGCTTCCTTCAGAAAATGCCGACGGCTGAATGAACCTGTACCGACTGGTTTATTCTTCTCGTGCATCCCGATCTGTTCCTTTCATTGGCTTGTGAGCCTGTGAGTCGTCGCCTACAAACCACTGGTAGGCCCGGTTGATTTGGTCCTGATCTACGTTGCCATCCCACGCCACTACCGCGTACCGCAACACGAGGCGTTCTCCTGTTTCTAACGACAGGGGCTCCTCGTGCAGATTCAACGTTGCGGATAGATAGGCGAACGGTCGGGCCATTGTGAACCACGTCGTCGGATGCCGAGGGTTGCCCGGGTTCCCGAGCATGGCGACCGTCACGGGCTTACCGTCGACCGCAGCGCTATAGGCACACCAGTCCGATCGGACCAGTCTCTCTTCGCCGCGGAAGACCGTCCTTTCTTTTCCGTCGGCGTTGAAGAAGTCGCCGTCGTCCATGGATCGCACAAACCTCATACCGAGCCCGAAATAGTGCGAGCCGGAAAGCGTTGCGCGTCGCCGGGGTCTCGGATTGGTCAGTTCGGTTTTCCAGGTGACGACTGTGGCGCGCAGCTTGCCGACCTGACAGACCTCGATGGCGCGCGATTCAAACAGCTCGGTTTCGCGGCCGGTCGCGTCGACTCGGGCCCAGGCCGGAGTCGTGTAGAAACGGACGCCGGGGCCACTGTTGTGACTGGCGTGCGCGACGGTGATAGAGCTGTCTTGCTCTTGCCGCCCGGCCGTGGGGGTTTCCTCCCAGAAATTCAGGTCATTGACGGCCACCGCGAACATGAGTCCGTGGTGATGCAGATGATCTGAAGGCGCGTCGAGCAGAACGTTCAACCCGCCGGGCGTGTACAGTTCCTTGACATACGGCTTGAACGGGACGTCGCCGTAGCGATACTGGAGCACGGGCGACTCGCCTGCCCGGATCCAGACACGGCTCGCATCCACCGTGACCTCAAGCGGCTGCTGCGCCCATACCCCCTGCATAGAGGCCGACGCAACAGCCAGCACTGCCGTGAACACATTCCTTCTCGTCATATTCGCACCTCCCATTCGCAACAGGGGCAAAGCGCCCCGGTCAGACAAACTGCCTGAGGTGCTTGATGCTGCGCTCCGCCTGCTCGACGGTGCCGCACTCGACACTGAAGACGATGTCACGCGAAGCGGTCTTGCAGATCTCCACCACCTTTTTCCAGTCGTTGACGCCATCGCCGCAGGCGCAGCCGGCCGGCGTGCCCGTCACCTTGCCTCGTTCGTCTTTCGATTGCTCGATGGAGATGTCCTTGGCGTGCAGGTGTACGAGCCGGTCCTTGACGTGCTGGAGCCATTCGAGCGGGTCCTGGCCGCATAGGTAGCTGTTGCCCGTGTCGAAATTGACTCCGATGGCCGGCGAGTCGACAAGGCCATAAATGCGGTCGAGCCCTTCCGGCGTCTTGCTGTACTGCTGGTGCGGCTCCAGGCCGATCAGGATGCCGCGGTTCTCGGCGAACGCCGCGGCCTCCTTGAGGACGTACCGCATCAGGACGTGGTCTTCCTCTTCCGTCGTCCAAGCGGGCTTGGGGCCTTCATCCGTGTTGACCACCGGCGCGCCGCACTCGGCGGCGAAGCGAATGGCCTGTTTCAGATAGTTGCCGCTGATGTCCGGCTTGCACAGCGGCGTATGGCAGGAAAGCCCGGAGATCTTGACGCCCGCCTTGTCACATAGCTTCTTGATGCGGATCGGGTCCTCCCACATCGAGATCGTGGCAAAGTACCCCGCCTCGCTGATCAGCTCGCGGCCCAGATGCACCCACGGCTCCACATACTCGTACCCCAACTCCGCCGCCTTGGCGACCGCCCAGTCAAGCGGTTTGTCCGCGTGTCGCACGAATTCCAGGTTCACCCCGATGGATACTTTACCCATTTCCAGACTCCTTCACTGACATGGTTGCATTACTGGTTTTCACTTGGATGGTCCGCATGTCACGGGCCCTCCGCGCCACCGTCGAACATCTTCGTTACGACCGGCAGCCAGCGGATAATCAGGAACATCAGCGACAAGGCGGCAATCAGCCACATCGCTGGCTGAATGTCCCTGAACCGACCCAACAAAAGTTTCAGGATGGCGAACGAGACGAAGCCCAGCGCCAGGCCGGTGCTGATTTGATAGCTGACGGCGATCATGGCCACGATGATCAAGGAGGGAATCAGCTCATCAACTTTCCGGAGGTTGATCTTGCGAGCCTCCTTCATCATGTACAAGCCCACCATCATCAGCGCCGGCGCCGTCGCATAAGCCGGCACCACCGCAATGACGGGCACGAACAACAGCGCGAAGAGGAACAGCAGGCCGGTGACCACGGATGTCAGGCCCGTGCGCCCGCCCTGCTCGATCCCGGCGGCGGATTCCACGTAAGAGGTCGTGGTCGAGGTCCCCAGCAGGGCGCCGGCCATCGTCGCGATCGCGTCGATACCCAGCAGGCGGTCCAGCCCTTTGATCTGCCCGCGTTCGTCGCGCAGGCCCGCCTTCTCGCTGCACGCCACGAGCGTGCCGATGCTGTCGAACATATCGATGAACATCAGCGTGAAAATACTTCCCCAGAGGCTGATCTTCAACGCGCCGAAGACGTCGAGCTGCAGGGCGACCTTGCCGACGGGCCAGTCCAGTGAGACCCACGCCGTCGGTTTGCTCACATAGCCGAACAGGGCCGCGACGAGCGTCGTTGCGAAGATGCCGATCAGCAGGGAGCCCGTGACTCGCAAAAGCCCCAGCGCGACCATCACCACGAGCCCCAGCAGTCCGATCCAGACGGTCGCCTTCGTGATGTCGCCCAACGCAAAGAGCGTCTTCTCATCGCGCAGAACCAAGCCGAGGTTGTTCAGGCCGATGAAAGCAATGAACAAGCCGATCCCCACCGCGATGGCCGAAATCAGCCCTGCGGGGATCGCTTCGACCAGTTTCTTTCGCAGACCGATGAGCGTCAGGATGAGAAAGACCAGGCCGGAGATGAAGACCGCGCCCAAGGCCGTCTGCCAACTGATCTTTTCCTGTGTCACGAGGCTGTAGGCGAAGAAGCTGTTGAGCCCCATGCCGGGAGCCATGGCGATGGGGGCCTTGCCGAAGATCCCTGTGCTGATCGTCGCGACGGCGCTGATGAGGCACGTCACGGCGATCAATGCGCTTTTGTCCATGCCCGCGGCGCTGAGGATATTGGGGTTCACGAAGATGATATAGGCCATGGTCAGGAACGTCGTGACGCCGGCCACGGTCTCGACCCTGAGACTGGTATGCCGCTTGTCGATCTCAAAGTATTCGTTCAGCATTTTGTCCCCTCACCAGCTTTTCAGCGGCATCCATCCGCGCCGTGCAGCGAAGCTACGGTCCCAGGTCCTCGATCATCCTGGCCACGAGGGTCGCCGAGTTCTTCGCGGCGGTCGCATAGAACTTCTGCTTATCCACGATGGCGCTCTCGTCGGCCTTGTCGGCGATGCTCCGGATGATCAGGCATCCGACGTCGCGCTGATAGCATAACTGAGCGACGGCGGCCCCTTCCATCTCCACGGCGTCGGCCCCGAGTTTCTCCGCGAATTCTGCGCACGCGCTTTCCGAGGCCACGAAAGTATCTCCCGTGACGACCGTGCCGCAGACAGCTCGCGGCGGCTGGTCGCCCGTCTTGCGCGAGACGGGCTCGAACGTCGCTCGCTCGGCGGCCCGGCGGGCGACGGCCAGAAGATTGGGATCGGCCGGGAAGAAGATAGGGTTCGTGTCTCCGGTCAGCCGGTTCTTCACGCCCCCATGCTCGATCCCATCCGACCAGAGGATGCCCATATCGTGATGGGCTGTCTGCTCGGCGATGACGATGTCGCCCGGCTTCAGATTCGGATCGACCCCGCCGGCGATTCCCGTCAGGATGACCCGTGCAGGCCGGAAATGTTCGAGCAGCAGCGTCGTCGTCATGGCCGCGTTCACTTTACCGACCCCCGTCCACGCCAAAACGATGGGCTTGCCGTCCAGCCGCCCGGACGTAAAGGTAATCCCCTTGATGGAGCGCGACTTTGCGGCCGTCAGCATGTCGCCCAGCAGACTCACCTCCTGCTCGAAGGCCCCCAGCACCGCCAAAGAACCCGTCGGGACATCCTGCTCGCGTGGGTGATGGCAGGCCGGTAGCAACACCATACTGACGAAACAAATGATCCATACGCCAACATGCTTGTGCATGAGTACTCCTGCGTCTGTCGTGCATCTAATTGCACGGCAATGCGAGCGGAGGGATTCGAACCCACACGTCCTTACGGACACCAGGACCTAAACCTGGCGCGTCTGCCAATTCCGCCACGCTCGCAGCGATCCGCCGGATGCGGTCCTCACGACTAAAACAAGCCCTTGTCATCCGGATCGTCCCGGTCGCCTGAGGACTCCGGCTCGGATGGCTCCTCGACCGTCTCTTCCTCGGCCTGCTCCTCCCGCGAGATCTTCTCGATGCGTTTCTCCGCCTTCTGCAGGATGCCCCGGCAGTGCTTGATCAGAGCCATGCCCTTCTCGTACTGATCGAGACTATCCTGCAGAGGGATCTGGCCCTGCTCGATCTTGTCGACGATCTCCTTGAGCAGCCGGATCGATTCCTCGAAACTCAGCTTGCTGATGTCGTCCTTGCGTTTCTTCTCAGCCATCGAATGTCTTTCCCATCGCGCGTCCGGCTTTCGGACGGCTTCTACTTGCTCTTTTCTACCTTCTTCGTGGCCCGGCTTTCAATCAAATTCTCGTCGGCCAGCTCGGTTACCAGAAGATCGTCGAGCTGGACGTCGTCGAGCGTACGCACTACTTTGCCGGTCTTGCGGTTCGTTGTGATGCTGTACCCCCGATGGAGGACCGACTTCGGATTCAGCCCGGCGAGGCGGTTTTCCCGTGCGGTGATTTCCAGGGTCTTGTCGCTCAGGATCTTGGTCATGGCGGCTCGACCGCGACCTTCGAGCTCGTTCAAGGCCACCGTCATTCGGCCCAGCAACCGGTGCGGCTCGATCCGCGCCACCGGTTCCTGATAGCCCTCCAGAGTCTTGTGCTTCTGAACCAGTGCCGCCCGCATCGCATCGGCCAGCCCCCACATCAGGTCATCCACGTGCTGTTCGCGGTTGCGGACCGGCAGCAACGGATTCTTGAACACGGCGCTGGCTAAAATCGTGCGAAGGTACTCGCCGCAGAGACCCAGCCGGCCCTGGACGCTGCCGCTCAGCCGCTTGTGCTGGTGGGCCAGGTCGCGCAGCACTTCCTCGCGGTCCGGCACCGCCACGACCCCCGCCTTGGTCGGCGTCGAAGCGCGGGCGTCCGCCACCATGTCCGCGACCGTGACATCGACCTCGTGCCCCACCGCGCTGATGATTGGGATCCGCGACTCAAAGATGGCGCGGGCCAGCGGCTCTTCGTTGAAGGCCCAGAGATCCTCGAGCGATCCGCCGCCGCGGCCGACGATGAGCAGGTCGAGCTCCAGCCGCTCGTTGCGCCGGTTCACATCCCGCAGGGCGGCGGCAATCGCCTCGGCCGCCCCCGGACCCTGCACTGGCACCGGAACCAGAAACAGCCGGACACACGGCCAGCGGTTGTGGATGCTGTCGGCGATGTCATGGACCGCCGCACCGGACTCGCTCGTCAGAATCCCGATCCGCCGGGGGTACTTCGGGATCGGCTTCTTATGGGCTTCGGAGAACAGCCCCTCGGCCTCGAGTTTCTTGACCATCTGCTCGAAGGCCAGTTGCAGCGCCCCCATGCCCGCCGGGATCATCTCCGTAACGATGAGCTTGTACCGGCCTTGCGGCACGTAGAGATCGATCGACCCGCTGGCCAGGACGGCCAGGCCGTTCTCCGGCTTGAACTTGATCTTTGTGAAACTGCTCCGCCACATCGCGCAGGGCAGGACCGAGTCTTCGTCCTTCAGACTGAAGTAGCAGTGCCCGCTTTGGTGCCGTTTCCAATCGGTGATCTCGCCCTTCACGCTCAGCCGGGAGGGCAGATGGGCCTCCAGCACATCGCGCACGAGGGAGTTGACCTGCGTGACCGTATATATCTTTGTTTCTGTCTGCGTGCGTTTCGGCATGAGGATCCATGAACAGGCGCGTCGGTCAGTTGACCAACACGACCCAGTACCCTTTCCCGGGGCATTCGAGTTTCAAGGTCTTTTCGCCTGTAACAGTCTGCGGCTCGCGCCATTGGCTGCTCATGATGTCGAGCCACTGCACCGTCACCGGCTTGGTCGTCGCGCTGATATCCAGATCGACCTGTCCGCCGTTGGTGAAGTAGACCGCGTACTCCTTGCCGGGATTTGCCAGGCAGTAGGCCTCATTGTCCTGACGCTCGGACAGCAGGTCGTTGTGCGGCTCGCAGGCAAATACGTTCATCCGGTCCGTGATCATTCTCATGCTGCGGATGTTCGCCTGGGCTTTTTCGCCCAGCCCAAGCCCGGAGTCGGGCCGATGGAATCGGGCCGAGGCCAGCCCGCCGAAGATATTGCGCCAGAATCGCTCCATGCCGTCGCGGTCATTGCCGAAACGACCGGCATCGGCGCCGTAGATTTTCGTACAGTTAAGGGGCCGCGGATGCTTTGCGATCCGCGCACGCTGCTTCTGGGCGTTATCCCAGTGCGCCTGGCCCTTCTGGTGGTTATTCTGGGAGATATCGACGAAGGAATAGGTCTCGGGATGGTCGAACGTCGCGGAGTGCATCGCGTGCGTCAAATCCCACGGGTCCCACATCTCGGTCGTGTGGACCTTCACGCCGGCTTCCTTCGCCTTGGCCTTGATATACTCCGACCAGTACTTCCCCCATTCCGGCGTGACCGAGGTCTCATTGTCCATGCAGTAGAGGACATTGCCATGCTTCAGCGAGTGCGAGAGGACCTTGTCCACGAATCGCTGCTGGTATTTCACCACGACTTTCTGATTTCTCTCGGCCGGGATCGACCAGAAGAAGTTGTTCCCGCGCTGCGTCGGATGGCTGTTGACCTCCAGCGGCAGACCCGTTTCTTCGGCGGTGTAGTTGACGTTGTTCTTCGGATTGAGCGGATGCGCCGCCCAGTTCTCGCGGTAGTAGTCGAACGTGGCCCAGACCTCGATCTGCACGATGATGTCCCGCTGCTCGGCGAGCGTAAGGAACTCCTCGAACCGCCGCCAGTACTCGTCGTTCCACCGATCCAGATCGTACTTGCCATCCGCACGCTGGTGGAACGCCTGCACCTCGAAGCCCTTGTCCTTCCGTGAGCTCATCGTATTGCGCACGTAGTTGCCGCCGACCGATTGGAGCAGGTCCAGATGCTCCTCCAGGTCCCGGATTTGGAAGAGGCTATCGTCCTTGCTGCCGCCGATGAGCAGCGCGGGCCGGCCCTTGTATTGCCAGTAGGCCGGGTTGCCCTCGTAGATATCGATTCGATTCTCCGCAGCGAACCCCGCCGCGCCGATCAAAAGGCAAAGCGTCAACATCACACCTGCCGTCGGTTTCCCAAGAGTCATGGCAATCTCCTCGAAAATCAGCTCCTGACTGCAATCGTCCAACGCGGACCCTGTTCGGGTGACCATTATAGAGAACATGGCGACTTGTCTCAACTACGAGTGTACCGGGCCCACGGTGTGGCGGTCGGCATCCGACCTTGGAGAGCCGAACGGCGAACTCGCTGTCGGCTGCAATACGGTTTTCTCTTGATAGCCCGGCGGCTTGGCAGGTACTATCTACTCTGGAACGCCGGGGATTGGCCTTTCGACAGAGTAACGCGAAACGGCCCGGCATCGATCATGAGAATGGCGCGATCTAGGAAACGACGACGGCAGCATTCGAAGGAGAACCTATTATGTCACGCGTCCTGTACGAGACTCTTGGTGTGACGGTGATTGCTCTGACAAGCCTGTTCGCGACCGCAGCTTTGGGCCAGGAGGCGAACTACGATGAATCGAAGGTTCCCCAGTACACGCTGCCGGACCCGCTCATCTGCCTCGACGGCACGAAGGTGACGGACGCCGAGATGTGGCGGCAGAAGCGTCGGCCGGAGATCCTGAGGCTCTTCGAGGAACAGATGTACGGCCGGTCGCCGGGCAAGCCGCCGTTCATGACCTTCATGACCACCTCCGTCGAGAAGAACGCTCTGGACGGCAAGGCCACACGAAAGGAAGTCACCGTCTATTTCACGGGCCGGCAGCAGGACCCCAACATGACCATCCTCATCTATTTGCCGAACGACAAGGCCAAGCCTGTGCCCCTGTTCATCGGACTGAATTTCCAGGGCAACCATGCGATCCACGCGGACCGGGGCATCACTATTTCGAAGAGCTGGATGCGAAGCGGCGATCATCGGGCAACGGCGGATTCCAGAGGCAAGGCGGCCGGTCGCTGGCCGGTGGAGAAGATCCTCGCACGAGGCTACGGGCTGGCGACGATCTACTACGGCGACATCGATCCGGATTTCGACGACGGTTTCAAGAACGGCGTGCACCCCCTGTTCTACAAGGAAGGCCAGACCCAGCCGGCCCCTGAGGAATGGGGCTCCATCGGCGCCTGGGCGTGGGGCCTGAGCCGGGCGATGGACTACTTCGAGACCGATCCCGATGTCGATCAGAAGCGCGTGGCGGTCATGGGCCATTCGCGACTCGGCAAGACCTCGCTCTGGGCGGGGGCTACGGACGAGCGCTTCGCCCTGGTCATCTCCAACGACTCGGGCTGCGGCGGCGCCGCCCTCTCCCGTCGCGCCTTCGGCGAGACCGTGCAGCGCATCAACACCTCCTTCCCGCACTGGTTCTGCGACAACTTCCTGCGGTATAATGGCAAGGAGGATACGCTGCCCATCGACCAGCACATGCTGATCGCGCTGATGGCGCCGCGGCCGGTCTACGTCGCCAGCGCCGAGGAGGACCGCTGGGCCGACCCGCGCGGCGAGTTTCTCTCGGCGAAACACGCCGGAGCGGTCTACAAGCTGCTCGGCGCCGAGCCCCTGCCGGTCGAGGACATGCCGGCAGTGAACCAGCCGGCCATGGGCGCCGTCGGCTACCACATCCGCACCGGCGGCCACGATGTCACCGACTACGACTGGCAGCAGTACATGGATTTCGCCGACAAACACTTCGGCCAATAGTGAAGGACGTGTGTGCCCAATGGTGCACGGCGAAATCGTCACAAGTACAGAAATGTTGAAACGTAATCATCTACATCACAAGAAGAGGAGATTCGAAATGCAAAGACTTGCGCCAATTTCATTGTCCGTCGTTGCCTGCGTTCTCGTCGCGCTCGCGATCCTGTACGTTGCGGACCCCGCCCCTGCACAGTCAGCCGGCGGTCGCTGGGAATACGTGATCGTCAATTTCAGCGACGTGATCATCGACGTGCAACTGACGGATGAGGACATCCGCGAGGCCGAAAGACGCGGCATTGACAAAGCGCGAAACCTGGAAGAGAAATTCAACAGGCTTGGCGCCGACGGGTGGGAGTTGGCCGCCTGTACGACGGCCAGCGCCGTGTTCAAACGCCCCACGCGTTAGCTTCACACGTGACGCGGGCGCGGCCGGTGATGACCGAGCCGGCCCATCGGTTCCTGTGTATGATCGAGGTGATATCATGATGGCGAATTCTTTTGCGTACAAGCTGTGGCCCGTCATCGGTCTGACCGTGCTGCTGTGTTCTCTGGCTCTGGGGGGATCGGATGGAGCCGATCTGGCCGAGGAATACCTACCGCGGCTGGAGAAGATTCTCACGGAGAACATCGCGCCGTTCTGGTACGACAAGAGCCTGGATCGGCAGAACGGCGGATACATCATCAGCTTTGGACCGAACGGTGCGTTGAAAGAGCCCGTGACGAAGATGATCGTGACGCAGGCCCGCACCGTGTGGCTGTTCTCCCGCCTGGCCCGCGCGGGCTATGAGCCCACGAAGCACCTGGAGGCGGCCGAGGTCGGCTATCGCTTTCTGAAGGACAAAATGTGGGATCACGCCAACGGCGGCTTCTATTGGGAGGTGGACGTTACAGGCGACCAGAAGACCCGGCCCAACAAACATCTCTACGGCCAATCGTTCGGACTCTACGCGCTGGCCGAGTACTATCTCGCGAGCGGCAATGAGGAAGCCCTCGACTTCGCGACCCAATTCTTCGACCTGCTCGAAGAGAAGGCCCACGACAAGACCTACGGCGGTTATGTCGAGTACTTCTACCCGGATTGGACGAACCCACCGGCCTCGGAGTCCTCCTACATGGCAGCGTCGGCCGATCTGAAGCTGATGAACACGCACCTCCATCTGCTTGAGGCCATGACGAGCTTCTACCGGGCGAGCCAACTGCCGTTGGCCCGGGAGCGTCTGCTGGAACTGATCAATATCGAGAGCAATACCGTCGTGCGGAAGGACCTCGGCGCCTGCACGGACAAGTACGATCGGGATTGGACCCCTCGATTGGACGGCGACTACGCGCGCGTATCCTACGGCCACGATATCGAAAACATCTGGCTGCTGATGGACGCGTGCGACGCCGCAGGGGTGTCGAACTATCCGTTCATGGATCTCTACGAGACGCTGTTTCGTTACTCGCTGCAGTACGGCCACGACGGGCGCAGCGGCGGATTCTTCTATACCGGGCGGTTCAACGCTTCGGCCGACGATCTCAACAAGTCCTGGTGGGTGCAGGCCGAGGCCATCGTCAGCGCGCTGCACATGTACGAATACACGAACGACCCGAAGTACCTTCCCGTCTTCGAGAAGACGTTCCGTTTCATCGAGACGAAGATGGTGGACTGGGACACGGGCGAATGGCACCCCACGGTCACGGTCCAGGGCCAGGCGCAGGGAGACAAGGCCAGTCCCTGGAAGGCCGGCTACCACAACGGCCGGGCCATGATCGAATGTATCGAGATCCTCAGGAAGTGGGGCAGCCCATCGGCGGCCCAGTAAGATTCAGAAAGGAGTCGAGCTATGTCTGACCTGAAAGACCGAATCTATCAGATTCTCGAACGGCCCCAGTTGTCCGGCTTGGCCACAGTCACGCCGGACGGCAAACCCTGGGTGCGCTACGTGATGGCGGTCGCCTCGGCGGACCTGACAATCCGGTGCGCGACATTCGTCGGCGCCCGCAAGGTCAAGCAGATCGAGCAGAACCCGGAGGTCCACGTGACTTGCGGCGTCACCAATCCGATGAATGCGGCGCCCTACCTGCAGATTCAGGGCCGGGCCGCACTGAATACAAGCAAGGAGGCGCGCCATGCGTTCTGGTGTGACATGCTGGCGCCGATCTTCAGCGGTCCGGACGATCCGAACTACGGCGTCCTGGAGATCACGCCCTATCGCATTGAGTACTGCACCATGGGCTCCCCCGAGCCGGAGGTGTGGGCGGCGGATTGACCCGACGGCTTCCCGGAGGGGACGCAGGCAAAGGAAAGGACGTGCCATGACAAACGGAGCAGCAGCCGGCGGAGCCTCGGCCGCGGCGGCGGCCGGGGCCGCCATCGCTAATGCGATCAAGGCATCGGGCGCAATCGTCAACGTCGAATCCGATGACTTTGAGATTATTCTCAGACGAGCTGAGGCGCCGCTCGTCGTCTGCGCGACCGGCGGTGTCTTTTCCACCAAATACTACTACCTGACCAGCTACAAAGGGCTGATCTTCTTCACCAGGACCCCGGCTCCCCTGTCGCTTCCCGGCCGCGCTGAGATCATCAACGCCAAGAAGATCTGGATTCCAAGTTAGAGCTGCATTTTGCAGATTCCGCGACTCTCAGGGATAGAGATCGCTTCCCCCGCCTTCGCGAGGGCAGGCTTGCTGCGCTCCTCGCAATGACCTCGATAGGCCGGTGCATGTCATTGCGAGCGAAGCGAAGCAATCTATAGTCACACGATTTCTGAAATGTGGCGCCAGCGCCGTAAGCTCGCCGCGCCGGACACACGCCTGCGCCCGCGCGAGTACGGGACGGGCCAACTACACGGCGTCGATGCGCTTGCGGTAGAGGCGGGTTTGCAGGGCATTCTGCCAGGCGGTCCAGTTGGAGTCGCTCATCTCGGCGTCGATGGCCGATGTCACCTGGTCCATCTTCGCGTCGAGGTCGTCGATGTAGTAGACCATGAAGGCCTCAGCCGTCGCGGGCAGTTTGGGCGAGCCGAACTCGTAGGCCCCGTGGTGCGAGAGGATGACGTGTCCCAGGGAATCCAGAATCTCCGGGTCGATGGGCGTGCCGCTCGCACGGAGGGCGTCGGCCTTGCGATGGATCATCAGCAGGCTCTTGCTGATGTGGCCGATCAACTGTCCCGAATCGGTGTAGGTGAACGCCATGTCGTAGGAGAGCTCCTCCGTCTTGCCGATGTCGTGGAGGAAGATCCCGGCCAGGACCAGGTCCGCCTGGAGGTCGGGATACAGCGGGAGGATCGCCTGCGCCACGCGGAGCATGTTGTGCGTGTGCTCGAGCAGGCCGCCGATGCAGTTGTGGTGCAGCTTCATGCCGCCCGGCGCGGTGCAGAAGTTCGCCATCAGGTCGTCGTCCGCCAGGAATGCGTTCGCGATCGCCGCGAGCTGGGGATGCCGGATCGCACCGACGATTTCCTTGACCTCCTTGAACATCTGGTCGCAGTCCTTGCTGGTGCGGGCCAGATAGTCCTCGACGTTGACCGTGCTCGGATCGACGACTGCGGCGTTGTTGACCACGATCTGCAGGTTGTTCTGGTAAAGCTCGCTGCGGCCCTGCACGTGGACGAAGCCGGGCTTGGGCAGGGCCTTATAGACCGCTTCCGTCGCCTGCCACATCCGGCCGTTCAACTGTCCCGTGCGGTCCGAAAGGAACATCGCAATATACAAATCGCCGCGCGTCGTGCTGCGGAGAATGGGATCGCGCACCACGTAGACGCCATTGACCGTCTCCCCGGCTCCGATCTCATTGATGAATTTGTGCGCCATGATCAACTCCGTACTCACTTACACCTCTGAGGAACTGCGGCCATCTTAGCGGCTGTCCACTGCTTCCGCAAGCGAGTTCGGTCGGATGGCAAGAAAAGTGACGGAAAAATATCAGGGCGTGGGACGCGGACGCCTGACTGTGAGCGTGTTTGACGCACGCGACCTCAGGAGCGTTCGCCCGGCTCCTCGATCCAACGGACCAGCATGACCGTGACATTGTCCAGACCGCCACTGGCATTGGCCATCTCCACAAGCTGCTCGCAGGCGGCCTGGCAATCGCTGTGCCCGCGCAGCAGCTCGCCGACGGTCGCCTCCTTCACCTGGTCCGTCAGCCCATCCGTGCACAGCAGGAAACAGTCTTCTCGCTTCACGGCGTACGAGCGGACGTACGGGTGAACCTCGCCGGGCATGCCCAGATATTCGGTCACGAGATTTCTGGCGTGATGCGTCATCGCGTCGTCGGCCTCGATCTCGCCTTGCTCGACGAGTTCATGGACAACGGAATGGTCCCTGCTGAGCCGCACGAGCCTGCCCGCGCGGAGGCGGTACACTCGGCTGTCGCCCAGATTCGCGACGTATGCCCGTCCGCCCAGAAAGAGTACGGCGGCCAGGGTCGCGCCCATGCCCTCGCAGCCGCTTTGGGTCAGACCCTGAAGATGAAGCCGTCCGCTTTGCTCGCAGATGAGCCGGGTCAGCCGTTGACGAATTGCCCGCGACCGGCGCGCCTTCATCGAGTCGAGATTCTCCCGAATGATGGCCGGCAGATCCTTCGCGGCGGCCGCCGCCGCGACGTCTCCCGCCGCATGTCCCCCCAGGCCGTCCAAGGCCAGGAACAGCCCCATCTCCGGCTCCGCCACAAACGCGTCTTCATTCGCCTCGCGAACCTCCCCAATATTCGTGGCCGCCCCCCACTCGAACGGATATGCCATCTACCTGCGCTCCCATCTGTCCATAACGAATCGATGTCCACCTGGCCGTTACGTCACCAGGAGTTGCCTGCACCAAGGACAGAACGTCCAATACTGCGAATCCACCGGCCAATCGCAGCGTCCGCAGACCTCGGGAAACGGCCGGACCTGCCACGGTTTTCGCACTTTTCTGCGACACCACGGGCAGTATCGCATAAATCGCATCAGCTTGCCACGACAATGGCTGCAGCGGCCCTGATACCGCACGCCCGGCGTTTGCGTTTCGCTCGGGTCCTTGAAGCCCGGCCCAAAGCACCACGGGCAGAACCGCCACTCCGGCAGCACGCCTCGATGGCAGCGCCGACAAACGTGACTGAACGGCGTGCCTTCGTCGAAGCGATTGCGCTCGCTGCCGCACCAGGGGCACGCGATCATACTCTCGGAAATCGGCTCGCCGCAATCGGTGCAGCGGAACGACGCCGTCAGCACTTTTCCATACCGCCGAATGAATGCCCCGCGCCGGTTCTTGCGCCAGTCGAGCCTGCGACGGCGGACCGCCCCGTGGCCGGGGTGAGTCTGTATGCCCTTCGGCACAGCCTCCAACAGGGCGCCCAGCATCTCCTCTGCATCTGCGAACCGCCGCTGTGGGTCCATGGCCAGGGCCTTCTTCAGAAAGGCGACCATGGCCGTGCTCGTCCGCTCCCGCAAGCGTTGATAGCCGCGAGGCGGCCAGCGAAACGGCCAGCGCGGCAGGAAGCCCGTCAGGTACTCGTACAGAATCAGCCCGACGGAGAAGCAATCGCTCTGATAGGACGGCTTGCCGTAGGCCTGCTCCGGGGCGACGTATCCGGGCGTGCCGAAATCGTCCACCGTCGCCATGCGGCCCTTGACTCGCAGGCTGATGCCGAAATCGCCGAGAGCGACCCGACCGTCGGGAAACAGAAAGATGTTGCCCGGCGTGACGTCGCAATGCACCACCCGCTGCTTGTGGGCGTAGGCCAGGCCATCGAGGACCTGAATGATGATCGACAGGATTCGCCGAACCGACATCGGCCGGGACCGGTCCTCCAGCGTCGCCACGCACAGCTCGCTGGCCAGCACGGCGTGGCCCTCGATGACGTCGGCGTTCTTCACGGGCATGATGTGCGGGTGCCGCAGCCGCGCGACGAGCCGGATCTCGCGGAACAACTGCTCGTTATCGCGCCGCCCGCCGACCCCGATCAGCGGGATCTTCAGGGCCACGGCGATATCCTCCACACAGTCCTTCGCCTGCCAGACTTCGCAGCTCCCACCCGTGCCCAGGTGCTTTTCCAGGCGGTACTTGCCCAGACACTCCCCGGGGGCCAAACGCCCTTTTGTCTTAACCGAGGCTCTTTTTCCCTTCTTTCTCAATACGCTGCTCCGTTGCCGAGTATCACAGGCGAAGGATCGCTCCCGCCACGCCGCCTCCGCGAAGGGCCGATGCCTCCCGGCCAAGCGTGACACGTGCCGCCGATTCTACCGCCATCCGCGGACTACGACAACAGGTTCTCATACCGGCCCCGCCCCGACCGGCTTTATCTCGCACGCCCGGTTCCGCAGTTCCTGGCGGACAGCCCGCAGAGGGAGAAGGGGGCAGGCATACTGAGCCCCTGAAGTGGTGAGACACCGTAAAGGGTGACGGTTAGAATGGGTTGCCTGCCGTCTCTGGCCTGTGGCTTGTCGTCTATTTCTCATCGCTTTTGGTGCTTTTCCTCTGCCGCCTCCAGCCCGCGCCTCGGGCATCATGCCCGGCGAGGGGGCTTTGGCTGGTAGAACGCCGGCTTTGCCTGTTTCGGCTTCTGGCGAGAAAGCTTGCGTTCGCGCGGGTGATCGGTGATAATGCTTCCGCTTGCGGCCGGATGGCAGTATCGCAGTCTGTGGCTTCACTGAGTGGAGCACTCTGGAAACAGAGGACATCAATGGAAATTCCGGCCGGTCGGCACTGTCGGCGCGTACCATTTCCGGATAGGGTGGGGTATTCGTTCTTACGCCTTCGTTCATGAGGACGAGCGTTATCGTCTGCTCTTGTCGAAAGGATGTGAAACATGGAGTTTGACAATGAGTATTATCGCGGTCTTCCGCCGCAGGTGGTCGCCCTGCTGCCGTATGCATGGATTGGCGTTTTGGTCTTCCTTGTCGTCATTCTTGCTTTCTTTTCGTACTACGTGATTCCGACGGATTCGGTGGGCGTGGTCCAGCGGTTCGGCCGCTTCAACCGGATTACCGAGCCCGGGCTGCGGTTCCGCTGGCCCCTGATCGAGACGGTGAGCAAGCCGCAGGTCGAACGGATCTTCAAGGACGAATTTGGCTTCCAGACGCTTCGGGCCGGCGTGAAATCGACGTATGGCAACAGGAACAAGGATGAGTCGCTCATGCTGTGCGGCGACCTGAGCGTGGCCCAGGTCGAATGGATCGTGCAGTATAAGATCGGCGATCCCAAGCTGTTTCTGTTCAACATTCGAAACCCCGAGAAGCTCATTCGCGACGTCGCCGAGACGGTCATGCGGAGCGTCGTGGGGGATTCGAGCGTCGATGAAGTCCTCACGTCGCGCCGGGTCGATATCAATATCGAGGCGGAACAGAAGATGCAGGATATCCTCGACAAGTACGAATCCGGCGTCACGGTCGTTGCCGTGAAGCTGCAGGATGTCAATCCGCCCGAGCAGGTCAAAGCGGCCTTCAACGAGGTGAATGCTTCTCAGCAGGACAAGGAACGGCTGGTCAATCAGGCCCTGGAGGAATACAACACCGTGATCCCGCGGGCCCGCGGTCAGGCCCTGCAACAGATCAAGCAGGCCGAGGCGTATGCCATCGATCGCACCAACACGGCCACGGGTGATGCCAGCCGTTTCAATCAGATCTACGCCGAATACAAACTGAGCGAAGACGTCACACGCCGGCGCATGTATCTCGAAAGTATGGGCAAACTGCTCCCGAAGATCGAACGGAAGATCATTATCGACGACAGCGTAAAGGGGCTCTTGCCCTTTATGCAGATTGGGGAGGAATAAGAACATGCAAGGTCTCAAGCCGCTGATTATCGTACTGGCCGCACTGGCTCTGATCGTATTGCTGACGGCGTTTGTGTTCACCGTCTCCGAAATGGAACAGGTGGTCGTCACGCAGTTCGGCTCCCCGAAGCGTCAAATCAAAGAGGCAGGGCTTCACTTCAAGATACCGATTATCGAGAAGGTCAATACCTTTGAGAAACGCGTCCTGGAATGGGACGGCAAACCGACGCAGGTCCCAACGCTCGATAAGAAGTACATCTGGGTGGACAGCTTCGCGCGCTGGAGAATCCGGGACCCCCTGATGTTCTTCAAGACCGTCGCACGTGAGGAATCGGCCCATGGACGACTCGACGACATTATCAACGGGTCCGTCCGCAACAAGATATCGAATCATCCGCTCATCGAGGCGGTACGGACCTCCAACCGATCGATGACGATGATGACCGGCATCGATGGCGAAGCAACCGGCGAGGTGCAAAACGTGGAGGTCGGCCGGGACCGAATCGTCGAAGAGGTGCTGGAAGAAGCGAAGCTGGCCGCTGAGAGCTTTGGCATCGAGATCATCGACATACGATTCAAGCGCATCAACTATGTCGAAGAGGTCCGCGAGTCCGTATACGAACGAATGATTACCGAGCGAAAGCGCATCGCCGCAAAGTATCGTTCCGAAGGCGAAGGGCAGAAGCTGGAAATCGAGGGTCGCAAGGAGAAGGAGGAAAAGCAGATCACCTCCGAGGCCTACAAGCAGGCGCAGGAGATCATGGGAAAGGCGGACGCCGAGGCGATCAAGACCTACGCGGAAGCCTACTCCAAGAACCCTGATTTCTACTCGTTTCTGGAAACGCTGACCAGCTACGAGGAAAACCTGGGTAGCGGCTCCATGCTGGTCCTGTCAACGGACGGAGACTACCTCAAGTATCTCAAGGGCGACAGCGAGGAGCCGCCCCTGGAGTGATTGCCGGGGTGAACTGAAGGCATGCGGTACCTTTCTCGGGGGATTCGCGGTGCGGCATGCTGTTTCCCGGTGTGGTCATGGAAGGCGTGGTCAATCGGCCGAATCTGCTTGCGTGACCGGGTCAGTCGCGGTATAGTAATAATATGACGAGCAAAGACATGGCCATCAAGACGATCCAGGAACTCCCAGACTCGGCGACCTGGGAGGAGATTGAGGAGCGAGTGCGCTTCCTGGCCGGCATCGACAAAGGCCTGGCGGATGTCAAGGCCGGTAGGGTCGTTCCGCACGAAGACGTCAAGGAGAGCCTCAAGCGATGGCTTGCCGGGTAGTCTGGTCTCAGACAGCCGTTGAAGACCTCAGGCAGATCGTTCAGTTCATCGCCCTGGATGACGCCGGTGCTGCCGCCAGCCTCGCAAATCGCGTCCTCAACCGCATCGAACGAGCAGCCGAATTGCCCTTCTCCAATCGAGTCGTCCCTGAGAAAGCCGAAGAGCCTATACGAGAGGTCATCTTACGGCCATATCGGGTCATCTACCTGGTAGACGACCGGCGAGACGCCATCCATATCCTCAGAATCTGGCACGCTGCCCGCGGAGTACCCGATCTCGAGTGCGAGCAGGAAGGTCAGTGCTGAAGCTTCGGCTTGCAGGCGGGCGCGGTTTCGGCTATAACGACTGCCTCTTTGACGGTTCGGGTAGATCAGGCTAGGCCCGGCAGCACCGCTGCGCTTTGGGCCACGAATGACGGGGCACGACATGAGATATAGCCAGTTGCTGGTTCCGACGGTAAGAGAAGTACCCGCCGACGCGGAAATCGTCAGCCACAAGCTGATGATCCGGGCCGGCCTGATTCGCAAGGTCGCCAGCGGCACGTACACGTACCTGCCGCTCGGCTGGCGCACGCAGCGCAAGATCATGCAGATCGTCCGCGAGGAGATGGACCGGGCCGGGGCCCAGGAGATTTCGGTGCCGATCCTCCAGCCGCTGGAGCTGTGGGAGCAGACGGGCCGCAATGTCGATTATGGCGAGAACCTCTGCGTGCTCAAGGACCGGCACGGGCGACTGAACGCCCTGTCGCCGACGGCGGAAGAGGTGATGACGTTCCACATCGCCAACGAGATATCGAGCTACCGGCAGCTCCCCATCAACCTGTACCAGATCAACGAGAAGTTCCGGGACGAGTTTCGCCCGCGGTTCGGCGTACTGCGAAGCCGCGAGTTCATCATGAAGGATGCGTACAGCTTCGACGTCGATGAGGCCGGGCTCGACGTGTCCTACAAGGCGATGTACGACGCCTATTGCCGCATCTGTGAGCGTTGCGGCCTGAAGTACGTGGTCGTCCAGGCCGAGGCCGGCGAGATCGGCGGCACCGGCAGCCAGGAGTTCATGATCCCCAGCGACAACGGCGAGGACATCATCGTCCGCACGGAGGATGGCTCGTACGCCGCCAACCTCGACAAGGCCGCCGTGGACCCCCTGCCGAAGGCCGAGGCGATTGCGAATCCACCCGCGATGGAGCCGGTCCACACGCCCGGCGTCGGCAGTATCGAGGCTGTGTGCAGCTTCCTCGGAACGCGGCCTGAGGAGATGATCAAGACGCTGATCTACTCGGCCGGCGAACGGACCTACGTGGTGATCGTCCGGGGCGACCACGACGTGAACGAGGGCAAGCTGCACGGCGTGACGGACAAGGGCCTCGAGTTAGCTCCTGAGCAGGTGATTGTCGAGCTGACGGGCGCCGCGGTGGGCTTTGCCGGCCCGATGGGGTTGGCCGGGAAGGTCACGAAGATGGCCGTTGACCACGCCGTCGCGGCAATGGCGATCGGCGTGACGGGCGCTAACCGGACGGACCACCACATCAGGAACGTCGTGCCGGGGCGCGACTTCCCGTTGGATGGCGAGAACGTCATCGTCGCCGATATCCGCAACGCCGTCGAAGGCGACACCTGCGGCGGGCGGAAGCTGCGCTTCTCGCGCGGGATCGAGATGGGGCACGTCTTCAAGCTCGGGACGAAATACAGCGAGGCGCTCGGCGCGACCTTCCTCGACGAGAACGGTCAGAACAAGCCCTGCCTTATGGGCTGTTACGGCATCGGCATCAGCCGCATCATGGCCTCCGCCATCGAGCTGTACAACGACAAGAACGGCATCATCTGGCCAATTTCCATCGCCCCGGTTGAAGTGATCGTTACCGCCGTGAACCAGGACGATCCGGACGTGGTCAGGGTCTCGGAGGAGATCTACCGCAAGCTTCTCGATGCAGGCGTCGAGGTGCTGCTGGACGACCGTCACCTCCGCGGGGGCATCAAGTTCAAAGACGCCGACCTGATCGGCATCCCCGTACGGGTCACCGTCGGCAAGAGGTCCGTCGTCGAGGGCAACGTCGAGATCAAGCTGCGATCCGAGGCCGAGAGTCAGAAGACCCCCATCGACGAGGCGCCGCAGAAGGTCATCGAGCTCGTCAAGTCGCTCAAGGAGCGTTTGAACGGATAAAGGTGAAACGGGACCAACCGGAAGTGCAAAGGAGAAGACCGATGAATGGCAGCAAACTGACACGTAGAAATCTGATCCGCAACGCCTCGCTGCTTGCGGCCGGGACCGTTGCCACGCAACTTACGGGAGCAGCCGGGGCTATTGAGATGGACAAGATCGAACGCGTCGCGACGAAGGGACGGATCAACCAGTCGGTGAGCCAGTGGTGCTACGGAAAATGGTCGCTGGACGAGCTTTGTCAGGTGTCGAAGAAGCTGGGCCTCAAGGCGATCGACCTGCTTGGTCCGGACCAGTTCGCCACGGTCAAGAAGCACGGGCTGATCGTATCGATGGTCAACAGCCACTCGCTGCCCAACGGCCTGGCCGACAAGAAGTACCACGACGAATGCCTCGCCAAGCTGCGTGAAGCGATCGACGCGACCTCGGAGGCCGGTTTTCCGAACGTGATCTCGTTCTCCGGGAACCGCCGGGGCATTCCGGACGACGTCGGGATCGAGAACGCGACGGAGGCCCTCAAGAAGATCGTCGGCCATGCGGAGAAGAAGAACGTCACGATCGTCCTGGAGTATCTCAACAGCAAGGTCAACCACAAGGACTACATGTTCGACCGGACCGCCTGGGGTGTCGAGGTCTGCAAACGAGTGGGCTCGGAGCGCGTGAAGATCCTCTACGACATCTATCACGCACAGATCATGGAGGGCGACATCATCCGCACGATCCGGGACAACAAGGATTACATCGGCCATTACCATACGGGCGGCAATCCCGGTCGCAACGAGATCGACGACACGCAGGAGCTGTACTATCCGGCCATCATGAAGGCCATCGCCGAGACGGGCTTCAAGGGCTACGTCGCCCACGAGTTCGTCCCGAAGCGTGACCCGCTGGAGTCGTTGACATACGCCGCTCGTATTTGTGATGTTTAGACCATCCGGACTGCACCGTCTCGCGTGATGTGGGAGCTTAAGGAGCCCAGACCGGTTAAGTTGATCGTCGGGATCCTGGCCTCGGATGAACGATGCCTGACCGCCGCGAGGGAGAGCGTGTCGGCCGGGCTTGGTGCGTTCGATCTTGTCGGCGGCGTCTGGCCGTTTGAGCAGACCGGCTACTATGCCGACCAGACCGGCCCGGGCATCCTCCGGCAGTTTGTCAGTATCGAGCGGCTCATTGACCCCGGCGAATTGGCCCAGATCAAGCACCGGACGAACGACATGGAACAGGAGTTGGCGACGACACTCTCGGCGCCATTCCCCCGCCCGGTGAACCTGGACCCGGGGATCATCGAGCCATCGAAACTCATCCTGGCCACGACCAAAAACTACGCCCACCGCGTATACATAGGAATGGGAATGTACGCCGAGGTGACGTTAATCTTTGACAAGGGCCACTGGCGCGCCCTACCATACACGTACCCGGACTACCGCCGGCGGGAGTACCACGACTTCTTCAGCCAGGTTAGAGACAGGCTCGTGCAGCAGTTGAGGTCGAGGGCTCACGGCGCGTAAGGTCGCCGTGCGGCGTCCAAGGAACAAGTTCAGGAGAAGAATGCTCGCCCTGTTGGCCGTAGCTCTGTTTGTCGGCTCCTTCGCGTTTTCGGCGTTTCTGACCGCCCTCGCAAGGAGAGTGGCCCCACGATTCGGGCTGGTCTCACATCCCAAGGCGGACCGTTACCATCGTTCCGTCATCCCGCTCGGCGGCGGCGTGGCCATCTTCGGCACCCTCGCGGCGTCTCTCGTGACGGCCACACTGATCATTCGATTCCTCGTCGCGCCCGGCTACTGGGGCGGGTTGGCCGAGCGGGTGAACCTCGACCCGGCCGATTTTCTGCAAAGGGCCGACGAGCTTTTCGTGATCCTGCTCTGTGCGACGGCTTTGTTTCTCGTCGGTCTCCGGGACGACAAGCGATCTCTGGGGCCCTTTGTCAAACTGGTGCTTCAGTTTGCCATAGCGGGCGTGGCAGCCTTCCTTGCCGACGTTCGCATCGAGCTGTTCATTGAGAATAGAGTCGTTTCCGCTGCCCTGTCGGCGTTCTGGATCGTCCTGATCGTGAACGCGTTCAACTTCCTCGATAACATGGATGGCGCTTCGGCGGGCATCGCCGCCATCACCAGTACCATTCTACTGACGGCCGCCGCCTTCAACGGGCAGATCCTTGTCGGCGGCCTGGCGATCGTCTTCATCGGGACGCTCCTCGGTTTCCTGGCATTCAACTTCCCGCCGGCCTCGATCTTCATGGGCGATGCGGGCTCTCTGGTCGTCGGCTTCTTCGTCGCCCTGCTGACGCTGCGCACGACCTACTATCAGCAGGCGCAGAGCGGCCCCTGGTACCCCGTCTTGCTGCCGCTCATTGCGATGGCCGTTCCCCTGTATGACTTCATCAGCGTGACGCTGCTGCGTATCCGCCAGGGTAAGAGCCCGTTTGTTGGCGATACGCAGCACTTTTCGCATCGGCTGAAACGGCACGGACTGACCGACACCCAGACCGTCCTGACGCTCTATCTCGCCACGCTGTGCACCGGTCTCGGGGCAACGTTTCTGTACCAGGTGAACCTCGTCGGTGCGGCCCTCATTGTCGCCCAGACCCTCCTGATCCTCGCCATCATCGGTATCTTCGAGAGCACGGTCGGAAATGGCAAGAAAAGCAGCTAAAGGCAAGCCCGTCGGGGACAGATCCCTGAGGACCCTCGAGATCGCGCTGCTGGGATTGTGCCTGTGCATCCTCGCGCTGCGCGTCACGTACACGGAAGCTCCGACGGCCCAGATGCTCGTGATGCCGGGTACTCTGGCCGACACGGTCTACAGCCTGACACTCTCGGGCCTGCTGGTCTTCGCCTTCGTACTGTGGCTTCTCTGGCGCATCTTCGGCAGCGGTCTGGAGTATCGAGTCACGGGGATCGAGATCGGGCTCGTGCTGTTTGCCGCCGCGGGTGTGGTCTCTGCGTTCGGCGCCTCCGATGCGCGGTCGGCGATTACTCATATCATGATGATGCTGGGGCCCATATTCGCGGCACTCCTGCTGGCCCAGGTCCTGAACACGCCCGGGAGAATACGCTTGGTGCTGACTGTCATCGCGGCCTTGGGCGTGGTCTCGGCATACCAGTGCGCCGAGCAGCGCTTCGTGAGCAACGCGATTATGATCGAGCAGTACGAGAAGTCGCCCGAGGTGCTGCTCGAACCGCTTGGCATCCAGGCGGACACGTTCCGACATTTTCTTTTCGAGCACCGGTTGTACTCGCGCGGCATCCGCGGTTTCTTCACGACGAGCAACTCCGCAGCGTCGTTTGCGATCTTAGCGTCGTTTGCCGCCATCGCCCTGCTCATCCGGCGATTCCAGGATCGCCAGGCCGGGCAGCAGAAGTCGCACGACAGTCTCTTCGTTCTGCTGGGCGCACTGATCGTCGTGGTCGGGTTGTTCTTGACGAAGAGCAAGGGCGGGATTCTGGCGTTTCTTGCCGGTCTCGCGGTATTTGGATTACGCGTGGCCCTCCGTCGGCGCTTCGGCACGGGCAAGCGCATCCTGGCAGGTGTGGTCGTGGCGGCGGCGCTGCTTGTCGCCGGGGCAGGATACGCGACCGTTCAGTACGGCCTGAAGCATGACCGGCTTCCCGGCGGCAACTCCATGCTGGTCCGCTGGCAGTACTGGGTCGCATCCGCACAAATGTATGGCGATCACCCCCTCGCCGGGGTCGGGCCGGGCAACTTCTCCCATCACTACCCGCACCACAAGCCGGCAGCGGCCCCTGAATCGGTGGCGGATCCTCACAACTTCCTTCTGAGCCTGCTGACCCAGTACGGCCCGCTGGGTCTGATCGGTTTCCTGGCGATGGTCTGCATTCCTCTCTGGCGGTCACTCACGTACCGGATCTGTCCTTCGGACGCACCGCAGATGCGCGCGGAGCCTCCGTTCCGGGCCCTGCCCCTCGGTGCACTGGCAGTCATCAGCCTGTGCCTGTTATTCATCCGGCCGCTGCTCATCCCCCCAATGGCGGCCGACGGTCTCGATGTCCTACTCTATCAGATCATGACCCTGTACGTCACTCCGGCAGCCGCGTTCCTGATAGGTTTCCTTCTCCTGGCGGCGCCTCTCGGGGACGGGCGGGGCCGTCATTTCGGGTTCGCCCCCACCGCTCTGCTTGCCGCACTCGGCAGTTCCATCCTGGCGGTCCTGCTGCACAACTTGATCGACTTCGCCCTCTTCGAGCCCGGCGTTTGGATGGCCTTCTGGACGTTGATGGCCTGCCTCATCGCGACGAGACCCCGGCCGCCGAGCGGCGATTCCATCTCGATACGAAGTGTGCCCGTGCTGAAGCTGATCGCGCTGGTAGTCGCCGTCGTGCTGTTCGGGGCGTACTCTCATTATGTGTGGTGGCCCGTCAGTGTCACCACCGCGAACATTCGACGGGCGCAGCGGGCCATCTCCGCCGGTCGTTTCGACGTGGCCCACCATCATCTTGAAGCGGCCTCGGAAGCGGATCCGCTTTCTCCGATCGCTGCCGGTCTGAACGGCCGGCTATACATGCAGCAGTACGAACAGGCACCGCGAAAGCAGCCCGCCTTACTCGAGCAGGCCGCCGGGTGCTATCGAGAGGCGATGGAGAGGAGCCCGGCAGACTATAAGAACTACGAGAACCTGGCGATGGCCTACAGCCGACTGGGACAGCACGAGAGAGCATACGATTGGTACCTGCGAGCCACCGAACGGTATGGCGGCTGCGAGCGGCTCTGGTTCGAGCTGGCGCGAGCGGCCGAGGAACTCGGCAGGACCGATGTCGCCCTGACCGACTACCGCAAGGCCGTCGAAATCGAGGAGAGCTATCGTCGCCAGTTCCGCCGGATGTATCCCGAGCGCGAAAGGGTGATCAGCCGGTTCGACGAAGAGGACTACCGGTTCGCGCGCGAGCGAATTGAGGCGCTTTCGCAGTAATCCAGGCTATCCGGCGGTCGCTACGACACCTGGGCCATGGTCTCCTCGGGGATGTCGAAGTTGGCGTAGGCGTTCTGGACATCGTCGTGGTCTTCGATGGCTTCCATGAGCCCGATGACCTTGCGGGCCGTGTTCGCATCCTCAATCGGCACCATGGTCTGTGGCACCATGGAGATTTCGGCGACCTCGGTGGCAATTTCCTTCTCCTCCAGCGCCTTCTTGAGTTGCTCATAGGCGCTCGGGTCACAGGTAATCTCGTAGATCTCGCCCGTGTTCTCCATGTCGTCGGCCCCCGCCCCCAGCGCCAGCTCCATCAGCTCGTCCTCGCCGATGCTGGCGGTGCGTACCGTGATCAGGCCCTTCTTGTCGAACATCCAGCTCACGCATCCGGGCGTCCCGATCGAGCCGCCGTGCTTCTCGAAGATGCGTTTGATCTCCGGCGCCGTGCGATTGCGGTTATCCGTCAGAGTCTCCGCGAGAATGGCGACGCCGCTGGGGCCGTACCCCTCGTATTGGACCGACTCGAAACTCACGCCTTCAACGCCGCCCGTTCCCCGCTTGATCGCTTTCTCGATCGTATCCTTCGGCATGTTCGCCGCCTTGGCCTTGTCGATCGCGTAGCGCAGCGCGAGATTCGCCGCCGGATCGCCCCCCCCGTTCTTCGCCGCGACGATAATCACCTTGGCAAGTTTGCTCCAGAGCTTGCCTCGCTTCGCATCGACAATCGCCTTCTTATGCTTGATGCCCGCCCAGTGTGAGTGACCTGACATTCCATCTCCTTTGCTACCTGTTGACCGGTCAATCCTCAACCAGAAACTACTGTGAGCCATCTATTATAACGCGTCCTCAATCCGTCAATAGCGAAATCTTGAGAAAACGCGCGTCCGCCACACACGCACGCCGGCCGCCGGCACTCACGCATTTCTCCTTGCCGGGACGTTCCGCAGGGACTAAGATTGCCCCCGCCTCGATAGATTGCACCCTGGCAGTACTGGAGAATCGAACATGGACGCAGGATCTCGATCTTGTCACCGTATTTCTACCGCTCTATGGCTCATCCTGTTCGCGACAATGGCGCCTCTGGCCGGCTGTGTATCGTCTGAAAACATGCCTGCCAGAGAATGGGAGCCTCTGTTCAACGGTCGTGATCTGGCCGGTTGGACGGTCAAGTGCAAACCCGCCGACCGCGTCAAGGATTTCTGGAAGGTCGAGGACGGGGCAATCGTCGCTGATTCGATGGGCCACAAGGGGCATGACTATGTCTGGCTGGTGACGGATCGCGAATACTCGGACTTTGTGCTTCGGCTCCGCTTCCAGGCGTTCCGCGAAAGCCCCGGCAACAGCGGCATCCAAATTCGCAGTCGATACGATGATGAGGTCGGGTGGCTCGACGGGCCTCAGATCGACATTCATCCGCGCGGTTCGTGGCGTACCGGCATGATCTGGGACGAGACCCGAGGCTCAGGCCGCTGGCTCTACCCCGCCGTGCCCAAGGGGCAGTGGGTGGACCCGTCCATGGCCAATCCCGACCTTCTATTCTACCACGCGGATGACGAGCCTGTCTGGAATACTCTGGAGATTGCGGCCGTCGGCACCACGATCACAGCCGTACTGAATGGAATCACCGTCACACACTACGACGGGGCGGGCACGCTGGACGACGATACTCACCGGACGCATGATGTCGGCCTCAGAGGCCATATTGCCCTGCAGATCCACAGGGGCGACCAACTCAGGATCCGTTTCAAGGATATCGCGCTGCAAGAACTGCCACGATGAGCGCCCAGGGGCTTTACCGCCCCCGATCCCGTGGGACCGCCACAGAAACGCCGATTTCCCTGTGGGAATACGCCCGATAACGCAGCCGCCCTTGATAAAGCCGGCAGCCCCGGGCCGGCTGCATTTCCGATTGCATCGATTTTGCCGCTTTTTTTCTTGACGGTGGTTTAGCGGTATTCTAACATGGCCGAGTACATTGGCAACTGTGGACGAACACAGTTGTATGCCGTGCCGTATCTCGTGGCGCTGCTTGGGTTTAGCGTATCCACGGGACGGCGAGCAGAGATGGGCGATTGAAGCCTGTCTTGGGCGGAAGCAAAGTTGCAGAGACACTTTGAGGTTGCCGCGTCCGAATTGGGTTGATAGCGTGTACCCTTTCTTCCGGCGACCATAAGAGTGGATTTATCGTGGAACGACATCGAATCGTAATGGACAATCGCTTTCCTGCGTCGGAGGGATGTAGTTGAGCTTAGAGTCAGTCAAGCTTCGGCGATTACTGGATTTGCCGTCCGCTGACAAGCAGCGCGTGCGGGAAAGGTTAGCCTTGCTATACTGATTCTGTGTTCGTGCGGGGAGATTGTCGCGTTTCACGAGCCCTTCTTTGGAGCTTTCCTGCCGGTCCACATGTGGTTCGTCCCAGTCGATAGTTTTTTTTAACGCTGTGGTGTGGAAAGGTAGGAACATGGACGCCGTATTGATGCAGATCCCCTTTCAAGCTGGCATCGGTACCGCTGTCGGCTTTGTTCTCGGCGTCTGCCTCTGCGCCATCGTCCACCAGATGATCGCCCGGACACGGACGCGAACCATCGCGGAGGACCTTCAAAGGCAGATCGACGGAGCTAAGAAAGAAGCAGAGAATATCATCAAGTCGGCCCAGCTCGAGGGGGCGGCTGAGGCCATCAAGAAGAAGGAGGAATTCACCGCCGAGGCGAACCAGACCCGCGCGGAACTGCGCGAAAATGAAGTGAGACTCTCGAAGCGCGAGGACGTGCTGGAACGCCAGACCAGCCTGCTGCAGGAGCAGGAAAAGAATGTGAAACAGCAGGCACAGGAGCTCGACCGACGGCTTCGCAACTGTGAGCTGAAGGACAAACAACTGTCGGTCCTGATCGCTCAGCAGAAGAACCAGTTGCTCAAGATCACGGGCATGCAGGTCGAGGAAGCGCGGCAGTTGCTCCTCAAGCGGCTGGAGGACGAGTGCGAGCATGACATGTCCACGCTGATCCGGCGGAAGGTGGAGGAGGCCGAGGAGACGGCCGACGAAAAGAGCCGCGAGGTCATCAGCGCGGCCATTCAGCGCTATGCGGCCGAGCAGACCTGCGAAGTGACGGTCTCGACCGTGGAGATCCCGAACGACGATATGAAGGGCCGGATCATTGGCCGTGAGGGACGGAATATCCGGGCCTTCGAGAAGGCCACCGGCGTGGACGTCATCGTGGACGACACTCCCGGCATGGTCGTCGTCAGCGGGTTCAGTCCCGTCCGTCGCGAGGTCGCCCGCCTATCGATGGAGCGGCTGATCCAGGACGGCCGAATTCACCCCTCCCGAATCGAGGATCTGGTCGCCCAGACCCGGAACGACGTCAATCACAAGGTTCTTCAGCTTGGCAAGGATGCCGCCGTCGAAACGAATGTCCGCGGCCTGAATAACAAGCTGCTCAGCCTGCTGGGCGCGCTGAGCTTCCGAACCAGCTACGGCCAGAACGTCCTGCGGCACAGCGTCGAGGTGGCCTTCCTGGGCCAGGTCATGGCGGATGAGCTCGGCCTCGACGGCTCGATCGCCCGTCGCGCCGGCCTACTGCACGATATCGGCAAGGCCATGGACCACGACGTGGAGGGAAGCCACCCCGATATTGGCGCCAATTATCTCAAGCGGTTCAACGAGTCCCCGATCGTGCTCAATGCGGTCGCCGGCCATCACGGGGACGTTCCCCCGGATAATCCCTATACACCGCTGATTGCAGCAGCCGATGCGATCAGCGCCTCCCGGCCTGGGGCCCGCCGAGAAACCCTCGAACGCTATATCAAGCGACTGGAGAAGCTCGAGGAGATCGCCACCAGCTTCACGGGCATTGAGACCGCCTATGCGATTCAGGCCGGACGCGAAATCCGCGTGATTGCCGATGCCAACCAGATCGATGATGAGTGCGCCATGAAGATCGCTCGCGACATCGCCAACAAGGTGGAGCAGGAGATGACCTATCCCGGCGAAATCCAGGTCACCCTGCTGCGCGAGGTCCGCTGCATCGAGTACGCCAAATAGACCAGGGATTGTCAAGAGTGAAGCGGCAAACGTGAAGCGGCGCCGATCCGCTCACGAGGCCGCTTCACGAGGTTGGTTCATGAAATTGAACGTGTTGTGTGTTGGTGACATCGTCGGGCGTCCCGGCCGCCGTATTCTCGCGGAAAGGCTCAAGGGCTTCATCGAGGAACGCTCCATCGACTGCGTGATCGCCAACGCCGAGAACGCGGCGGGCGGCTCCGGCCTGACTCCGCAGATCTACGACAAGCTGCTACGCTACGGCGTGAACATCGTCACGCTCGGCGACCACGCCTTTCGTAAGAGGGATATCATGGAGACGCTGGACCGCGCCGAAAACATCGCTCGGCCGGCCAATTTCTCCGAGCAGGCCGCCGGCAAGGGGATCGCCCTGTATAAGACGAGCAAAGGGCCGACCGTCGGCGTGGTCGTGCTCATCGGCCGCCTCTTCATGAAACCCGCGGATTGTCCCTACGCCGCCGCCGACAAGTGGATCGCCCGACTGCAGCAGCAAGCCGAGATCATCGTCGTCGATTTCCATGCGGAGGCCACGAGTGAAAAGGTGGCGATGGGCTACCACCTCGACGGCCGGGTCGGCTGCTGCTTTGGCACGCATACGCATGTGGCGACTGCCGACGAGAGGATCCTGCCGAAAGGAACGGCCTATATCACCGACATCGGCATGACCGGCGCCCACGATTCCGTCCTCGGCCGCAGGACGCAGAGTGTTCTGAAGTCCTTCCGGACTCAGATGCCCTTTCCCTTCGAGATCGCCACGAGCGACGTCAAGATCAACGGCGTCCTCGTCACTTTAGACAGCCACACGGGCAAGGCCGAGCGGATCGAGCGCATCCGTCTCGACGCCGGCGGCGAAGATGCCACCAGCTACGACAGCGACGACGGCCGCCCCGAATACTTCAACGCCTTCTAACCCCGTCGGCCCCTGACGCATACAGCCGCATGTCCATCCAAGACGATCGTCAGGCGGCCATGTCATCTCTGAAAGCGTACCCATCGTCAAGTATGTGCGTGTGATATTCTCATG
>CBFDBY010000056.1:0-38583 GCA_965603165.1 uncultured Phycisphaerae bacterium
TTCATACGATTACGCCGACCCTAGGTTCAATAAATTATGCTCCAATTAGTAACAGCCGTCAGCACGCATGGAGTGTACACACAGGCAGACGGCGTGTCCATCTTGCGCTGTCGTCGGTTCAATTCCCGGATGGTGACCGGCTGGGCGTGTATTCCGGCACAGATCGCATCATCAATGGTGCGGAGCTTGCCGTGGACGTCTCTCGCCTGACCCGCTGTGCTCGCGAGTGGGGGAATGCAACCGCAGCGCGGAAATTGCCATTCCGTTCCAGACGGCAGATTCAATGATCGTTTCAGTCCGCCAGTTGTCTCGGGTCGCGCCTTGCCGGCCGCTGATGCATATCGAGGAAGCGGGAGAGAATGGCCGTATGCTCTATCGACTCGGTCCCGAAATCAGCCGGTTTGGGGCCGGGCCTTGGGTCCCATCGTTCGGAGCCGATGATGTAGCCCTCGTCGGCCGCGATGGTGATTTGCGTCCCTTCCGGCACCCGAGGGTTCAGCAGTTGCTCGAACTCGGGATCATTGATGACGATGCCGATGAAGTGGTGCGTGAACTTGAGGCCGGCGATCGGGTCGCCCGTGTTGGGATCGATGCCGGAGTAAGAAGTGACGTCCACCTCGACGGGGAACCAGACGCCGGGATCGACATTGGCGAACCTGAAGACCTCCCGGCTGCGCAGCTCGCTTGCCCTGTAATGCTCGTGGTGGATGGGGATGTAGGCCCGCCCCGGATCGAGCACGGCGGCAAACGTCTCTCCGGATGGGAAATCGATCGTAACGTGGCAGTATCCGGTCCGGGCCTCCTCCACGTCGATCTTCCTTCCCTCCGTCATGGCCTGCGTGAGCAGATCGGCTAGGCCGTGTCCCGTATAGAGCCACGGCGCCTTTCGCCTCTCGGCGCCATGGTGGATCACGCGCGACACGTGGACCGTGTGGGCCACCATGCCGTTTGGCTGGACCCGCTGGCGGTGCTCGATGGCTTTCTTGCCGTCCCATATGTAGGTATCGGTCGTTCGGTTCGACCAGGTTCTTACGAAGCCTCGGTCCTGAGAGTCGTAGGCGAGTTCCAGGCTGCACCGGCTCGGGGTGCTCTCCGGCGGGTTTTCCGTGACCTGTATGCACTGGTAGTTCCAGATCCGGGTGAGCCGGCTGTGAATGGAATCGACGATCAGCCGGGCCTGCTCCGTAGTGCCTGCCGACCCGGGCGCCGCCACCGCCTGGCAGCAGAGGCCCGCGCCGAGGGTGCCCATCAGAATGATTTGTCCGATAAGAGAACGCATTTGAACCTCCTCCTCAAAAGGCAATTCTGCGCCTCCACCAAAAGCCGTAGTATACCACGATCATAGCCAAAAGTCAAGTCTTATGGGGCGCATATTGGCCGAATCCGGGGACTGGGAAATGCGATGTGCGGGTTATTCAACGGCGATCTCAAGTCTGCCTTTGAGGTGACCGGCAAATGGCCCATATCCTGCGTGGACGGCCATGTATCGACCTGGCTTCATGCTCCGCTCTCGCCACGAGGATCCGCAGCGTCCGCCTCAGCCGTACTCCATATCGGCCGAGGAAGGACCTCACCACTGGCGTATGAGGGCATGCGATCTCCTGGGGCGATCGATCCTGCAAGACCGTCGGATTGCTTGCCGTAATCGTTCTCGCATCGTCGGAGAATTGACATTTCTTCCGCAGTCATATATGCTGGCGAGCCTCGTGCGTGGCGGTTGGCGCATGAGGGTCTGGGCTTCGCGAGATCGCCTGTCGCTCGCGATGCTCGACGATATCGGAACCACGAGGTGCTGTGCGTTTCGCGTAGGTACCAGGAGATCGCTCATTTGGACGACTACACGGACGCAGGCGACCAGGTAAAAACGGAAGGAAAAGGTCTAATCACGTCAGGGAGGATAGATCGCCAATGAGCTTTGTTGACGGCACCATGGGGGCCATGAGTTCGGGAGAGCAGCAGCCGGATCAGGGGCGGTTCCGCGCGGCCGCAAGCATGGTCGGGCCTTCTTGGCATGACCATTCGGGCACAAGGAGGTGCGTGCGATGACCCAGGGTTTGCAGGTTCCATCCCATATTTTCAAATCCTACGACATACGCGGCGTGGTTGATTCGGAGATCACCGAATCGATTGCGGAACTCATCGGTGCGGCTGCCGTCGAGACGCTGGGCGCAAAAAGGCTCGCCGTCGGGCGCGACATGCGCGAACACAGCCCTCGCCTGGAAGCCGCGTTGATTCGGGGCATCACGGCGGCGGGTTCCGCCGTGATCTCGGTGGGTCAATGTTCCACGCCGATGAGTTACTTCGCGGCCGCGACCCTGGACGTGGACGGTGCGATCATGGTCACGGCGTCTCACAATCCCGGCTGCGACAACGGATTCAAGTTCTCAAAGCGAGGGGGGCAGCCCATGGGCGCCGGCAGCGGCCTCGATCGCGTGCGAGAACTGGTCATCTCGGGCGAGGCGGCGAATCTCCTCTCGGCCCAAGGGCAAGGTCGTGTCGAACAAGTCAACCTGCTGGACTCCTGGTGCGCGCACCTGAAGCAGTATCTGCACGACGTGCGTCCGATGAAGATCGTGTTCGACTGCGGCAATGGAGTCATTGGGCCGATCCTTCATCACTTGCTCGGGCAAGTCGACCCGGCCGGCAAGATCGACGCCATTTGTCTGTTCGACGAGCCGGATGGGACTTTTCCATGGCATCCTGCTGATCCACTCAAACTCGTCAACCTTCGTCACCTCCAGGGCGCCGTTCTGGCCTCGGGCGGCGATTTTGGCGTGGCGTTCGACGGCGACGGCGACCGGCTGGCGTTCGTGGACGAGAAAGCCACGTTCATTAGCTGTGACCTGATGACGGCCCTGTTCGCTCGCAACATTCTCTCCAAGCCGCAGAATCATGGGAAGAAGGTCTTGTACGACCTGCGCAGCTCGCTCGTCGCCAAGGAAGAGATCGAGGCTGCCGGCGGGATCGCTCAAATGTGCCGTGTTGGGCACAGTCACGTGAAAGCGGCCATGCGCGGCATGGGCGACGGTTCGGTCCTGGATCCGTCGTTGCCGGGAGAAGCCATCTTTGCCGGCGAACTATCCGGGCATTTCTACTTCAAGGATTGTTTCACCATCGACACGGCGGAACGTACGTTGCTGCTGGCCCTCAAGTTGATGTCGGAGGGCGCCGCGCCCCTCAGCGAGCGTATTGCTCCTCTGCGGCGGTACCATCATTCCGGAGAAATCAACTACCGGCTGCCGGAAGAGGCATCACTGGAGGGTATTCTGGATAGAGTGGAAAATAAATATTCGGGCCGGCGCGTCTTCAGATTAGACGGCGTTTCCGTGCAGGCGGACACGTGGTGGTTGAACGTTCGCCCGTCGAACACCGAGCCGGTCCTCAGGCTGACCGCAGAGAGCACGGTCAGTCCGGAGGCCCTGGCGACGGTCGTGTCGGACATCGAACGGTTGATCGTAGACAGTGGCGGCGTGAGGAATACATAGGGCAGCGAGAAGCCTCCATCGTTGGCCGGGAGGAGTCAATCGTGACAGAGCCAATCATCAGTGTTTCGGGCCTGCGAGGCGTTGTCGGGGAGAGCCTGACGCCCGAGGTGGCCATCCGTTACGTGTGCGCTTTTGCGGGCACATTGCCGGAAGGGTCTATTGTGATCACCCGCGACGGACGCACTACCGGATCGATGCTGGCAAACGCGGTGTGCAGTGCTCTATGCGCGATGGGTCACAAGGTCGTCGATGCAGGGATTGCCGCGACGCCGACGACCGGGGTCCTCGTACGGCAATACCGCGCCGTCGGGGGCATTCAGATCACCGCCAGCCACAATCCGGCGCCGTACAACGGACTCAAGCTGTTCGGCGCCGAAGGTACGATTCTCACGGCGGTCGCGGGGGAGCCCGTAACGAAACGGTATAGCGAAGGCCGGATTGCTTGGGTCGGTCACGACCGTATTGGCTCCGTGGTGGAGTGCCCAGACGCCGTGAGCCGCCATGCGGCCCTGGTCCTGGCCACAGTGGACGTGGAACGAATCCGTCGTCGGCGGTTCAAGGTTTTTCTGGACTCCAACCATTCTTCGAGCACGCTGCTGGGCCGGCATCTGCTCGACGAGCTGGGCTGCGAGGTGACCCATGTGGGAGCCGAGCCCGACGGTCGCTTCTCTCATCTGCCCGAGCCGACCGAGGAAAACCTGGCCCAAGTGTGTGGGCAAGTGACTGCGGCAGGCGCCCACATGGGCTTCTTCCCGGATCCGGACGGCGATCGACTGGCGCTGGTGGACGAGACGGGCCGCTACGTGGGCGAGGAGTATACCCTGGCTCTCTGCGTCGATCACGTCCTGCAACAGCATCCGGGCCCGGTGGTGGCCAACGTCGCCACCAGTCGCATGGCGGAGGATATTTCACGACGCCACGGCGTGCCGTTCTTTCGCGCGAAGGTCGGGGAGGCCAATGTTGTGGAGATGATGCTGGCGCGCCACGCCGTCCTGGGGGGCGAGGGCAATGGCGGCGTCATCGATCCTCGCGTCGGATACGTACGCGACAGCTTCGTGGGTATGGCCCTGATCCTGGACACCCTGGCGGCCCGCGAGAAGCCGTTGAGCGAGCTTGTTGACGCCTTGCCGCGTTACCATATTCGCAAGCAGAAGCTGGCGGCGGACCGCAGCAAACTGCCTCACGCGGTCGAGGTCTTGAAGGAACGCCTTACTGACGCCCGATTCGAGGATTCGGTGGGGATTCGTTTCGATTGGGACGATAAGTGGCTGCTCCTGCACCCCAGCAACACCGAACCTGTAGTGCGCGTCATTGCAGAGGCCAAGTCTCCCGACGAGACTTCGAGTCTGTGCCATCGGGCAATCGAGATTCTGACGGCGGCGTAAGGGAGGTCCGCGATCCGCGAATTTGCCGGCACTGTTGACACCGCCCCGTCTCTGCAGTATAAGCTTGGTGACCGCTTAGATTTGGGAGGTCGGCGCCGTTACGCGTGGGCGCCGGTTACGTTTGAGAAGTGAAACACCATGGATGAGCATATATTCGAGCCCTGCAAGATATCCGGGATCTACCCCGATCAGTTGAGCGAGGAAGATGCGTGGAAGATCGGCTGTGCGACGGCGCGGTTTCTGCCGTCTCTGGTGAAGGGGTACGATCGCGGGCAGGCGCTGGCGCAGTCGCTGTTGATCGGTCGGGACATGCGGCCGCACAGTGAGCCGCTGGCGCAGGCGCTGATCGAGGGGATTCGCTCGGCCGGCGTCGCTGTGATCGATCTCGGGATGATCGACACGCCGCTGATGTACTTCGCCATCAATCATCTCGGGACGTGCGGGGGCATTCAGGTAACCGCCTCCGCCAATCCGATCAGGTACAACGGATTCAAGATCTTCGGCAGGGGGGCCATCCCGATCGGCGTCGATACCGGCCTCAAAGAGATCAAGCATCTGGCGACCGCGCTGCTCCATACGAAAGGCCACGCAACCGGCTCGTTCAAGGAACGGAATCTCTGGCCCGAATACACCAAGCACGTCGTGCAGTTTCTCCGGCCGAATCTCAAGAAGATGAAGGTGGCCATCGACGCTTCGAACGGCATGGCGGCCCAGGCAATTCCGATCGTGTTCGAGGACGTGCCCATCGAGGCTGTCCCGATTCACTTCGAGCACGAAGGGAAATTCAAGCGTGATTCGGACCCGGTGAATGAAAGGAGTCTCGCTTCGGTTCGATCGGCGGTCAAGAAGCAGCGCTGTGATTTCGGGGTATGCTTCGATGGGGACGCCGACCGTGTGGTGTTTGTCGATGAGAAGGGGACCACGGTTGGATGCGACTTGATCACGGCCCTGCTCGTGCCGCGTTTCCTGGAGAAGAAGCCGAAGTCCGCCATCGTGTACGATCTGCGAAGCAGCCGGGTCGTGATGGAGGAGATCATCAAGTGTGGCGGGACGCCGCGACGGGAACGCGTCGGGCACGCGTATATGAAGAAAGCCATGCGGGATACGCACGCGATCTTCGGCGGCGATCTGTCCGGGCGTTTCTACTACGAAGAGAACTTCTATGCCGACTCCGCCATGATGACGCTGGTCCACGTGCTCAACGCCGTTGGGGAAGGCGATCAGACGCTGGGCGCATTGGTGAGCCCGCTTCGAAGGTATCACAGCAGTGGCGAGGTCCGCTTCCAGGTGACCGCCAGAGAGGCGAAGATGGAAGAACTGGCCCGGCGTTACAGTCAGGGCCAGGCGGATTCCCTGGATGGCGTCACCGTGGGGTTCAAGGAGTGGTGGTTCAATTGCCGCCCGAGCGACACCGAGAAGTCGCTGTCTCTGCATGTCGAGGCCAGGACGAAAGAGCTTCTGGATGAGAAGCTCGGTGAGATTACAGAGCAACTCGGGGCGTCGGCGGAGGCGTGAGCGGGACGCGATGAATTTGGGTGCGGGCCGCACGGGCGACAGGCGGTGCAGCACCGTCTCTTGGCGGTACGGATGGTTGAAGAGGCACAGGGGATGGAAGTGTATACGAAGATCTATGCGACGGCCAACGGGCCGGTCGAGGGGATTCAGACCCGGTGGCCGGGATTCAGCATTCTCGTGGTCACGGGATCGAAGGGTTTCCTGGCGTGCCCCGCGATTGACGTGACGGCGTGTCAGCGGTACGGCGCCGCCGTCGCCCTGGTCGAGAGCACGCCGGAAAATCCGATCGGGTGCCTGGATCGATTCCCCAATCGAAAAGTAACGAAGGTGAACGAAAAGGCCAAAGCTCTGGGCATTTGTGAAGGCATGGAGGCCTCCGAAGCATTTGCACTGATCGCCTGAGGCGTCAGGAGCCCGCCGCGCGAACAAGGAGGGGAGCGTGCCGCCGGGCGCGGGGCTGCGTTCCGCCTCGATAGCAGACTTTGGCCTTTTCTTTCGGATATAGGGTGCGAAGAACAAGGAGCTACGAATGAAGCACGACAGCCTTTCCCGCCGACGTTTTGTCACTGTCTCGGGCGCTGCGCTCGGGGCCGCTGTCCTGACGCGCCGTGACACGGAGGCGAAAGCATCTTCCAAACCCGAACGCGCGTCGTTTCGCTACGGTCTGAACACGAGTACGATTCGCGGTCAGAAGCTTGGGCTGGAAAAGGAGATCGACATCGCCGCGCAGGCGGGCTATGAAGCCATCGAGCCGTGGGTCCGGACAATCGAGCAGTACAAGGAGGCCGGCGGCGGGTTGAGTGATATCCGCAAACGAATCGAAGACCACGGCCTGACCGTGGAGGGCGCGATCTCGTTTGCCCGATGGATCGTCGATGACGACGCCGTGCGAGCGCAGGCCGTGGAGCAGGTCAAACGTGAGATGGACCTCCTGGCTCAGATCGGCGGCAGGCGCATCGCGGCTCCGCCCGCAGGCGCGACGAACGAAGCCGGCCTGGATCTCCTGAAGGCGGCCGAGCGCTACAGGACTCTCCTGGAGATCGGCGATATGACAGGCGTTATACCAGCTCTCGAACTCTGGGGGCCCTCGAAGAACCTGCATCGTCTCGGCGAGTGTATGTTCGTGGTGATCGAGAGCGGCCATCCAAAGGCGTGTCTTCTGGGAGACGTGTACCACATCTACAAAGGCGGCTCGGACCTCAACGGGCTGAAGATGATCAGCGCCGGAGCCATGCCCGTGATGCACATGAACGACTATCCGCCCGATCCGCCGCGCGAGAAGATCGGCGACCGCGACCGCGTCATGCCGGGCGACGGGATCGCTCCGCTGAAGCAGATTCTCCGCGACCTGCACGCGAATCACAGCCGGGCGGTCTTATCCCTCGAATTATTCAGCCCGGTCTATTGGGAGAAGGACGCTCTGGATGTCGCCAGGGCGGGCTTGGCGAAGATGAAAGCGGCCGTGGAGACGGCGATTGGCTGACGGGCGAATATCCGGGCGAAGGACGCGCTGTCGGGCCCTTTGCGAGCGGAGGCAAATGAGGGGAGAGAACATGATGATCCATGCGTGTTTCATGGCGATCTTGATGGGGGCGTCTATCGGCGGGGCGGCCGCGCCGACTCCGTCCGGTCCGGGCCGGCTCATCGCGAGCAACGAGGCCCTCGTGGACGTGGAGTTGCTGTGTGTCGTTCCGGCAACGCAACAGAAACCCCAGGTTGAGCAGGTGATCGACGCGAACGGCCTGAAGTCGCGGATCGAGGCCAAGCTGGACGAGGCCGACATCACGCACGTCGAACATAGTGCAGGTCCCGGCGCAAGGCTGGTTGTGCACATTGAGGGCGTGGCCGTACCGGGAAGTGACAAGTACGCTTATCGCGTGCAGACTTCGCTGAACCGGCTGGTGTTACTCACGGGCCGGCCAAACCCGCAGATTCAGGCGGAGGTCTGGCAGGCCCGGCCGGTCATGGACGTGGTCGGCAAGGCCGAGGCGGCGGAGGCGATGGCCACGGCGGCCCTTAGCCAGGCAGAGGCATTCATCGCGGCTCGTAAGACCGCCCGCGCCGCGCTGGCAAAGATGGGATCGACCGCGCAGAAATCACCCAGCTCGTCCCCGGCCGGTTCGCAAGGTCTGCAGGCCGTCTCGAAGTATCCGTTTGTCGCATCGAGAAGCAGCTCGGTTTTTCATCGGCCGGATTGCCGCTGGGCGCAGAATATCGCCGACAACAACCTTGTCGGTTACCGGAGTCGGGCGGAGGCGGTGCAAGCCGGCAAGCGACCGTGCAAAACCTGCAAACCGTGATCGGCCATCTACGAAGGGAAGGATGACGACGTGACGAATCGAGAGCGCGTGCTCGCGGCGCTGGCCCACCGACGGCCCGACAAGGTCCCTTACGATATTCGGTTCACGCAGCCGGCCCACGCCAAAATGGCTGAGTATTACGGCGATCTGGATTTTGAATCCAAGCTGGGCAACTGCTTCGCCTGGCTGCGTCCGCATCTGCCCGACGCTCGATTTATCGAGGTCGCGCCGAACATCTGGGCCGACGAGTTCGGCGTGCGGTGGGATCGGCACGTCGACAAGGATATCGGCGTCGTCTGCAACCGGCTCGTGACACCCGCGAATATCAAGAGCTTCGAATTCCCGGACCCCAACGACCACAGGCGGTACGAGTCCTTTGACCGGGCGGTCGCGGCGAACGGCAGCACCGCCGTACTGGTCAGTCTTGGCTTCTCGCTCTTCGAGCGGGCATGGACGCTCGCCGGCATGGAAAGCGTCCTTATGGCGATGGTGGCCGACAAGCGGTTCGCCAACACGCTGCTCGACAGGATCCTCGAGTTCAACCTGGCGATCATCGAAAACGCCTGTACCCCCAAGGTGGACATCTTCCGCTTCGGTGATGATTGGGGCCACCAGCGGGGCGTGCTCATGGGCCCCGACCTCTGGCGCGAGTTCATCAAGCCCCGCTTTAAGGAGATGTGCCGGCTCGTCAAGTCCAAGGGCAAGTTCGTGATGCTGCATTGCTGCGGCAAGGTGGACGAGCTCTTCGGCGATCTGGTCGAGTGCGGCCTCGACATCTTCAACCCGTTTCAGCCCGAGGTGATGGACGTCTTCGAGGTGAAACGGCAATACGGCGACGCGCTGAGCTTCTACGGCGGCATCAGTATCCAGCGGACGCTGCCGTTTGGAACGGTCCGGCAGGTCCGCGATGAGGTCAGGCGGCTCATCGACGTCGTCGGCGAGAACGGCGGCTACATCGCCTCGCCCTCGCACGATATCCCCCGCGACGCCAAACCCGAGAATATCGCCGCCATGATCGAAGTCCTCCAGAACCAGTGACCGTGATGGACTGTAGTGTAGTAGTATGTCGATGATGAATGAAAGTAATGTCACGGTCCCGCCGGGGAATCCGAAGCGACTTCAGATGATCGTCTGCAAGGTTTTGCAGCGAGAAGCATATTTCTGCGCGGCCCGGTCGCGGAACGTCGTGGATGTCGTGCTGATGGAGCAGGGCTTGCATAACGAGCCGGACCGACTCCGCTTGGAGGTGCGGAAGGCTCTGGAACGGACGCATGATATCCAGGGCCGGCCCTATGATGCATCGCTTCTCGGTTACGGCCTGTGCAGCAACGGCGTCGTCGGGCTCGCCGCCGAGATCCCCATCGTGATCCCTAGAGGGCATGACTGTATCACCATCCTGCTCGGTTCGAAGCAGCGCTACCAGGATTACTTCGATTCGCATCGCGGTATCTACTGGTACAGCCCGGGCTGGATCGAATCCGGCAAACAGCCCAGTCGGCAGCGCTGCGAGACCCTGCTCCAGGAGTACACCGAAAAATTCGGCCAGGACAATGCTCAGTACCTCATGGAGGTCGAGCAGACCTGGATGAAGGAGTACCAGTGGGCCACCTTCGTCGATTGGGGCCTGGTCGATGGCGAGAGCTACAAGGCGTTCACCAGGCAGTGCGCCGACTTTCTCGGCTGGAACTACGACGAGCTCCGGGGCGATCCCGGACTGATGCAGCGCTTCGTGGACGGCCTCTGGAGCGAAGAGGAGTTCCTCATCGTCGAGCCCGGCCGGCGGATCGCCGAGGATGTCACCAACAGCGGGATCATCAAAGCCCAATGATTACCTTCTCGCTCCCAGAGCTGATCTCGCTGGCGATCTTCCTGTTCGCGATCGTCGCCGTCTGCGGCCTGGAACTCGTGCTGATTGCCCGCTCGCTCGCAAGTAGGATTCGGCGGCGACCTGTGAAAGCCATCCTGTTCTCGAAGCCCGCCGTCATTCTTCATGCCTTTTTCATCGCGGGAATCGGCTGTCTGCTATACGGATACTTCATCGAGCCGTATTGGATCGATGTGAACGTGACGACGATTCGCACGACGAAGCTCAAGGAGGCGGCGTTCCGAGTCGTTCAGATCTCCGACCTTCACTGCGACCGCAAGCCTCGCAACGAGGAGGCGTTGATCCGCATCGTTCGCGATCTCAAGCCGGATGTCATCGTCGCCACGGGCGACTACCTCAATCATCCGGCGGGCCTGCCGCGCCTGAAGGAAACGCTCAGCCGTCTGCAGGCGCCGCTCGGGAAGTTCGCCGTGGATGGGAATTTCGAGGCACATCGCCGGTTGGGCGTCGATGCGCTCGATAGCACAGGCTTCCGCCGGCTCAGGAGCGAGACCGCCGTCGTGACGAAAGGCGAGGACGAGCTTGGCATCTTCGGCATGAGCTACGTTCGCTCGGATGTGCCGCACGAATCGATCCCGGAGCTTCCGCGGGATCGATTCGACATCTTCCTGTTCCACACGCCCGATCTGATCGAGGATATCAACGGTCTTGGTGTCGATCTGTACCTGTGCGGCCATACGCACGGTGGACAGGTAGCCTTGCCGTTGTACGGGGCCTTGATTACCTTTTCGAGATTCGGTAAGAAGTACGAGTCCGGCTTGTATGCCGTCGGCGATGCGGTGCTCTACGTCAATCGCGGCCTCGGCCTGGAGCCGCGTCCCGCGCCGCAGGTCAGGTTCCTGGCCCGGCCGGAGATCGCCGTATTCGACATCTTGCCCCAGGAGTAGGTCCGAACCGTCTATGGCGTTCACCACGATTCTATTGATAGCCGTCGGCCTGGCGATGGATGCCTTTGCCGTATCCATCGTCACGGGCAGCGTCTACCGGGACCTGCACATCCGGCACGCCTTGCGCATGGCGCTGTTCTTCGGCGGGTTCCAGGCTATCATGCCCGTCATCGGCTTCCTCGCGGGCCTGGGCCTGAAGGATTACATCGCCGCCTCGGACCATTGGATTGCCTTTGGCCTGTTGACCCTCGTCGGCGGCAAGATGATCTATGAGTCGTTCAAGATCGAATCGGCGGAGAAGAACAAGGATCCGTCCAACCTCCTGATCCTGCTGACCTTGGCCGTCGCGACGAGCATCGACGCGCTGGCGGTCGGCATCACGCTCTCGTTGCTGGCGACCTCGATTGTCCTGGCCGTGACGATCATCGGCTTGGTCACCTTCGGCCTGTCCTACGCCGGCGTCGCCATCGGCAAACGCTTCGGCCACTTCTTCGAAAGCAAGATCGAAATCGCAGGCGGCATCATCCTAATCGCCATCGGCCTGAAAATCCTCATCGAACACCTCACAGCGTAAGCCTTGTGGCTGCATCTTCTGTGCCCGAAATCTTGCCCCAAGCAGTGGCTCCGAACCCGTTCTTTCAAGAGGCCGTCGTCGAAGCGGTCACGGCAGGGTCGGCTCCATCAGCATCTGCCTGACTTGAGATTCTTCCCGAGACGTGGATCGGTGCGTGTTGTTGAACATGGGCTTCGGTGACGGTATCATAGACCAGCATGAGTTTGCAGTTGCATAGCTTACGACCCAATATGCTCATGGAGGTCCAACGATGCCTTTTTCTGAGGCGAATTCTATCGACGATTGAATGGTCTGATACAGCCGATGACGTCACCCCCGCGCAAGCGGGGGTCCAGGAAAGCCACGGAAGATACTGGATTCCCGCCTTCGCGGGAATGACAGGGTCAGTTCCGTGGTTCACTTGGCCATTCAATCATCGATAAGAGCATAGCATATTATGAACAGCATTATCACATTGTTGTGAATTTGTACCACAGACTCCCAACAACTGGGGGCCTTCTTCAGATGATTTCACGGTTGGCTTACAAGCCGTTGTCCTGTGGCTCCTTACGTCAGATGCGAAGAGAGCGTTTTTCGCGTTTGGGGTGCCAGCGGGGAGAAGCTGTCGTCGGCGGATGCCACATACCCTGCTGGTAGCCCGGCACAGCGGCAAACGCACTTGGCTCCGGCCGGGCTGGGAAATCTGGGCAATTTGCGGATGGTTGCGTCTTGTTTGCTGCTGTTCGTGGTTGAAAAAGGCGGATTCACGCTTGTTCGGCGTGGTTCGCGGTAGGTTTCCCGGCGGGAACGGTTTGGTCGAATCCACGTAACCCCATATCGGGCAGGTTCTTATGTCCGTCGCCGGTGGGCTGGGAATGTCCTGCGATTTTTCAGATTTTGTTTGACGGGCAATTGGGGCCATTGTATGATAACGAGGCAACTATTGGATTTGCCGCTACAGTTGGGTAGGTAATCGTAGAAAGGCGCGTATAGCCGATGATGCAGGCGCGACCGGGTTTCCAAGGCCGATTGTGCAAAACAAACCCAATTTCCGGGTGGGCCGGATGAAGAGAGGCCGGAGACGGGGAATTCCGGGTCCGGTTGGACGCATTTGTGCCGTGTTGTGAGGTTGGGCGTGACAGACGCCGGTCCTTTTTTGTGAGGAGATAGGTTGGCTTCGAAGGTTTATTTCATCAAGGCGTCGGTCAGTGAGGGCGAGCGGGCGATTTCGGAGAAGGCGCGCGCGCTGTTCCGGGCCGGCACGTTCAAGAGCTGCTTTCGGAAGAATGACTTCACGGCCGTCAAGGTCCATGTGGGCGAGGAGGGCAACAATACGTATATCAAGGCCCCGTGCCTGAAGGGGCTTGTGGAGGAGCTTGTCGCGCTGAAGACGAAGCCGTTCGTGACGGATACGAGCACGCTGTACACCGGCCGGCGGCACAATGCAATCGATCATACGACTCTGGCGACAGAGCGGGGCTTCAGCGTGGAAGGGCTTGGGATCCCGTTCATCGCACCGGACGGCCTGTTCGGGACGGCTGAGACGGCGGTGCAGATCGACGGGGTCCTCGATCGCGAGGTCTTGATCGCGGCCGACATTGTTCGCTGTCAGTCGATTCTGTCCATCGCCCATTTCACCGGGCACTGCGCTGCGTGTGCGGGGGCAACGCTCAAGACGCTGGGGATGGGCTGTTCGAGCCGCAAGGGCAAGATGCGCCAGCATTCGGCCCTCAAGCCGCACGTCAAGAAGGGAAAGTGCACACGCTGCGGCGAGTGTCACCGGCATTGTCCCGCCGATGCGATTTCGCTCGATAAGGTCCAGGCTCACATCGACCGCGACAAGTGCATCGGCTGCGCCGAGTGCGTGGCCGTCTGCCGATTCGACGCGGTCGAGTACGATTGGAAGCAGCAGAGCGAGGTCCTGCAGAAGAGCGTGGCGGAGCACGCCCTCGGCGTGATGAAAGGCAAACAGGGACGGGCCGTCTTCTTCAATTTCCTGTTGTCCATGACCAAGGATTGTGATTGTTTCGACAGGGCCGACATGCCTGCAATGGTCCCGGATATCGGGATCGTCGCATCGACCGATCCGGTGGCCGTGGACAAGGCGGCCATTGACATGGTGGAGGACCGGGGCGGCGGGACGCTGGGCAAGCTTATCGGCAACAGCAAATTGGATTGGCGCGATCAGATTGAACATGCAGTGCAGATCGGTCTCGGCCAGGCCGACTACGAACTCATCGAGGTGAACCAATGAGCCGAAAGGGTGCAAAGACTATGTCACTGGGACAAATCATCCGAGACAAGCGCGAGGAGTTGAATCTCACCCTGGATGAGGTCAGCAACCGGGTGGGATTCTCGAAGCCGTATCTTTCCACGATTGAGACGGGCAAGGTGAAGAACCCGCCGAGCGATGAGCTGCTGACGCGGCTGGAACGGTTCCTCAAGTTCAAGTCCGGCCAGTTGCTGCACATCGCGCACATGGAGCGGATGCCGTCCGACGTACGCGGGATCTATGAATCCAGAGAGGCGGAGAACCAGAAGCTGCGTCACTACCTCAAAGAGCTGACACAGAAGCAGAAGAGGCGGCCGGGCCGCGCGCTCGCGGCTCTGTTGGCCGGGGAGAAGAAGGGCAAATCGCCTCTGGCGGCGGGGCGGCTCGTCCCAATCATCAACAAGGTCGCCGCCGGGTATCCGATCGACTTCAACGATCTCGACTATCCCGTGGGGATCGCCGATGACTACGTGCGCTGTCCCGATCTGCACGACCCGAATGCCTTCGCCGTCCGGGTCGTGGGCGACTCGATGGAGCCGCGGTTCCACGAGGGTGACATCGTCGTCTTCTCACCGGCGGTGGAAGTCCACAATGGGGACGACTGCTTCGTGCGGTTCACGATGCCGCACGAGACGACATTCAAGCGAGTCTTTTTCGAGGACGACAAGCAGGTCCGGCTCCAGCCGCGAAACGAAAGCTACTCTCCAACCGTCGTGGAGGGCACTCGCATCAACGGGATCTACCGCGCCGTCAGCCGTTACGAGAGGCTCTGACCGCTACAAAGGCCGCATTCGGCCGAAGGCGAAACGTCCGACGGATCAAGCCGTTGCTGAGAACGATCTGGTTGCCCTCTCCGGTCGCTTTCACCGTCGCCGGCACTGTCACCGGCGTCACCAGCCAATCGGGCCGGCTTGGTTCGGCCGGCAGAACGCTCTCCATCAGAAGCACGATCAAGGTGAGCTGTATGACTATGCGAGCGCGGGGCACCCTCTTTTCATGTTTCATGGATCGATCCTATTTCTGTTTTCGGTTATGCCGGCTTCTGTCCGGCGACGGCGAGGACGAGGGCGTAGACCCTGGCGGCCCCGGCCTCCTTGAGGATCTTAGCGCATTCATTGAGCGTGGCGCCGCTGGTCTTGATGTCATCGATGAGACAAACTGCCCGGTCGGCGAAGCCATGCCCGTCTCGGACGACAAAGGCGCCGGCGACGTTCCTTGCTCTTGCGGCTGGAGTGGCCGCCTGCGGCTGCGTCTTTGTTCGGCGGATACGCACGATGTCTGTGCTGATCCTCGCACGCGGGTGGCTCAGTCGCCGGGCAATCAGGTGCGACTGGTTGTATCCGCGCAGCAGCCGGCGGCTCCAGTGCAGAGGCACGGGGACGAACAAATCGACGTCGTCGCAGAAGCCGCTGCCCTGCAAGGCGGCGTCGGCCAAAGGCGCCAGGGCGGCGGCCAGCTCACTGTGATCGTGCTTGAAAGCAAGGATCATTTGCTGGAGCGCATCCGCATAGACGCCCGCACGGGCCAAGCCATCGAAATGGAACTCCTCCCCCTGGCACGCGCCGCATGACCCGGCCACGAGACCGTACCGGCTGGCGTCCCGGCCGCAACGCGGACAGTAATCGCCGGCGGTGCACGTCAGGAGCTGATCCCAGCACTTCCGACAAAGCCGGTTGTCTGTCTCACAGATCTCGTCAGCGCAGTTGTCGCATACGGCCGGCCAGAGAAGTTGCCGCACGCCTTGACACGCCAGCACGGGTACGCGCTTGACCCGGTCGACCACCCAATGGAGCTCTCGTCCATCCATGTGGGGTATTATATGAGGACGTAACGGCGCCGGTCAAACACGGGGCAGGACTTCGATGTCCAAAGCCGCTGTCGGTTACCGCAGATCGAACAGTGTATTGTCCACGGGATCGAACCAGCCCAACTGTAAGGCGGAGGGATCGACGCCGTAGACATTAAGCCGCTCGACACTCGCCATCGGCTCTGTCCCGACGTGACCGTCGGCCCAGCCGACGTTGGCGTGCGCGCCATGGCGGAAATGGATGGAGGGAGACATGAGAAAGTCCGTCATGACCTGCCCGCCGAAGACGGCAAAAGGAGGCTCGGCGAACGAATACTCGATCAAGTCATTTCCGCCGTTGGCCATCGCGGCATCCGCGAACACGAGCGTCCGGGTCGGATCGGCCACTTCCGTGATGCCGGCAGTGCGTGCGTAAGCTTGTTGGAACGCCTGAGGACCGTTGATGGCGGGATCCCAGAGCCGGCTTCCGATATAGGCCATGTTATAGCCGTACCCGCCGCAACCTCGCTCGAAGCTGGTGTTCCAGTCGTCGCTCCTGGTGAAAACCACGCGGGCGGGACATTCCTTGACCTGCCTCTCGGCTAAGTACCCGACGAGTGGGCCCTTGGACGGATCGAATGCTTCGCTGAGTTCAGTGCGAACGCCGTGCCAGCGATGCCGGCCGGCGCCGTCCCACATGTCTTCCGCCGCAGGGACGTAGGACCCATCGTTTTCCGTGGCATAGCCGATGCCGGCTAGGACGAGTTGCCGAAGGTTGGAGCGACACACGAGGCCGCGCGCCTGCAAGCGGGCCCCGGCCAGGGCGGGCATCAGCAGCGCAAGCAGCAGCGCGATCACGGAAATCACGACCAGCAGTTCCACGAGCGTGAATGCCCGCCCACGGCGGTGCTCTGCGAGCGGTCCTATCGTCGGCTGCGTTGAATCCATGATGGTCCCCTATTCATCCTTGTCTTGGGCACGCCAGAGCTCGATGTGCCGCCACTGTGTCGCGAACGCGACGAAATCGGCGGCATTGATAACGAGATCCTTTTGCGGCGAGAGGTCACACCGGGCATTCCATCGCTCCTGGCCGAAATGGCTTTGCCAGGCGGCGGCGAGCGACATCAGATCTTGCGAATCGACGATTCCGTCAAGATTGATATCGGCCGAGTATTGTTGTTCGTGGAGGATGCCGACGGCTTCGAGGTCGAAGCCGCCGGAGCCGAACGTGGGCCATGCGTCGTAGACCGGATGGTCCTCGATGTAGTTCGCCCAGTCGGGCCATGTCTCCGGCGCGATGTGCGTCGTGGCGGCGTCGCGGAAATCGCCGTTGCCGGGCACGTCCACGATCCGTACGTACCGGATGTCGTTGAGGTCCACCGCGCCCGAGACGACGTGGGGATGGTCCGCAAGTTCCTGCAAATTGAGGGGCGTGCCGGTGCAGACGCCGTTAGCGTTCGGGTGTCTTCCGGCCAGGTTGTGAAGGTCGCTGACTTCGACGGTACCGTACGGTCCCGTTGGAGTGTCGGTGAGCGAAACCGACGGGAAGCGTGCGAAGTCCCGACCGTTCGACGAGACTTCCACATACGCCAGTTCTGCGATCATCTGGCCCTGCCGGGAGCCCAGCGCCGTGCTGCTCTGCGAGATGAAGCCGTTCTCGAAGACGGCGAAGTCGTATCCTTTACCGTTGCGGATCGCCGTCGCCTCGTTGGGCTCGCAGGGGTCGGCGAAGACGAGCGTGACATACCCGGGCGGCAGCCCTTGTATGATTTCGGCCGCGTCCAGCTCACCGAGGCTGACGATATCGAAGTTGTGCCCGGTCGCCGGTCCCAAGGCTTTGTTCGGATCGTTCCACACGCCGGGCCCCGACCACACCTGGTCCGCCGGCGCGTACCCGGCCACTGCCGTCGCCCAGCCGCGGAAGATCGGATTGAGAACCGCGTTCGGGTCGAGCGGGTCGGCGTGCCGGCGCGTCGTGGCGTCGACATAGCCATTGACGCCGGTTTCGGGGTAGGGTCCGGCCTGGACCGTCGCGGCGCCGGCAATCACAAGAAACCATGTCATCATTTGTCTTGGCATCATAGCGGTCTCTCGCCGATGTGCGTTGGCTACTTCCTGCCGCGCACGGCGAACAATGCGCCCAACCCGAGCATCAAGATGGTCGCAGGTTCCGGGACAACAGTGTCGACGCAGAAATACGCAGGCGTGTTCATACCCCAGTCGCTCGTATCGCTGGAGTCCAGCGTGAACTGCAACGATGCGACCTCGCCAAGCGCGGTTAGATCGACGAATTTCCACGTATCGATGATGTAGTCCTGCTCGTTTTCGGCGAACCGGAAGTCGGCCAGAAAAAAATCGACGGTGCCGGTGATGTTTTCCTCGGTGTCTTTGCCGGTGATGGAGAGCATGAGCCAGTCGGGATCATCACCGGTCTGGCCGCCAAACGGCTTCGATATTCCGCTGCCGTGGATGAGGTCGTAATAGGTGTAGTTGTTGTTCGTGACATAGAATCCCTGCAGTTCTTGGGGCGTGCTGAGGGTCATCGTCGGAGGCTTTTCCCATCCGACGAAGGCGATGCCGTATGTATCCGAGTCGCCTTGCCCGGAGCCCGGGATGGCGGTGTACTGTCCCTCCATGCTGCTTGTCTCGGTATCGGTCCGGTTGGAATAGGCGAAGCCGTCCCAGAAGCCTACGTCGTCGTAGACGGTGTAGCGGTTCTCGAAGAAGGCCCCTCCGCTGCGGAATCCGCCCGAGCCGTCGGCGCCGTTCCAGTAAGATTCCGGCGGCAACGACCGGTCCTCAAAGGTTACGATCGCTGCGGCCGACTTTGCGGCCAGGGCCAGAGACAGCATACAGGCCATCCCGACGGCCGTTACTGCAGGGCCATTCGGCTTTATGGCGTGAAGCGCATGGCGCGGTGATGGGCGGGTCGCGGAACTCATGTTCTACCTCCTTTTCGGCAGCGGCCCAGATCGCGAGACCGGCTGCGGACAATAAAAAAACCGTCGTTCTCGCGAGAGCAACGACGGTTCATATTCATGATTTCCGCAGACCACGCCTGCAAAGCCCGGTCCGACCGCACGTGCGTTCCAAGTCGCGAGAACACAACAAGGGCTCCCCAACGCGATGTTTTGCGTTCGGGCTCCCTGGCAAGTGCCATCGACTGCAGGCAGGTTTTCTGACTCGCGTCTTACCTCGAGGCCCCTTCCCATTCGCTCGGAGCGAACAGTGGACTACGCCTCGCGGATTTCCGAATGCTTCGGAGCAGACGCTTACAGCGGCGCGACCGTCGCGGATTTTCACCGCGTTCCCGTTTGCTTATCCCAAAGCCGATGCTTCGAGACCTGCGGTCAAGCTATGCACTTCACAAAGAACGAAACAATGCTACGGATCAGCCGCAGACGTGTCAAGCGAAAAATCAGTTTCTTTCGGCGTGGAATCCATCGGCGCTGATTGCGGCAGCGGGCCCGCTTTCCAAAGAAGACTGTACGGGGCATAACTCTTGTGGTAGTATGGCGTTCGGAGAGAAGAGGTTGGAGCTTGGCATCGACTGCACGGCCGTGCCGCATCTAAGGTTACGAAGGAGCTTGCTGTGAACAGCAATTATGATTTTAGGATGATCCGCGTCTTGCGGCGTCGTCTGAACCTGACCTTGCAGGCCCTGGCTGCCCGGGCCGGGGTGACGTACCCGACCGTCGAGGCGGTCGAGACCAATAAGACCATGCCGTCTCTCAAGACGCTGGACGCCATCGCCGGGGCGCTGCAGATCTCCACGAGGGACCTGATCGGGCTTGCCGAGCGGCGGCTCGTGCAGAGACGAAAGGCCAAGACCGAGGACCCCAGCCACCTGACGAAGGCGGACAAGGGGCTGGAGAATTGCCGCGTGGCGCGCTACGACAAGGGCAAGCTCATCCGCGTGATTGCGGAGGAAGGCGATCACGTCCACGTGATGGGCCTGCACGAGGATGTGCACGAGTTCTGCTACGTCCTGAGCGGCTGCGTCGAGCTTCGGATTGAGGACAAGACCTACCGATTGGGGCCGGACGAGACGATTCTCTTCGACGGCCTCCTGGATCATTCGTATACGCAGATCGAAGCGGGTGAGTACATAACCGTCCATATCCCCAAAGACGTTCGCCTCATTGAGAAACTCCTGGAAGGTAAGGCGGAAGAATCAATGGAGGCATAGGGCGGAAGTGCCGACGATGGCGGCGAAGTTTCTGCGGCTATGGAACCGTCGGATTCGCTGGCGTCTATTCGATGCCTCCAGGTTCTTGCGATAGGATCTCGCCGCCCGGGAACCAGTCTCTCGTCCTCAGGCAGATCCGAACCAGCATCAGCATCACGGGCACTTCGATGAGCACGCCGACCACGGTAGCGAGCGCGGCCCCGCTGGACAGGCCGTAGAGCATGGTGGCCGTGGCGATGGCGACCTCGAAGTGGTTCGAGGCGCCGATCATCGCCGAGGGGGCGGCGTCCTCATAGCTCAACTTAAGCAGTCTTGCCAGGGCATACGTGATGCCGAAGATCAGCACCGTCTGAATGAACAGCGGGATCGCGATCCAGAGGATCGTCAGCGGGTTGGCGACAATGGTCTCGCCCTTAAAGCTGAACAGCAGAACCAGCGTCGCCAGCAGGGCGATGATCGACACGGGCGTCAGCACGTGCAGGAACCGGGCTTGGAACCAAGCCTGCCCCTTCGCCCGGATTATCCACTTGCGTGAGAAGTAACCCGCCACGAGCGGCAGCGCGACATAGATGGCGATGGACAGCAATAGCGCCTGCCACGGCACGGGCATCCGGTTGACGCCCAGCAGCCAGCCGCCCAGCAGGCCATAAAGCACCAACATCGTCAGCGAGTTGATCGCCACCATGACCAGCGTATGGCCCTGGTTGCCCCTGGCCAGGTAGCCCCACATCAGCACCATGGCCGTGCAGGGCGCGATGCCGAGCAGAATGGCCCCGGAGATGTATGAGCGAAACAACTCGACCTCCGTGCCGTCCTTGACGACTTCCGTGTCGGGGATCATCCCGCGAAAGACGTAGCCCAAAAAGAACGTTGCGATGGCAAACATAGTGAAGGGCTTGATCCCCCAGTTGACGATCAGCGTCAGCAGCACGGGCCTGGGGTTCTTGCCGGCCCGGAGCACCTTGGCGAAGTCGATCTTCACCATGATCGGGTACATCATGAAGAACAGGCATATCGCGATTGGGATGGAAACGACCGGCGCACCGCCGACATAGATCGCCAGGGCATCGAGCGACTTCGCCACGCCCGGGGCGACTTTGCCGAGGACAATCCCGCTGACGATGCACAAAACCACCCAGACGGTCAGATACCGTTCGAAGATGCTGAGGCCTTTTCCGGTTGCGATCGTTGGAGCCTGCTTGGGCATGAGGAAACTCCGTCTATAGGCCTGTCAACAGGCCGGGGCCTTTCTGGCGGTCACATCGACGCTCGCCACGTAGTCACTGAGCTTGACGGAGGCCGGCAATGACTCCTTGACCTGCCTGTAGAGCTCGTCGTTACATTCTGCGATCACGTCGATGTCGTAGGCCTTTTCGTTTACGGTGACGTCGTGCAGACCCGCCTGCCGCGCCATCCGCAGCGTCTCGTCGATGAGAACGGCTCCGCCGACGCAACTGATCAACGCAGCGACGGACTGCCGGATCTTTTCCGGAAGCGGTTTCTTCAGAGCGAGATCGGAGACGCAGGCCTTGCCGCCGGGTTTCAACACACGGGCGATTTCGCGCCATACCTGCGGCTTGTCCGGCGAGAGGTTGATGACGCAGTTCGAGATGACGATGTCCACGCTCGCGTCGGCTGCCGGCAGATGTTCGATTTCTCCGAGGCGGAACTCCACATTCGCCAGCCCGGTCTTCTTCGAGAACTCGGACAGGCCCGCCCGGGCCTTGGCGACCATGTCGGCGGTCATATCCACGCCGATGGAGCGACCGGTGGGCCCGACTTTGGCCGCGGCGACGAACACGTCGAATCCGCCGCCGCTGCCGAGATCGAGCACGGTCTGGCCCGGCTGCAGCCCGGCGAGGGCCGTCGGATTGCCGCAGGAGAGCCCCATGTTGGCCCCCTCCGGCAGCGCGGCAAGCTCGTCGGACGTATAGCCAATCGCCTCGGCAAGCCGCTCGGGCGGGGCGCCGCAACAGCCGGACTGGCCCTGGGCGATCTGGCCGTACCCTTTTCTTACGGTCTCCCGCACCTTCTCCGCCTCGCTCGTTTCGCTGCACGTCGCGCCGCCCGTCCCACAGCAGCCACTGTGCTGCTCGGCGATCAACTCGTCCATCTGATCGGCCGCGCCCTTTCGCACCATGCGGCCGACCTGCAGGGCTTGCTGAATCTCCGCTCGGTCAATGTCCATCTCCCGCGCCCTGCCCATGTGGTGGCGGACGCACGGGTGGCAGTTGGCCGCCACCGAAGCGCCCAAGGCGATCAACTCTTTGGTCCTGGCATCCATCATCGTCATCCTTGCCTTTTCAGCGCGCCCGGCAGGCGCAGCACAAAATCTCTGATTTCATCGCGGACGCGACGGTAACCGTTCAATGCTTCTTCCTCGCTCTTCGCCTGTTTCGCTAACCGCGGCGGATCATCGAAGCCGACATGCACGACCTGAGTCTTGCCGAGGAATACGGGGCAATGCTCGTGCGCATGGTCGCAAACCGTCACGACATAATCGAAGGGGATATCGCGAAGCTCGTCGAGGTGCTTGGAGCGATGCCCCGAGATGTCCACGCCGGCCTCGGCCATGACCTTCACGGCGTTGGGATTGAGCCCATGCGTCTCGATGCCCGCCGAATACGCCTCGATCGCGTCGCCTCCGAGATGCCGGGCCCAGCCCTCCGCCATCTGGCTTCGGCACGAGTTGCCCGTGCACAGAAACAGCACCTTCAACTTTCTCGCTATCTGCTCTTGCATAGCTGCTCCGGGTCCATCGCGAGGATTTTGGCCAGCTTTCTCCTGTCCTGGACGGCCTGTGGGGATTCTGCGAGGCTCCGCCGGACCCACGCAATCGCCTCGCGGGCCGGCCTGGCCGCGCCGCGGCCGGGCAGTCGATAGTACATCCAGCGACCGTCCTTGCGGCTGTCAACCAGCCGGGCCTGCCGAAGGATGGACATGTGCTTCGATACCGTCGAAGTCGCCAGCCCGAGCAGTTCCACGATCTGGCAGACGCACAGTTCCCCGCCCGTCAGCGCCATCAGCACTCGGAGCCGGTTCGCATCGGCCAACGCCTTCGTTATGTCCAAGACCTCACGCATACACACCTATTATATTTCGCCAATTAACGAAGTATATCTGCCGCGAAATACGAGTCAATTACAAAAATGTCCGGGGAGATCGATTCCGAGAACAATAGGTGTGCCGCCCACCTGCGAGGTTATCGACTCTGGTGTTTCGGGATTCCCATTGACACTCGCCAGAGGCTTGTGTACAATGCAGGCTGTCCATGCAGGAGAATTCGATGGCTGGGTAGACTGATTTGTACACTGTGTAGGTGAGAAGCGATGGGGCTCATCAAAGTTGACGTACTGCTCGCGAATCCCGGGAAACCCAAGCTCAAGCCGGTACCTGTACAAGCGTTGGTAGATACCGGTGCGGTCACTCTATGCATTCCGGAGCATGTGAGGATCCAGCTTGACCTGCAAGAAGCGGAGCGTCGAGAAGTGACGGTCGCCAACGGGAAGAAGGAGGTGGTTCCCTATGTGGGGCCTGTCAAGCTCACGTGTCTGGGCCGCAGTTGCTATGCGGGGGCGTTGGTTCTCGGGGATCGTGTTCTCCTCGGTGCCGTCCCCATGGAGGACATGGACCTAGTGATCTCGCCGACGAAGGAAAAGGTCACACCGAACCCGGAAAGCCCCAACATCCCCTCCGCCATCGTCATGTAGAGGCCGCGTTGGCCAATAGCGCTCCCTCCTCTTGCACGAGCCTTGGGCCAAGAACCAGCTTGAGGCGCAGAATACGCTCGATCATCCAGTCGCGGATTTCACGCAGTTCCTCTTCAGGCAGTTTGATGTGGCCCTCACGATAGAGCGCGATCCGGGACGCTCGCCGCTCGTCAAGGCGCTCCCACTCGAGCGATTCTCCAAGCTCATTCTCAATACTTGCTCTTTGAGCGGCCAGGGAATCGAAGAGCGTCTTGTTCGCTTCGGCGTCCCCTTGATCGATATAGAGTTCCACGCGAGCCCGATCCCCTTGGGCAAAGCTTGTAGCATAGCCGACACCCCGAACACCGGATGGGAAGAAATGCCAACTCTGTGGCTGGGCAGCCCTTGCTTTCGTGAAGTGGTGCTTCTCGCGGAGTTCGTCGAGCACCATCTGAAAGCAACGGCGGTATGCCTCCATCCGAGGTGAAGCCTGCCGCTCGACCGTCTCCCTGGCTGCGTTTTGCCATTCATTCGGATACACAACGGACCTGAACTGTACCGCCGGGCGAGACTCATCGATTTGGATGACCTCGACGATGACGGCGAAGAAGTGTATCTCGCTATCTGTTCTTCGATTGAGCCATTCAAGTGCCTGCCGGTGCTCGTCCCGCACCGATTCGGTGAGCCAGATAACCGCTACGGCATCCACGCCGGCTGCATACGTGATGACTTTGCCGAGGTGATCGTGGTTGGTAGCACCGAACTGATTTTCAATGACAACCGGTCGGCCGCTGCCGAGATCCTTTGCGAGCAGGTCCAGCGAGAAGTCCCCGATGTCCGCCTCGCGTGCGGTCACCTCCAGGTCCATCCCGAGGGCATCGCCCAAACGGCCCACATTCTCCGCAAGCCAAGGCGTAAAATCGTGAGCCTCATTCGACCACAACTCTCGGATGTCGACTGATTTGATCTGTCCGAAGCTCGCCATCTTCCTGTCCTCTCTCCAGCCAATTCGTGTCCATATCTTGTGGTGATTCCTCTACGGTCGCTGTACACATATATCGACACGGAACCGAGGCGGCTTTACCTGTATCTTTCCCGCTCCTCGGCGGGGAGTCCAATTGCGAAGTGGGCGAGCCCTACGCAGAATGATGGCCATACCCGCACTTGGGGCGGGACCAACGGGTATCTGCGCTTTGCAGGGTACCGGCGGGGACAAGGGGGTATTCACCCGAACTTACGTTCTTTCCGCTGGTACCTGGGTGCGATAAACGCCCTTGTCTATGCTGGCATCAGCTATTGCCGGGCGTCTATTTCGTCCCGGCTGCGAGCTTAAGCGCGACTTCGGCGACGCGACGGCCGAGGTTCCTGGCGGTGGCGGTGCCGAATTCGTCCGAGGCGATGCTGTCGTTGCCATCGTTGACCAGGGTGGCGCCGAAATGGCCGGTGGGCCGGCTGTCGCCGACGACGATCATCTCCTGGCAGAGCAGGGCGGCCTGCACGGACTGGATGGTCATTTCCTGACCGCCGTTGCGGGCAGCGCCGACGGCGACGATGCCCGCCACCTTGCCGCTCAACGCGAACTTCGCCCGGCGGAACGCCATGCAGTGGTCGAGGAAGGCCTTGCACAACGACGTCATGTTGCCGAAGTACACCGGCGTTCCGACCAGGATGGCGACAACGCTTGGATCAGACAGGATGGGGACCAGGTCCGCGAAGCCGCCTTGAGTGGCCTTGGGGTCGGCGGGATCGAAGACGCCGATATCGCGGCCGGCAAGCTCAATCAACTCCGTGGTGACGGCAGGATCGACGGCCTGGGCTGCATCGAGGCAGATCTTCATCGCCGACGCGGTGGTCTTGCCCTCACGCGGGCTGCACGAGATGCCCACGATCTTCGGCGCAGCCTTGCCCTGGCCGACGGCGGTGGCCGACGAGGCCGTACCCGCCATGAACGTGGTTGCCAGAAACTCCCTTCGATTCATTGTCTTTTCTCCCTTACGAATGTCGTTCTGTTGCGAGAAACGGTGGTTGCCGCATGATTGTCAATGAGCGATATAGATCAGGTACAGGCCGGCGAGCAGGACGAGGAGGCCGCAGATTCGTTTGACGATGACGGCGCCCTTGGATTTCTCGTTCCAGTTCAGGTATCGCTGGACGAGCCCGGTGCTGGTGCCGGCCAGGACGATGACGGAACAGTGGCCTACGCCGTAGGCGAGCAGCAGGATGATTCCGTAGAGCAGGGCGGTCGAGGCGACCCGGAACGTGACGGCCAGCATGGGCGCCATGTACGCGAAGGTGCATGGGCCGATGGCGATCCCAAAGACGAGGCCGAGGATGAAGGCCGCGAGCAGGCCCTTACGCTTCATGCCGACCTGCCCCGGGCCGGACCAGGGCATGGGGATGACGTCCAACAGGTGCAACCCAACGAGAAAGAAGATGACGGCGACGAAGTAGTTGCCGTATCGGCCGACGTCGCCCAGCATCCTCCCGGCCGCGGCGGTAATGACCCCGATGGCGGCGATCGTGATGAGAATCCCAACGGCGAAGAGTGTCGAAATCGCGAACGCTCGCCGCGTGGACATGCGGCCCTGTTTGTCAATGAAGCCCACGATCAGCGGGATGCTCGACAGGTGGCACGGACTCAGCAGGACGCTGAGGATTCCCCAGAGGAACGCCGCTGAGATCGCAATGGCGGGGGTCGCTTCCACCGCCCTGGTCAACGTCGTAAAGAGTCTTTCCATCGTTCAATTGACTCCGATTTCCGGCAGCTTCTTCTCCTGGTGGCAATTTTCTCCAAACAGGTTCACAGCCACTTATTTTGGTGCGCATTCGCCGATCTTGCAGGCCTTCTGGATTTGTTCGGGCGAGAGCTTCATCTTGTCGGCCAGTGCCTGGCTGATACTGATGAGCCGGCCCGTTTCGTACGGGTTCTGCTCGACCCACTTCTTCAGGTTGTCGGCGTTGACGAAGAAGCCCTGGTGGAAGCAGCCGGCCGAGCCCCACGTGCCGTCGGGCTTTTGCCGCTGTCCGAACCACGCCACCGCCGTGGATGGCTCCAGGGAAGCGATCTTCCCACCAAACGTCTTGACGACGACGGCCTGCTTCGTCAGGCGGTCTTTCTCATGGACCTCAATGTCCTTGCCGGTCCTGGCGGCCACGCCCAGGGCGCAGTGGGAACAGCAGCCCCACGTGCGGACGCCGCCTTCCACGATGACCTCGGCGGCATCCTGCGGGTAGCACGCGCGATCGCAGAACCCGCACCGGTGGGACATTTCCTTTTGCTGAAGTGCCTCTAAAGCGAGGATGTTGCCTCCGTTGGCGGCGCGCTCGGCGGCTGCAGCGTCCCTTCCGGCAAAGGCCCTGATCCAGGGCCGACCGGTCGCCTCGTCCTGGCCATAGAGAAATGTGGATTGCGAAATGGCGACCGGCGTTCCCGTGGCCCAGTCGGTGACGGTGACCTTCGTCTCGAAATCGGCCTTGTCCTGGGTCAGGCAGGAATGCATGATGAAGTAGCAGTGGGGGCTGCACAGCCGGACCGGGCCCTTGTCCGTCGTGACGGTCGCCAGCGATTTGGGCTCGATGTCCCCATCGCACATGTAGCAGATGCTGTCCTTCGGGCGGCCGTCGGTTTTGCCTGGTGTGAGCCGCTCGAACGCCGGGGCCTGCGCAGCGCCGCCGGTTAGATCGACGCCGCACTCTCTGAACTTGGCGAGGATGTCCTCCTTGCCGATGAACCCTTCATGGCGGAACAGCTCCTTGCCGGCGGCATCGTAGAATATCTGGGTGGGGATGACCCGAATGCCGTACTCGGCGGCCACGCCCGGGTCCTCGCGAACGTCGTAGAATTCGACACTCAGTCGGCCGGCGTACTCCTTTTTCAACTCCTCGAGCACGGGCACCATCATCTTGCAGGGGATGCACGTACCGGCCCCGAGGTCCACGAGGCGGGGCAGGGGCCCGGCGTTGCCTGGCTCGCCCCCATTGGCCGGCGAGCTGGTCTGGACTTTTGCCACCTCCGCTGACCCGGAATCTGAGATTGCCGGTTCCTTGCGGTCTGCATTCTGCCGGAGGGCAAACACCGCGCCGACCGCGGCCCCGAGGGCCACCACGACAAGGACTTTCCATGTAGCATTCATAGATACGCCACCTTTCTTTTTCCCGCGCATTTTGATCCAACCTGCAACGACGACCGCCACGATGAACACGCCGAGCAGCAACAGCGGCCGGCCTTTCGCCTCGGTACAGGGACACTCGTACAGTTGAAGAAGCGGTCGTGTTATTGCGTCGGTCGATGCGAACACAGACAACCTCAAATCAGCCCAGCAGCGAGCCGGCGGCCTCGGCCACGATCTCGATGTTCCGCTCCGTCGCCGGCGACTGTCCTTTCTCCATCCCGAGGTCCGTGACACGCACGTGCTCGAACTTCGCAAACCCGGCCTGTTCCAGGGTCTTCTTCGTGCAATCCAGCGAGCAGCCGTCGATCGCAACGATGCGCGAGGCGGCCTGCGTCTTGTCCAGGATTCCCGGCACGCGACCTCCGACCCCGGCCAGGCAGAACATCTTGCCCAGGCCGTCCCGGGTCAGCTTGCGGGCGGCTCGGTCGCTGATCTCGCCGACGTCGGCGGCCCCGGAACACGCGAAGATCAATCTGTCAGCCTCGGCACACTCATCTCGATTGCCTTGGCCCATTGCGACCTCCTTTCGATCCATCCTATTGCTACCTTACTCGACTACGTCAGCATCTTCTTGATCTCGTCCGGCGACGGCACTTTGCCGACGACTTTCACCTGTCCGTCGATGGCCAGCGCCGGCGTCAGCATCACGCCGAACTGCATGATCTCGTTGATGTCGGTGACTTTCTCCACTTCGCATTCGACGCCCGCACTCTCCACGGCCGCCTGGGCGTTCTCCGCCAGCTTCTCACACTTCGGACATCCGGTCCCCAGGATCTGAATCTTGTTCATTGGACATTTCCTCCCTTGTCGCTTTGGAAAAATCGCTTATCCGATCTTCTGTCTTCTGTCCTCGTCGCATCCAGCCACCCATTCCGCCTGACCTCGAAGCAGTCGAATTTCGCCACGTACGGCTTGATGTCCAGCAGGGGTGTGCCATCGAGAATGTCAACATCGGCAACACGAAGTATGTTTGCCTCGATTGAGACCAATCTCACGCAGGACAGGCCAATCGGATTCGGGCGCGCCGGGGCCCGCGTCGCGAACAGGCCGTGTTCCTCATCATCCATGTAGGGCTTGACTTTCGCCTGGAACGCGGCTGCCCGGTCGAACCAATAGAGAAGCCAGATTTTCTCGAAGCTATCCAGATCGACCAGGGCGTCCGTATACCTGGGAAGGAGCTCCACGATCCCTTCACTGCCCTCGGCAAAGACCGGTTGAATCGGCACGCCACTTGCATCACGGAAGGACGAATGAATCGTTCCTATGGGCTGAATTTCCATTTGTTCACCTGGCTCAGAAGAAGGCGCCAAATACCATTCCCGAGATTGTAGCCATGACGACGACCAGCACGATGAAGACGAGCGTCTTCTGCGTTCCCATAACCGAGCGGATCACTAACATGTTCGGCAGCGACAGGGCGGGACCGGCCAGCAGCAGCGCCAGCGCCGGGCCTTTGCCCATGCCCGCGCCCATCAGCCCCTGCACGATCGGCACTTCCGTCAACGTGGCGAAGTACATGAAGGCCCCGGCCACCGAGGCGAAGAGGTTCGACCAGAGGGAGTTTCCTCCGACGGCGGCGTTGACCCATGCGGCCGGGATGATGCCTTCGCGATCCGGCCCGGGTCGACCCAACAGGAAGCCGGCCACGAGGACGCCGATGAAGAGCAAAGGCAGAATCTGCTTGGCAAAGCCCCAGGTGGCATCGACCCATTCGCGCAGCTCACCCCGGCCGAACCAGGCGCCGAGCATGAGGGCGAATGCAACCAGAAAGACGGCCACGATGCCCCATCGAAGATGATGGATCATTTCGTAGAGGCTGTTCTTGCCAATGTCCTCGGTGCCCAGCAGCAATTCGGCGTCAAACTCGCGTTCCTTGCCATCAACGTCGATCATCGTCACGGTCTTTTCGGTCCGACTGACGACCGTTCCTTCGACTTGGTACGTGGTCAATCCGCCGGGACAGCACAGCAGCACGGCGCGCACGTCGCCGCTACGGGCCCAGTTCGCAAAGACCAGAATCCCGACCATGGAAGCGAAGTACAGCGCATTTTTCCACAACGGCCTCGTGACTCCGGGTTCCGGCATGGCCATCTGATTGGTGGCTTTGTCGGCCTCTTCACGACGGTAGATCAAGTGCATCAATAGCCCGATGACGATACTGAAGACGATCGCTCCCACGGCCCGCGCGATGCCAAGTTCCAGGCCCAGAATCCTCGCCGTCAGGATAATCGCCAGGATGTTGATGGCCGGGCCGGAATAGAGGAACGCGGTCGCTGGGCCGAGCCCCGCGCCCATCCGGTAGATGCCGGCAAACAGCGGCAAGACGGTGCACGAGCAGACGGCCAGGACCGACCCCGAGACAGCGGCCACGCCGTAGGCCAGGACTTTGTTGGCCCGCGCGCCGAGATATTTCATCACGGAAGCCTGGCTTACGAAGACCGCAATGGCGCCCGCGATGAAGAACGCCGGCACCAGGCACAGCAGAACGTGCTCCCGAGCGTACCACTTGACCAGATGCAGCGATTCCATCACGGCACTGTTGAAGCGGGCCACGCCTACCGGTAGATAGAAACACCCGAGAAACACCCCGACAATGAGGATGAGCTTCTTACATTCGCTCCGGAAGTCCATTTCGTGTCTCCGTTACAGCGCGGCCAGCAGCATTTCGTTTTCCCTGGCCTGCTGCTTCAGGACCCGGGTGACGCAGGAAAGGAACTCGGCGATACACGGCGTCCTGAGGCTGTAGAAGACTTTCAGCCCTTCTTTTCGGCAGCTCAGCACGCCGGCCCGGACCATCACCGTAAGGTGTCGCGAGACGTTCGATCGCTCCGAGCCGACTTGCTCGGCGATGTCGCAGACGCACTTCTCCCCGTCCTTGAGAAAATCAATGACGGCCACCCGCAGCGGATGCGCCACCGCCTTGGCAATCTCCGCCTGCCGCTCAAACAACAGGTTCTTCTTCTTGTCCATCATCATCCAAACCTCTGCATTCCGTAGGGTGGGCCATGCCCACCATCCATTTCTATGTGTCAATATACTCACGTAGTTACATACTGTTCGCGACGAAATCAAGAATTTTCTCAAGCCCATCTGAGAACCGTGCAGAGGCTGGCCGGTTGATGTTTCGGGGCGGGCGTGGTAGAAACTGGCGTTCTATGGCTGATGCGAAGAAGAGTAAACGTGTGTTTGTGAGTGCGAATGATCCCAGTGCCGATGCGCACTGTGCCGGGTTGATTGCTGCGCTGAAGGACAGGGGTGCGCCGTTCGAGTTCGTGGGGATTGGCGGACCGAAGATGGCGGCGGCCGGGTGCGAGTTGATCGAAAGCACCGTCGGCAGGGCGGTGATGACGTACAAGGCCGTTGCTCACGTCGGCCACTTCTACAAGCTGATTCGCCGGGTGCGGCGATACCTGCGCGAGCACCCCGTCGATCTGGTGATTGTGTGCGATTCGCCGTCCTTCAACTTTCACGTGGCCAGGGCGGCGAAGAAGGCCGGCGTCCGGGCGATGTTCTACGTCGCGCCGCAGCTCTGGGCGTGGGGCGGCTGGCGCATCCGCAAACTCCGGCGGCTCTGCGACAAGCTGTGCTGCATCCTGCCGTTCGAGGAGCCGTGGTTCCGGCAGAGGGGAATTGATACAACGTTTGTCGGGAATCCGCTGCTCGACAAACTGCCGGATGACCTGACGAGCTTTCGCAAGGACTATTCGTATTTCGAGGCGCGACAGGCGAGGATCGCCCTGATGCCCGGCTCGCGGTTAGCTGAGATCGAGTCGCTGTGGCGGCCGATGCAGGAGATTGCCGTTCAGTTGAAACACAAGTACCGGGACGCGAGCTTCATCGTGGTCGCGGCCAGCGAGGAGCGGCGGCAGTTGCTCGAACAGACCCGGATCCCGGAGTTCACGTGCGAGTACTCGGTCGATACGGTCCGCAACACGGCGGACGTCGTGGACTTCTCCATTGTCGCCAGCGGCAGCGCGACCCTCGAAGTCGCCTCGGCCGGCTGCCCGATGGTCATCCTGTACCAATCCAGTCCGATCCTGTGGCACCTGATCGGCCGATGGGTGGTCTATGCGAAGTTCTTCACGCTGGTGAATCTCCTGGCCGACCGCGAGCTCGTGCCTGAGTTCATGCCGTACTTCAGGTCAATCGAGCCGATCGTGCAAAGGGTCGATGGGTACCTCCAGGACAGAGACGGCCTGACGCGCATCAGCAACGATTTGATCGACGTGGTCGAGCCGCTGACCCAAAAGAAGGCGAGCGAAGAGGTCGCCGGCGTCGTTGTCGAGATGCTGACATGAGTGACACGACGCCGACCGGCCGCGTGAACATGACCGCCACAGCCGCCTGCCTCGGGGCCCTCTGCTGCTGGTCGCTCGGCCCGCTGTTCATCAAGTACCTCGCCGGGCACGTGGATTCCTGGACGCAGAACATGCTGCGCTACTCCGTCGCCTGCCTTTTCTGGCTGCCTTTCCTGCTGTACCTGATGGTGCGGGGCCGCTTCGAAAGGCGAACGTGGCGGCGGGCGATCCTCCCTTCCATTGCGAACGTCACCATGCAGAGTCTATGGGCGGCAGGCTTCTACTATCTTGGCCCGGCCTTCCTGACGCTGCTGTCCAAGACGTCCATCCTGTGGGTGGCGGGCTTTTCGCTCATCGTCTTTCGCGAGGAAAGACCGCTGGCTCGAAGCAAGCGTTTCTGGGCCGGTCTGACGTTGTCTCTCGCGGGCCTGTTCGGCGTCCTGTATTTCAAGGAAGACTTCGCTGCGACAAGCACGCGCATCGGCATCATTCTCGGACTGGCCCAGGCCCTCACGTGGGCGGTCTACACGATCTCCGTGAAGGTCTCACTGAGGGACATCGACTCGCGCTGTGGCTTTTCCGTAATCAGCATCTACACGACGATTGGTCTGGCGGTCTGCGCCTTTCTGTTCGGCGATCCGGCCAAGTCGCTGAACATGGGGGCCGAGCCGTGGTTGGCGGTCGTGTTCTCGGCGGTGACCGCCATCGCCCTCGGGCATGTCCTGTACTACACCGCGATCAAACGCATCGGGGCTACGATCCCCATGCTCGTGATCCTCACCCAACCCCTCGTCGTCTTCAGTCTGTCGAGCATCATGTTTCAGGAACGATTGACCGGTCTGCAAGCGCTTTTCGGCGCGGTGCTGCTATTGGGTTCCGGCCTGTCCGTCTGGGCCCAACAGCACCTGCGACCCGAGCCACCCCGCTAACGAGACCCAGCGCTTTCCGATGGCCCGGCACACACTCATATCCCGCCGAAAATTTTCTTCGAAAAATACGTATTTCCCCTAATGGACAGGCCCCGGTCGCCACCATAGGATGCACCCCGAACGGTCGCCGAGAATAGCATACAAGGGGCAGGCGGCCGTGCGCAAGCACCGTGAGAGCTTGTGCGTTCCTACGGACGCAGGGTTTGTCGGTGCCTCTGGCCGTTGTTGTTCTTCAGCCAGGGAAGGGGCCGGCGCAACAAGGAATTGCACGGAGGCAGGCAGCCATGAAGTGCATCCACATTCTTCTTTTCTCGTTTCTCACAGGTTCAGTTCTGCTCGTACAGACGGGGTGTCACGAGCCCGCTCGGTCGCAGCAGCCGGCCGAGGCTGCAGGTCGGCCGAAGATCGCGTTTGAGACCGCGGTGTACGATTTCGGCGAAGTCGGGCCCGGCACGAAACACGCCGGTCGTTTTCAGTTCACCAACGAGGGTGACAGCACGCTGGAGATTACTGAAGTCAAGAAATGCTGCGGCGTCTCGGCCAAGCTGGCTCAGGGAAAGACCGAGTATCCGCCGGGAGAAAGCGGGATTATAGAGGTTCAGTATAACGCCACCTCTCGGCCCACCTCGATACGGCGGCATCTCTACGTCACATCCAACGATACGGCCAATCCCAAGGTGGAACTGACCCTCAAGGCCAGGATCGTCTCCAAAGTGGATTACCAGCCGAAGGCTGTGCAGTTTTCGCTCGTAGAGGAGCAGGCGGCCAACCCGACCCTCACTCTAACCAGCGCCGACGGCAAACCCTTCTCAATTGCCTCGGTCAGCTCTACGAATAGCTGCATCACCGTCGAGGTGGACCCGGCCGTGGAAGCAACGAGCTTCGTGCTGCCCCTTCGGATGGACGCAGACAGGCTTGGTGGCCGCACCTCCGGCACTATCGCATTGATGCTGACGTGCCCGGAGAGGACCAGGCTCCTCGTTCCGTTTCGGGTGCAGCAGGAATACCGGGCGTTGCCGTCACAACTTGTTCTGTTTAACACGGTTCCGGGACAGGCGACGAAACGCGGGGTCTCTATCCTCAGCGATGTGCACGCCGATTTCACGATCGATGCGATCGAATCGGAGAAGGACTTTGTCAAGGTCACAGCTCAGGAGAAGGTAGCGAATGGGTATCGTCTTGTGGTGGAAATAACGCCTCCCTCTCCCGAGGACAAGCAGTCGATCGCGACCGATGTCCTTCACGTGCGTATGGGTCAGCATGACCTCGCAGTCAGTGTCCGCATGATGTATCGGGGGACGCTGGCGCGGCAGCGTGCGGCGGCTGGGGGGCGCTGAAAAAATGATACGCGCCTTTATCGAATTAATGAACTGAGGGTTTACGCTCCAAGTAAAACTCAAGAAGATCGCGCCGAATGTAATCGGCGCCGCGTGACAGGAGAGTTTTGGATCGGATTGGGCCAGAAGGTCCACGGACTAGTGGGGAAGGACTTCTTAGATTGACATGAGGCGAAAAGGTGAGTTAGCGGTGGTGACGGAGTGACCGCCGTACACTGAGTGTGGGTCCATGCGAGCGGCCGGTGCCGCTGACGTGTCAGTCAATCATTTGGGGTAGAGCGTAAGGAGACGCGAAACGGATGCAGGGGGCAGGCATATCTCGGATTCTTCGGATGCCTCGTCCAGTCTTCGCGGTGAAGAGAAACGCAGACGTGCGTATTCCGGCGCACCTGTTGATCCGCCATACGACCAGCAGGGAGGCAGGCAACATGGTCAAACGGTGTTCGCGTTTACTTTTCACTCCTGTTGGCTTGCTGCTGATCTCACAGCTTGGCTGCGGAAGCGCGACGGGTGTCGGCGCGCGGCCAGGGACGCCCGCCGGCCGGCTCAAGCCGGAGATCACCTTTGCGAGCACCCTCTATGATTTCGGTGAGGTCTCGCCGGGAAAGAAATGCGTCGGAGAATTCGAGTTCGCCAATACGGGCGCGAGCCTGCTGAGAATCACCGAAGTGAAGAAGTGTTGCGGCGTCGTTACCGAGCTCGAAAAGGAGGAATTGATGCCGGGCCAAACCGGGGGGCTGAAAGTGGAGTATCGTTCGGGACGCAGCGCCGGCACGATGCGGCGACATCTTTACGTCAGCAGCAACGATGCGGCAAACCCCAAGGTGACACTGACGATAAAGGCGAAGATTGTTCCGAAAGTCACCTATGAGCCGCAGAGGCTGACGCTCTCGCTCAAAGGGGAAAATGCGGGCTGTCCGCCGATTACGCTTACCAGCATCGATAATCAGCCATTTGCCGTGAAGACCGTTACGTCGACTTCCAACTGCGTGACTGCTGATGTGGATCCGCCCATGAAAGCGACCAAATTCGTGCTTCACCCCCGAGTCGATCTTGAGAGACTGCAAGGTCGCTCAGCCGGCATAATTCGTATCGGCCTGACCCATCCGGAGTGTACCGGAGTTTCTATCTACTTCAATGTGCTCCCGAAATTCAAGGTCACGCCCCCGTCCCTGATTGTTCTTGATGCGGAGCCGCAAAAGCCAATCGTAAGGAAAGTCACAGTGCAGAGCAACTACGGTGAGGATTTCGAGGTTGAGTCGGTATTGTCCAAGAGTGATTTCTTGAAGGTTCTGGGCCAGGAGAGGATTGGCAATACTTATCAAGTCGAGGTGGAGATCACGCCTCCGCTGCCCGCCGAAGGCGAGGATGCCGCGAAATTCGCGGGCCTGCTTTACGTGAACTTGGAAGGTGGTGAGAGACTGACGGTTACAACTTACGGAACGTGCTCGTCCGAAGGTGGCGACCCTTTTCCCTCAGAATCGAAAGAGATGGGGAAAGGGCCTGATGCCGTGGGCAATCAGACATGACGTCGTCTGGATGTTAATGCTACAAGAAAGGAGCCTGCTTATGGGGAAGTGTTGCCAGCAAGAGTGAGCGGATTGACGCCAGGGATTAGTAGAACTGTGGTTCTTTGCGGGGAGAAAGGAGTTGCCTATACGCAGCGAGCGAGCAAGGAAGATCGCGCCAACTACGACGAGTTGGTGAAATGACCGTCCGCGGCGGGAGGCCCGGCGCGGTAACTCAAAACACTGCGGACCAGGATGGGCTCAACAAAGGCCTCTCGGTCGTTGTGAGTTAGGAAGTGAGGATTTTAGTTAAGGAGAACAAGATCATGAAACTTTCGAAGCCGTTAGTATTCGGAATGTACGTTCTAGTGCTGGGTCTGGCTGCGTCGAGTTCTGCGGTTTGCACGTTGAACGATGGTATAGAAACAGACAAAAGCTCATACGTCGTTGGCGAAGACGCGATTTTCACCATACAACTTGGGGCCTCGGCTGACTGCGACTCTTCTATCACCGGCGTCAATTTGTGGTACTTCGGACCTGACAACCCTCCTCCCGAGACACCAGGCGGCGCCCCTCTTCCCTGCCTCGACCCCGAAGAGGGAGAACTGGTCGCTTCAGGATTGACGTTGACTCCTGGCGGTACCCCCTTGATCTATCAGCGCACGCATACAGTGACGGCGGCAGATGCCTTAGCCGGCATCATCCGTGGCTACTACGCTGTTGAGTTCACCAAGCCGGGCGCAGACCCGAGTTGCGATCAGGACAATGCGAGCGCATCAGTCACACCACCGGAGCCGTGCATCGAGATCACCAAGGAGGTCGACTGCGATGTCGCCACGGTGGGCGCAGAGGTGACTTACACCTATTGCATCTACAACTGTGGTCCGCTGGAGTTGGAGGTCACAGATCTCGTCGACGACGTCGTTGGAGATTTACTTGCCGATTTCTATGCGGCTAACGGTGACAGTTATCTCCTCGGCCCAGACGATGACGAAGAAGGTGGTGACGATGAGGTCTGCTTCACCGTTCAGTATACGATTCCCAATGCCGATGACGACCCGTTGTTCAATGAAGTCCGTGTGGATGCCGTTGACACGCAATTCGCACAGACAGTCTATGACGACGCCGTTGAGGAAGTCGATATCGTGGATGTGGACTTCACGGTAACAAAGGAGTGCGTGACTGACCCGGTTCCGGAAGGCGAAGATGCCGAGTTTGGGATCACAATTACGAATACGGGCGATGTCGATTTGATCGTGGTGCTCGACGAAGACGTTATCGATGATACAGACGCGACCATCCCGGCCGGTACAGACATCGAACTACCGTATGGCACGACGCTTAATTTTACGGCTGTTTTGCCATCACAGGGCGAGGATGTCTTTAATGAGATAGAAGCATGTGCAGAATTGCCTCCCGACACGACGATCTGCTTCGATCCCGATGATTTCCCAATCTGCAAGTCAGCCAGTGACACGTGCACCGTGCAAGGCGATACGTTCTGTAGCTTCACCCAGGGCTTCTATGGCAACGAAGGCGGCAAGGCCTGCGGTGGCCAGACCACGACGGAGCTGATCGCCGCGTTGATTGCCAGCGGCGGTCCCGTCGTCGTTGGTCTGCCCGGCCGTCAGATCACGTTCGATACCCCCGCGTGCATCATCCAGAGGCTGCCCGCTGGCGGACCTGCTGCCGTGCTGCCCGCTGGTACCTGGGACTGCGATGATTTGCCAAACAGCCTTGTCAAGAAGAACAAGCCCGAGATCAACAACGTGCTGGTCGGCCAGGTTGTTGCTCTGTCGCTCAACGTGAGGCTCGGCCTGCTCGAACCAACGTGTCTGAGCAACGCAATAACGGACTCGCCTCTCGGCGACTTCCTCATTCCGGCGGACCCGTTCTGCACGGTGCCGGCAGAGGAGGAGGGCTGCCCCGAGCAGTATGAGTCACTTGGCGGCTTCACGGTGTCTGCGTTGCTCGCGAAGGCGAACGAGGCGCTGGGAGGGGAGGACATCAGCCCCTACAGCATCAACCAGATCAACGACGCCGTGACGGCCATCAACGAGGCGTTCGACGAGTGCCGAACCCGCGTGACCTGCCCGACCGAAGAGATCTGCGACAATGGTTGCGACGATGACTTCGACGGGTACATCGACGGCGACGATCCCGACTGTGATTAGCAGGATCGACGTCTGCTAAGGTGTGAAGCCTGAACGAAGAATCGGGTGAACGACTCAGGGCTGCGGGCGGAAGTCCGCAGCCCTTTTTCGCTGACGCTGTGCGCGAGGTCAATTCGGTTTGAAACAGCCGCTGGCGTTGATGACAACGGCGTCCGTGCGGTTCTTGGCGAGGGTCGCGCTGCCTGCGGTGACGAAGCCTCTCTGTTTGATCTCGTCGGC
>CBFDBY010000057.1:0-37702 GCA_965603165.1 uncultured Phycisphaerae bacterium
CGATGCAGCGTTACACCGACGGCATTGACTCGTATGTCGAGTTGCCGGGCAATCTGGCGATAGCTCATCTCACTTAAGTAGCGCAGGCAAAACACCTTAGCCTCTTGCGGCGGCAACTGTCCGATGGCCTCTCTCAGTTGCCACGTCAGTTCTTGCGTTTGCGCGTGGCCGAGTGGATCCGGGGTGCTGTCGCTCGTGTCGTGCGGATCCTGCGCATTGGTGCGGCGCTTCTCCTGACGGTTCTTGTGTCGCAGCGTGTCGATGGCGCGCGTCGTGGCAAGCCGCACCAGCAGTCCCGGCACATTGCGCACGTGCTGCCGGCCGGAAACCTCCAGCGCCGCCAGGAACGTCTCCTGGAAGCAGTCGGCGGCATCCGCGTGATTGCCGAGCAGCCTGTAGGCCGTCTGCCAAACAAGCGGCCCGCAGTCCTTCACAATTACTTGCCAGTCATGCACTTGCAAGGAACGTCCCCGTCTTGTCCCGGCTGCCGAACCTCGTAAGGACGAGGGGCTCGTAAGCTCCTCTGTCCTCGTCCACACATATGTCGCCGCGTGGGGCCATTTTATTACGGCAATAGAGAAAAAGACGCCCGTGAGAGACCGCGATGTCACTCAGTCCGGGAAAACTTCAACTTTCTTTACTTCGCCGCCTTTTTTCGCTTGCATTTTAGCAGGGGCGCTGGCAAAATGCTGCACGTCGCTCCAAGAGAAGGCGCGTTTTTCAGGATGGAACGCTGGAGCAATATGGAGGCGTTATGATGACGGGCAGGCACAGAGACGTGAAACCGATGACAGGCAAGTGGTTGCCGCCTGCGCTTCTGGTTTTCGTCCTGTTCGTATTGTGCGGGTGTGATGGCGGAAGCGGGCCGTCGAGCCGTGTGGGGATGACGCCGCGCGAGAGGACCGAGGCGGATCTGCTTGCCGAGTTGAACAGGAATTTCGAGAATCCCCAGGTGCACTACGAGTTGGCCCGCCTGCACCATAAGTCGCAGAACTGGGAGAAGGCGGACTATTACTACAACCTGTCGCTGGAATTCGACCCGGCATTCAAACCGGCCCAGGCCGGGTGGGTGAAGATGTTCGTCGATCGCGGCGATCCGTCGAAGGCCGAGCAGTTTGCCAGCGGCTATCTCCGACAGGCGGCCATTTCCGTCACCGAGACACTGCGATTGGCGGACGCGTTCGAGCAAGTCGGCTTGGATGAATACGCGTTACGCGCCTTGAAACAGGCGATCGATGTCGCGCCGGACTCCGCTGAGGCCAACAAGCAGATAGGTTTCTATTATCTCCGAAAGGGTGATACGGCGACAGCCAAACCGTATCTCGTGCGGAGTTTCCAGTTGAATTCGAAGCAGCCTGATGTGGCCGGCGAGCTTGGCCGCCTGGGAGTCGTCGTGGAGGCGCCCGGGGAGCCGGCGGGGAGAATTGAGAAGCCGAAATGACGGGAGCCGGTTGGCTTCCCTGTGACACTGTGTTTTGTTTGCTTTTTCGTTGCCCCGTGGCGAAAGGATGCGCTGCGGGGTTTTTTTCTATCGGCCATCGTCTTTCGCAGGTGGCTGTCCGCGAGAGACGAGGTACGCCGGATCATGCACGGCTTGCATGCAGCGGATACCACGATCCTGGGAGTCTACCTTGTCGGCGTCGCCGGGATCGGCATCTGGAGCGGCCTCGCTGAGGTGGCGAGTCGCACGCATTGACCGAATCTCTCTCGGAGGCAAGACATGATTCTTGGCAAGTACTCTTTCGGAATGGGGGACCGCTTCGGCCACCAGGGCAAGGCGCAATTGGCCGCCTTGATTCAGGCGAAACAGCAGGGGCTCGATATCACGCCCGTCTGGAACAAGTCGAATCGCGAGCACGGCATCATCGGCACCAGGCCGGCGGACGTGCGCAAAGAGGCGGACGAGGCCACGGCCGCCTGCGACTGGAAGAGGCCTTACTTCGTGGATGCCGACCACATCGGCCTGGCCAACGTGGATGCGTTCCTCAACGCGAGCGATTTCTTCACGCTGGACGTGGCCGATTTCATCGGTCGGCCCGCCCCCCGCGCCGAGGTCGATGCGTTTATCAGCACGCACGGCGGTCTTTGCGGATCTCATCATATCGAGGGGATCGACGGGCCTGTCGAGCTCGACGAGGCCCGCCTGCGGGAGATCGCGGCGAAATACCTCATTGCGGTGCAGCAGGCCGGCCGGATCTATCGTCACATCGAAGGTGCGAAAGGAGCGGGCCGCTTCATCACCGAAGTTTCCATGGATGAGACGGACACGCCGCAGACCCCAAGGGAGATGCTCGTCATCCTGGCCGCCATCGCCGACGAGGGCATCCCGGCCGAGACCATCGCGCCCAAGTTCAGCGGACGGTTCAACAAAGGCGTCGACTATGTCAGTGACGTGGAGGCGTTCACCGTCGAGTTCGAGCAGGACTTGGCCGTGATCCGGTTCGCCGTCCGCCAGTTCGGGCTGCCCGAAACGCTCAAGCTCAGCATCCACTCCGGCAGCGACAAGTTCTCCATCTACCGCCCCATCAACGCCGCGCTCGAGAAGTTCGACGCCGGCCTGCACCTCAAGACCGCCGGCACGACCTGGCTGGAAGAGTTGATCGGGCTGGCCCTGGCCGGCGGCGAGGGCCTCGTCATCGCCGGCGAAGTCTACTCGAAGGCGCTGGCTCGCATGGACGAATTATGCGGCCCCTACGCGACGGTCATTGATATCGACGAGACAAAGCTCCCCGCTCCGGAAGAGGTCGCGAAATGGGACGGCGAGCGTTTCGCGGCGACCTTGCGCCACGATCCGGCCGAGAGCCGGTACAATCCGAGCTTTCGCCAGCTCCTGCACGTCGGCTACAAGGTCGCCGCCGACATGGGCCCCCGCTTCCTGAGCGCCCTGCAGCGATACGAGCCCACCGTCGCCGAAAACGTCACCACCAACCTCCACGACCGCCACATCCGCCCGCTGTTCTTGGCAAAATCAATCGAATAGGGTCTGTTCCGCTGCAGGGGCCGCCGCTGGCACAGTTGTGGCTACAAGAATTCGGCGAGGGCGGCGAAGGCGGTGAAGCCGGCGCCGAAGGAGACGAGTAGGGCCTTCTCATTCCTCTGCGGCCTGGCGTCACGGAGGGTCTTGGCCAGGACGAACATGACGGAGGGGGAAGACATGTTGCCGTAGTCGCGGAAGACTTCGTAGGAGAATCGCAGCATTTCCGGCGTGAGTCCTAATTGCTTCTCGACGGCCCTGAGCACCTGGGTCCCGCCGGGGTGGATCGCCCAGCAGTCGATATCGGCCAGTGTCAGGCCGTGCCGCGCCAGGAGACGGTGAATCACCTGCGCGACGGCTTTGGCCCCGATGACCGGCACGCTTCGCGTCAGCACGTTTCGCAGTCTGCCTCCTCTTGTCGTGTAGCGCAATTGTTCCCGGTACTTCGGCAATGTCACCGACTCGAAATCGACGAATCGCAGGAGGCCGCCACCGGGGTTCCCGTTCAGATTTGCCTGGAGAACCGCGGCGGAAGCACCGTCGGCAAAAATACTGTTGCTGACGATGAGGTCCGGGTCGGGACCGAGGAAGAACGTGGCCGAACAGATCTCAACCGACAGGCACAGGACCGTCTTCTTCGCTCCGGACTGGATCATGCGAGAGGCGGTCTCCAGGTTGGGAATCGCCCCCCCGCAACCCATGCCCATCAGGTCGAGCACGGACGTGAAGGCCGGCAATCCGAGGTCCTCCATCAGGTAGGAGGACAGCCCGGGGCACAGGTACCCGGTGCAGGTGTTCACGACGAGTCCTTCGATTTCCGAGGGCTTCAGTCCCGCCCGATCGAGGGCGGCCCGTGCCGCCTCAGCGGCGATCTTCCGGCCGTGCCTCGCGAAGCGTCCGATCAGGTAGTCGGGATCCTGCGAGCAGATCTCCTCGTCCGCATCCACCGCGATGTGCCGGCCGCGGATAGGCCCATTGAGCAGCAGCTCCCTGTAAAGCTCGCGCTCGCTTTGCTCCATCGGGAAGTGCGATTCGAGGAAGAAATAGATCTCCTGCTGCGAGGCGTATCGCTTCGGATTGGCTGTGGCCAGCGCTGTCAGTACGGCTTTCATTGTCCCTCCTTCCCGTCGAAGCGGACGACCCCGACGACGCGGCAGAACCACGATCTGCCGACAACCGCCGCCGGATCATGCTTTACCAGAATGTCTGATAGCTCGGCTGGCTTGAAGCCCCGCCGGACCGAAAGCAAAGCATCGTGCCGGACCTCCGGACCGACCGGGAGGGTCAGGATACGGCACGCGATGGTGTTCAGCAGGCAGCGGTGCAGATCGTTGATCAATACGGCCTTTCGCACGAAACCGCGCAGGTGTTCGATCAATCTGCCGATTTCTTCGGCCGTGAGATGATGGAAGAACATCGAGCCGACGGCATAATCGAATACGCCGGCCGGCTGATAGCGGAAGACGTCCGCCTGCTCCAGTTTGATGCCATGGTCATCTGGACGGGCGATGGCCTTCCGTGCCATTTCGATTGCCTTGGCATTGTGGTCGAGACACGTGAACTCCAGCTTGTGCCCGTGCTCGCTCGCCCAGCGGCCGACGGCTAACGGGATGTCACAATCACCGGTCCCAAGATCCAGGACTCGCACGGTCTTTCCCCCGGCGACTGCTGAGAGCTCTCGCGCGAGGAATTTGCGCACGGCGCGGATTCCCCCGCCGGTGCAGTTCACAAACCTCATGAGCCTGTAACTTCGCTCCACCAGCAACGGGTCGCCATCCGGCTGATCCAGAATCTCCGAGCCGCGTGCACGCTGCTCAAGCACCCCACAACCCTCCATCTATGAGTGTCCGCCTGGCCCGCCTGATTCGCCCGGACTGCTCCCGGCGGAAATCGGGATCGATCGTCACCGCCTCGGCCGCGATGTCCTCGCAATACCGGCAGTCGTGGCAGGACAGGCGCGAGCACTGGCGCCGCTCGAACTCCTCGATGAAGCTCGCGGGAATCTTTGAGGCGTCGATATGGAATGGATTGCGGTCCAGGGCACACAACATGCCTTGCCGTTTCAGCAGGGAGTAGAAAAGCGCCAGTCTCCAGGGTCGGACCTGGTACGGCCGGAGGAAGTGGCGTAGCAGCCAGAACCTCTGCTTTGCAGGGGCCTGTTTGAATCCGTACGGCAGGATCAGCTCAGCGAGATTCTCGCCGGAGTGTCGGCGACTGTAAGCCTCGACGCGTTTGAGCAGCTCCGGCGACGGCATGCCCCTCTCCAGCAGCTTGAAGTTGTCGTATCCCATCGCTTCGTAGAACTCTGTATCCTCCGGCCGGATCCAGCCGGCCTTGATGAGCATGGACGGATCCTCCAGGCGCTTCAACGTGCAGTTCAGGAAGCAGTAGTCGATGAACAGGTTGCGGGAACCGTCGGAACTGTGGGCGAAGCCGTTCTGATGATACGACTGCATCGGGCAGTTGGGCAGGCAGGGGTGATTCGCGATCAGTTGCAGCTCGCAATCGACAGCTTGGCGAATCGCCCGCAGTGCGGCAAAATCGCGATTGATGGAGAAGCTTTCCAGCGTCAAGGCGTCGGCGCCGAGATCCCGCCAGAAGCGGGCCCGCCGGGGTGTGTCAATCTGGGCAAAGATGCCCACCTTGACGTAGAATTCGGGGAAGGTGGTTTTGACTCGCTCCAGGAGATACGGCGTGGATACCGTGAGCCGGCGGATACCCATGGCCCCCAGGCTCTCCAGCAGGCGCGTGAGCTTCTTCTGCCAGCGGCGACCCCATTCCCGATTGCCCAGGCACGAGCTGTTCAGAAGGTAGTTGAAGGCGATGCCCTGCCGGTCGAGTGCCGAGACGTAGGCCGCGAGATCCGTCTTGGTCAGAGGCGTGCCCATGTAGCTCGGACGTCCGCCCCCGACTGCATCGGCCGGGAACTTGCCGTAGACCTCGGCTACCGGCAAGCCCGCAAACTGCGGAACCAGGTCCAAGTCGTAATTGGCGGCCACCGAGAGCTTCATTGCCCTTGTCTCTTTGTGATCCGTTTGCCTAAGTCCGACGACTGTGCTTCTGCCTCTATATACAGGCGAATCGTCGACGGGGTCGATGAAAATGTGCGCGGGGTCGCCTCTCGTCGATCGTGTAGCGGTCGCGGAAATCCGCCTAATAATACAGAAAACGGGGATGGACTGCCGATATACACCTGTGTCGGACCCGGACGGGGAGCGTACCGACATTTGGAAAGCGGCTTTTATCGGACACACCGCAGGAGTGGTATTGTGAAAAGGAACAAACGAACGCGTGGGAACAAGGCGAGAGAAGTGATCTTCGGCGCGGGCGCCAGGACCGCCCTGCTGTGCCTGGGTGTCGGCGTGTGCCTCGTGCTGCTGTTCAGTTGTCTGAGCTTCGATATCGCCGATGCGCCCAGCGAATATGCCTATCCGCACAACGAGCCGCCGGCGAACTGGTGCGGTTCCATAGGGGCCTTTCTGGCCTACTACCTGCTCTATTACATTGGTCCGGGCGTATTCATCATCCTGCTTTCCGGGACATCCTATTGCGTTGCGAAGCTGGCCGGTCGGCCGGTCGGTCAGCCGGTGTTTCGGGTCGTTGGACTGGTGCTGCTGACAGTGGCGGCCTCTGTGACGTTCTACTCCTTTTGGCCTCACAGGGTGTATACGTTCCCGATGGGCTCGGGCGGCGCGCTTGGTGTCGCGACGGCAGCGTTTCTCAAGAGCCATTTCGCGCGGCTCGGTGCGTTCATCGTGGTTTCGGCGACGTGGTTCGTCGGCCTGGCGCTGCTGGCGGACAGCCTGATCGTGGGATTGTTTGCCATGGGCGGCGTGGCCTTGCGGCGTGTCGTAGGATTCGTCGTGCCCGCATGGGCGGTCGCGAGGGAGCATTCCGAAGCCCTGACGGAGATATGGCAGAGGCTCAGCGCCCGACAGAAGAGTCTGGCCGAGCCGGCGCCGGTCCGGAGCCAGCCGGTGTCGGTCGCGGAGGAGCAGCCGGAACCGAAGGAACAGCCTGGAGAACCCGCGAATGCGCCCGACGTGGCGGCCGCGAAACGGTCGGAGGTCGTCGAGGTCAGGCAACCGCCGGCCAGACCGGAGAAACCGGCCTTCGTCCAGCCTTCCTACGATGACTATACCCTGCCGGCACTCGATCTGCTTGCCGAGCCTGAGTACGGATTCGGCGCCGTTCAGGAGAAAGTGGTCAAATCGAAGGCTAGTGCTTTGGAGAAGTTGCTGAGTGAATTCAACGTGAACGCCCGCGTTGTGGCCGCCGAGACGGGGCCCGTGGTGACCATGTTTGAATTGGAGTTGGCGGCGGGGGTCAAAGTCAGCCACATCTCCAGTCTGGCCAACGACATGGCCCGGGCGCTGGGCGCCGGGGCGGTGCGCGTGGTGGCCCCGATCCCGGGCAAACACACGATCGGGATCGAGGTCCCGAACAGCGAGAAGGAAAAGGTGCGGATGAGGGGCATGATGCAGCAGGCGGGCCAGCGCGCCGGGAAGATGGAGATCCCGCTGTTCCTGGGCAAGGACTCTTCCGGCGAAGCGCTTGTCTCGGACCTGGCGAAGATGCCGCACCTGCTGATCGCCGGGACGACCGGCTCGGGCAAGAGCGTTTGCATCAACACGATCATTGTGGGTGTTCTCCTGACGAAGCGGCCCGACGAGGTGAAGCTGATCCTGATCGACCCGAAGATGGTGGAAATGACGGCGTTCAACACCGTGCCGCACCTGATGTGCCCGATCGTGACCGAGACGCAGACGGCCGTGCAGATCCTCGAATGGGCCACCGTGAAGATGGACGAGCGGTATGCCCTGCTGGCCGAGGCGCGGGTGAAGAACATCGCCGAATACAACAAGCTCGGCACCGAGGAGATCATCGCCCGCTTCAACCCGAGCACGCCGGAAGAAGAGGCGAAGATCCCCAAGAAGCTGCCCTACTTCGTGATTGTGATCGACGAGCTGGCCGACCTGATGATGACGGCCTCCAAGGAGATCGAGGCCTACATCGTGCGGCTTGCCCAGAAGAGCCGCGCCGTTGGGATTCACATCATCTTAGCGACGCAACGGCCGCAGGCGACGGTCGTCACGGGCCTGATCAAGTCGAACATGCCGTGCCGAATCGGGTTCCGCGTGGCCGCCCGCATGGACAGCCGGATCATCCTCGACCAGAACGGCGCCGAGACGCTGCTCGGCGAAGGCGACATGCTCTTCCTCAAGCCCGGGACCAGCGACCTGATCCGCGCGCAGGGCACGTTCCTCGACGAGATGGAAATCCGTCGGATCGTCAAGCACCTCAAGGAGGTCGCCGAGCCGCAGTTCCATCCCGAGCTGACGCAGTTGAACAAGGTCAACGCCGCCGACATGCCGCGAGACGAGCTGTTCGACGAGGCGGTCCGCGTGGTCCTCGAGACCAAGCGCGGCAGCGTCTCGCTGCTGCAACGGCGTTTGAGCATCGGCTACGCCCGCGCCTCGCGCATCATTGAAATGATGGCCGGGGCCGGCATCCTCGGCGAATACAAGGGCAGCCAGGCCCGCGAGGTCCTCGTGACGGTGGAAGAGTACGAGCAGCTTCGCAGCCAGATGGAGGCCGACGCCGAAGATGGCTACGCCGACCTCGCCGACGAACCCGAGGAGAGGGTCCCGGAGAAGGCCTACGCCACGGAAGGCCAGCAAGGCTACCTCTCCACCGATCCCGACGAGGACGACTGACCTCGCTCGATCATAAGCGCGACGGCCGACAGCGCACCGTCGCGGGTCGGGCTATTTCCTCCCCTTCTTTCGAGCCATGAGCCAGGAGCGCTGGGCCCACCGGGCCAGTTCGTCTCGGTCTTCGAGGACATCCGCAGGGATTTCAAAATAGGACATGACGGCGCTCTTATCCTTCTCGGGATAGGGCGCGAAGGGAGCCGATCCTGCCTGCAGAAAGTCGTCGCGGTTGGAGTCGTCCACCTTGAGGTAGGCGACGTCGTCGGCGATGAGTCCGAATATCGTCCCGTCGCGGTAGAGGCCGGCCCCGCCGAACATCCGGCGCACAGACACATCGCCCCAGCTCGAAAGCTGCTCGACAACGTAGTCCGCGAATTCATCCGATACAGGCATTAGATCTGCCTCTCTGGATTGTTCATCACCGATAGAGCAAGACTATGCCCCCGCGGAGCCATGCTGTCAACACCCTGGGCGGCGTGCAGGATGAGGTTGTTGTGATGACTGCGAAATTCGACGGAGGCAGGCCGATGTGGTAGAATCCTGGGATGGGCAAGGACTTGAAGGATCAGGCGCCGGCGGAACTCGAGCGGCTCGTCGTTGGGCTCGGGCAGAAGAAGTATTTGGCCGGCTACCTCTTCAAGTTCATTCACGTCCAGAACTGTGACGACCTCGGCGCGGTCAGCACGCTGAGCAAGGCGTTGCGCACGGAACTCATTGAGCGGGGGTATTTCATCTCGCGGGTTGGCGTGGTGGACTGCCGGACGGACCGGGATGGCTCCGCAAAGGTTCTGTTCGAGCTGGGCGACGGCGAGCGGGTTGAGGCGGTGCTGTTGCCGGAAGAGCAGCGGCGGACGCTGTGCGTCTCCACGCAGGTGGGCTGCGCGATGGGCTGCGCGTTCTGCGCGACGGGCCGGATCGCGCTGCGGCGGAACCTGACAGCGGGCGAGATCGTCGATCAGGTCAACGCGGTCGAGCAGGACGCGGGCCGGATCACCAACGTCGTCTATATGGGGATGGGCGAGCCTTTGGAGAATTATGACGCCGTGCTCAAGAGCGTTCGCATCCTGAACCATGCGGCCGGAAAGAACATCGGCATCCGGCACATCACGATCAGCACGTGCGGGATCACGCCGGCCATCCGGCAGCTTGCCGACGAGGACCTGCAGCCGCGACTGGCGATTTCCCTCAACGCGCCCGCCGATGCGCTGCGCAGCAGGCTCATGCCGATCAACCGCAAATATCCCCTTGGCGAGCTTCTCGAAGCCGTGCGCGCCTACCAGGCGCGGACGCGCCAGCGCGTGACGTTCGAGTACGTGCTGATCGAGAAGGTGAATGATTCCGTGAATCACGCGCGGATGCTCGTGAAGCTGTTGCGGGGGCTCGTGCACAACGTGAACGTGATCGAGCACAATCCGTATTCCGGGTGTGAGTTTCGCGGGAGCAGCCGGGAGCGTATCGGGCGGTTCGCGTCGGCGCTCAAGGACGCCGGCGTGGAGACGACGACGCGCTTCAGAATGGGCCGGCGGATCCAAGCGGCCTGCGGGCAGCTCCAGGCCGGCTATCGAGCGGGCAGACAGGAGAAGCTGGGCTAATGGAACGAGACGGAAGGATCGTTACGGTTGGTCTGTCGCCGGCGTGGGACATCAGTTGTCGCGGCCAGGACCTCGATTGGGGCCGGCACGTGGAGATCGACGAGCAGGTGGTCCGGCCGGCCGGCAAGGCGCTCAACGTCTCGTACGCTTTGGCGTGGATGGGCCTGGACAGCCTCGCGGCGGGGCTGTGGGGGCGCGAGGATTATGAAGAAATGCAGACCGCCGTGGCCCGGCTCGGGGGGCTCATAGAGCCAGAGATGACCGATGTGGCAGGCCGAACGCGCCAGAACATCACGGTCCTCGATACGCTGAATCATCGGGAGATGCACCTGCGTTGCAGGAGCAGCCTGGCCTGCCGGCACAGTCTGTCGCTGCTCAACGCCGATCTGAGCAGATTGATCCGGGACGGCGATACGTGCGTATTTGCCGGCGCCATGCCTGCCGGCACGCTGCTGAAGCAGACCGTCGATCTGGTCCGGACCTGCCACGGCGACCGCGTGCGCAGTGCCGTTGATACACACGGGCTCGTTCTGAAGAGCCTCGTGGAGGCCGGCTTGCCCTGGTTGATTGCGCCGAACGTTGAGGAGTTGTGCGAGCTGCTCGACTCCGAGATCGAGGACACGCCGGCCGCCCTTGCGGAGGCGGGTCGGATGCTCCTGGACACGGTCGGTATGGTTCTGATCAGCCGGGGTACCGATGGCGCGGTGATTGTGACGAAGAACGGCGCCTGGACGGGCCGCTGCAGGACGCAGGGCAAGGTGCTGTCCACCGTGGGATGCGGCGATTACCTCCTGGCCGGCTTTCTGGCCGGCATTCGCGAGACGGCCGATCCCTGTGCCGCACTGGGGAGGGCCTTGAAGACAGCCACGGCCCACGCCTGGGGCTGGACGGAGAGTGCAAGCTACTCCGAGGCGGCGGGGATCGAGATCGACATTGAGCCCGTGGCAGGTTGATGCTTGGGGGATTTCCGTGGCCGTGGCGTGTTCCTTGGGGTATTATCCACGGGAAGCCGTAGGAATCTACTTTGGAGGTGTTGAGCAGATGACAAAGCACGCATCGCGAATGTTGACTGTGACCACGGCGTGCCTGGCCGTTCTCGCTCTGTGCGAGGTCGGCGCCGCGGCGGTCCGGCTCGAACTGAAGCTCGGCAAGGGCAAGACCTACTACCAGAAGGGGGTCGTGGACCAGAAAATCACCCAGACCATCATGAATCAGCAGCAGACCATCGATCAGAGCATCGGTAGCGGACAGAAGCTCGACGTGCTGGAGGTGGATGGCCAGGGGAACATGCGGATTCGATACACCTACCTCTGGTTGCGGTTCAAGAGCACCAATCCGATGCTCCAGCAGGACTACGACTCCGCGCGCAAAGCGCCGGTCCCTTCGGGGGCGGAAGGATTCGCCGCCCTGATCGGGCAGAGCTATGACATGGAGCTAAGCCCCGGCGGCAAGGTCCTGAAGATCGAGGGGATGAAGGAGTTGCGGGAAGCGGTGCTCCAGAAGATGCCTGCGAGCGCCAAGACGGCCCCGACGATGCAGGTCTTGAACACGTTCCTGGACGAGGGCAGTATCAAGGAGATGGCCGAGGCCTCGATGGCCGTCTATCCGGACGGGCCCGTGGAGCAGGGCGATTCGTGGGAGGAAGAGGCGAGCCGGACCATAGGATTCCCCACGCTGACCGCGTCCAAATGGACCCTGCAGAAGCGTGCAGGGGGTGTCGCCACGATCGGGGAGTTCAGCTCCCTTCGGTCCAATCCGGACGGTCCTCCGATGGATGCCGGGGGCATGAAGATGAAGGCCGACCTGTCCGGAACGCAGGAGGGCACGTTGCTGGTCGACGAAAAGACCGGCCTGATTACCTCCAACAAGGGTCGCCAGAGTATCAAGGGCGACCTGAAGATCGGCGCCTCCGCCGAAGGGCCTTTTGACATGATGACAATCCCGGTCGTTTTCGAGACCACCGTCACGACCGAGGCGGGCGACCGGATGTGGGAAATGCCGTCCGAGCAGTAGTTGGGAAGGTTTTCAGGCGGGCGTTTGGGGCATGTGGCCGCCCGAGATCGGGTTTTTTTCACGGCATCCGACAAAAAGATTGACCGGGGGCATCGGATTCGGTATAGTCCGGCGGTTAGGATTGCCTTGTCGCACGGGGTAGACTCGGGCCGCTGGGCGGCCGCAGGGGTCAGCAGAATCACGGCATGGCTGACTCAAGCCTCCGACAAGGTCTTACCAGACCGCTTCTTACGGCGGTTTCCGTGACAGCGTCTGGGTCTATCGACTGACGATCTACGGTTTTTGCGTTGCCCGCCGTCCGGGACGGATCTTGGGCGTTCTGGCTTGAGAATCGCGGATCATGAATCCCTGGGTTCGATTACCCGGTGGTGTAATGGTAACACATGAGGTTTTGGTCCTCATATTCCAGGTTCGAGTCCTGGCCGGGTAGGTTGTTTTTCCGGATGGTCGATGAATTGGTGAACGGAATTTCGAGAGAGAGTCATGGCTGAACGGGTAGCAATCTTGTTGGCGGCCGGCGTGAGCAGCCGGATGAACACCCAACTGCCGAAGGTGCTGCACGAGGTTACCGGGCGGCCCATGCTCGCCTATGTGCTCGATGCGTGCCGAAGCGTTGGCGTCGACAAGATCTACGTCGTCGTCGGCTTCGGCGCCGATCAGGTGAAAGAGCGATTCAATGACGATGGATCGGACATCGTCTGGGTCGAGCAGCCCGAGCAGTTGGGAACGGCCCATGCGGTCATGTGCTGCAAGGAGCACCTGCAGGATTTCACAGGGCAGACTCTTGTGCTCTGTGGGGATGGACCGTTGATCCGGGCCGGGACGCTGGTGACCCTGATTGATAAGCACGAGGCCGAGCAGTCGGCGGCAACGTTGGCCACGGCGGTCCTTGAGGATCCGACCGGCTACGGGCGCATCATCCGCGATGCCTACGGCAATATCCAGGGCATCGTGGAGGACAGCGATTGCACGCCCGCGCAACGGGCCCTGAGAGAGGTGAATCCGAGCTACTACCTGTTCAACAACCAGGTTCTGCTCAAGGCCCTGGAGAGGGTCAAGCCGGACAATGTCAAACAGGAATACTACCTAACGGACGCGCTGTCGGTGATCATCGGAACGGGTCACAAGGTGGTGGCCATCACGGCGGTCCGGCCGGAAGAGGCCATGGGCGTCAACAGCCGCGTCCAATTGAGCGTGGCCAGCAAGATCATGCAGCACCGCATCCAGCAGGAGCTGATGGAGAACGGCGTAACCATCGTGGACCCGGATAACACCTGGATCGACGCCCGCGCGCAGATCGGCCAGGATACGGTGATCGAGCCGTTCGTGTATATCCACGGCGAAGTGAAGATCGGCCGCGATTGCCGAATCGGGCCGTTCGCCTTTCTCAGGCATGGGACGGTGATCGGAGATGATGTCGTGCTGGGCGTATTCACCGAGGTAAAGAACGCGTCTTTGGCCGATGGAGTCCGTGCCCGGCACCACAGCTACCTCGGCGATGCCGCTATCGGGCGAGACGTCAACGTCGGGGCCGGATCGATCACCGCCAATTTCGATGGCGAGAAGGTCAACCAGACGGCAGTTGGCGATGGATGCTACATTGGTTCCGGCGCCGTCCTGATTGCGCCGCTGAGCTTGAAGGCGGGGGCGCACGTCGGGGCGGGCATGGTGGTTTCGCAGGAGGACGCGGACAAGTTGGTGGAAAAGTCGCAGCAGGACACAGAGGATCGACAAGCGCAATAGCAAGGGACTGACCCACATGTTTCTGAACGACAATCTCAAGATATTTGCCGGAAGCAGCAACCTGGGGCTGACCGCTGAGGTGTGCAAGTACCTGGGTCTCCCGACCGGCGGGGCCAAGGTCGGCAAGTTCCCGGATGGCGAGAAGCTGATTCGGATCGAGGATGACGTGCGTGGTCGGGATTGCTTTGTGATCCAGTCCACCTGCAAGCCGGTGGATGAGCACTTGATGGAGTTGCTGATTTATCTGGATTGCCTGCGGCGGGCCAGCGCCAAGCGCATCACGGCGGTGGTCCCGTATTACGGGTATGCTCGCCAGGACCGCAAGGACGAGGGCCGCGTACCGATCACCGCTAAGCTTGTGGCGAATCTGATCAATACGGCCGGGGCCGACCGCGTGCTCGCGATCGACCTGCATGCGCATCAGTTGCAGGGTTTCTTTGATATCCCGGTCGATCATCTGACCGGCGAACTGGTGCTGAGCCGGTACTTCAAGGACAAGAAGATCTCGGATCTTACGGTGGTTTCGCCGGACGTGGGCAACATCAAGACGGCGGCGCGCTATGCCTCCCATTTGAACGGTGACTTGGCCATCGTCCATAAAAGACGGATCAGCGGCTCGCAGGTCCAGGCCGGCGAGTTGATCGGGTCCGTGGAGGGATGCAATATCCTGATGTGCGACGATATCATTGCCACGGCCGGCACGGTCTGCAGCGCCGTGCAGCTCGTGAAGGACCGGGGCGCAAAAAGCGTCTATGTCGGAGTGACCCACGGGGTGTTCGCCGGGCAGGCGTTGGAGCGGCTCGAGAAGGCGGCGATCGATGAAGTGGTGATTACGAACACGATTCCGCTGACGGAAGAGGCAAAGAAGGTTAAGAAGATCAAGGTATTGAGCGTCGCGGCCATGCTCGGAGAAGCGATCAAACGGATTCACAGGGATGAATCGGTCAGCAGTCTCTTTGGCCAGGGCGTATGATCGAGAGCGTTTTGTTTCCGCGATAGAGAGTTTTCGGTTTGCTGAGTTTTTTTCAGGTGAGATCCTTATGAACAAGACATTATCCTTGCAGGCGGAGATGAGAGAGAACACCGGCTCGCATGCAGCAGCGGCGGTCCGCAAACGCGGTCGAATCCCGGCCATCGTGTACGGGCACAAGCAGGAGCCCGTGGCGGTCTCCCTCGATGCCCACGATTTCATAGAAGGCCTCCATCACGGGCGCCGATTGATGGACATCACGATCGGCGGGAACACGCAGAAGATGCTCATCAAGGACCTGCAGTACGATCATCTCGGGCGTGAGGTCATTCACGTGGACCTGATGCGCGTGGATGTGACCGAGATGATCGAAGTGAGCGTTCCGGTTGAGTTGAAGGGGACGGCCAAGGGCACTCACGAGGGAGGAATCATCGAGGAGCACACGGATCACATCGAAGTGGAGTGTCTGGCCGTCAATATCCCGGAGTCGATTGTCGTATCCATCAAGGACCTGGGCGTCGGCGAGGCGATCCATGCCGGGGATATCAAGCTGCCCGATGGTGTGAAGCTCGTAAGCTCCTCGGAGACGATTGTCGCGACCTGCCACGTACTCGCGGTCGCCAAGACCACGGAGCAACTCGAGGAAGAGGCGCCGGTAGCGCCGGAGCTGATCCGTGAGAGAGAGCCCGAAGAGGAAGAGCCCCAAGGCACCGAGTCGTAGTAGAGTCGGCGGTGCCGTGTTGGTCTGAAACGGATGGCTGAGGTCAGACTTGTTGTTGGTTTGGGAAATCCGGATCCGGAGTATGCGGAGACGCGGCATAACCTGGGGTTCAAGGTGATTGAGGCCCTCGATGACCGGCTCGGCATCGAAGTCGGGCGGCGCAAGTTCGGCGCCCGAATCGGCGAGGGGCCGTACGAGGGCAAGAAGGTCATACTGATGAAGCCGTGGAAATACATGAACTGTAGTGGCGAGCCCGTAGCGACGGCGGTCGGCTTCTACAAGCTGGATCTGGGTGATCTGATGGTCGTCACGGACGATCGGGCCCTTGAGCCGGGGACGATTCGCATTCGAGCGAAAGGCTCGGCCGGCGGGCACAACGGCTTGGCGGATATCGTCGAAAAACTGGGCACGAACGAGTTTGCCCGCTGTCGCGTGGGGATCGGCCAGTGTCCGAGTGCGCTGGCGGTCCGCTACGTGCTCGGCCGACCCGAGCCCGAAGAGAAACCGTTGCTGAATCAGGCGATTCTCAGGGCCCGGGATGCGGTGCTGTGCTGGCTTGAGTTCGGTTTGGAGAAGATGATGAACGAATTCAACAGAATGCAGGAGTGAGAACGGCTGCACCTGTCTGGCTTACGTGTTGACGTGAACGTGTTGTTTATCGGGAGGTAACGAGTTTGGAAATGACTGCAAAGCGGTTATACGAAGGGATGTTTCTGATGGATTCGGCCCTGGCGGCGGCCGACTGGGACGAGACGCTGGCCGTGATCGAGAACATCCTGAAACGAGCGGACGCGGAGGTGGTCGCGATGCGCAAATGGGGCGAACGCAGGCTCGCCTACGACATCGACCACAAGACGCGTGGAACCTACATTCTGTGCTATTTCAAGGCCGACGGCCGGCGAATCGCGGGCATCGAGAAGGACGTGCAATTGTCCGAGAAGGTGATGCGCGTGCTGATTCTCACCACGGAGAAACGACCGCCCGAGATGATCGAGCAGGATACCGCGAGTGCGGTGAAGGAAGAACCGCTTGAGGGAACTCCTGCCGTCGAGGAACCCCACAAGCAGCCTGAAACGGGTGCAGGGGAAGAATCGGCTGAGGCGTCCGAGGCGGCAAAAGGTGCCGTCGTGACGGAGCACGCCGAGCGGCAGGCCGCACGGGAACCGGGCTCTGACGCGCCTGATGAAGCTGCAGAGGGACCGGGCCAACCGGACCCGTCGGCGTGACACCGGCTGTCGCCGACTCTGCGCGGACAGGTTGGGCAGGTTGCGGTACCCGAGTTTTTACGGAGAGCTTGCATATGGCTAGTTACAACAAGGTCCTGCTGATGGGGAATCTGACCCGTGACCCACAGCTTTCATACACGCCGAATCAGACGGCCGTCGTGGATTTCGGTTTGGCGACGAATCGTCGGTGGACGGCTCAGGATGGAAGTCAGCGGGAAGAGACCTGTTTTGTGGATTGCCGGGCATTCGGCCGCATGGCGGAGAACATCAACAAGTTCATGAACAAAGGCCGGCCGATCCTCATCGAGGGCCGCTTGACCTTCGATACGTGGACCGGCCAGGACGGAACGAAACGGAGCAAGCACAGGGTTACGGTGGAGAACTTCACGTTCCTGCCGGGCACCGGCGGCGGACCCGGACCCGACCGGTCCGACCAGGGATATGACGCGCAGGCCGGCTCCCCGGGCGGACGGACGAATGAACCGATACCGGATTCTGATATACCTTTTTAATCGCCGGCGATCGCTTGAGGTGGGTCGTGTGTGCGACCCCCCTTCATGGCTGTCGACGGCTGACCAATTGACTCTGAGGTAGGATATGGCAATACGACAGAGAACACAGAGAACCCAAAGAACACAGAGAACGACGAGAAGAAGAACGGGATTCGCGGGCGCCCGCGATCAGACACAGTGTCGTTTCTGCCGGGGTGGCATCAAGTACATCGATTACAAGGACGTCGATACCCTCCAGAAGTTGCTGACCAATCGGGGCAAGATCTACTCGCGCAAGCGCAGCGGCAACTGTGCCGGTTGCCAGCGAAAGGCGAAGGCGGCCATCAAACGGGCTCGTTTCATGGCTTTGTTGCCGTATTCGGCGTGATTGTTCCCGAGGTTCAGCGATCGCCGGCCGCCGGGGATCAGCGGCCCAGCACACGCGACCGGCGACGATCGACTAACGATTTTAAGAGGTACCGGCTATGAAAGTGTTGCTTTACGAAGATATTAAGAGGCTCGGTTGGCTCGGCGATGTCGTGGAGGTCACCGAGGGGTATGCCAGGAACTATCTGCTGCCGCAGGGCCTGGCGAAGGTGGCGACCGAAGCGAATATCCGCGCCATCGCCCAAGAGAAGGCCAAACGCGCGGAGCAGCGGCTCCGAGAGCAGAAGCGCGTCGAGAAGGCCGCCGAGGCGGTGGACGGCGCCGAAGCGGTGCTCGCCGCCCGGGCCAACGAGCAGGGTGTGCTGTTCGGGTCCGTCACGGAGCCCATGATCGCGGCGAATCTGCGGGCCCAGGGCTTCGAGGTGGCGGATGAGATCGTGAAGATGCCCGAGCACATCAAGCATGTCGGCACGCACGACGTTACGCTCCGGTTCGCCGAGGAACTGACGGCCACGGTGCACGTGGTGGTTGTGGCCGAGCAGGCGGAAGAGCCGCCGAAGGAAGAACAAGAGGAGGAACAGGAAGAGGAGAAAGAAGAGCTGGCATAGGCCTGAAACACGGCGCAATCTCCCCATGATGACTCCGTCGCCTGAGGGACGCCGGGCTCCGGCTGTTTCTCAGGCGCGGTCTCGTTTGTAAGGAATTTCCTGAATCCCGTTGTTTGAACCTTTTGACGCCGGCCGACCCCGGCGTCCGCCCATCTGCGCCTCGGCGTGTCCGTGGGCTGAGCGGTCACCCCGCGGCGGACGGGCCGCACGCCGCCGCCGGCAGTGCGCTTCTCACAGCACCCCATCAGCCCTGTGGCTGTTCGCCTCCCCCATCCGTCCTAACAGGTCGGCATCGACTTATGGATCAAGGTGTACATAACTCCCTTTTTTATAGGGATTTGCGGCCGCTTTCCCTGCGAATGTCATAACCGAAGGAGAATGCACCCTCCCTGGTTCGATGTTGTCCGAATGTTCACATTTCGACATATGGGGGGCGGCGGTTCCATGGGAGGATTCTGGGTATCCCAGGCGGTTCTGCCCCGGCGGACATGGGTGTGACGAGTCTGCCTCGTCGTTGGCTTTTGGGGCCGTCGTCCGCTGCGGATCCCGAGCTGAACTGCCGGCGTATTCGGACAAATCAGGATTTTCCGAACTGGTGTCGGCTGGTGTCGTAGCATACAGTGAGGCATAAGTGAAACGGAGCGTCGATTCTCAGGAGTGCCTCGCTGTACGGCGCAAGGCTGCGCGCTGTGACGACGGTCACGGCTGACACGGTGATACGGGGATTCCGGATTTGAAGTGATGAGGTCGGATGGACTAATAAATGGTCAAACCTACCCTTGGATCCGGCTTGCATTCCAAAACAAGGCCTCTCTTATGAGAGACCGCTGGGGCGCGAATGCTCGCACCAGTGACTAAGCCATCCACAGGGCCTCCAACCAAAAGGCTGCGAGCCTGCACAGACTCGCAGCCTTTATCGTTCCCATCGACTGTCTAAAACGTGCTTATTGACGAGCAGGCGGGCGTATACTATGATCGGCGTTTTGCTTGATGCCCGCAGGACGTTCTTTCGGGCTGCCGAAACCAATCGCTGTCGAGAGACTTCACATGCTGAAGAGAACGCATAATTGTGGGGAGCTTCGGCTCCAGGACGCCGGCGAGAAGGTCGTACTGGCCGGCTGGGTCCAGTCCTACCGGGATCATGGGAACCTGGTGTTTTTTGATCTGCGGGATCGCGAAGGGCTGACCCAGTTGGTGTTCGATCCCGAGATCCAGCCGGAGGCGCATCGGCTCGCCCGGACGGTGCGTTGCGAATGGGTCGTGGCCGCCAGTGGCACGGTCCGCCCGCGCGGGGAGGGCCTGGAGAACCCAAAACTGGTCACCGGGCAGATTGAGGTCGTCGTGGACCAGTTCGAGATCCTCAATATGGCGAAGACGCCTCCGTTCGAGCTTGACGCCGCCACCAGGACCAACGAGGAGACCCGGCTGGTCTATCGGTACATCGATCTTCGCCGGCCCGACATGCAGCGCCGGCTCAAGGTCCGGCATCGGGCTACGACGCTCACGCGCGAATACTTCGACGAGCAGGGATTCTGGGAGATCGAGACTCCCATGCTGGCCAAGAGCACGCCGGAGGGCGCGAGAGATTTCCTCGTGCCCAGTCGTTTGAACAAGAGCTGCTTCTATGCCCTGCCGCAGTCGCCGCAACTGTTCAAACAGATCCTGATGGTCAGCGGCGTGGAGAAGTATTTCCAGATCGTTCGCTGTTTCCGTGATGAGGACCCGCGGGCGGACCGGCAGGCCGAGTTCACCCAGATCGACGTCGAGATGAGTTTTGTCGACAGCGACGATGTCATCCGTGTCAATGAAGGTTTGGTGGCCCGGATCTGGAAGGAGATCATGGGCGTGGAGGTAACGCTGCCGATCCGCAGGATGTCCTACGCCGAAGCCATGGCGGACTACGGGATCGATCGCCCCGACCTTCGGTTTGATATGAAGCTGAAAGACATCTCGGATCTCGCCGCACAGACGACGTTCAAGGTGTTCACCTCGACCATCGAGAACGGCGGCGTGGTGAAAGGTCTGTGCGCCCCGGCGGGCGAGACGTACTCGCGGGCCGATATCGAAAAGACGCTGACCACCTTGGTGATGGACTACGGGGCTAAGGGCCTCGCGTGGGCCAAGGTCAAGATGGAGGGCGCGACGCCCACGTTCATCGGCGGAACCGGCAAATTCTTCACGCCCGAGCAGCAGAAACAGTTGGTGGAGCGCTTCGGCGCCAAAGACGGCGATCTCCTCCTGTTTGTAGCCGACAAGGAGGCCACGGCCAACAAGGCCCTGGCGCCGCTTCGCTGCCGGCTGGGTCGCGACCTGAAGCTGTACGATCCGAAGAGTTTTGCCTTCGTGTGGGTGATCGATTTCCCGCTGTTCGAGTGGAATGAGGACGAGAAGCGTTACGACTCGCTGCATCATCCATTCACGGCCCCGGTGCCCGACGACATCCCCAAGCTCGAGACGGACCCGGCGCATATTCGCTCCCAGGCGTATGACATCGTTGTCAACGGCAGCGAGATCGGCGGGGGCAGCGTTCGTATCCACAGGCCGGAGATGCAGCAGAAGGTCTTCGACCTGCTCGGCATTTCGCGTGAACAGGCAGAATCGCGATTCGGTTTTTTCTTGAAAGCTCTGGACTATGGCGCCCCGCCTCACGGCGGAATCGCCTTCGGACTCGACCGGCTCGTCATGCTGCTGACGGGCACGGAGAACATCCGTGACGCGATTGCGTTCCCGAAGACCCAGCGCGGTCAGTGCCTGCTCACCGATGCGCCCAGCGAGGTGGACCAGAAGCAGCTCGATGAGCTCAACCTGCGGACGCAAAAGCACCACCTGCACGCGGTCGAGCAGCCTCCCGAGCAGCAGTAGGAACGAGGCGGCGGCGCTGAACACGTGGCGCGCGGAATCATGCCGTGACGCAGATCAGTGCTTCGCCGGTGGGGCAAAGACGATCTCCGCGAGCTTCCGGCGAACCGGTTTGCACGCGCCTTTGTCGTGCGGATGGGCCCGGTTGGTCAGGATGATCAGGTAGGTCTCGGTGGCGGGATCGCAGACGAGACTGGTTCCTGTATAGCCGGTGTGGCAGAAGGCATCCGCCGATGTATGGGAACCTTTGACCCAGGAATAGCTCGAGCTCACGTCAAAGCCATAGGCCCGGCCGTGCGATTGGGGCTTGGTCAGCATCTCGACGGCGGCGGGGCTGAGGACTCTCTTTCCTTTCCACGTCCCGCCGTTCAGAAGCGTCCGGCAGTAGATGGACAGATCGGAAGCGGTGGAGAACAAGCCCGCGTTGCCGCTCGTGCCGGCCATCAGTCGGGCCAGCGGATCGTGTACAGTGCCGCGCAGCAGTTCGCCGTCGACAATTTCCGTCGCGGCGATATCAGTCTGCCACGACGCCGGCGGATTGAATCGAGTGTGCCTCATACCGAGAGGCATGAAGAGATTGGCGTGACTGAACTCCTCAATGCTCTGTCCCGTCACGACCCTGACGACTTCGGCGAGAGTAATGTAGCCCAGGCAACTGTATCGGAACTCCTGCCCGGGCTCGGATTGGGCCTTGAGAGTGCAGATCTTCTCGATGACCTTCTCGGGACAGGGGCTCCCGTACTGGGTCTTCAGATTGTTGGCATCCGTATACGCGGGCAGGCCGGAGGTGTGGGTCAGAAGGTGGCGGATGCGAGCCTTCTCCTTCCCGTTGCATGCGAAGGCCGGCAGATGGTCGCGCACGTAATCATCCGGATCGAGCCGGCCCCGGTCCACGAGGATCAGGATACTCGCCGCCGTGGCGATCGGTTTCGTCAGTGAGGCCATGTCAAAGAGAGTATCCTTCCCCATCGGCTCCTCAAACGGCTCGGCCACTTCCAGACCGAAGGCCTTCCGGTAGAGGGTCTTCTTGCCGCGGCCCACGAGCACCACCGCTCCGGGGAAATGGCCGGCCTGGATCTCCTCTTCGACGACACCATCGATCTGCATGAGGTGCGCGTAGCGTGCATCCTCCAGCCGGCAGCTTGCTGAAAAGCTGAGGAGCAACGCAAGTGCGAGGGCTGTGAAGCGATTGCGTCTCATGGGGTCCTTTCGGTGTGATTGCCTCGGATGCGCTCGATGGCCAGCGCCACGGGCGACGGGACTTCTTCGCCGCCCTCGGCTCGCTGAGCGATCTCTTCCATGGCCTCGTGCAGCATCTCGCAAGCGTGCTCGTAGGTGCATCCGGTCTCGTGCATGATCAAACGGCAGCCGCGGTCGATGAGCTTCTTGTTGCTGGGCGAGACCCAGACCATGGCGTTGCCGAGCACGCGGCCCATCCGGACCATCGTTGCCGTCGAGAGCGTGTTCAGGATGAGCTTGATCGCAAGACGCTCCCACAGTCGAAGGGGCGACGGCGGAAGATCGCAGGGGACGTGGATGTGCTCGTCCACGTCGAGCGGCTCTGCGGCCGGACCGAACGTGATCGCTGCTGTCCTCTTGAAGCCGGCCCGCCACTCGGGTGCCATGCTTGCGCTTGCGTAAGCATGTTCTTTCTCTCGAAGATGCGCGGCCTGGATGCACACCAGCACCGAGTCGGGGGCCTCGGTGCGCGAGGGATCGGGCTCGTTGCCGATACGGAACCTGTGGATTTCGGCGTTGTCGAGCTTGGGCGGATTCGTCTGGAGCGACATCGGCGCGTTCAGTTGTCTGAAGACTTTCGGGCCCCACGTCAGGCCGCGAGGCTCGCGCTGCAGCATGTCGCGCCACGCCTGTTTCGTTGGGTGATGCGGATTCTTCACGAACGCCCAAGACACGGGCGAGATCGCATCGCCGTCCTTGCGGAAGGGCGGCATCATGAACGTGGGCGAACGCTCAGTCGTGTCGGTCAGAACGTCGAGCAGCAGGGAATCGGCGAGATAGGTCACCAAGCCGTGCTTGCGGTAGATCTGTTCCTCTAACTCGACGGCCCGCGCGATGGCCGCCACGGCCTGCGGGCTCGATAGTTGGCCGAGCAAGCGTTCGAAGAGCCGGCGGTACTCCTGCGTGGCACGTGCAGGCTCGGGCGCCATGCTTACGCTTGCGTAAGCGTGTCTTGCCACATGGCCGCCGCTTTCCTGGAGGAATCGTGCGATGGCCGTTTCGAGAGCGGCGCCGACGACGAGAAGCTCGGCCGTGGTTGCCTGCATCCGGGTCGAGCCGGTGATGGCCATCGGACCGGTTGCCAGGTCGAGCTTGCCGATGCGCGGCTCCTCGATGACCTCGCGCGAGCGCTGCACGTGCCGACGTAGAAGCTCAGTCGGATTGTTGTAGACGAAGAACACATGAGCCCCGACGTCGAGCCCCTGCCAGGCGGTGCCGATCACGAACGGTGTCTCGCCGCCCTCGGTGATGGCGACGACGACGTCGCCGGCCTGCACGCCCGCCTCTTTCAGTTGGCGCCGGCCGAAATCGGGGAAGTCTTCGAACCCCTCCACCGACTTGATGAGCGCGAAATCCCCGCCGGCCATGACGCTGATGCAGTGCTCCTGCATCCGTGCGGCCTCGCCCCAGGGCGGCTCCATCGCGCGCCAGAACTCTCGCCACGCGGCTTCCAGCAGGATGCTCAATCGGCCCGTGGCCCCGCAGCCGGTGAAGAAGATCTTCCGGCCCGCGCGCATCGCCTCGCGCAGCGCCTCGACGAGGCGGCCGAACGACTCCTGCGCGAAGATCCTCTCCAGGGCCGCCGGGATATCGTCATCCACCGATTGCAGCAGGCGAACGCCCGCTTCGATATCGGTCTGCATGGTCTGCGAGAGCCGCCGCGTCTTCGGATGCGAAGACTCCGTCAGCAGCTCGCCTAAGCGAAACGCCTTCTCCCGTTCAAGGAACTCCCTGGCTCTTTCTTTGGCTTGCGACATCATTGATTCCGTGAAGCTTGCTCCGTTTCCTCCGGGGCGGCCGACACGAGGATCAGGCCATTGGCGACCCGGCGTTCTCGGCCGTCGGAGGGTGAGTTCATGATATGGCCGTCCAGCCAGAGCGTCGAGGAGCCGCCGCCGTCAAGGTTCATGGCGTAGGCGCAGCCCAGCCGTTTCATGAGGGCGGCAAGCTCCGGATAGGTCATGCCCACCGAGAGGGGCTCCTGCCGGCCGTCCACAACCACCATGAAGAAGTGTTCGTCGTTCCAGCCGAGAGCCGTGCGCGGATGTCTGGGCAGCGGCGGCCGCCACTCGGGCGATTCGCGCGCTTCCAGCAGGATGGGTCCGCCGCCAAGGGCTGTGACGACTCCTGTCAGGTCCGGCGAAGTTGTAAGGTCCAGTAATATGGCGACGCCTGGTATCAATGACGGCAGTTCCTTGGCCAGCCCGGGCCCGATCGAGAAGACCATCTTGTCCGGGGCGAGCCGGACATCGCCTTGCTTGCTGACCGTCGAGATTCTCGCGCGACAGGAGCACCCCGGCCGAAGCGGCAGCCAGTCGCCGTCACCCGATCGCTCCAGGACCAACTCGAGTCCGGGGCCCGTGCGTGTCGATGCGCCGATGGCGGGCGTGTACAACACCGCCGCATCGTCGCCTCGCGCTGCATTCAGCGTGAACGTGAGGTTCAGACCGTCCGGTCCCGTCGCGCGGAACTTAGCTGCGACCGGCCCGATATGAGGATTACCTTGGCCATCGATCCAGAAGCTGGTTCCGGCTGGTGAGCTGATCAGTTCGCCCCGAGCGATATGCAGACCCGTAGGATCACCCTGGTACGGCCCGGGGCGAATGTGAAAGAAGTCGCCGTTGACCGCCGCCAGGGGCCGGCCTTGTGCTTCGCCCAGGCGTGCGACTTGCTCGGCGACGGAGGCCAGGCCGTAGACGTGGCCGTCGGCCAGCGTCGAGACGAGGCGGAACCGCGCACGCGAGCGCTCCACCTTCACCACGTGGATCGACCAGGGACCGTCTCCGATTCGATGGTGAATGTACTCGAGCCCCGGCCCCACGCGGGGCGTATCACGTGCGGGCAGAGATTCCGAACAGAGTAGCCCCACCAGGCAAAGGGAAATGCCGAGGGCTCGGGGAAAGTTCCCGGCCGATCTCTTCCGCCGGCGGATGGTCATACTCCTCATGTTCCCGATATCCAACATCCAATCGTCACGGCCTGAATCGAGATGGTCCTGTGTATTGATACCATCTTCGCACGACCGTGTAAATGCGATTCAGCCCAGGTTGCCGGCGCGCGCGGGTGGGCGTATAATCCTGTCGATCCATTCGACAATCTTATATCGATCGCAGGACGGCCGTGAGTGACCTGATCGCACAGCTTGCATGCAAGGAACCGTTGCGGGTGGCGGGGTTGATGTCGGGGACGTCGGCTGACGGCGTCGATGTCGCCATCGCGGACATTTCCGGGCGGGACGTTCGCCTGCTGGCGTTCGATACGTTCGCGTACTCTGCGGCCATGCGGCGGAGCATTCTCGCGCTGTGCCGGCCCGAGACGGCGAGATTGGACGAGCTCTGTCACTACAACCACGTCCTGGGCGAGGTCTTTGCGGACGCCGTGATCGAGCTCTGTGACAACAGCGGCATTCCGCGGGCATCCATCGACGTAATCGGCTCGCACGGCCAGACGATCTACCACGATCCCAAGGGCCGCCGGTTCAGCGGGCGAACCGTTCGTTCCACGCTGCAAATCGGCGAGCCCTCCCGGATCGCGCACCGCACGGGCATCACAACGGTCGCCGACTTCCGGCCGCGCGACATGGCCGCGGGCGGCGAGGGGGCCCCACTCGTGCCGTACGCCGACGAGGTGCTGTTTCGAGACGAACATCTGTGCCGGGCCGTCCAGAACATCGGCGGCATCGCCAACGTGACCTTCCTGCCGCCCTCGGGTCGCGGCACCCAAGAAGGTGTTGTCGCGTTCGATACGGGGCCGGGCAATATGGTCATCGACGGCATGGTGCGGCTCATCACCGAAGGCAAACGCCACTATGACCGCGCCGGCGCGATGGCAGCGAAGGGCGAGGTATATGAAGAGCTTCTCACAGAGATGTTGCGGCACCGGTTCTTTCGGCGCCGCCCCCCAAAATCCACCGGCCGTGAGGCGTTCGGGCAGCAGTACTGCGAGTGGTTCCGCGGCGAGGCTCGCAAGGAGGGACTGGCCTCCGAGGATATGGTCGCCACGGCCACGGCGTTTACGGCCTCGACCATCGCTCTGGCCTATCGCACGTTCCTGCCGCGGTTGCCGGATGAGATGATCCTGTGCGGCGGCGGCGCGCACAACACGACGCTTGTACACATGTTGCAGCGGCGGCTCGAAGGCGTTAGAATCCGCTCGACGGACGAATTCGGAATCAGTGTGGATGCCAAAGAGGCCGTTTCCTTCGCCGTGCTGGCGTACGCCACGATCAAGGGCATCGCCAACAATGTCCCCCGCGCGACGGGGGCGGACGAGCCGGTCGTTTTGGGGAAAATCGTGCCAGGGAGATGACAATACACAGACGCCTGCCAACGACCGAGAAGCGCAATCCGAGAAGTGAGAATATCGATGAGCGCTCGACTCTGGAGATTGTCACGCTCATCAACGAGGAGGATATGCTCGTCCCCAAGGCGGTCGGCAGGCAGCGGAGGAACATTGCCGCGGCCGTCGATTTGATCGTGGAGCGCTTGCGCGGCGGCGGACGGCTGTACTACGTCGGCGCCGGCACGAGCGGCCGGCTCGGCGTGCTCGACGCCTCCGAATGTCCGCCGACATTCGGCGTCCAGCCGACCCTGGTCCAGGGGATCATCGCCGGCGGTCGGCGAGCCCTGGTCCGTGCCGTTGAAGGTGCCGAAGACCACGCCGATGATGGCGCCAAAGCGATCGACAAGAACCGGCTCAGGCCGAAAGATGTGCTCGTGGGGCTGGCGGCCTGCGGGATGACCCCCTATGTGCGCGGCGCGCTGCAACGCGCGCGTCGGATCGGCGCGGGAACCATCTTCGTCACCTGCGCGCCGGAGGCGGTCGGCTCGCTTCCCGCGGAGATCATCATCAACCCTGTCGTCGGTCCCGAGGTCGTCACGGGCTCGACGCGCATGAAGGCCGGCACCGCCACCAAGCTCGTCCTCAACACCCTGACAACCACCGCCATGATCAAGCTCGGCAAGGTCTACGGCAATCTCATGGTCGATCTCCAGGCCACGAACGCCAAGCTGCGCGATCGGTCCATTCGCATCGTCATGGCCGTGACGAAGCTTCCGCGCCCACGGGCCCGCGCCTTGCTGCAACGCGCCGGAGGCAAGGTCAAGGTCGCCATCGTCATGCACTACCGCCGGGTGGATGCAAAGCGCGCCCTGGAGATCCTGGCGGAGAACGGGCAGTTGCTGCGTCCGGCGATTGAGGAGGCGACAGGACCGGCATGATGTCAGCGCACAAACGTCTGTTCTCCCTTGTGCTATTGACGGTGCTTTGCGCGCTGATACACCTGTCGGCCACTCGTGTAGCCGCAGCCCAGGACCTGATTTCTCTCGAGGAATTCATCGCGCCGTTTCCCGGTGATCTGCAGGCGAAGGCCCGCGCGGTCTGGGATGCGATTGGGCCGGAGATACCTCCGGCGCGATCCGACGCCGGGGCGAAAGAAGTCTCCGATGAGGACCTGTTCGCCGAGATTACCGTCGAGAACAAGGAAGTATCTCTCGCCCGGTTGCAGGAGCTGCGTGCGCAACTGTCGGTCGCCCGCGCCCACCATGAGGAAATCGTGCGCGCTTGCACACGGTGGAAGGCGTTCGCCGAGCGCGTTGAGCAGCTTCCCGGCATGGGAGCCGTTCACCTGCGCTCGCTACGAATGGTGAACGAGCATCAGGTCCTTCTCCAGGAAGCCCGGAAGCGCGTGCTGTCTGTAGAGAAGCAGATTGCTTCCCGCCGGGTCGGCACAGCGCTCGATGAGATCTCCCGGAACTTCACCGGATGGGACTGGCTTGTGATTGCCGGCTATCTGGTCCTGACGACCGTTCTGGGCGGCCTGCTGGCGGGCAAGCAGGCCTCCATGAAGGATTTCTTCCTGGGCGGTCGCAAGCTTCCCTGGCCCGCCGTCTGCGGCTCGATCATCGCCACCGAGCTGTCGGCCGCCACCTTCCTCATCGCGCCGGCCCTGGTCTTCTCCCGCGGCGGCGACATGACGTATATCCAACTCGCGCTCGGCACCATCCTGGCCCGTCTGGTCATCGGGTATTTCTTCATCCCGGTCTATTATCAGCGCGAGATTTATTCTCCCTATGAGTACATGGGCAACCAGTTGGGTCCGCGCGTCCGGAATCTCACGACGGGACTGTTCATGATCGGTGGGATCCTGGCTCAGGGCGCCCGCGTCTACATCGCGGCCAAGGCCCTCCAGGTCATCACCGGCACCGATACCGCCACGTCGATCATCATCATCGGCATCGTCTCGATCGGCTGGACCATCATGGGCGGGATCACGACCGTTATATGGACTGATGCCATCCAATTCGTGCTGTTTACGGTTGGCGCGGTGGCCGCCCTGGCGTTCGCCGCCGCCACGGTCGATGGCGGCCTGGCCACACTCGTCTCCGAGGCCTATCACGCAGGGAAACTCAGGGTCATCAATCTCAACTTCAACCCCAGGGAAGCCTACACCCTCTGGTGCGGGCTGATCGGCTTCAGCTTCCTGACGCTGGCCTCGCACGGCACCGACCAGCTCATGGTGCAGCGCATGTTCACGTGCAAGAGCCAGGATCATGCGCGCAAGGCCGTCGTCTGGTCGGGGCTGTCACAGGTACTGACGTATCTGCTGCTCTTCGTCGGCGCCGCCGTCTTCGTCTACTACCGGCACATCCCGCTGACGGGGCCGGAGCAGGTCGTCGTCGATGATGACTCCATGAAAGTCTTCGCCGTCTACATCGTGGACGTGATGCCGCCGGTCTTGTCGGGGCTCCTGATGGCCGCGATCTTCGCGACCGCCATCTCCACGCTCGACTCGCTCCTGGCGGCCCTTTCGCAATCGACGATCTCGGTCCTGTACAAGCCGTGGCTCAAGCCCCAAGCGTCCGAACGTCACTACGTTCGCGCCTCCCGCGTCATCGTCGTGATCTGGGGCATCCTGCTGACCGGCTTCGCCATCTACTGCGACGTTCTGGCCCGCTCGTACGCCGACCTGATCCAGTTCGCGCTGGCCATGGCGGCTTATACCTACGGCGCCCTGCTGGGCACGTTCCTGCTGGCCTTCCTGCCGACCCGCCGCGACGACCTGGGTCTGATGTGGGGCGTGCCGCTGTCGGTGCTGACCGTCTTCGCCCTCAACTGGCACCAGACGGTGCCGCAATGGATCGTGCTGATCGCCGGGGTGGTCCTGCTGGTTCAAGCCTTTCGTCACCTCCGTCAACAGCCGACGAAGATCCTCTATGTCGGCCTGGCCGTGATGCTGGTCATGATGGTCAGCATGGCCGTCATCGGACGAACGCCCGACGGCCAACCCGTCCACCTCACTCTCGCCTGGCCCTGGCACTTTCCCATCGGGACCGCCGTGACCTTCTGTCTGGGCATCCTCGTCGGCAACAAGAAGTCGTAGGGGCTCCAGCCCGTCGGATGGAGGAGGGACGCCCTTCAAAGGGATTAGATCGATTTAGAAGGGGCTCGTGCTGGAAACCGCTGGCGGGGACGGCGCAATCGCAGTAGAATCCGTGTGGGCCGAGCCGGCCCCTTTCCGTTCGAGGCGGCAGATGCATGTTCAGACACAGGAGGCATCTCCATGAACGACAACGTCACCGGGCGTCGTGAGTTTCTTAGGGTTGCGGCCATCGTCACGGCGGGGGCGGGATTCTTGAGTTCGCCGGCTCGCGTGTGGGGCCGGAACCAGGGGGGCAAACTGCTGAAGGCGTGTCAGTACCGCATGCTGCCGAAACAGCTTTCCGATGCGGAGAAATTTGCGCTCGCGAAGAAATGCGGGTTCGAAGGCGTCGAGGATTCTCCGCTGGCGGACCTCGAAGCGGCGAAACGGCGCGGCGAACTCGCCCGTGAGGCCGGCGTGCCGATCCATTCGCTCGTGTTCGGCGGCTGGAACACCCCGCTCTCGGACCCGCGGGCGGAGGTGGTCGAAAAAGGTCTGGCGGGTATGGAAAGCGCGATGCGCTGCGCCAAGGCGATGGGAGCCGACGCCGTGCTGCTGGTTCCGGCCGTCGTGACCGAGACGGTCAGGTACGCCGAGGCGTACGAGCGCTCGCAGAGGAACATTCGCAAGCTGCTGCCGCTGGCCGAGCAATTGCAGGTGACCATCGCTGTCGAAAACGTGTGGAACAAATTCCTGCTTAGCCCGGTCGAGTTCGCGCGTTACATCGACGAATTCGACCATCCGCGGCTGAGGGCCTACGTCGATGTCGGCAACATGATCCTCTTCGGCTACGCCCAGGACTGGCTGCGCACGGTCGGGCGGCGCATCGTTCGCATCCATCTGAAGGACTTCAAGCGCCAGGGCTACCGGTGGACGAATCTGCTGGAAGGCGACGTCAACTGGCCGCAGGTCCGCCGGGCCCTCGACGAGATCGGCTATGATGGATACATGACCACGGAGCTCGGCGGCGGTGACGAGGCCTATCTGACCGATCTGGCTCAGCGAATCGACAAGATCATCGCCATGAAACCCGCCTGAGGCGGCGGGCCCTGCCCGATTCGCCGACCGATTCGCTCCGAAAAACGGTTCTGGAATCAGACGATGGGTTGCGTTAGTATCGTGACGTCAACGCATGATACAGGAAAGCAGGTAAGGACGATGAATCAGATCAGACAGGATTTGACGACCGGCCAGTGGGTCATCTATGCCACAGGCAGAAGAGAACGGCCCGTTGACGTGCACCGGAATAGGGCGACCAGGCTCTCTCTTCCCAGCCGGGATGCCCATTGTCCCTTCTGCCATGGCCATGAGGCGGCGGTGCCGGAGATCGTGATGGAGCTGCCCGGCAAGGACCCCAAGTACTGGCAGACACGAGTGGTCCGCAATAAGTATCCGGTGCTGGTGCCCGAAACGAGCGTACGGGAAGACCAGGAAGGCATCTATCGCGCGATGGCGGGTTACGGGCGCAACGAGGTCATTATTGATACCCCGGCGCACAATGTCGACATTGCCGCCATGTCTGGCGAGCAGGTCCGAGCCATCGTCGAGACCTATCACAGGCGTTACGTCGATATCTACGCCACGGACGAGAACATCCAGTGCATCATCATCTTTCGGAACCGCGGTGAGCGAGCCGGGACCTCGCTCATGCATCCGCACTCTCAGTTGGTGGCAAGCGCTTTCATTCCCGGCTGCATACGCGTGCAGGAGCGCAGAGCCGAAGAGTACTTCGACCAGAAGAAGTCCTGTGTATTGTGCGATATGATTGGCTTCGAGCGAAAGAGCGGCAAGCGGCTCGTTTTCGAGAATGAATCGTTCATCGCGTTCGTGCCATTTGCCGCCGAGGTGCCCTTCCAAGTATGGATTTTGCCCAAGGGACACCAAGCCGATTTCGCAGAGATCTCCGACCAGGCGAAGACCGATTTTGCGGGCGCTCTTCGGGACGTTCTTCGAAGACTGGACGAACAGGTGCAGGGTCCGGATTACAACTACATCATCAAGAGCTTCTCCAAAGAGAATCGGTCCGCCCCGTATCTGCACTGGTATGTGGAGGTCCGGCCGAGACTGGTGACAGCCGCCGGTTTTGAAATCGGCTCGGGTGTGCACGTCAACCATTCGATGCCCGAAGAGGACGCGGAGATCCTGAGAGAGGCCTGAGACAGCGCCGGCCAGGAAAACGGTGTGCACGGCACACCCTACGAGGTTGTCCGGGCCGGTCCCAAAGCGCCTTCGCGGTTCGTGTCGACGAGGCCTTGGTTGGTGGCGACGGCGTAGGAGCAAACGAGGTCGCCGGTGACGTTGTTCATCGTCTCGAACATATCGAGGATGGGATTGATGCCGAGAGCGAGGGCGACGATGACCGCGACCTGGTCGGCGGTCAGGCCCATGCTCTCGAGGATGATGAAGAGGAGCATGAGACTGCCGCCGGGGACACCGCCGGCGCCGATCGAGGACAGCACGGTCGTCATGACCAACAGAATCAGGCTGCCGAGCGTGAGGTGGACGCCGAACATGTTGGCGGCGAGGATGGCGAACATGGGCAGGTGGACGCAGACGCCGTCCATGTTGATCGTGGCGCCGAGTGGCAGCGAGAAGCTGGCCAGCTCGTTGTGGATGCGCAGGTCGTCTTCGGCCGTCTTGATCGAGACCGGCAGCGTCGCGGCGCTGCTGCGCGTGATGAAGGCCATGATCATCGGCTCGCGGATGCGCCTGAGTACGGCCAGCGGGCTGTGGCGCGTAACGAGCCACAGCAGCGCCGAATAGACGACGAAGATCATGACCAGGATTCCGAGCACGACGCCTACCGTCACGCTGACGTAGGGCCCGACAATCGAGGGGCCGTACAGGCCGAAATTGACGATCGTCAACGCGAAGACACCAATCGGCGAATATTCGAGCACCCAGTCCACCAGTTTGAACATGGCGTCGCGGGCGGCTTCGAACAGATCGCCCAGGGCCTTCAGACGCGCGGTTTGCTGCTCGTCACCGGCTTCCATGAGGACCCGCATCGCCAGGCCGAACAGGATGGCGAACACGATGATCGGCAGGAAATTGCCCTCCGCCAGCGCCTCGAACGGATTGCGGAACAGGTTCAGCAGGATCTGCGAAAGCGTGCCTTCCGGCGAGACCTGCTGGGCGACCTCCTCCGTCTGGCTCACCTTGATCTCGGCCAGCTTCTCCCATGCGCTCAGGTCCGCCCCGGAGCCCGGGTTGATCGCCAGGGCCAGGGCCGTCCCCAGCACCGCAGCTAACAGCGAGGTCACGAGATACCACAGGATCGTCCGGGCCCCGATGTGGCCGAACTTGCGGATGGGCAGACTGGAAGCGCCCACCACCAGGGAAAAGAAGATGATCGGCACGACGATCATCCGGAGCATTTGAACGAAGACCTGGCCGAAGGGCAGGATGTACGGGATGACCCGTTCGGCAAACGTCGCCCCCGCCGCCTCACCCGTTTGCCGCGACAGGTACCAGAACACGACGCCGACCAGCGAGCCACTGACGAACCCGATGAGAATCCGGAGGATAAGAGACGTGCCGAAGTACAGTCGCAGGAGTCTTCTCATAAGGGTGTCTGCCCCTTCCTTGCCATACACAGCCGCCCAAGCGCGACCATCTTAAGGACCTTGACAATGTCACCTGACACAGCGTAGCACATTCCTCAAGCGGACACAATTCCTGCGTGTGATGCAGTTCCCTCTGCGGGAGGTTGCTTTTTCTGCTGAGGCCACTATCCTATTTGAAATGAGATCGGCTCTGCGACTTCGTGCGCCCTGGAAGTGGTTGCTGAAACCGAGAACCAGACTCCTTTTGAGGAGAAGACGGTGAACACTCCCATCCTGAATCACGGATCGAAACCGGCAGCGTACGTTTGGATTGCCTTGACACTTTTCGTGGTTGCTTCCATGAACGGCATGCCTTCGGCCGAGCAGGGCCGGTTCTTTGGCAAGAAGCGGTATGAACCCGCGTCGTTGCCTGTGTTCGAGACCATGAGGGACGGGCTGCCTTCGCCGATCTTCGACGAGGACCCGGACTATGTCCGGTGCTACTGGAAGGCGTGGGAGCTGGCGTTCAAGAACTTCCACGAGCCGGCCGACGGCAGTGGTTTCGTCTCGCAGTTCATCGATGCGGCCTTCAATCAGAACATCTTCCTGTGGGACACCTGCTTCATGACGATGTTCTGCAACTACGGCCATCCCTATGTGCCGGGCATTCAGTCGCTGGACAACTTCTATATCAAGCAGCACGAGGACGGCGAGATTTGTCGCGAGATCGACCGCACGACGGGCAAGGACTTCGAGCCGTGGGTGAACACCGAAGACGAGCCGCTGTTCAGCCGGTGGGGCTACGCCTGGTGGACCGAGGGCCACGGTAAGGTGCCGGTCGTGTATGAGGGCAGGCCCGTCCCCACGCCCAACCCGAGACTCACACTGGACTGTCTCAACCACCCGATTTTCTCCTGGGCGGAACTCGAGAGCTTTCGACTGACCGGCGACAAAGAGAGGCTGCAACTCGTGTGGGAGCCGCTCGTGCGCTACTACGCGGCTTTGCAGAAGTACCTCCGGCAGGGCAACGGGCTCTACACTACCGACTCGGCCAGTATGGACAATGCCACGCGCAATCCCTACCTCAAATCAGGCGGCACAGGCATCGACATTTCCGCCGAGATGGTCCTCTTTGCCCGCAACCTGGCGCAGATCGCTTCGGTGCTGGGCAAGGAATCGCAGGTGCGGCAATATCAGCGCGAGGCCGACGAGCTTTCGGCGCTCATCAACCGGCTGATGTGGGACGAGCAGCGCAGGTTTTATTTCGACCTGACGCTCCAGGGACAGCGCGCTCCGGTTAAGAGCATCGCCGGCTTTTGGACGTTGCTGGCGAACGTGGCGTCTGCGTCCCAGGCGGCGGCGCTGGCCGCCGAGCTGGAGAATCCCCGGACATTCAAGACGGTTCACCGCGTGCCCACGCTCGCGGCCAACGAGCCGGGATACGATCCCGGCGGCGGATATTGGAACGGCGCCATCTGGGCGCCAACCGACAAGATGGTCGTCGCGGGCCTCGAGAACTACGGCTATACCGAGCTCGCCCGCGAGATCGCGCTGAATCATCTGCGGAACGTGGTGGCCGTCTTCAAGGAGACGGGGACGGTCTGGGAGAACTACGCTCCGCACCATGTCGGCCGGGGCGAGCCCTCCAAAGGCGACTTCGTAGGCTGGACGGGGATCGGGCCGATTGCGTTCTTCGTCGAGTACGCCATCGGCGTTCGCGCCGACGCCCTTGCCAACACGATCGCATGGGACATCCGCTCGCCGGAACGTGTCGGGGTCGAGCGTTTCTGGTTTGGCGGCAAGACGGTCTCGCTCATCTGCGAGAAGGCCGACGCGACCGGAGCGCGCGACGTAGTGGTCACAAGCAGCGGTCCATTCGAGCTGACGGTTTCATGGCAAGGCAGGACGAGGACCGTGCAGATCCCGGCCCATGAACCGGTTCGATTGCGTTTGTTGGCGGCTGCCGAAGCCCAACGCGCAGAGCCGGCAAGTTATCGAATCTATCCGTTGCGGAACGGCGTCTGCAAAATCGCGGGCCATCATGCGTTCTACGGCGGCAGTGAAAGCGAGACGTATGATTATGCCCTGTACATCTGGCTGATCCTGGGCGGCGAGAAGCCCATCCTCGTGGACGCCGGGTTGAGTAATGTCGCGGAGATGAATCGCGGTGCGGCCCATGTGCTGCGCGAGCCGATCACGCAGGACCCGCAGGAGAGCGGCCGGGCCCAATTGCGCAAGTTCGGCCTGAGCCCCGAGGATATCGGTCACATCCTGATTACCCACATGCACTTCGATCACGTGGACGATCTGCCGCTGTACACCAACGCCAAGGTCTACGTGGGGAAGAAGGAGTGGGAAGGGGCGACGGGCGAATCCCCCAGTTGGGGCCATGGGCCGATGATGCATGATTTCCTGAACGATCCGCAGTGCCGGCGGCGACTGGTGCTCGTGGAGGACGAGGAGGTCCTGCCCGGCATCGAGTCGTTCTGGATCGGCGGGCACACGCCGGGCTCCATGGCCTATCGCGTCCGCACCGCCCACGGCTGGGCCGTGCTAACCGGAGATACAATTTCACTCCTGGCGAACTTCAAGCGCAACACGCCGCCCGGTGTGTACGCGAATCTCGAACAGTGCCGCACCGCCATCGACAAGGTCCGCGCCAAGGCCGATGTCGTGTTGGCCAGCCACGATCCCATCGCGCTGGAGACTTGGCCGCCAGCGACGCCGAACACGCCCAAGTATACGATCCGCGCCGTCAAAGTCGGCGAATGCGAGGTTCGCGACTACATCACCTTTCAGGACAGCGATAGTCAGGACACGAGCACGTTCTACTTGTATGTGTGGGTCATCGAAGGCGGGCCGCAGCCCATCGTGGTGGACACGGGTCCCAAGTACCCGGAGGAATTCAGCAAAGGTACGGCCCAGTACATCCCCGGCGGCGTGAAACAGTCGCCGGAGGAGCGGACGCCAGCGGCGCTGAAGCGGCACGGGATCGATCCCGCCGCCGTGAGCCACGTGATTGTCACCCATCTGCATCCGGACCACTACGATTATTTCGACGCGTTTCCGAACGCGCAATTCGTCGTCAACCGTGGCGAGTACGAAGAAGCTGGAGCCGGTCGCCTCGCGCCGGACGTGCGCGCGGCGCTGGAAGAACGGCCCGAAGCGCTGCAGCTTGTCGAAGAGGAGGAAATCGTTCCCGGCGTGCGGGTGTTTCCGCTTGGCTGTCACACAACCGGCAGCCAGGGCGTGCTGGTGCAAACCCACATGGGACCAGCCGTGCTCACCGGCGACATTGTCTACAAGTACGAGAACGTCGAGCAGGACCGGCCCACGCGGAGCCCCGACCCGGCCCCCTGCCGCGAAGCGATGGCCACAATCCGCTCGCTGGCGGATATTGTCGTCCCCGCCCACGACCCGTTGACCCTGGAGCGCTGGCCCGCCGGCCTCATCGGCGGTAGACCGGCTGCCTCACGCCGCGATTGATCCAGTTTGAGAGGATGTCATGAAGAAAGCGCTGTTGCCCTTCTGGTTGTGTCTGATCCTGGTGTGCACCAGCTGTCATCAGCCGCCACCACCATCCGATCCCCTCATCGGCATTACGAGCGTCTACGAGGCGACGGAAGGCAAGTTCGCCCAGACGGCGGTGAGCTTTGCTTACGTGTTGGCCGTGACGGAGAACGGCGGTGTGCCCGTGGTGCTGCCGACCATCGACAAGCCCGAAGTACTGCGACGGTACGTCGAGATGCTTAACGGCCTCGTCCTGGTTGGCGGGGACGATATTCCGCCGGAGGTCTACGGAGAGCAGCCGCATGAGACGGTCGAACCGTTGCCGCCGCAGCGGTATGAGTTCGAGCGAAAGCTGATCGCCCGCTGGCTCGAAAGCGGCAAGCCTTTGCTCGGCGTGTGCCTCGGTATGCAGTTCACCAACGTCGTCGCCGGAGGGACGATGATCCAGGACATCCCTTCCGAAATCGGCACGACCGTAGACCACCGGGCCTACCATCGTGTGCAGATCGAAGCCCCCAGCATTCTGACCGATATTCTCGATGCCCGCGGGGCCGAAGTCCTGTCAAACCACCACCAGGCGGTGGATGACCTGGGGAAGGGCCTGCGGGTGATCGCCCGCAGCGCCGATGGAGTCGCGGAGGCCCTGGAGCGCACGGATGGCCCGTTCGGGCTGTTCGTGCAGTGGCACCC
>CBFDBY010000058.1:0-37693 GCA_965603165.1 uncultured Phycisphaerae bacterium
GTCCTGTAATGACAATTGTTAATCGTTTCACGACAAGCACTTACAAACCTGGGCATCGGACTGGTTGTCTAATCTGGCGGTGTTGTAAGTGTTGAGCGGGCCGGGGCTTGTGTGTTCCGGCCCGTTTGCTTTGACGCGGACTTTGACGTACTCAGAGGGTCTTGTTTCCGCTTATTGCGCCATGCTATTCCACCGATGTATCCTGAAGGGGCCCAGGTCGAGTTCTTTGCGAACCAACTGTTCCGCTTCCTCAACCAGTTCCAGTCCGAATTTCCAGGCGTTGCTCGCCTCTTCTGCCAATTTCTCTTTCGTTGCGTCTCGGGTCGCTCTTTGTAGCGCGCCTTCCTTCAGCCGTATGAACCGTACATTTCCCCGGACTGAATGCCAGTTCTCTACGGCCTTTTTGGGCAGGACTCCTTCATTGTCAAGCATCCACTCGTTATGCTCCTTCGTGAAATCAAGGACATCCTCGGAGACACCCTGGATATATGTTGAACGAAGACCGTTGAGGATCCTCATCGTTCTTCCGAGTACTTTGGCTTTCTGCTCACCCAAGGTTTCCTTGAATCTCACTTGTCCTGCGGTACGCGCTTTATACCATGCTGTCGCTACTCCCCCAAGGGATGCACAGACTCCACCAAGCAAGACAAGCACGACATCTTTCAGCGTGTCCATTGGAAGTCTCACGATTCAGCTTCATCTCTGCGGGAGCGCCATTTCCAGATACTGCCCACATCCTGATTATCGACCAGATTTCTCTGTGGATTAACGTAGAACCCAGGAATGGACGCACGGAGTTGAATTCTGGTTGCCATAGGGGGCATTCTCTCGAAGACGTTTGTAAGGGGGCCCTGCAGTCCGAGAAGAACCGATTTGACATGCCTTCAGAGGCCGGTAGAATATGAGCGGTCCGGGTCGCTCCCGGCGGATAGAACTTGCCTGGCGGGGCCACAGGCCCCCACCTACGCCTGTGGCCGGCCGGGCCAGAAAGTAGGTGGATCATGAACAATGAAACAGAAGCGGCTTTCCGAGCGAGACTTGAAGATATGGCAGTGGCCGGCTTGCCGAGTCCATTTGTCCGGTCGCTCCTGAGCGAACGCGCGAAGTGGCGAGCGGATTTCATCGGACTACTGATGCAGCTCTTTTCCCGCGGGCGGTTCCTGCCGGCCTATTGGGAGCGATATGACCTGCCGGACTTACGAAGAGAGTTCCACGAACTTGAGCTGAGCACGGGGGTGAAGAGCCTACAGGGATTGCTCACAGATGAAGAGCTTGAGTGCTTCCGTCATGAAGTGAGCGAGGCGGCCACAGCATGGATGGTTTGGCGTGAGAAAGCTATCGTTGCGGGAGTTCTTGAATCGCTCCGGCAGACTGACCGACGGGCCAAGGATACGGCATGGATCAAATGGGTGGATGATAACCGGGCGCTGAAACAAGAATGGGATGATTTGACCGATGCACTGGACGAGCTACGACGGCGGCTGGAAATGACGGGCGCGCTGGTCGATGCGAGAAAGGCTGAGCAAGGGAGCGGGTGGCTTGGTGAAAGAGGTGAGAAGGTCGGGCCATCACCTGATGGAATCCCGGGAGAGGCTCGGGCGCTGGCTGTGCTTGTTGAACATCCGGAATGGAGTGACCTACGGATTGCCAAAGAGGCTGGCGTGAACCGGACGCAGTTGTATCGCTACCCTCGCTACCGGGCTGCGCGACAAACCGTGCGCGAGGCTGGGAGGGGAGCTATGCCGAAAGGGTGGAAGACGGCGGCAGGCGATCTCGACGCGTACGAATGATTATTCTTCTGTCGGCGCGACACTTTTTGTAACACCCAAGAACCGTAAATCCATTTCCCTCCGGCATTTATCATTTCTGAGGCGCGACACCCGCGCGACACCTGCGCCATAGGTGATGGCGCAGCAAGCGACACAACGAGTTGATTATCGGCAAAGCCCGGTCGCATGGTTCTTTCTGCTGGAGCAGGCTCGGCAACGCGGTGACTTTGAGCGCGCAGCCGAAGCGCAGAAGGAACTCCGCCGGCTTGGAGTAGATGTTCGTTACCGCCGGGCACAGGAGAGGCGACGATGAGCCGAATCACGCTTGAGCCCCTGTGTCTTTCGGCAGCCGACGTCGGCAAACTGCTCGGCATTTCCGCGCGGCAGGTGTACGCCTGGCACGCGGCGGGAACGTTGGGGCCTGTGCCGGTCAGCCTGTCTGAACGGGTGACGCGCTGGGATCGCAGGGAGATCGAAGCATGGTGGAACACCTGTCGAGCGGCCGGACGGCGGATCGGGCGCGCGGAATGGCTCGCGAGAGAAGGGGGTGCTTGATGCGACGCGCGGTTCCGAAGGTCTGGCGGATTTGCCGGTTCCGCGAGCGCTTTGAAATGACCGGTGAATACGAGCGGAAGACGGGTCTTGAATACGTTCGCCAATTCATCGGCGCCGGGGGGCTAAAGTCAACGGAATCGACGCAGTTTCTCTCACAGCTCCGGGAATTGAAGCACTACTACCCCGAGCGACACTTTCACTTTCGCGGGATCTTCGATGAGCTGCTGGCCCTGGCCGGCACGGTCGAATTGCGGTTCCGCGGCTTCCTGCTGAACAGCCGGCTTGGGGCGGCCGCGGCGCACGAGCTGGCGGCCCGGCTGGATGTCACGGTGAAGGAGATGCGTGAGGCTCTGAAAGCCTTGGAGCGTGTCGGGCTGATTGAGCGGATCGACCTGCCGACGTTCGCCGACGATCCGAGCGATGAGGCGTCCAACGATCACACAGAGCGGGACGCGACGAAACCGAGAAGCAAGCGACGTCCGCGAACAAAAAAGGCTGGAAAAGGGCGGGCGAAAGCGGTTTGTCGGAACAATTCGGAAATGTTTCCGAATCGTCCCGAAGCCTTCGCGCGAACTGAAATGGCAAATGGCAAGGGTAAGGGAAAGACTACTGGCCAAAGGCGAAAGGGCAAGCCTGAGGGCCAAGCCCCCACTTCCCCGACCACCGCCCCGCCATTGCCAGCAGGGCCACCAGAAGCCACGGCGAAGGGGCCGAGGCACTTCCCGCCAACGGCGGGGAGACAACGGACGGAGGCCCCTTCCCGTGTTCCTGAGCAGCGCAGGCACTCTCTCGCGATGGAAGAGAGACAACCCGCTATCCCCGTTGCTCGGGGCTCTGAAGGCCCGCGGATCCTACCCCTTAGACACGGTGACGCGGTGTCCCTGGGGGCCATGCTCCCCCGGGCGATGGACGGCCTTGCCCACGGCTACACGTTGCGCGCCGACGAGTTCGCTTCGGAGGTCTTCGCGTTGCTACAGGGCCCCTTCACGGCCGACAGCCGCGAAGGGCTGCGGGAGCGGGGCAACTACCGCGCGGCGCTACTGGACGCCATCGACGCCGGCCTGTCACCCCCACAGCTTGATGAGCTGATGAGGAAGGGCCGGACGGACGCGGGCCGGATCGCCAAGCATCGACGGCGATACTATCGCAATGGCGGTTCGCCCGAGCAATATTGGCGCTTCCTGTTCAATAAACACCTGAATTCACGTCGGGGCCTTTCGGTCACAGCCCGGCAGAAAGCGGGGGCCGGCTGATGAATATCGAGGAACACGTGAACAAGTTACAGGCCGATGCAATGCAACTCCGTCTCACCGTCGAGCGGCTGGCTCACGGTGTCGATCACAACACGGTCGAGAGTCGGGCGGCGGCCACACTCTACAAACGGGCCCGGCGAGTAGCGCGGGCCTTCCTCACGCGCGCCCGGGGACATCAAACGCGGGCGATGAATCGCAGTCGGAAGCTGGCTGAGTATCGGACGGCCTGGCTTGATCTTGAAAGGCGGCGAGAAGATCTGGTTTGGCGATCGCGGGGGCAGTATGGCAAGGCCCTGCAAGGAGTGAAAGTGGACCTGCGGTCGATCAAAAGGACTATGGATCAATGGGCGACTGAAGGTCAGGCAGAGAAAGGAGCTGGCGATGCCGAGTGAACCTTCACCACAACGCCTTTTCTGGGATGTCACGCCGAGGCGGCCGGCGCCATCGAGTCGTGTCATCGAGCAACAGACCGAGCCGGGCAGCAAACAGAACGACCCTCTGCCGAGTTTTCTGGCGGCTGACTCTTTGAAGAAAGCGGGCACTTGGCATCGGCAATTGTGGACGGTCTATCGCGGACTGCGGCGGTTTCCCGGACTGACGGCAGCCGAGTTAACCGAACGGCTGGGCCTGCGGGATCGGTATATCTGCAATCGCAGGCTCCCAGAGCTTCGGGATCGTTTCAAGCTCGTCTGTAACGGCCGGCAGAGACGATGCACGGTGTCCCCCGCGCGGCGACTTTCTCAGACGTGGTACTGTTCCCGGCCGTTCTTCCCCAAGAACGCAAGCCGGGGCAAGATCTCAGCACCAGCGCGGCCGGTCCGCGCGACAGCGCCCGCGACGGCAGCGGGCGCCGAGGCCCCTGTCTTGACCGTCGAGGAACGTCAACGGCTTCGCCGCAAGCTGGCTGCCGAAGGCCACACCTGGGCCGATGAGTACACGGTCGCGTCTGCTTCTCCGGAGGTTTCATGATAAATCGAGTGTCATCATCACCCGGGGGGAGGGGGGCAAAATCACGCCGGATCGCCCGGCGAAAGACCGGCGGTCACCCCGCGCGTTTTTTTCCACGGGTTTTGAGGGGGGGGTAGGGAATTGGCGGAAAGTCGAACGGTTTGCGCAAGCTGGTCCTGTGAAGGGCCCAGATTGCCTCAGAGGTAAGTTATTGTGGGGTCGTAAGTTATGATCGACCAGAACGCGGCTGCGGGCTCGGAAACGGCTGTCCTGGGGGCAAAGACGCGTGCCTGTGCGCGTGCAGATTGCGGGGCCCTGTTCTGCGCGATCGATCCACGCGGCGGGCGAAAATACTGCAGCGCCAGATGCGGCCATACGGAGAAGATCTCGCGGACGCGCCGGGGCCGGCGGGTGTGGCGAGGTACGGGCCGACAGCCTGTCTGTCGAGGGTGCGGTGGCACGATTGATCCGCCCGGGGCCAAGGGCGGCCGGCCGGCCAAACTGTGTAATTCGTGCCGCAAGGGCACGGTCAAGGGGGCGTCTTATGAACTGCGAGAGGCATAGCGTCACCGTCACGACGAGCGACGGGTCCGGGACGGGCTACAGTGAATCCGCCATTGGCGAAATCGAGCAAATTCGCTACGTGCCCGATGATACAGCGGCATTCGACGCGAGCATCAACGTGGCGGTCACATTGGAGGATACCGGGGTCGTCGTCTGGACGGAGGCGGCCTTTGATGGCTCCGCGGCTGCTACGCGGCGACCGGCGCACGCGTGCCATTCAGCGGAAGACGGCGGGGGCTTGACCTACGATGGCGCGAACCCGGTGACGGATGATGTTGTCGTCGCCCACGAGCGAATCAAGATCGAGGTGACAAACGCCGGGGCCGGCAGCCGGACCGGAACGTTTGAGATCTGGGTAGCCTGAAAGGAGTCGTTATGACGATCAAATCAGTAGACAACTTTCTCACAGTGAAAACCGTCAAGAGCGGCAAGCTCACGGCCGTGGCGAGTACGGCCGGGATCGACCGGGACGGCGAAGTCGTCCTGCCGATTGCTTTCCTGAATCGACTCGACCGTTACCGGGCCAACGCGGTAATCCTGGCGGCGCACACACACCGGACGGGCGACGGGACACCGACCATCATCGGCCGGGCCGACAGGATCGCCGTAGAGGGTGATGCGCTGGTCTTTGAAATGACCTTTGCCCAAATCCCGATTGCCCGGCAATGGCAAAGTCTCTTTGAGCAAGGCTTCGCCAAGGCTTTCAGTATCGGCTTTATCCCCATTGACGGCGGCTTTGAGCAGCGCGACGGTCAAACCGTCTACGTTCACACGGAGGTTGAACTGTTGGAAATCTCGGCTGTGGCCGTCCCTGCGAATCCCGAAGCCTTGCGACGCGGCATGGATACCGGGACACGGCAGCGCGTCACATCGTCGTGCACAAGCATGGCCGATGAGTTTGAGCGGATCGCCCTGGGGATCGCCGTCACCGACGAAGACAGGGAAGCGGTACGGCAGGCGGCCCAAGGCATTCGCGATGGGTACATTCGGGACTGGCAGGCGCAAGACCTGCTCCGCAAGGCAAAGGCGCAGCGGTCGCGCGCAGGCGAGCAGCAGCTCGCGGACGCGGTCGAGAAACTCTGCGCGAGTGCGGCCGGAAGTGGCCGTTCGTAGCAGTACCCCGCTTTGCGCTTGGCGGTAGCCGGCCCTGGCGGGCAGAGATCGAATGGCAATGAAATGTCATCATACATAGAGGATTGAAAATGGATGCTTTAACGAAGACACTGGAAACGATTCAGCGAGTCCAGGGGACATTGGACAATCGCCTTGTCCCCCTGGAGCGACAGTTAGCCGAAATCCAAGGGATCGACGAGAAGCTGGCCCGTCTGGACGGGCTCATTTCGACCGTCGAAGAGTTAAAGGCCCTTCTGCGATGCGGGGCCTTTGTGGGTGACGACGGGGGCTACGAGGGGGCTTTCCCGAACGAGCAATCCGCCAAAAACTTCGGCTTGCTCATCATCGGGACCGTCGGCAAGCAGCAGTGGGCCCTGGATCGGCTCGCGGATACGGGCGTTGCCGGCAAGGCGATGGCCGAAGCCGTCAATTCGACCGGGGGCAGCCTGGTCCCGACAGAGTTTGTTCCTATCGTCATCAAGCTCGTCAAGAAATACGGCGTCTTTCGCCGGAACGCGCGCGTCGTCCCGATGATCTCGGATAAGCAAAGTTGGCCCAAACTCGACGGCGATGTCACGGTTTACGCACCGGGCGAGGGCGGCGGAATCACGCTGAGCGATGTCACCTTCACAAACGTCAACCTGATCGCGACCAAATTCGCCACGCTGACCTGCATCAGCAATGAGCTGGCCGAAGATGCGATGCCGGAGGTCGGGGAGATCGTCGCGGACTCGATCGCGCGCGGCTTCGCCAAAGCGGAAGATGAAGTGGGCTTCCTCGGGGACGGCACGAGTACCTATTTCGGGATGACGGGGATCACCGGGGCCTTGCGGGCTGTCGATTCGACCATCGCCAATATCGCCGGCCTCACCGTCGCCAGCGGCAACGCCTACAGTGACATCGTTGTGGGTGACTTCAACGGGGTCATCAAGAACTTTCCCGATTACGCGGACATCGAAGGCGACGTCAAGTGGTATATGTCACGGTCCTTTTTTTGGGATGTGGTTGTCCCACTGATCGAGGCTACTTCGAGCGAGATCCCCACGATCGGGAGTCCGCTTGACGTGCAGCGCGGTCCCCTCAAGGCCCTGCGCGGCTACCCGGTCGAGTTCGTGAACGTCATGCCGAGCACAGAAGGCAATTCGCAGATCTGCGCCATTCTGGCAAATCTGCGGATGGGCGCCTATCTCGGGGAGCGTCGGCAGATGCAAGTGGATCAAAGTCGGGACGTCTATTTCTCGACGGACCAGCTCGGTATTCGCGGCACGGAACGGCTGGCGGTCAACGCGTTCGGCGTCGGCGACACGTCGGACGCCGGGCCGATTTCGGCGTTGATTACGGCGGCAAGCTGAGTTCCATGATGGCCTGGCCGTCTTCCAGCGACGGCCGGGCGTTTCCCTTCAGGCCGGCGGGCCTCTCCAACCCGCCGGCCTTTATACCGAACGCTGTCGGGGTGTTTCAGGGGGTCTTATGGGTCAGGTGGAATTGAGATCGTCGATTGTAGGAGCTCTGGCGCAGCCGGATTTCGGCCGGCCTCTGCGAAGATCCCGGTTTCGCCAGCGCGGATGCACAGGAGCGGCCCTGAGCGACGATCCGGCCCAAGCCCGTCCAACGGACCAGGCCGGAGGCCGTTCGCTTCACAGCGGCTACGCTACACGGCACGGCGGGCAAGCTCGCGGGCGGCTCGGGCTTTTTCCAGCGGCCGGGAGAAATTGCTTGACGGCCGGCTGATGGATCGGCAGAATGTAGAGCATGAAACCAGTAAACGACATCAAGACTTCAAATCCAAACTTCATGGCCGGGGGTAAGGTCTGTCCGCAAGGCTGGCCGCGCTTCAGTTTACTGGGCGTCATTAACTCCCCCGGCCGTCTTTTCAAGAGGTGTCACTATGGAACCAGTAAAGCACACCACACCACAAGCGGAGAAGCCTCAGACTGACTTTGAGGCGACACAAGAACACGTCCTATCGGCGGTGGTCGATAAGATTCTCGCGGAGGTCGAACGGCTGAAAGAGCCCTTGCGGCGCGAGGCCCTGCAGAAGGCCCTGGCGAGTCTCACGGATCGATCCGACGAGGCGGAAAGTCTGCGCGTCGAAAAGGCGAGCGGTCCGCTTGTCCCCCTGGTCCGATGGCTGCTCGGCTGTTCGCGGGAGCAGAAGGTCGCAGCGGTCCTGGCCGGCCGGCTCCTGGACTGCGACGTTGCGGAGGCCATCCGCGATGCCGGCCTCTATGATGGGCAGATCGGCCACGCGGTTTCACGCTCGTGGACCGATGAACTACTTGGCGACCTGGAGCAGTTGAACGAACGCGAACTGCTTGCCTTTGTGGCCGGCCTGGACACCGGCGTGAGTTGAAGTCCACAGGCTCGGGGGCCGGTCGCGCGGGTATCCGGCCGGCCCCTTGTCCGATGAAAGGTGGTGACGTATGAACCTGTATCGACCGAAGTTCAAAGATCGGAAGACCGGGGAGCTTCGCGAGTGCCGGCGGTGGTATTTTGACTTGAAAGATCACCATGGCACACGCCAGCGGTTCGCGGGTGACACAGACAAGCACACAACGGCAGAGTTCGGCCGGATGCTCGAGGATCTGGTTCGTTGCCGCAAGCGGAGAATTCAGCCGGCCGACAAGCTATGGACCTGGCTGATGGGCCTGCCGGCAGACGTGCAAGCCAAGCTCGTGAAGCTGGACCTGGCGGATAAGCGGTGGTTCACTACGCTGTCGCAAGGCGAGCGGCTGTCCGCATGGGTCGACGATTTCGAGGTCTGGCTGAGAAGCAGCAAGGCCCGGAGCGGCTATCACCGCAACGCGGGGCACGTCCAAGTCACGATGGGCAGGATCCGCGCGATCGTGGCCGGCTGTGGTTTCAAGACTTGGGGCGACATTCGCAAGAGCGCCGTCGAGACCTACCTGGGCGGTCTCTCTGTCGCCCTGGCAACACACAATGGCTACATCAAGGCATTCAAGCAGTTCTGCACGTGGATCGTTCGCGACGGCCGGGCCGAGTTCTCGCCAGTGCAATACCTTGACCTTGTAGCGGTCCCGGACAAAGAAAAGCGTCGGCCCCTGGGCGCCGACGAAGTCCGCAAGCTGCTGGCGGCAACCGCGAACGCGCCAAAGCGCTACAACATGACCGGGATGGAGCGGTCCGTTCTATATCTCGTGGCGATTGAGACAGGCTTTCGGCGAAACGAGCTTGCCCACTTGACGGCAGGGAACTTCCACTTGGGCAGAGCGGACAAGGCCCACGTGTATCTGCCAGCCGAGTTCTGCAAGGATCGACGCGACGCCACGCAGGCTATCACGATGGCCCTGGCTCGCCGTCTGGCGAGCTTTCTCGGATCGAAGGATCCAACGGATAGGGTCTTTGCGCTGCGGACGCCCAAGACGGCCCTGATGATTCAACGGGATGCAGCCGGAGCGGGCCTGCCTATCGTGGACCACGAGGGCCGGGAGCTGGTCTTTCATTCTCTCAGACATACCTTGCGAACGGAGCTTGAGCGCGCCCGAGTGTCCGACGGCGTTTTGGACAGGATCATGCGCCACAGGCCGCAGGGTGTCGGCAAGCGCTTTTATCGGCACGTGAGCGACTTCGAGATCCGCGAAGCCATTGAGCGGTTGCCGGAGTATCCGTGGCCGGGTGAACTTGTGCAGCGGCAAGCGAAGAAAGCGGTGTCCTGATGTCGAAAACTGATTCTGCTTTGACGCCCACTTTGACATATCAAGCGTATTTCCATGCGCTTAAAGGTTCTTGTTGCACAGAGCCCATCTGCGGTATTGGCTCAGAAATACGGTTTTCTGGCTGATATGCCGCTTTCTGTCGTGAGCAGCATTAGACTGGTTGTCCGATAACCCTTGCCTTAGAAAACTCACCACGCGGCCCTATGGCGCGTCCTATCCTCATGCATGGCGGGGGGTGGAGCAGGCGAGGTCTGTAACGTCTGCTGGCGGGCCAACAGTACGCCCGAATGAGCTTGCCGCGGCCCGTCATCCTGGCTCACACTTCATCAGGCGATTTAGCTGGCGGCCCTGGGCTGAATTGCTCTCGGAGTGCCCTCAAATTGCCCTCAAAACACGTCACGAGATAGTAAGAAACCGTGGGAGTACAGCAAATCAGCGAGAGAATCTAAATCCTTGTCATTCGAGGAGTTGAACTGCAAATGCAGTCCCTGTACAAGCTTGCAGAAAGAGGGCAGATCGAATCCCGCCCTCTCCGTTAGTTGTGTCAAGCGATGACGAGTGGTCCCTGTTGTGACCTAAAGTACCGACCGGTGGGGTGTTGCGCCCATCCTGGTTCTTCAAGGCTTCTGATCGAGCCTGGAGATTCATTGCAGTCTGCGGACATTCGGGGCAGACCGCAGGTGTCAATCCACGTGTCCATTTAACCCCTCGAATCACGTTGGGAATGAGTTCCTTGCCGTTCAGGCGGCGCCTCCGGAGGGGAATTCTCTTGCCTTCCGGCCGGGAAAAGTCGTATAATAATAGGGGAGGCTGGAGGACCAACAAGGGTGATGAACGTGCTCAAATCAGTCTGCTTTCTGGTGGCCGTCTTGGTGGTCACGCAGGTGGCCTTCTCTGAAGAACCGGTGCATTTCGATGACGCCAACCTCAAGGCGGCGGTCGAAGCCGAGCTGGGCCGGACGGATCCCACGCCGGGGGATATGCTCGCTCTCACGGAACTCCGCGCGGCCGGCAGCGACATCATTGACCTCACGGGCATCGAGTATGCGTACGATCTGGAAGACCTGGACCTGCACTCGAATGACATCAGCGACGTCTCCCCGCTCTCCGGACTGACCGGTCTGACGAGTCTGAATCTTCGCGGCAACGACATCGGCGATGCTTCGCCTCTGGCGGCCCTGATCAACCTGACGCGGCTGGATTTGGATTGGAATCGGATCAGCGATCTGGCGCCGCTCGCCGGCCTGGTCAACCTGACGGCCCTTCAAGTGGAACTCAATGACATCAGCGACCTTTCGCCGCTCGCGGGGCTGACCAATCTTACGCAGATGGATCTCGAGTGCAATCACATCAGTGACATCTCGCCGCTCGCGGGGCTGACCGGCCTGACGGCCCTGGAACTGGATGAGAATCAGATCAGCGATATCTCGGCGCTCTCGGGCCTTACCGCTCTGACGCGCCTGTGTCTGCAGTCCAATCAGATCAGCGATCTTTCACCGCTATCGAGTCTAACCAGTTTGACGACGCTCGTGATGCCGGACAATCGGGTTGCCGATGTCACGCCGCTGTCGAGTCTGGCCAATCTGACGTGGCTAAGCCTGAGTGAGAATCAAATCAGCAGCCTCGCGCCGCTGACCGGCCTGGCCTCTCTGGCACGGCTGTACCTGGCCGACAATCTGATCAGTGATATCTCCCCCCTCTCGGACCTGTGCAATCTGACGCTCCTGTCGCTGGACGGGAATCCGCTGAACGCGGACGCGTGCGTCCTCTACATCCCTCAAATCGTAGCCAATAACCCCGGTCTGACGCTCTACTGCGACGCCTGTACCGAGAGTGGCACGCTCACGATCTCCGCAACCGCCTACGGCTGGGTGGCAAGTCCCGGGGCCGGATCGTTCGAGTACGATCGCGGGACCGTCGTGTCCATCGTGGCGGCAGCGATGAGCGGCTCGCGTTTCACGGGTTGGACCGGCACCGCCGTCGCGGCGGGCAAGGTGGCGAATCCGAGCTTCGCCGACACGACCGTCACGGTCGACGGCGACTATACTCTCCAGGCAAACTTCGAACCCGAGGATGATCCGGAGCAGTACGAGCTGATCGTAATCGCGAGCACGGGCGGCTCCGTGTCCGAGCCCGGCGAGGGTGTGTTTGCGTACGGCAGCGCCACAACCATATCCATAACCGCACGCGCTCATAGCGGGTATCGCTTCTCGCGCTGGACGGGCACGGCCACCAACGCCGGCAAGGTGGCCGATCCCGCAGCCGCAAGCACGACAGTCGTGGTGGACAGCAGTTATGAGTTGCGCGCCACCTTCACCCCCTTGAGCTCGTCGGCCCTGCAGCTCCTCGCTCCCAACGGTGGCGAGACCCTCGCGGCGGGCAGCACGTTTCCCATCCGCTGGCTGGCGCAGGGCGACGCGGAGATCGTGAGCATCGAACTGACCCTGGATGAAGGCTCCACCTGGAGACGCATCGATCTGTGCGAGGTGGCCGCAAGCTCGTACGATTGGCCCGTCCCTTGGGTCGATTCAGACCGCTGTCTGATTCGCATCGCGGCCGACGACAGCGCCGCGCTCTTCGATACCAGCGATGCCTGTTTCAGGATTCGCAAGCCGCTCGGGCGCACCTGGTACGTCGATGCGACGGCCGTCGGTAAAGGCGACGGCATGCGTTGGGACAGTGCCTTCCTTCATCTCCAGGAGGCGCTGGCCCAGGCCTCGGACACCGACGAGATTCGTGTGGCCGAAGGCTTGTACTGGCCGGACCTGGGCGGCGGCCAGACGCCCGGCGACCGCACGGCGAGTTTTCAACTGCCGGACGGAGTGAACCTCTACGGCGGATTTCCGTCGGGCGGCGGCACATGGGATCAACGCAATCCCTCTGTGCACAAAAGCATCCTCAGTGGGGACATCGGCGTTCCCCACCTCACAAGCGACAACAGCTACCATGTAGTCACCGCAACCGGCGCAGGCCGCACGAGCATCCTCGATGGTCTTGTGATTATCGCGGGTTTCGCGAACGGCAACGGGGCGTATATGGACGGTGCGGGCATATACAACCTACACGGCAGCCCACTCGTGAGGAATTGCACTCTTGTGGCGAATGCTGCTGCCGGCGCCGGCGGCGGGGCCTACAACAGCTACAGCAATCCCGCGTTTATCAACTGCGTCTTTAGCGGCAACACCGCCGGCGATTGTGGCGGCGGCGTTTACAGCGAACAGGGTGATGTGACCGTCACCAATTGCACCTTCACCGCCAACCACGCGATCTGGCGGGCCGGCGGCGTCTTCGACCGGACGGGCACGACCACCCTGACCAATTGTATCCTCTGGGGTAACAGTCGCTTGAGCAAAGGCAGCTACGACGAGCTGGCCCAGGTCTCCGGGGATTCTCCCCTGACGATCAACCACTGTTGTATCCAGAATTGGACGGGCTCCCTGAGGGGCGATGAGAACACCGCGCAAGCCCCGGCCTTCGTCGATGCGGATGGGCCGGATGATGTGGCGGGCACGCCCGACGACGACCTGCGGTTGCAGGCAGGTTCACCCTGTATTGACGCCGGCGACAACGCGGCCGTGTGGCTGGAAACCACGACGGACCTACAGGGCGAGCCGCGCATTGTCTACGGTGTCGTAGACATCGGCGCCTATGAGCACGGCGAGGTTCCAGCGCGATAGTCTGCAATCTTGCGTCTTCCAGGGGCAACGATCACTTGGACAGAAAGGCTGAGGGCAGTTTGAGTCGAGCACAAGCGTATGAGGCGCAGGCGCAGAAAAAAACCCTCCGATGTGCGGGAGGGTCGGGGATACGGAATTGTAACACGCAAACCTGGGCGGGGTGTGAGCCGCCTACGGTTTCTGAGACCTTCTTTCCGTTTCGTCCGCTTTCTTGTGGACGGGCTCCTCGGCTTTCTCCACCGGCTCGTTGTTGCCACCGCCCAGCTCCTTAGCCTCAGCTTCGGCCTTCTGGGCCTTCTCCCGCTGGATGGCGTCGTAGATTTCCCTCCGGTGGACGGGGATGCACTTGGGGGCGGTGATCCCCAACCGGACTTTGTCTCCGCGGACGTCGACGATCGTGATCTCCACGTCGTCGCCGATCATGATGGACTCATCTCTTTGTCTGCTGAGCACCAACATCGTTAACTCCTTTTGTCGGCTGGTTTTGCAAAATTCTTACGAAAGGAAGAATTTCTTTGTTCGTTTTGCCGATCCGATCGTTTTTTCAAATATGCGGCGGCTCCAAGAACTCAGGGTCCTTGGTGCCGCTCCGTCCTCCAGGCGTTCAGGACATCTATATTTCGGCTAATTTTGGGGGGGGAACCAGACAAATTCAGTTTTCTTTCCGCTCGCCGGTCCTACTATGGGACGTTATCGACGTAAGTCCTTTTGATGTAGTGGCTTAGTTGTAGTCTCGACGGCGAAAAAAGTCGGGGCAGCGGGTGGTTATCCGGCACTCCCGTGCTTTCGCCAGTACTCGTACCGTATCGCCAGCCAGTATCCGAGGACACAGCCGATAGCGCCGAGGGCGATGAGTTGGACTGGAAGAATGGCACAGACGCTATGCGGGAAGAACGTGGCGGGGCGGGTCTCGGCGAAGCGCTGGACGACCTCAGCCCTGCCGTATACTGCCTCCGCGAAGCCGATGGCGAATACGGAGGCAATCGCTGGCCAGATGTAGCTCAGATTGAGGAACTTCTTGACCGCGAATGCCGAGACGGCAAAGGCCGCAATCACGGCAAAGAGAATCTGACCGGCCGCCGGCTGAGTGGCCATGATATTATCGGAACCTATGAGGTCCTGGGCGAACACGCCTACAAAGAAATGGGCAACGAGCACGGCGACAACGAGGGCGGTCAGACCGTGGATACAGGCGTTGGGATCGAGGCGCCACTTCTTGCCGATGACGTCAACGGGCTCGGCGAGGACGGATCGGACGTACTGGGCGCCCAGGACGCCTGCAAAACCCGCCGCGACGATCAGCAGCCAATAAACCGGCTCCAAACGTAGCGAGTGCAGCAGGGCCTCACGTTCATGAGTTTCCATGTGGCGCTGAGTCAGGGCTTGCATGGGGCCGGAACGGCCCGCCCAGACGGCCAGGCCGAAGGGCACCGCCAGGATGCCGATTTCACGCCCGTGAGGCCAGGCAATGAAGTAGCTCGCAAAGCCGACGGCAAATGCCAGAGCGAGCAGGACCATCGTCCCCAAAGGACTTATGCTCCATGCGCGCACGGGCAGCATAGGGTCCTCCGGTGCGGCCAACGGCCAGGCCAGAATCCCGATAACGATCATGCCCAACGCCGCCACCGCAGCGATCCTCAGCTTGTCAATCCATGACAGTTCCATAAGTGCGTCTCCCAAAGAATACCTTACGCTATCACCGAGAGCCAATGTTGTCAACCTCACGATGCAGTCAGGCTGCACGTTCGCAACCATGGGAAAGCCACGTTAACCATGAGTCCCTCGCATCAGCCGACTTGACGTTGGCGAATCGGGGCCGGCGCTGGCGGCTGTCTCCGGGATCTCGAGTCAGGACCGGCGAGCCAGTGAACGGCATTCATCGTGACCGTCAAGGTGTCGGTCCGTCGGGCACGGCATTTGAATCCGGCATGAGTTCATCGATGTGGTATCTCAGTTCATAACTGTCAGGTCCGGATTGGCGAATGAGTGCCCACCCGATCTCCAAGGAATTGAGGATCCGCGTCACTCTTTCCGGCGATACACGCATCTCTTCGATGATCTCTGCTTTCGTCGTAGTCCCGGTTGCTATGTGCCTCAGGATTTCCATTCCCTCGATACCAACGCCGAGCGATATCGCGGCTGTTCGTGGCGGTTGTTGGGCTTGTGAAAAGTACTTCTGACCGTTGGCCTGAAGAGTTCCCGGTTCGCTCAGGAGAATGGTCTTCTCCCGGACCATTCCAACGACGTGGTCCGCCCCTATCTCTATTGGTTTGCAGCGTTTCACAAGATGAAGCAGGTAAGCCTGGGACTGCGATCCGGAAATCCAACCATCGTGCGGAGCCACAAGGACGATATCCTCCGGGCCTTCCAGGAGAGGGTTCAGCCAGGTAACATCCGGATCCTGGGTGGACTGAAGTTGCCGCAATGCAAACATGTAGCCCGAGAATGATCGTGGGCCATCATCTGTAGGACGCCATGTCGCATGCGTCAGGGCCACTGGCGATCCTCCGGCGAAGCTGGGGCGAATGGGCAGAAAGCAGGCGAGTACAACGGCCAGGACGACCGCGCCGTGGAGGACACGCTGGCCCCATCTTTGGACGACTGCTGCTTCTGCCAGGGTCCATGCCGCAAACAGCCCAACGAACATATAGAAGGGCACAAGGTATTTCGGTGTCACGATCGACGCAATGGGATAGAGAAGCACGGCCAACGGACAGACGATCAACAGGTCGAACCATCTTCGGTTGCGTATCGTGCAGCAAAGCCTCCAGACAGCACTCGTCGCTACTGCGATCCAGACGAATAGGTTGATGCCAATCAGGCTGAGAAGGATTCTCTCGCTGAGAGATCGATCAAGAACTCCGCCGCTGCCGACGACTCTGTCATGTTCCAGGAATGTGGTAAACAAAGCACCCGGACTGAACAGTCCGCACGGATACCCGACTGCGAATACGATCGCGCTGCCGGCAACGAAGGCCAGGTTGTTTCGCCACAGGCCGGAGGAGTCGGCTCGAATCATCAGAAACATGCACATCGGATACATCAAGGCGAAATCGAATCGGCACAGACAAGCCAGGGCAAGGCATGACCCGGCCGCAAGGTCGCGAGCGATGCTTCGCTTGTGCCTGGGGCCGCCAATCCAATCTTCGCAAGTGAGCCAGATCGCCACCGAGGCAAACACGAATCCAAAGACTGTGGAGTTCATGTATATGGATCCGAACAGAAATTCCGGAACGAGCAGGACGATACCGACGAGGACAGGTGCGCTGAGCTTCCGTGAACTGACCTTCCGCAAGGCGCCGAGCAGGATTGTCATACCGGTTGAGCCCAGAATCGCAGGAAGGAACATGCACAGGTATACACTGCCGGTCAGCCTATACATCATGCGAATGATCAGGTACGTAAGAGGTTGCCAGGCGAACCGGTAGAAAGGGATGTCGCCTTCAATCGCATCCTCATAGAACACGCTGCCCAGTGTGATCTGGATGCCATCCCAGTCGCCTCCGGACAGATTGACCAGGGACATTGTGAGAAGTAGGAAGAACACCAGTACCAGTGCACTGTCGCCGAGGTGGCTTCTACCCGCTGAATCAGCTATGCTTCTCGTATCCATCTGCCTCTTCCCTTGCGGGATTCGAGCGACCATTCATTGCCCATCGACTACGCCGATCTTCCACCGTTGTATCGGTAGAATCGGACACATCGGCCAAAGAAATTGCTGGCACAAGGGGACAACTTCTCTTCAGGAGAGCGAAGCAATCCGGGAGTTCCTGCAGGATCTATGCGCATCTCATCCTGTGGTCAGGTTATGTGAAGGGCGGGCGCGCGGACGCCGAACGTTGACGGGTGGGGCCCGGCGGCGTATGCTGGACAGGGGCCATGGGTAATTCTCGCGTCGCGGCGAGGAAATCAGGGACGCCATTTGTCAGGTCGATCCATTGGGGACGGGCGGAGAGTTGTATGAAGATTCTTGCTGTTGTTGGCAGTCCGCGGAAGGGCGGGAATACCGATATCCTGGTCTCGAGTATTGCCGAAGGGACGCGGGCCGGCGGAGCGCAGGTGGAGATCATCCGTTTGGGTGATCTTCACATTCGCGAGTGTGACGGTTGCCACGCCTGCTGGCGGGGCCGGCCGTGCAGTAAGCAGGATGACATGGGCGGGCTCTATCCGAAGATTGCGGCCAGCGACGCGATCGTGTTCGGGACGCCTGTGTACTGGTATGGGCCGACGGCGCTGATGAAGGCGTTCATCGATCGCTTCGTGTACTTCAACTGCGAGGCGAACCGGCCTATGGTGCGCGGCAAGCGAGCGGCGGTGGCCGTCGTACTTGAGGAAAAGACCGAGGCGACCTGGCGGCCGGTCGTGGAGTTCTTCGAGAAGAGCCTTGCCTACCTGGACATGGAATTGGACGGAACGATCGTGGTGCCCGGGGTGGGGGAAAAGGGAGCGATACGCAAGCAGCCGGAGCGACTTGAAGAAGCGCATGTTCTGGGAGAAAAGCTCGCAGGTCCTGGTTGATCCTTTGGAGATCACCGCCGGTCGGGCCGCCAAATCCCAAGTCACGCTCTGTACAACAGGCGTGCTCCGTGTGTATCCTACATCCGTCGCAATACGTTGCACGCAAAGTAAAGAGCGCTCCATGGACAGGCAGAAAGCGTTTACGCTGATTGAACTGCTGGTGGTCATCGCCATCATCGCGATTCTCATGGCGATCTTGATGCCCGCGCTAAAGCGGGCGCGCGAGCAGGGCCAGCGAGCGGCCTGTCTGAATAACCTCAAGCAGTTGGCGCTGGCGTGGATCATGTACGCCGATGAGAACGACGACAAGGTCGTCAGCAGCGAAGCGGGCGGAACGTGGAGGGATCAGTTCGGCGAGCCCTGGGTGGGAGTCACGTGGGCCGGCGATTACACACAGGGTGGCCAATTGCCACCGGGCGATCAGATCGAGGGTATCAAGGAGGGCGCCCTGTGGCCGTACGTGCGGGAGACAAAACTCTACCAGTGTCCGACAGGCTATCGCGGCGAGTTGATGACGTATGCGATGATGATAGCCAGTAACGGACGCTCCGTGGACGGCAGCCCGGTCTTCAAGAGGAGGATTCTCGTGCCTCAGCCGGCCGAGAGGCTGCTGTTTATCGACGAGGGGCTCTCCAGTCCGGACGCATACTCAACGCGCTACACCACGCGGGAATGGTGGGATCAGCCCGTCACGCGCCACGGCGACGGGACGACCTTCTCCTATTACGACGGGCACGCCGACTACCACAAATGGACGGGCGTGGAGACGGTCAAGAAGGGCAGGACGAACGTCCGGTCCCATCCGGGCATCTGGGGCCCGAGAACCGAGGAAGGTATTGCCGACGTCCAGTGGGCGCAGATGGGAATCTGGGGCCGACTGGGCTACACGCCATAGGTTGATTCATATCCGCGGCTCTCGCAGCCAGTTCACGTCATCCGTTTGTTCCTCCCGCCATCAGTGCCTATACTTTACAGGGGTGCTATTCTGCGGATCTTCCGGCAGAACGCGTTCGACGGCACTCAAGAATTCGAGCAGATGGGGAGGCAGTGATGAAGACGCCCGATGTGACCGGCCTGAAATACGTCGCGATTGGTTTTGCGTGCCTCGTGATTGCGCTGGCAATCCTGCGGACGCTGGGCCTCGAGAATCACACACTGCCTGTTACGGGGGCCATCCTGTTCTCGGTCCTGGTGGCTGCTACACGCCAGAGCGGCCGACGCCATGCGTCCAGTACATGAGTTGACAATAGTCCCCCTCGGAAGGTCAACGTAAGTGCCGATCATCGCACCGGTGCACCGTTTGCCGGTTGCCCGGTACGGCAGCGTCAATACGGAAGGGCTTTGTAGTTGTGGCCAGGCACAAGGCCGCGGCGGTCGTCGAGCGGGCCCTTCGCATTTCTGAAGTTCACCGCCACATCAAACCGCTCGGCGGCTGGCCAGAACTGATAGACCCCGAAGTGCAGGTGCGGCTCGCCCAGGGTGTTGCCGGAATTGCCGCTGGAGGCGATGCGTTGGCCGCACTCAACGCGGTCGCCCTCTCGTACGAGCACGCTGCCTTGTTGAAGATGCCCGTAGAAGGCGACGGTGCCGTCTTGGTGTTCGATGAGGATGTGGTTGTGTTGGCCGGGATCCTGCTCGGCGCCGTAGTCCGGCAGATCGTCTCGGGTGCGGCGGACCACCCCGGTCCTCGCGGCCGTCACGGGCTCGCCGATCGGCATGTCGAAATCGTAGGCAAGCTGATCGCGGTGCCCGCCGTAAGGATAGCAGTATGCCTGGGCAAGTCGGTATGAGCTGCCCACGGGATAGGGCAGGACATACGGCGATTGAGCCGGATCGCCGAAGACCGCTCGCTCCAGGCAGGGCCGCGGCTCACGCCGGGTTTCTCGGCAGCCCGCAGACAGAATGACCACGGCACAGATCAATAGGACCATCGACGGCATGTAGTGACATACGCCTACACGTGCGAATCTGCTCCTGAGCAACGCAAGAACCACTCTTCACCTCCTGGACAACGCCATGCCTGCACACACGATCATGCCGGATTGACAGCGACATTATACATGCAGTCGGGCAGTGTGTGCCCAAATATCGTGGCGGGCCTCCTGTCATTCATCATGTGGAGCCGAGCCCCTCCTTCCTTTTGTCATGTCGAGCGGAGCGAAGCGTAGTCGAGACATCTGCCCGCGACCGCAGGACGCCTTCGACTCCCAGCCAGAGGCCTCGACTGCGCTCGGGGTGACAGAGAAGACCTGTCGTGCCACGAAACGTAGTCAGACACGTCGGGCATCTGGGGCGTGTATTTCCGCTTTCCCCCGCTGTCCTGACGCGTTACAATCCCGCGAACTACTCATGGATGATTGAAATCGGTGGTCGCCTCAGAAATGCAGATGCACGAATGTATGCATTAGCGGCAATCTTTATATCGCTGTTGGTTCTGGTCCTTCTGCTTCGGGTGAAGGTCAAGATCGGCCTGGCGATGGCGATGTCGGCCTTTCTGTTAGCCGTACTGCTGAGGGTGACGCCGATGGAGATGTGGCGCTGGCTGGTCGTGGAGTGGCGGGACCTGCCGCTGACGAGGACGACGCCGTATCTGTTGGTATCGTTGTCGGCGCTCGTTCTCCTGGTAAATGTGGTCGGCGAGGCGATGACGCAGATCGGGATTTCCTCCCGGCTGGCCCCGGCGATGCAGGGACTGTTTCGCAGTCGCAGGGTCGCGCTGGCGGCGATCCCGCTGTTGATGGGCATGCTGCCGACGCCGGGGGGGATCATGCTGTCGGCCCCGATGGTGCGCGAGGCCGGCGACAAGATCGGCGTCGAGCGTAGCCGGCTGGCGGCAATCAACTTCTTCTTCCGGCACCAGTGGGAGCCGGTCTGGCCGCTGTTTCCGGCGATACCGCTGATTCAGAGCATGCTGGGCATCTCGGCCGCGGGTCTGATTGCCCATCATGCGGCGTTGAGTGTCGCCGGCATCGTCGGCGGCGTGGTGTTCCTGTTGCTGGTTGGTATTCCGCCGCGACGGGCCGAGCACGCCCCGGCCGCCGCCGGCATTGGCTCCCACGCCAAGGATTTTGTGCACGTCTTCTGGCCGATCGCACTCACGGCAGGCTTATACGTCGGCCTGAATGTGCCGCCGGCGATTGGGCTTCTCATCTCGATCGTCGGCCTGCTGCTGCTCCATCGTGTGGACATCCGGCGGTGGCCCGGGGTCTTCAAGGCGGCGAAGGAGCCGGATATGGTCCTGCTGCTGTTCGGCGCACTTTGGTTCAAGCTGAATCTCGAGGCCAGCGGCGCAGTGGGCAGTGTCGTGCAATTCTCCGGCGAGATGCACATGCCGCCACTATTGGTCGTCTTTCTGCTGCCGCTGCTGGTGAGCTTCAGCACGGGCGTGACAACCGCGACGGTGGCGATCACGTATCCGTTCCTGATGCCGTTCATCCAGACGAACGACGGCCTGCTGCTGAACGTCGAGACACTGGCCTTCGCCGGACTGGTCTTTGGACTGGCCATCAGCCCGATTCACCTATGTCTCGCTCTGTCGGTGAGCTATTTCAATGCGCCGTTGTTGCGTATCGTCCTGAAGGTGCTGCCGGCGGCGCTGTGCGTAGCGGCGGCCGGCTTCGCCATGGCCCTGCTGGCCTCGTAGACGAGACGGCATTTCTCGCGCGGTCTCTCATTTCAGCCACGACGACGGGGGTATCATCGGATCTTGATGGAGCCGACGTTGGTGCGAAGTCCGATCTGCCCGTCGCCGCTGCCTAATGCGGCTTGGACGTACCGATTCATCCGGCCGCGCACGGTGAGCGGCCGGTTGGTGTGGATGTCGCCGACGTTGGTTTCTGCCGTAAGGTGGGCCGAAATCTCCTTGGGACCGGTGAATTCGATGCCGCCCACATCGGTAGCGGCGCTGAACTCGAGTGCCGCCGGGGCGTCGGCGGCGTATGCCGCCCGGATGTCCCCCACATTCGTCTCCAGCTTCGCGCCGTCCCGCAGATCCTTGCAGTCGATAGAGCCGACATTCGTGCGGGCCTCGATCCGACTGGTAAAGCCGGCGATCCGGATGTCACCGACGTTCGTGGTGCAGTCGAGGGCGAGAGAGGCCGGCGCCGTGATGGTGAGGTCAACACAAAGCTCGTTGTGGCCGAAGTCTCTTGGCTTGAGGGCCTTGATGACAAGCGTTTCGTCCACGGGTTTAACCGTGACGCGGACCTTTTCTGCAAGCTCCTGGGCCTCTTCTTCGCTTCCGGCCCGGACCCTGATGTCGGCCACGATGCTCGCCTCGGTGACCTCGTCCGGTTCGAGCCGGATCTGGCCGACCTCGGTGGTTACATCAAGCGCGGCGATTCCGGCCAGAGGCGCCGACAAGTTCTCACTCCTCGTGACCGTCGCCTTGAACATCCCGCCGTGGAAGGAGCATCCCGCCAACAACCCAACGGCGAGCGCAACATACAAACCGATCCGGACGAACGATCCTGTCCTCATTGCTCAATCTCCAAAGAGCCTGTTTAGCCCTGTAGTCGTTCCCCTGAAGGTATTATTGCCGAAATTCCCGGCCCGTCAAAGCCTCCGTCGGTTGATTGCCTCCTGAAACACCAAATCCTTCAACTTTGTTGAGAGGGGTGCCGCAAATCATCCCTTCGTAGCCCGTGTCGTCCTGATTCTCTGCGTCAGATACGCCATGGCATAGACCGCCAGCCCCAGCAGATACATGTAGTATCGAAGGCCATGGTCGAGACTGAAGACTCGGGTCACGACGGCGGGGTAGAACAGGATCAGCGATGCCGCCAGCAGCAGTGGCAACTCATACCATTTGTTCCGCGTGATGAACCATCCCTGCGTGGCGTTGCCGAAGGCGAAGGCGCCGATGGTCGCCATGACAAAAATCAGCAGAGCCTGCGGGATGCTGGTGACGCCGAAGAGAAGCAGTTCCGCGTTGAAGATGAACATGAACGGGATCAGAGCCGTGCGGAGGTCGTAAAGGAAGCCGTGCAGTCCGGTGCGGATCGGATCGGACTTGGCGATGGCGGCCGCCGCATACGCCGCCAGCCCGACCGGTGGCGTGTCGTCGGCCAGAATCCCGAAGTAAAAGCAGAACAAGTGGGCGGCAATGGCCGGAATGACAATCGTTTCGCCCCGCAGCCCCGTATTGATGATGACGGGCACGGTAATCGATGCCATGACGATGTACGTCGCCGTGGTGGGCAGACCCGTGCCGAGGACGAGACTGGCGACGGCGGTGATCAGCAGCAGCAGTACGATGTTGCCGGCCGCGAGGCTCTCGACGATCTGGGCGACCATGCTGCCGATCCCCATGGCAACGATGCCGACCACGATCCCGGCGGCCGCCGTGGCCATAGCGACCGCCATCATGTTTCGCGAGCCCGCGATCATGCCCTGTGCGATAGTCCTGAGACAATCCGTGGCGGCTTTGCCAACCGATGTGCCCCGGCGAACGGCCCGCCCGATTTCGATCGCCAGAATGAGCACGACCAGGACGACGATGGCGTTGAACGCGGCCAGCTTGGGCGTGTGCCGCAGGACGACCAACTCGGCGATGAGCACCACCAATGGAATGAGGTAGTAGAATCCGCCCTTGAGCACCGTCGTCAGCTTCGGGATGTCTTCCCGCGGCAAGCCTCTCATTCCGAGCTTGGAGGCTTCGAGGTGCGCGATGTAGAACAGCGCGAGATAGGAGACAAAAGCGGGAATCGCGGCGGCTTTGATGACATCGAGATAGGGTCGGCCCAGGTATTCGGCGATGATGAAGGCCGCGGCGCCCATGATCGGCGGCATCAGTTGCCCGTTCGTACTGGCCGCCACCTCGGTCGCGGCTGCGATCCGGCCCGGATACCCGACCTTCTTCATCAGTGGAATCGTGAACGTCCCCGTGGTAACGACGTTGGCGATGCTCGACCCGGAAACCAGCCCCGTCAGGCCGCTCGAAACGATGGCCGCTTTGGCGGCGCCGCCCTTGAATCGGCCCAGCAGGGAGATGGCCAGGTCGTTGAAGAAATGCCCGGCCCCGAGCTTCTCCAGCAGGGCGCCCAGCAACACAAACAGGAATACGGTGTTGGCGGAGACATCGAGTGGGATGCCGTAAATGCCGTTCGTCGACAGTGCAATTTGGCTGAGGTACTTTGTCACGGAGACGCTCTTCAGGGCAAGCACAAACGGCATGTACTCACCGGAGAAAGCGTATAACGTGAAAAGAATCGCAATGATCGATAGTGCCGGGCCGATCACTCGCCGGGAAACTTCAAGAACGGCGGCGATCAGCACGATCCCCGCGACGATGTCACGCGGCGCGGGGGCGCCGGATCGCAGCGAGATTCCCTCCCGGTCCAGGACGATGTAGAGAGCCGAGAGCACCGCCAGGAGGGCCAGAAGACACGCCGTCCACGGAATGCGGCCTCCGGGCTCCGGCCGCCTGCGCCGACGCATCGGGATCGTCAGGAGCACGAGCGTCATGGCGAACGCCAGGTGGATGGCCCGAACCGTGATGCTGTCGAGCAACAGGAACTTCGGCAGCGCCAGTTGAAACAGGGCCCACGCTATCGCGGCGACCGAGATGACGGTGCGGCCGACGGGGCCTCCGGTCCGGAGAAAACCGCTCTCCCGCGCGAGAAGCTCTTCTTCCGATTGTCTCTTCCTATGTAGCGCCATCGTGAATTCACCGCAGAGCCGGCGTCCATACCGCCTCGTCTCACTCCTGAATCAGGTCCGGATCGATGTGTTGGTCAAGGCCGGCCTCGCGATAGTATTTCAGGGCTCCGGGATGCAGCGGGGCCGAGAGCCCCTCGAGCATATCGAGCTTCGTCAGGATCTTGTAGGCCGGATGCAGCTTCTTGAAGCTCTCGAAATTCTCAAACACCTCGCGCGTGATCGCATACACCACGTCCTCAGGGGTCTGGATGGACGTGACAAACGTCGTCTTGACCCCGATGCTCGGAACGTCCCGGTCATTCAGGGCATTGGGATAGTGTTCGTGGGATATCACCGATTCGGCGTAGTAGGGGTACTTTGCCAGGAGACGCTGAGCGACCGGACCTTCTATCGGAATGAGACGAACCCGCAGACGCCCAAACGTCGCCTCCTCGATCGTGCTGTTGGGATGGCCGACGGTGTAGAAAAAGGCGTCAATCCGCCCGTCTTGAAGCAGCCCCGGCGCCTCGAGGGCACGAACGTACTCGGCAGCGAATGCTTCCTCGCCCAGACCGGCGGCCGCCACCACGTCTCTTGCATTTTGCAGGTGTCCGGAGCCGATGTTGCCAAGATTCACGCGCTTGCCGCGCAGATCCTCCACATCGTTGATGCCGCTTCGATCGGAAGCCACCAGTGTAACGGACTCGGGATGAACGGAGAAGACGGAGCGCAGATCTTTCTGAGGTCCCTTCTCGGCCCACTCGGCCAGGCCGTAGTAGGCTTGATATTGCCGGTCCGACTGGACGGTGCCGAAATCCAGATCACCCTTCAGTACGGCGTTGATATTGTACACGGACCCGCTTGTCGACTCGACGGTGGCCTTGATGCGGTACTGCTTGAACTCCCGGTTGATCATCTGGCCGATGGCCCCGCCGGTCGGATAGTAGATGCCGGTCACCGACCCCGTGCCGATGCTGACGAAGTGCGCGTCCTTGCGCTTGCACCCCCCACCAAGAGCGATGACCATGACAATCAAACATATGGTGCCGGCCGTACGGCCCATCAGGCAAGTTCCGTCATACAGGCGTTCCTTTTGTGGCGGCATTATAGAGCATATTCCGCGCGACTGCAAAAGACTGCATATAGATGACAGGGACGGGCAGGCCGTGTCCTTCGGGATTTCGCAGACCTGAAGGCCCGCCCTCGACAGACGGGCCGTGCGGGTTTTTGCTTTGACCGGCCCCGGCACGATAGGGTATGGTTTGGGCCGCCAATGGGGCGTGTCAGGTTTCTTCGATCGATCTGCTTTGGAGGTTTCGATGCCGGATTTGGTACTGAATGGCGACTATCAGCCCACCCTGGGCCTGCGTGAAACGGAACGGGCCATCAAGTTCATCAAGGACGATTTCCAGGACCACTTGGCGGCGGCGCTGAACCTGCAGCGAGTCTCAGCGCCGTTGTTTCTGAAGAAAGGCTCCGGCATCAATGACGACCTAAACGGCGTCGAGGCCAAGGCGACGTTTCGCATCAAGGACGATGAGGGGGCGGAGGCGGAGTGTCTCTTTTCGTTGGCGAAGTGGAAGCGGATGGTGCTGGCGGACTACGGGTTCGGGCCGGGCGAAGGGCTGTATACGGATATGAACGCCATCCGGCCGGATGAGGAATGCCTCGACAACCTCCATTCGATCTACGTGGACCAATGGGACTGGGAGCGCGTGATCGGCGAGCACGAGCGAAACCTCGGCTTCCTCAAGGAGATCGTGCGGGCAATCTATGCGGTGCTGCGAAACACGGAGCGGGCGGTGCACGATTGCTATGCGCAGATCGCGCCGGTCCTGCCGGAGGAGATTACCTTTGTCCATGCCGAGGAGCTCCTGGAGCGGTGGCCGGACGTCGGGCCGCGCGAGCGCGAGAACAAGATTGTCGAGGAGCATGGGGCCGTTTTCGTGATCGGCATCGGCGGCGAACTGGCCGACGGCACGATTCACGATGGCCGGGCCCCGGATTATGACGACTGGGTGACACCGACCGGCGACGGCCGAAAGGGATTGAACGGCGATATCCTGTTGCACTACCCGCTGCTGAGCAGGGCGTTCGAGCTCAGCTCGATGGGCATCCGGGTCGACCCCAATTCATTGCTCCAACAGTTGGAGATCCGTGGGGAATCCGATCGGTGTGAATTCGAGTGGCACAGGCGGCTGCTGGCGGGCGAGCTGCCGCTGAGCATCGGCGGCGGCATCGGTCAATCCCGGCTTTGCATGTTCCTCCTTCACAAGCTCCACGTCGGCGAGGTGCACGCGAGCGTCTGGCCGCAGTCTATGATCGATCGGTGCGAGGCGGCCGGGGTCACACTGCTGTAGCGACGTGACGCGGTCAGCCCCGCGCAAAAAGAAAGGGATGACTTCTGTCATCCCCGATCATTCATTCACAATTGAATCGTATGTACGGGCCTGTGTCACGGCATCGCGACTACTCGGCGCTCTGCGTGACAGGGGCCTCTACGGTCTTGCCGGCATCGCTCACTTTGAGCTCGGCCGGCGGCTGCTTTATCTGCTCAATGGCGGCCTTGATGTTCTGGGTCTGGCTTTCGGTGCTCTTCTGCACCCGGGTCATCTGCTCCTGGAGAGCGGCCTGAACCTGGCGAAGCTGAGCGATGGCGTCAAGCATCGCCTGAATATCCTGGCCGACCTGTGTCTCGAACTGCCGGCGCTGCTGCCCATCTGTGCCGAGGCGTGCCGTGACATCCTGGCCGCTGGTCTGCACGATGGTTTGCAGGTCTGCGAGCCGGCCTTCGAGCGCGGCAAGATTCTCGGTCACGGCCTGGGCCGTCGCCTGGGTCGCTTCAAACTGCTGGAGCCAGTTCTGCTGATTCCGCGCGACGGCGGCAAGTCCGGAGGTCAGTTCCTGGCGGTTGGCTTGTACGGCTTGGCCTAACTGGGTCTGACCGTTGGCGAGGGCAATGACGTCGAGCGATGCCTGGCCCGTGGTCGCCGTGACGATGTCGAGACTGCTCTGGATTTGCCCCTGGTTATCCGCAAGCTTGCCCATTCGGTTGCCGGCCTCAGCATCATGGTTCTGCAGGGCCACGGCAAGTGTATCCTGTCGGTCGGCCGCCGCCATGACATCCAGGGCCGTCTGACCGGCGGTTGCCGTGAGAATATCAAGCTGGCTGCCGAGGGTCGTTTGATTCGAAGCCAGCGATGCCACTCGCTCACCGATCTCATTGTTGTGGGTTTGGAGTGTCTGGTTGAGGGTGTCCTGAGCGGCGGTTATCGTGGCGACACCGGCTTTCACCTGCTGCGTGACTTCGCCGAGCGTATCGACTCCACTCGTCAGGGCCTGCTGGTTCCGGGCAACCGTCGTCATCCGAGCGCCGAGAGCCTCGTCGGCCGCTGTGACGCTCCGTTGCAGATCCGCTTGCTCGTTGGCGAGCGTAAGGATATCAAGTGCTGTCTGGCCGGAGGTGGCCATCAGGATATCGAGGTTGGCCGCGAATGTCTCCTGCCTCTCGGCAAGCAGCGCCACATGGGTCTGGATTTCGTCGCTGCGGTTCGCGAGAGTCTTTTCGAGAGTCTTCTGCCCGGCGGCCATTGTGGCGAGCCCCGCAGAGACGCGGTCCGTCCTGCCTGCGAGTTCATCGATGCCGGTTCTGAGGGCCTGCTGATTCTGCGCAACGGTGTTGACCTGAGCGGCAAGCGCCTCGTTGCCCGTTTTGATGCTCTGGTGCAGCCCGGCCTGGCCATTGTCCAACTCGGCAATGTCGAGTGTCGTCTGGCTCGTGGTCGCCGTCAGAGTATTCAACTGGCCCTGCATCGCCTGCTGGTTTTGAAGGCCGGCGGCCATCTGGCCGGTGAGGACTTCGCGATTGACGCGGAGCGTTTCCTCCAGGGACGACGTTGCAGCGGCGACATCACGGGCAGTTGCATCGACTTTATCATCCAGCGTGTCGATTCCCGCCTGGAGCTTCTGCTGACCGTCAGAGAGCCCGGCGACGCGCGTCGTGAGGTCTTCCTGATTGATGCCGAGTGTCTCCTGCATCGCGGATTGTCCGGCTGCAAGTCGGGTGACGTCCGCGGCGGTCCGGTTCGTTATGCCCGCCACGCCGTCGACGGCCGACCGAAGACTCTGCTGATTCTGCTCCATGGCCGTGTGCATTGCACTCTGCTTGTTGGCCAACGCGGCGATGTCGCTCGTCAGTCCTTCGTCGGCCTGCTGCAGATGGGTGACTCCCGTTTGGATGCGCTGCTGGCCGTCGGCGACGGCACTGAGGCTCTTCGTCAACTCCTGCTGGTTGGTCCGGACCGTCTCGTGCAGTGCGGCTTGCTCTCCGGCAAGGGCTGTCAGATCCGATGCGGTGCGCCCAGTGACATCGACCACCTGTGTCAGATTGCCCTGTAGAGAATGCTGGTTGGTCTCAAGCTGTGTGATCCTCGTATTCAGTTGTTTGTTGCCGGTGACGAGAACGTCCTGGAGTTGCCGCTGTTCGTTTTGCACCACCAGGACGCCGGCGGCCACTTCCTGCGTATCCTGGTCCAGATCTTGAAGACTCTCACTGAGTCTGCCGTGGCCCGTGTGAAGTTGCGAGGAGATGGTGGCAAGCTGGCGGGCGTTGGCCGCGACCATGGCCTGCATTTTGACTTGGTTGTCTTCCATTCGCGCCCACTGTTCGCAGCCGGCACCGGCGAGCAGGGCGATCGCAGTACAAAGAACGATACCTATCGTCACAATTCGCTTGGTTTCAGATCCTTCCGGTTTGTGCATTATGCCTCCTTTCATGACTGCCTATAGCAATGGGTTTTGACCGACACCCCATCAGGAGTGCCCCCATCCTTGCACCTTTTCCGGCAGCGCCCCATCTTCCCCAGATATCCGCATTAACAGTACTGGGAAGAGGCAACCGCCTATATCTTTCATCGGCTTGCCCGTTTCAAAAGCTTTACCTTTTATGGGACCGGTTCGGAAGGTGGGCAGTGTACAGGAGATATGGCGATTCTAACAGGAAAAGAATTTTACAGTCGGCAAACGAGGGGTGGCGCGGCGTCAGGGCCGGGGCTTTCGGTCGGGATCGTGCTCTGGACGTGTTATCGGGCCCATTTTGGCCATGTGCGCGGTCGGGATCGACAACTCGGGCGGCACGCAGGGCGGGTGCCAAAGCCGTTGGAAATCCTCCAATATTTTCTTGACAACGGGGTGCTTCCGTGTATAGTGGCCCTTAGGATTTGGAGGAGCGGCCGACGTAGGGATACGGCAGCCACGGAGGCAGCAGCGGCTGTTCTTGGCACGCATGTGCGCGCGGGGTATACGCGCGGTGCACACAAGTGCCCTCCATGTAATGGATGTGGCGCATTCAGAGACGCTTGCCCGAAACGGATTTCGCAACAGGATGAGTGCGCGCGATGCCGCCGCCGCGGTTGACGGGACGCGCGAAACGGCTTTGATGGACCCGTTAGGAGCAAGGGGGACACATGCCATGGCACGTGACACCATCTTGGGGATCGGTCTGCTTGTAGCTGCTTGGATTGCGCTGGCAGACTGTGAGTGCACCGCAGAGGGGCAAATCATCGGAGCGGCTGAAGGTCCGTCGCTGTCCCTGGGCAATCTCATCCTGCGGGAGAGTTTTGACGACGGTGCGAAACATTCGATATGGACCGTCTATGAGGAGAACACAGACCACTGCTGGGTGACGGAAACGAATGGTCGACTTGAGTTCCGTTCGACGGCCGAAGCGGTCGGGACATTCGCCGGCTACGTGGCGGATGCGTGGCGTCTGGATCCGGCGGATGATTTCGAGATGAAAGTGGATCTGCACTACAGCCCTGTAACGTACGAGGGCGCATGGATGCACTTCGGTTTGACGCCGGACCCCGCCGGACCGCGAAATCAATACGTCACGATCGGCATTGGATGCGCGGACCGACATTCGCACTTCCTGTATGAGAAGCGAGATGGGCTCTCGCTCGAATCGGGGGTCGTGACGCGTGTCCGGGACGCCGTGACGTTGTACCTGTCGTACGACGCATCGCGAGACGAGTTGTATCTCGGCGACGGCGGCTACGGTGAGGAAAACGCATGGATGACATTTCCCGGTCTGCTCAAGGGCGAGTGGGCCGGCAGGATGTTATTCATCGTTGTGGGCGGGACGGCCGAACATCTTGCGATCGACACCGGGCAGGCGTTTGCGGACAACCTGTTGGTCGAGCGTGGCCGGGTGATCGAGGCCTCGCTCCAGGCGGTGTACCGGTTCTTCTCTCCGGAGACAGGAAGGTACTTCTATACGATCAGCAAGGCGGAGAAGGAGAAGCTTCTGACCGAGTACGGGGATATGTGGCAGTACGAGGGAGCAGTGTTCCGTTGCTTTCCGGACGATTGCGATCCGGCGTGCCGGCCCGTTCATCGGTTCTGGTCGCTGCAGTTGGGCACGCATTTCTACACGATGCAGGAGCGTGAGAAGGACAAGCTCATCGAGAGCTACCCGGATTCCTGGGCCTATGAGGGCGTCGCGTTCTACGCCTATCCGGAGGGGCAGCAGCCTCCGTGGGCCCGGCCGGTGTATCGATTCTGGTCGGAGAGTATCCGCGGTCACTTCTACACCCTGAGCGAGGCGGAGAAAGACGATCTGCTCATGGAACAGGCCGACGTCTGGAAATACGAAGGGATTGCCTGGTACGCCGTCGAGTGAGCGGCCCTGGCATGCTCGGAGGGGGCATGGCGTGCGCGTTTCGTCGAAACGCTCCGCTGTGAGCGGCCTTGCTCGCGCCTACTCGGGGGGGGGGAATACGGGCGTTCTCGGCGGATCGCACGTCGCAACCGCTTCAATCTCGCCAATACCTGCTTGAGAAAATCGCACGCCTCGAGTACAGTAATCCTCCCAGACGGCAAGGCAGGTGAGTCGCCGGCGTGTTGGGGCTGCGGTTCGGTCACGGTTGCGAAGAGAGCAGAGGTGGAAGAATGGATGTGCTACTGATTGGCAGCGGCGGACGCGAGCATGCGATTGCATGGAAGCTGAAGCAGTCCGCGCAGCTTGGCAAACTGTACATCGCGCCGGGCAATGCGGGCACGGCGCAGTGTGGCCAGAACGTGGATATCGCGGACAATGACATTCCCGCTTTGGTTGCCTTTGCCAGGGAGAAGAAGGTCGGTCTGGTCGTCGTGGGGCCGGAGGAGCCATTGGCCAACGGCGTGGTGGATGCCATGGAGGCGGCCCGAATCAAGGCCTTTGGCCCGACGGGCGCCGCGGCGCAACTCGAGGCCGACAAGGCCTTCGCGAAGCACCTGATGCGCTCCGGCGCGATCTCGACCGCCGAGGGCCGCGTGTTCGACCGGTACAGTGATGCCAAGGCATACATCGCCAGCCGCGATGAGCCGGTGGTCATTAAGGCGGCCGGGCTGGCGAAGGGAAAGGGCGTGATCGTTTGCGACGATCCGGCTGAGGGGATCCTGGCGGCCGAGAAGATCATGGTGGACCGCATCTTCGGCGCCGCCGGCGATACCATCGTGGTCGAGGATAAGCTGTTGGGCGAGGAAGCCTCCATCCTGGCGTTCGTCGACGGCCGGAACATCTACGTGATGGAGTCCTCCCAGGACCACAAGCCCATCGGAGACGGCGATACGGGCCCCAATACCGGAGGCATGGGCGCCTACAGCCCAGCGCCCATCGTGACGGACGACATGATGAGCCGGATCACGCGCGAAATCCTCGTGCCTACGGTCGATGCGATGAACCGCACGGGCGCACCCTGCAAGGGAGTACTGTATGCGGGACTGATGATCACCAGCGGCGGACCGCGCGTGCTCGAGTTCAACGTTCGGTTCGGTGACCCGGAGACGCAGCCGATTTTCATGCGTCTTCAAAGTGACCTGATCGAGGTATTCCTGGCGGTGTGCGAGGGGCGGCTGGATGAGGCTCTTCTGAAGTGGGACCCGCGTCCGGCGGTGTGCGTGGTCATGGCGTCCGGCGGGTACCCCGGCGACTACGAGAAGGGCAAGGTTATCAGCGGTCTCGATGAGGCCGCCCAACTTCAGGACGTGGTCGTCTTCCATGCGGGCACCCGGCAGCAGAACGGCCAGGTTGTGACAAACGGCGGCCGCGTGTTAGGCGTCACGGCTCTGGGGGCGGATATCGCCGCGGCGAAGGCGCGGGCCTATGAAGCCGTCGATCGCATCCGATTCGAGGGGGCGTACTGCCGGCGCGATATCGCGGACAAGGCGATCCGGCAAAAGCGATAAACGAGCGTACCGAAAGAGTATTTCCGTCATGGCGCACTCCACAAGTCCGGATCAAAGAGCGGCTCCACGCGGCAAGCGACGGTGGCGCCGGATTCTCTTGGGCGTGCTGATTGTTGCGGCGGTGATCGGCGTGTTGATTGCCGCCCTGGGCCTCTGGCTCGCGAGGGCGCTGCCGCGCATCGCCGCCGCAGAGATCGGTCGGTTGACAAACACGTACGTTCAGACGGGAGCGATTGACTTTCATCTCGACGGATCCGTCGCCGTGGATGGGCTGGTGATTCGGCCGATACGGCCACAGGTGGGTTACGACGATACGATTCTCCGGGCCGGGAACGTATACGCGCGGTTCGACCGCAGTAGTCTGCTGCTGCTGTCGCCGCGGGTGACGGAGATTCGGATCGAGGATTTCCTGCTCGACGTGCAGTTGAATCTCGATAGCGGACAATGGAATGTCAGCGGTCTGCGAGTTCGCTCTTCCGGCGGCGGCGGGGCCAAGCCGGCGATCGAATTGCAGCAAGGGAAGCTGCGGTACTGCAAAGTCTCCGGCGGTGACGTGGAGGTCGTTACGTCCATCCCGATCGAGGGGCGCTTTGGACAAGGCACGAGCGCCTATGGGGGGTACGGCTTCGAGGTCAAGACGGCCAAGCTCTCAAGCGGCTACGGCGAGAGCCGCCTCAGTGGTTACTGGCGGCCCGGAGAACTCACTCTGGCCGGCGGGTTGTCATCGACGAATCTTCCTTCCCTGGAGCAGGCCTGGGCGGTGGACGTTTTGGCCGCCCAACTCACCTATGACGGCAATGGCGATTATGCATTGGACCTCCGCATGAAAGACCTGCACGGAAAGCAAAGCCCGGAGGTGGATACGCTCGGGCTCGCCGGTCCGGCGGACATGGGGCTGTCCGGACCGCTGGCCAGTTTCCTGCGGTTCCTGGCGCGGTACCAGCCGACCGGCACGGTCGAGTCGATCACCGTGGAGACGAAAGGCAACTTTGAGACGTGGTCGGACAGCGAGGTCTCCGGCAAGCTCGTGTGCAAGGATGTATCGATCTGCGACCGCAAGTTTCCCTACCCGATCGACCATCTGGCCGGCGAGATCGAGTTCACCGAGTCGATGGTGATGGCCAACAGGCTCCAGGGCAAGCACGACAAGGTCGACGTTTGTATCACGGGCTGGACGAAGGGATTCGGCAGGCAGCGACAGTACCAGTATCGGGTGACCAGCGATAACATGGTTCTCGATGAGGCCCTCTACGCGGCACTTCAACCGGAGCAGCGGGAACTGTGGGATGCCTTCCAGCCGCGCGGCGTCATCGGGGCGGACTACCGGATCAGCCGGACCGCACCGGCCGACAAACAAGTGAATATCTCCGTGAGCCTGAACCAGGTGGCGGCGGACTATCGCGAGTTTCCCTATCCTCTGCGGGGACTGACCGGCCGGCTGTACTTCGACCGCGAGAGCATTCTGGCCACCGACCTGGTGTCGAAAACGGACGCCGGTGAGGTTCGGATACACGGCAAAGTGACGGGACGGGATATCGGCAAGCCGGTCTACTACATCTCGATTGAGGCCGATGACATCCCCCTGGATGCGACCCTGGCCGAGGCGCTGCCGGCGAAACATCGCGACTTGTACCGGCAGCTCGACGCCGACGGGGCCATTGATGTCCGCGCGAGAGTGTTCAGCACGCAGGAGGCGAACGAGATCGGGCCCGTCAGCTTCCTCGCGGATGTCTCTTGCGAGAACGTGTCGCTGAAGCTGGGGCCGTTCGGCCTGTCCGAGGTCGCCGCCGAGGCGGCGATCACGCCTGATTCGCTGAGCGTCAAGAGACTCAGCGGGCGTCATGATCGCAGTCGAGTTTCCCTGACCGGCGGAATACGGCTTGCGGCCGATGCCAAACCGACGCAGTATCTCCTGAAGATCAACGCCGAAGACGTGCCCCTCGACAAGGACGTGATCGGTCTTCTGCCGGCGTCGATGGCGGAGACGATTGCCGCCTTTCGGCCGGAAGGCAACATCAATCTTTCCGTGGAAGCCAAGAAGAGCGACGGCAACGAGCCGCCCGACCGTGTCGTCGTCGTGGAATGTCTGGGCAATCGAATCCGTCACGAGCGGTTTGACTATCCTCTGGACGATGTTCGCGGGACCATTACGGCCACGGGCGACAGCGTGACGTTGCAGAAGGTCACGGCGGTGCCTGGAGACCGGTCCGAGCCGGGGCTGACGCCCACGTTGCACATCGACGGGTCCGTGAGCCTGGTGAACGACGGGTTCGAGGAAGGCTCGTTCACGCTTCAAGCGACCGACGTGCTCCTTACGGAGGAACTCGGCAACGCATTGCCGACCGGCCTGGCCGGCATATATCACGAGCTGTCGCCGCGAGGGCCGTTCGACCTGAATCCAACGACGCTGACGATATCGAAGACAGCGGATGATGAAAAGCTCGTCGAATTCGACGGCGAGGCGGACCTGGCGAGTTGCCGTCTGAACGTTTCCGGCGCAGGGGCGGAGTTATGCGGGGTCCTGAGGGCCACAGGCTCCTACAGTACAGAGCACGGTTTTATCGACGGGCGGGGGCAGCTTGCGGCCCAGCGGCTGGCGATCAAAGGCAAGGCGACCACGGACATGACCATCGACGCCGTCTACGATCCGAACGCGCGGAAATGGTGGGCCGAGGACTTTGTGGGCGATTGCTACGACGGCCGGGTGTTGGGCAGTCTTGAGGTGGCGACCGATCAAGACGCCCCGGAGTACCTGATGCGGCTGGCGCTCCATCAGGTCGACTTGCAGCAGTTCCTTCGGGCCGGAGACCCCAATACCGCGGCGGAGAAGAACTACAGCAGCGGCACCATGGATGCCTCGCTGAGTCTCGGGGCGCGCGTGGGAAAAGCCTTCTCCCGATTGGGAACCTGCCAGGTCGTCGTCACGGATATGCAGGTGGGGAAGGTCTCGCCGCTGGCGAAATTGCTGTCGGTGTTGCGGCTGAGCGAGCCGACGGACTACACGTTCGAGCGAATGCTGGTCGATTCATACATCCGTCAGGACCGTCTGCTGATCCGGAAGTTCGACATGGCCGGCAGGAACGTGGCCTTTGCCGGCTCGGGCACGATGGACTTGCCCACCGAGGAGATGAACCTCCTGTTGACGGCCCGGGGCCGGCGCGTCGCCGTCGCGGAGCCCTCCCTCCTCGAATCGCTCACGGAAGGGCTCGGCGTCGCCGTCGTCCGCATGGAGGTTACCGGCAAGGCTGGCGACCCGCACGTCGAGACGAAGACCCTGCCGGTCATCGAGGACTCGCTCAAGATCCTTGGAACTCCCGAGTAGTGTCCGTTTCCCGCGTACGCCTCAAAGTCTCGCCGGGGTAGTCCGAAATTGCGTTGTGCACGGCCGATGAGGGGCTATAATGTGAACGGGTCGCCCGTTGCTTCATGGAGTTAAGTCTTCCCGCCACAGTGCGCATCGCGGACGGCCGCAGATACGATGAAGCATGGAGGTGACACCGATGGACGCGAATCGTGAATTGAACCGACGCAGGTTTTTGCAGGCGGCACTCGGTTCGGTGGCCGTTGCAGTGTTGCCGAAGCGGACTGTCCTTGGCAATGAGGGACAGGGGCAACAGCGGCCGAACTTCCTTTGGATTAGCACCGAGGACATCAGTCCCGATTTAGGCTGCTACGGCGACAAGTACGCGGTGACGCCGAACCTGGATCGCCTGGCGTCTCAGGGCGTGCGATACAACCGCGTGTTCTCTCATTCCGGGGTGTGCGCGCCGACGCGATCGGGCATCATCACGGGGATGTATCCGACGACCATCGGCACCCAGCACATGCGATGCAAAGGCGTCCCGCCGGACGACGTCAAGTGCTTCGGCGAGTATCTGCGGGCCGCCGGCTACTACTGTACGAACAACGTCAAGACCGATTACCAGTTCGATGCGCCCCCGACGGCGTGGGATGAGTGCAACAACAAGGCCCACTGGCGGAACCGGCCGAAGGACAGGCCCTTCTTCGCTGTCATCAACTTCACCACCACGCACGAGAGCCAGATTCGCAATCGCAGCCAGGGGATGATGAAGCGGCTCGGAAGCCTGGGCCCGGACGAGCGGCACGACCCGGCCAAGGCGGAGCTGCCGCCGTACTATCCGGATACACCCAAGGTGCGCGAGGATTGGGCGCAATACTACGACATCATCACGCTCATGGACAAGCAGGTGAAAGAGGTCCTGGACCAGCTCGAAGCCGACGGCTTGGCGGACGATACGATCGTCTGGTTCTGGGGGGATCACGGCCGGGGCCTACCGCGGGGCAAGCGGTGGATCTACGATTCCGGCAGTCGAGTCCCGCTGATCGTCCGGGTGCCCGCAAAGTGGCGCAAGCTCGCCATGCCGGACAATCCCGACGCCGTCAAGCCGGGCACGGTCAACGACGACCTCGTTGCCTTTATCGACTTTGCCCCGACGATGCTGTCCCTGGCGGGCATCGAGATCCCGCGCCACATCCACGGCCGGGCGTTTCTCGGCTCGCAGAAGGCACAACCTCGCGAGTATGTCTTCGGGGCTCGCGACCGGATGGATGAGGCGTACGACCTGATTCGCACCGTTCGCGACAAGCGATTCCGATACATCCGCAACTACATGTGGCACGTGCCTCGAAGCCAGGACATCAACTACATGAACCAGATGCCCACGATGCAGGAGATGCGCCGGCTCAACGCCGAGGGCAAGCTGCAGGGGCCGCAGATGCAGTACTTCGAGCCG
>CBFDBY010000059.1:0-37506 GCA_965603165.1 uncultured Phycisphaerae bacterium
CGGCCCATGAACCGACCTTCGCGTGGCAGGGTTCGTGCGGTCGTTAGCGCCAGGATGTTCGCAGGGATGGTGGCGCCGATCAGGCCCCTGAACCGCCTCTTGAAACCGGGCGAACGGGGCTTTTGTCAAAGACGCATCAGAGGTTGGCCCGGCGACAAATACCGGGGGTTGAGGGGGCTGAGCCCCCAAGACGCACCGAAGTACGCTAAAACCGGATGAGCCTCAATTTCCCCGGATCGGACGGCTCGTGCTCAAAACAGCAGCTTGACGGCCGCGGCGGCGGCGAGGATCTGGACTACGCTGTTGAAGGCCCGCTGCGGAATGCGCTTGAGCAGGACGACGCCCGCCACCGCACCGACGGCGATCAGCGGCAGCAGCATCAGATCGAGCTTGACGGTCGCGAGCGTCATCGTGTCCAGATTCGCGTGGAACGGGACCTTGACCCAGTTGACGATGAAGAAGAACCAGGCGCTCGTGCCGACGAAGTGGAACTTGGGCAGGCGCATGGCGAGGAGATAGATAATCATGACGGGCCCGGCCGCGTTGGCCATCATCGTCGTGATGCCCGCCGCGAAGCCGAGCAGCGCGGCGAACCACCACTGGGTCGGGATGGGAGCGTCCTCGCCCATCTTGTACGTCCGCCAGTAGCTCAGGCCGAGCATCACCAGCACAATGACGCCGATGATCGGTTCGAGCTGCTCGTTTGTGACGTACTTCATCGCCTGCCAGCCGACGACGATCCCGGCTAAGGTCGCCGGCAGCAGCCTGAGGACGAGCTTCCACTGGGCGTTGCGCCGGTGGTAGGAGGCGGCGAACACGTCGCCCAGGATCAGGATGCCCAGTAGCACGCCCACCGACTTCGTCGCGGGCAGAACCATCGCCATGAGCGGCACGACGAGGATGCCGGCGCCTGGAAGGCCGGTCTTGCTCGCTCCGACCATGAAAGCGCACAATCCAACGACAATCCAGCCGGTTGAGTCCAGATCGAACATGCATACCACCTGATTCTGAGACAATATGGAGTACAGTCCACAGGGCGAGCCGTGTACTTTAGCGGCTCCGGGCCCGTCCTGCAACCCACTTTCCCGGGGTAGATAGATCGATTCGAATGTGGTCGAGGAGACGGCGGGGTGGTAGAATGCCGGTGAGCGTCGTAGTGCATCAGATTCCGGAGTGTCAGGAGATACCGCAATGAAGACGAAGAAGCTCGCGTTCATGTGTCTGGCGGCCCTGCTCGGTGGCTGCGTGCCCATCCTGTCGCTGCACCCACTCTTCACGGAGGAAACTGTCGTCTTCGAGGAGAAACTCCTCGGGACCTGGGTCGAAGGCTCCGAGCCCGCGGAGCTTACGTGGGAATTCACGCGTATCGAGTCGACCGCAGCAGAAAAGCTCCAGGAACAATTCGGGAACCTGGTCAAAAAGTTCTATCGCCTGAACCTAACCGATAAGGAGGGTCACAGGGGCTCTCTCGTGGCGTGCCTGGTCAAACTGAAAGACCGGCTGTTCCTCGACATCTTCCCCGACAAGCTCCCCTCGGGCGAGACCGACATGGAGGAGGCGAAGCTCATGTACAACGCCTTCTTCTTCGTCTCCGCCCACACCTTCCTGAGGGTCGATTCCATCGGCGACGAACTCACGCTGCGTCTGACGGTGGAGGACCGTTTCAAGGAGTTGCTCGAAGCCAATCCCGATGCGGTGGAGTACACGCGCATCGACGATCGCTCCATCCTGACGGCCTCCACGAAGGAACTGCAGGCGTTCATCGCCAAGTACGCCGGCGACGAGCGGCTCTTTCCCGGCGAGATGAACCTGGTCCGCAAACCAGGCGGCAATCCGACCGTGGAGTGACGGGGGCCGCGTCAGGCGCCTCGCCGAGGAAATTGACCGTTTTCAAAGCCGGGCTGTTTCGGTATGATGACCGCCTTTGTCGGCAGAAGGACGCGGTCGCGCGCCCTGTGGAAAGGACAGTGGTCGTTATGGCTGAACAGAGCAAAGAGACAGGTCCGGTGCAGACCGAGCGGATTCGCTTCGGCGAGCCGCGCCGGTACCTTGTGAATATCGATTCGCTTGCCGCCAACCAGCTTTTCGTCGATTGCGTGATCGTGGGCGCGGGGATCGCCGGTCTGCGGGCCGCCATCGAGACCGCCGACTACCGGAACGTCATCATCGTCTGCAAGGCCGGCCTGGAGGACAGCAACACGTGGAACGCCCAGGGCGGCATCGCCTCGGTCCTGCGGGAAGACGACACGTTCGAGTCGCACATCGCCGACAGCCTGCGGACGGGCGGTGGAATCGCCGAACGGGAAGTTGTGGAGCAGGTGGTTCACCAGGGGCCGGAACTGGTGCGCCAGTTACAGGACTGGGGTACGGGGTTCGACCTCGTGAACGGCCGGATCGACGCCACGCTCGAAGGCGGGCACTCGTTCGCACGCGTCATCCACGCCCACGGCGACGAGACCGGACGCGCCATCGCACACGCGCTCGTCTGCAAGGCCAGGAGCAAGCCCAACATCAGAATCATTGAGAACTTCTTCACGATCGACCTGCTCACGGACAAGGAGAATCGGTGCGTCGGCATCGTCGGACGGCACAAGGACCGCGGCTTGCAGATCATCTGGGCCGCCAACACGATTCTCGCCACCGGCGGGGGCGGGCAATTGTATCGCGAGACCACGAATCCGGCGGTCGCCACGGCCGACGGGCTGGCGATGGCCTACCGGGCCGGGGCGGTATTGCGCGATCTGGAGTTCATGCAGTTCCATCCGACGACGCTCTACGTGGCCGGCGCGTCCCGCGCGCTGATCACCGAGACGCTCCGCGGCGAAGGGGCCTACCTTCTCGATACGAAGGGCCGGCGTTTCATGAAGGAGTATGACGAGGCCGGTGAGCTGGCGCCGCGTGACGTGGTCAGCCGGGCCATTCTCGCCCAGATGCGCAAGACCGAATCCACGCACGTTTACCTTGACGTGCGGCATCTCGACAAGGAGTACTTCGCGCGGCGTTTTCCGCTCATCAGCGATCTTTGCGAGAGCTTCGATATCGACGTCAGTCACGACCTCATCCCGGTCCGGCCGAGCGCCCACTATATGGTCGGCGGCGTCAAGACCGATGCCCGGGCCCGGACGAGCATCGAGAACCTGTATGCCTGTGGCGAGGTGGCTTCCACGGGCCTGCACGGGGCCAACCGGCTCGGGAGCAATTCTCTGCTTGAAGGCCTCGTCTTCGGCAAGATCGCCGGCCGGGAGATCGCCACACAGGAAAAGATCGACGCCGCATCCCTCCAGCATCCGGCGATTCATTACGACATCCCGCACTCGGACCGCAGCCAGTTGGACGCGGCGGACGTGCGCAACTCGCTGAGGGCCTTGATGTGGCGCAACATCGGGATCACGCGAAAGGCCCAGCCGCTGACCGAGGCGCAGGAGATCATCCGATTCTGGCATCGCTACGTGATGGACAAGATCTTCGACACGCCGGAAGGATGGGAGTGCCAGAATATGCTCACGGCCGCGCTGCTGATGGCGCACGCCGCCGAGCTGCGCAAGGAAAGCCGCGGCGTCCACTACCGCATGGACCACACCCAGACCGACGACAAACGATTCCGAAAGCACATCGAGATCGTCCGCGCGAATTGACGGGCCCGTAGCGCGAGGTCCCGCTCAACTTTGCAGCAGGGCCATCAGCCACATGGTGTAAGAGACCATCGGCGTCCAATATTCGGAGACGTGGTAGATGCCGTCGCCCATGAACGGCTGATCGTCCACGGTGCCGCCAAGGCCGTTCATGACCGCGCCGGGCAGCCGGGGCGTCGCCGGGTGGAACTCGCTGCCGTTGACGAACTGCGGCGGGTGATTGTGCCCGACGCCCTCCACCGTGCTCGCGCAGAACGGATTGCAGCCGACGATCCAGTCGAGCTGCCGTTGGGCCGTCGAACGCAGCGAAGGCTCGTCGAGGACCTTTGCGGCCTTGATCAAGCCGACGCCCGCCGAGGCGAGATTCGCATTGACGCCCACCCACCAGCCGTCGGACGGCCTCATGAAGTAGCGGTACCAATACGCCCCGATCTTGCGATTGCCGCCGGGGTCCTGGTTCGCGAAGAACCCGTGAGGGACGATTCCGAAGCTGTTGCGACTTGACATGGCCGTCAGGTAGTCACGGGTATAGAGCCGAATGGCTCGGCGCCAGGCATCGGCTTGGTCGTGATCGCCGAACAGCTCCACCAGGTCGCACAGCGCGAACAAATGCCAGCAGCCGTGCCAGATATCGCGGTATGGTTCGGAAGCTTCAGCCCTTCGCCGGTAGAAGCCGCACACCGGCGCGCTCGCATCGAGCGGCTCGGTGACTTGCAGTTGCATAAGGCGGGACGCGCAGGCAATCGCATCGTCCTTGTACTTGAGCTGCTCCGTGCTTCTGTATAGTTCCACGGCCGCCGTCAGCGCACCGCCCAGGTTCTCGACCCGCCTCTCGGGCCAATCCTTAGCGCACCAATCATAGCATCGCTGGGCCGCCTGTAGACATCGTTCGGCGTAGGGCGAATCGCTCTGCCCGGTCAGCCGGGCCATCATAGCCTGCGCGATGATGAACTTGTATTGGCCGGGGCGATCCAGCGGATTGACCTTGATGACGCGGTCATCCTTGTCCCCGACGATGGTGATTTTGCTCGTGGAGCCGCCGGGCGTCGGATCGATGGTCGCGGGCTCGCCGCCCTCCGGGCCGATGACGTTGTCCGTCCAGCGGTTGCCGTCGCCATGTCGCAGGGCGTCGCCGCCGACGTGGCTCATCACATAACCCGCCGGCTCCTGCATATTCAGAAAGTAACGGTTGCCCCAGCGAAGCTCTTCCATGATTCGCGCCCGCATCGATTCGCTCGCGGTCAGCTCGTAGACGCGCGCCAGGCCGATCATCCCGTGAATGGTGGCGCCGACCCACTTGCGCAGGTCGGACGCATCGTGCCAGCCCCCCGTGGTATCCTGGTGCTTGCCGTTGTCGAGTCTCACGGCGTCGTCGCAATGACACGGGGCCAGGTACCCGGTCGTGCTCGGTCCGCACCGCTGCAATCGGAAGTACCCGACAATCATCCCAACGGCGTCCGCGTAGGCGCCGGTTGAGATCCGGAACGGGTAGGACCGCGACTCACCTGCTTTGATGTAGTACGTGCCCGGCTCTTTGACCGCGCCGAAATCGCCGAGGAGGTACGGGCCGAAATCGCCACCCGACTTGACGAGCGTTCCGGAGAAGACGACCTTCCGATCGTTCGTCCGGATCACCTCGAAGCGGTCCGCCGCGCCATCCTTGAGCACACACGTCTTCGAGCCCCCCGGCGTAAAGCCGATCTGATTGACCGAGACATCCACTCGCCGGTCGCGCGAAAACGTCCCGCCCACGCCAGCAGACGCGACACACACCAGCACAAGGAACAGCGAGATCGGTGGTTTTCGTATGCGTGCCATAGCCTGAAACCTTTCAGTACAGGTTCACGAGCTTTGTTGCCTGATGATTGCCGGCGCAGTGTAGAGCCCGGCGGATGCCCCGTCAAGTCGGATGGTACATTCTGCACGACCGAGGCGACCTGCCATTGCGGTGGAAGGCGGACGCCGATTATGCTACAATGCCGATGTCGCTCTTTCAAAATAATCCATAATCACTCATCAATCCCAGGGTCGGTCGGGCGGTCGCTGGTTGCCAGAGCAGCCGGAGGAAAGTCCGAGCAGGGCAAGGCACGGTGGTGGCTAACGGCCACCGGGGACAGCTCCAGGGAAAGTGCCACAGAAAACACACGGCCGATGGCCCCTCGGGGCACAGGCAAAGGTGAAAAGGTGCGGTAAGAGCGCACCGCGGCGGCGGCGACGTCGCCGGCAGGGTAAACCCCACCGCCTGCAAGACCAAGCAGCCGGTCGGCGCAAGGGCCTTCCAAGCCGCGTGCTTGGGGGCCCGAGCCGCACTCGGCCCGAGTGCGAGCGGCCTCGGTCGCTCGGCCGGCGGGTAGGTCGCTTCCCGCTACGCGGGAGAGCCAGTCGGCAACGGCTGGTCCAGATAAATGATCGCCACTCGCCCACAGGTGAGGACAGAACTCGGCTTACAGACCGACCTTGGGATTGATGAGTGATGAGTGATTGTCACAAGCCCGTCGACGGGCGCGCCTGCTGTCCCGTCACAACTCCTCGCAGTCCGCCCGCAACCGCATCCGCTTCTCGCAAAGCCGCTGAGCACGCCGAAGCCAGACGGACACCGAACCGATCAACTCACACAGGGACGCAGAGGAACCTCGCCGCTACGCTTCATGAAGTTGCTGTCTGCATTTCCGCCGACTTGCCCGCACAACAATTCCCTCGGACAACCGGCAACTGGCTTTTTCCCTTGTCTCTCCCACCCACATCCGGCACAATCGTCCCCAGTGAAACACCTTTGACGAAAGGGCAACCCATGAACGTGGCGGCGCCATCCCGGCCACACCGATGGGGTGAGCCCGAAAGGAGTGCGATGGCCGGCCGGTTTCGAGAACTGAGGGGGGCGTGGCGATGAAATCACGAGGTGCATTCACACTCATTGAGTTGTTGGTGGTTATCGCGATCATTGCGCTGCTTACGGCGATCCTCATACCGGCATTGAACATCGCAAAACAACAGGCGGGCTCTGCCGTCTGCCTGATGAATGAAAAGCAGTTGGTTTTGGCCTGGTTGATGTACGCCGAGGACAATGACTACACCATGTGTGGCCCGATGACGAGTGATACCACAAGTCCTCGGTGTGACTGGGTGGGGCTACCGCAGGACCTGGAGTCCGGCGCGACGAAGGCATCCAACTTCACGGCCGAGGAGGAAATCCGCGGGATCGAAAGCGGAACGCTGTTCCCGTACTACAAAAAGGCGAAGCTGGTGAACTGTCCGACGGACAAGCGCGCCGCCAGAATACCGACGTATCCCGGCTATGGCGGCACGGGCGGCTACCGAACGTACTCGCTGCCCTACCATCTCAATGCACCGGTGGCCCAACTGACCGGCCGGTACGGCCCCGCCGCGAGCAACGACCGTCTCGTCAGGATCACGGAGCTGAAGAGCGCCAGTAGCACCTACGTCATCGTCGAGGAGAATGATAACCGGGACTACAACATGGATGCGTGGGCGTTCGACCCGTATCAGTTCATCCTCATCGACACCATCGCGGTCTTTCACAACAACGTGACCATGTTCGGCTATGCGGACGGCCACTCCGCGAAGAAGACCTGGGCTGACCCGCGCACGCAACGCTGGTCCAACGAAATCCGCGACGGCCTCCGCTATCCCGACATGAGCGGCCTGAGCGACCCGGAGAACCAAGACATCCGCTGGCTCGCAGCGCACTATCCCCGAAAGCATTGACACACCACACGAACGAAAGACTTCAACACAGGGGCGATGAGGACACGGAAAGGCACCTGAATGAAAGCCGGGACAAGGGATGGGCGGCAGCGGTAGGGTGGGCTCCGCCCACCATTCTTGTTATGCAGAGCAGGTGTGTCCCCGTTACAAGAGAGGGCTCGCCATGAAGATCGAATATTTTCATGCTTCGAAATTTGGAAATGGGGTCATGGTCGCGGGGGAGTTTCAGAGGCAGATGGCCGCCCAAGGGGCTATTGTCAACGTCCATCACGTCCGGGAGGTCAGGCCCAGAGAGATGCCGCCGGCGGACCTGTACCTGTTCAGCTCGCCGGGACGCTGCGGCAGGCCTATCTGGGCCATGCGTCGTTTCCTGAAGAAGGTCCAGTTGCCTGCGGGAACGAAGTACGCCCTCCTGACCACGGAGATGCCGACCCCCGAGGAACGCGCCAAGTGGCAGCGTGTTATCAGCATCATGAACGAGAGACTGCAAACCAAGGGCCTCGTCAAGGTTTCTGAAGGCACGATTCTCGTGACCGGCCTCAAAGGCCCGCTCGAAGAGGGCTGGCAGAAGAAAGTAGAAGCCTTCGCCTCCCACATAGTCCCGCAGACAACGTGACCTATCTCATCACGTATCACCTATCGCTTGTTCCTTCTTGCCCGCACCCCTCCCTCTTGCGTCCGGCCTCATATGTCTCAGCGAAACGCCCCTGACGAACGTGCGATTTGTGAGCGTTGTTGCTCTCGTGGAGCGGACCGATGTAGTGAGGGCGAAATGACTGGGATACTTGACGCCCGGTACGCTTTCAGAAATGAAATGCGAGGCGCGCGCCACACATTTGTCGTACGCCCTCGAAGCTGCTATTTCCCTGTTTTCGCTTCAGCCGGTGCCTTGCCGAACGCGGTTGTCAGAGCGTCATATTGCGATCGCGTGATGGAGAGCATGGAGCCATGCCGCACTTTCGCCGGCAACGCATACTTGTCCCAGTCGGGGCGCTGCCCGCCGGCAATCTGCACCCAGGGACCCTGGAGGCGGGCCGCCACCGAGAGGCCGTAGGCGACGCCTGGATACTGTTCGTAGTAGAGGTACCAAGCCTTGCCGTTGGGCGATGGGATGAGGGTCGGGGCCTCGCGGAAGTTCGGGCTGATCGGCGGCCCCGGCTCGCAATACGGCCCCAGCAGGCTGGGCGCACTGGTGATGCGGATGGTCTTGCCCGTGGTCCACTCGAGTGTCGGATAGCGTTCGTCCTTCAGGATGGCGTAATAGCGGTCGTCCTCCCGGCGGACAATCACGTCGATTGTCGCCATATCCCACGGGAAGAGCTTGCGAGGCGGATCGGAAAAGCTCTTCAAGTCCTTGGAGGTCACGTAAAGCGTCCGCTGACTCGCCCAGTAAGGTTCCGGCAGGTCGGTTTGGCCAAGCTCGTGCGGCGTATGCCACGTGAGCAGGTAATGAGAGCTTGCCCGGTCGAAGAACAGCTTCGGCGCGCCGATCCGCGCCATGGCCTTCGGGTAATCGGGCACGCGCTTCAGGTCCGGCACATAGTCGCTGTATTTGGTCCAGGCGACCAGATCGTCGGAGACCCAGAAGTTGATGTCGGGCCGGTGATCCCCGCGATTGCCCACGAGGTAGTACCGCCCGTCGTGTCCTTTGCAGATGTCGGGATGGCCGCGGTATTCTTCGTGGACCCGCCTGCCGCCGTTGAGCATCTCCCAGTGCAGCCCATCCCGGCTGACGCTGTAATACAGCCGCCAGTAGTCGCCATGCAGCATGTGCGCGAAGAGATACGCTTCATACTTTGGCGTCTCGCCCGGCCCGACTTGTCCCGGCGGATCGGGCAACTGCGCCTGCCCCGCCGCCACCCACAACAGGCTGACCACCAGCCACGCCCAGCGTAAACGAAGTCTCATGCAAATCAACATACTCCGTGCAAGTCTCCTGACGGGGTCATCAGCGACAGTCATGCTCTCCATGGAACATGACTGCGGCCTTGAAAGCAAGAACCCATTATCGTCAGAATCGCGAAATCCGTCTGCGCGTCCTGCGCCCGAGCCGGTCATCCTCCGGCGTCGCCTCGAACATCCCATATGGAACAGGCGCGTCCCCGTTGGAATCCCGCGGACCCGATCGGGAATATTGTCTGTGTCTGTCACTGGCCGCCGTCGGCGGTGTAGATGGCCGCCATGTCTTCGGCCGTGAGAGCGTAGTCATAAATCCGAATCTCGTCGATCGCCCCCGTGAAATAGTACTGGGCCGAATTCCAGCGGTAGCCCACGACCATGGGCGTGACCAGATCTTCCGGCGAGATGTTCGGGTTGGTAATTATGTCGGAGGCGACTTGTTCGCCGTTCATGTAGATGTTGAAGGTGGTGCCGTCGAACGTGATCGCCAGATGGGTCCACGCCGTGAGAGGCATGTAGGCATCGCTCATCACAAAGGCGCCGGTGCCGTACCCACTGCCGATCATAGACACGAGCTGGCCGGGGTCACCGCTGCTGCGGCTGCGAATCATCCAGCCCTTGTGGCTGCTGTCGGCCGCCCACTTCTGAATGATGTAGGTATCGTCTTCGATCGCATCGTTGCCCACCCACAGGGCGATGGTGCAGCAGGGATCGGAGCCGAGATAACGATCGTAGTTGATGTGGTCGTCGATTCCGTCCAGAAGAATCGCGTAGTCACCTTCACCGCCGAGGCCCTGGACCCACTGGGGTCCTCCGAACAACTGGCCCTCACAGCGAACGCTCGACGGCAATTGACTGTCCGCATTCTGATCCGCAAAAGTAATGTGGGCTTCCAATCCGTCGAAGTCCGCCGGGCGCACCTTCACGATCACCTCGGCGGAAAGGGACAGGGGCGGCGTGCCCTGGTCGGTCGCCGTCAGACGGAGCAGGTAGTTGCCGGGGACATCGAAGCGAACAGACGTCTCCAAGGCCTGTGCATCATCAATCACCGCCGCGGCTCCCTGGGGCCCCTCCACCACGCTCCACCGAGCGTTGTAGGCCCCCTCCTCAATGACCGTTCCACTCAGGGCGACCTCATTGTCGGGCAGTACGATCTTGATCTGCTGCCGGGCGACGCTCACGTTCGGAGCCACGTTCCTACCCTTGGCGATCAGGGGACGTATCTCATCCGTAGTCAGCGGGTAATCGAATACGTACAGCTCATCGATCATACCCGACCAGGCGTGACTGCCGACGGTCATCTCATCAAGAAAGGAGTCAAAGCAGGTATCCGAGGTGGTCCGCTCGGCCAAGAGCTGGCCGTTTCGATAGAACTTCATGCCGCCGGTTTCGCCGTCATAGGTGCCCACGAGGTGGATCCAGGTATCGACCGAAAAATCGTCGACGACCTTCAGGTCGCCGGCCCCGTTATCGTATCCCGATGAGCAGCGCCATCTCAGTTCCGTCTCACTGCGCAACTGGAAGGTCCAGCCGCCCTGGGGATCGGCCGAGGTGCCCGAGTACTTGCGAACCAGGCCGCGGGAGCTGTCTGCCGTGAAGTCGGCGGCCGGCTTCATCCAGAAGGCGACGCTGACACTGGTCTCGGCGCCGATGGCGTTGCCGTAACTGACGGAATCCCCCGGCTTGAGAATGACGGCATTGCCCACGAGGCCGGGACCGAAATCGGGAGCGCCGGTAAAGTCAGTATAATTCCAGTCGTAATCATTGGGATCGTCGGGATCGGCGTCAAACTTCCAGTGGGCCTGCAAGGCATGTCCCACCAACTTGACCTTGACGAAGACCGTGTCGGTCACCGTCTCGGTGCCGTCGTCCACAGTCAGGGTCAGGCTGTAGAGATTGGGCTCGTCAAAGGTGACATTGGGGTCCAGCACGCCGACATCGTCAATCAAGACATGCGATGCCTGGCCCGCATCGGTGAGACTCCAGGCGATGGTGACCGGCGTATTGGCATCGGCCGTATGGGAGCCATTCAGTTTGACTACCACCGGCTGGGGTTCCGCCGGACTGCTGGGAGCGGTCGCAAAGGGGAAAGGCCACGCCGGATTGCTGGGGTCTGACAGGTTAGGATCGATAGGACTGTTCGGATCCGCCAGATCATGCATGGCCACGATCTGATCCTCGCCGGCATTCACCTCCACCGCGTGCAAGGGTTGGGCGCACAATCCCACCCACAGGAACAACAGGATGGAGACCACGAACAGATTGGACACGAGGACGTTCTGCCCCTGCCGACGGTTCTCTTCGAAATGCACAACTCTGCCAGCCATTTTCACACCTCCTTCACCAAGCGTGAATAAACTCGTGACGCCACCGTTATCGCCCTGCTCTCAAGTACAGAACACCGGCGGCGAGGAAACACCCGTCATGACCCTCTGGGCAGCCGGCCCCGCCGCGCGCGACCTGACCCCTGATGGCCGCCAATGTCAGAAGGGGGATCTCGCGTGATGATGGATACGTCCATGGTAAACAGACAAGAGCCTGATAGAGAATCTGGTTCCAGCATACCCGACATATCCCACATGACCTTCGCGCAGCAACAGCGTTAGCCCACACACTTATGAGTATACCGTGCCGCCTATGGAGAACTCAAGCACAAAATGCTCGATTGCACGACGACCGAGTTCTTTGTGTCTCTGTGTGAGCAGGTCCGTTGCCTCCTTCGCGTGTTTCGCGATTCGATGATCTGTCGGCACTGCGCGCTCGGCCACGTTCGCGGAACGAGGTGTGTCACTGCTCTTGCAGCGGGGACATGGGGAGGTTGACGCGGATCTTGACGGCGGCGACGTTGTTCTCAGTGGCCATGCGGATACGGCCTTCGCCGAGACTCATGTGCGGAAAGCCGACGCCTTGCGGACGGTCGAGGTTCGCGGCCAAGCCGGGCGATTTGTCCAGCTCGACGAGAAGGCCCGTGAAGACCTGGCGCACCATTGAGCCGGAGAGCGAAACCAGCTCGCTGCCCCGGGCCGGGTCGTCGGGACCGCCGATCAGGGCCGCCACGTCGTTGTCGAACTGCTCGGACAGCCACGTGAGGATCGCGACTTTCTGTGCTTCCTCCGTCGCGTACGGCGTGGTCAGCACCTCCGGATCGATGGCGAACTCGCTGTCGAACAGGATCCCCTGGCGGGGCAGGATCAGATATCGAACCAAGTCAAAGAAACCCGTGATGGTATCCGCCAGGGCCCTGCCCCAGGATGCATCCGAGACACGTTTCGGTCTGACCCGTTCGTCGATGCAGAAGAAGTACTTTCGCGCGGCCGTCATTCGGAACTCGTCGAAGGCGATCATGTTCAGCCAGGTCCTGCGGTCATCCCGGCTCCGGGCGGAATACGCAATGACCGTGTCGCTCTGGGTCAGCAGCGACTGCTCGATCTTGTCGCGGTCGAACTGATACTCGGGCATGCGGGCGACGTTCAGCACGTCGAGCGTCGTGCTCTTGCCCAGCACGGTGGTGCTATAAGGGATGGCGAGTTTGGCGTGGGGCGAGCAGCCGGCAAGGCCGGCCGCGAACAGGAGAGCCGCCAGGCACAGAAACCCTCGCACCGCTTTGACCTTGCGGCCCATCGTCTGCGGCCTATCGGTCGTCATAGGGCTCTCCTTTCGCGCCCGATAACAAGCGTGACGTTCACGCTGTCGGGCTCCGGCTCGGACGCTCGGGGGCTTGAGGTCCCCGAACGTCCGTCCCTTGCGTCCGGGGCCTTATACTTCCTTCGCGTCGATCCAGGTCATCATCTTTCGCAGTTGTCTGCCGACGTTCTCCAACCGGCTGTTATAGTCTTTGTCGTACAATTCGTTGAACTTCTTGAGTCCGGACTGGTACTCGGCGACCCATTCCTTGGCGAATTGGCCGGAGGTGATCTCGCCGAGGATCTTCTTCATCTCGGCCCGGGTCTCGTCGGTGACGATCCGCGGCCCACGGCTCAGGTCGCCGTACTCGGCGGTGTTGGAGACGCTGTACCGCATATAGCTCAGGCCGCCCTGGTACATCAGATCGACGATCAGCTTGACCTCGTGCATACACTCAAAATACGCGATCTCCGGCTGGTAGCCGGCGTTGACCAGCGTCTCGAAGCCGGCCTTGATCAGGGCGCTCAGCCCACCGCAAAGGACCACCTGCTCGCCGAACAGGTCCGTTTCCGTTTCCTCTTTATAGGTCGTTTCGATGATGCCGGCGCGGGCGCCGCCGATGCCGTTGCCCCAGGCCAGCGCAATCTGCTTCGCATCGCCGGTGGCGTCCTGCTGGACCGCCACGAGGCACGGCACACCGCCGCCCTTCTCGTACTCGCTGCGGACGAGATGGCCCGGGCCCTTCGGGGCAATCATCACCACGTTGACCTCCTTCGGCGGCACGATGTAGCCGAAGTGAATGTTGAACCCGTGGCAAAAGCCCAACGTCTGGCCGGCCTTGAGGTTGGGTGCGATCTGGTCCTTATAGATCTTCGCCTGCATTTCATCGGGGATCGTCACAATGATCAGGGCCGCGGCCTCCATCGCCGTCTTCACATCGCCGGGCTTGAAGTTGTGTTCGGTGGCGAGCTGATAGTTCTTCGTGCCCTCCAGCTCGGCCACGGCGACCTCAATGCCGCTCTCGCGGAGGTTCAGGCTATGCGCGTGCCCCTGGCTCCCGTATCCGATGACCGCGACCTTCTTGCCCTGCAACGGTGCGATCGGAGCGTCCGGTTCGTAGTAGATATTTGCTGCCATTGCGTTGGTCTCCTTTCTCAATAGGACCAGATGTCACCATAACTGACCAATTGTATGCCTCGTTTCTCAATGACTTCTTTGACTTTGGCGCTGGTGAAGGCCTTCGTCACGGCATCGCGATGCGAGGCGACCTCCCAGTAGCCCTTGTGCCCGATCGCTCGCATCTCCTCGGTGTCCAGGCCGGGATGCTCGACCAGAATCCACACGCCCGGCTGCAGCTCTTCCAGCGCCTTGACGAGTGCGGCCTCGCGCTGCTCGACGGTGGCCTTGCTGTCCGCCGCCCAGCGGAGGTGCCTGGCCCCCGGCGTGTCGATGGGCAGCTTGTATTCCTTGGAGAGTCTCTGCACGAGCGCCCGCAGTTCGGGCGTGCACGTCGGCGTGCCCATGTGGCTGCTCAGGTGCGAGACCTGCGGGATCATTCTCTTGGCTAACTCGATCTGGGCCCGCAGCTCCTTCTCGACCTCCTCGATCCGCCACTTGGACTCCAGAAAGCCCGTGTTCGGCGGGAAGTCCGCCCGCTGGCTCGTCATCGGGAAGAAGTGCCCGTTCGCGTCGACCAGGCTCGGGCCCTGCGTCAGCGGACCCCACTTGTAGTTGGCCCACTCGCTCGTGAGCGTCAGGTGCACGCCGACGTCGTAGCCGGGATTCTCGCGGAGCATTTGGGCCGCCTCGTTGAACCACGGGCACGGTGCCATCACCTCGACGCTCCGCGCGATCCCCTCGCGGTAGCTCTGAATGCAGGCCAGATTGGCCGTGTGGGACGAACCGATGTCGTCCGCCCGCACAATCAGCTTGATCGCCCCGTCGTCCGACCCCGCTTGCGGCACCGCAACACCGGCTGCCAGCAACAACAGAACCGCCGCCGCAGCGACCAACCACGGGATACACCATCTTGTTTTCATGAGCCTGCCCTTCAACGCACATCCTGAGAACGCGAAAACCTCACCCGGCTTCAATCATCCGCAGCGACCCAGGAGATACCGGTGAGGCTTTCCGGAGGACTATTATAAGCCCCAGCCCCGCCTCGGCAAGCAATTTGTGACCGTAGCCACGATCCGGCAGTGCCCAATGGAGCCCAGCGGCAGGGCGGGCTCCGCCGGCAGAGGTGATTGCCGTTGTCCGGCCGGGCCGGTACAATCACTGTATGGACCCGAAGCCCAAACAGCGAGCAGGCCAAGCACATCGACGACTGGCAGACCCTGTCCGGGAGGCCGCCGAGTACGGCATCGATGTCGCCATGCTCCGGGGCAACCTGGCGCTGACGGTGGCCGAACGCCTGCGACGCCACGACATCGCCCTGGCCACCGTCGAGATGCTCCGGAAAGCGAGGCCCCTGGAAGCAACTCACTCATCACCGCCAGGCAAGCCATGAACCGCCCGGCACTGCCCAGCACATCGTTTGCATAGCCCTCCTTCATTGTATTTCCCCAATCAACTCGAATCTTGACGTCACGCGGACAATCGTATCTATTGGGCTGGGCATTGGTTCTGCGTAAGACAGACGAAAGGCAGAGCCGCCGGCAACGAACGGGATTTGCGACTATGGGACGGCAGATCGACAGGATTACGCTGAGAGGATTCAAGTCCATTAGGGAGCTTGCGGATTTCCCGCTGAAGAGCCTGAACATCCTTATTGGGTCCAACGGCGCAGGCAAGAGCAACTTCGTCAGCTTCTTCACCTTTCTGCGAGAAGCAGTCGAAGGCAGACTCGGCCTTTACGTAGAGACAAAGGGCGGGGCGGACGATCACTTGTTCATGGGGCCAAAGATCACCAAGCAAGTCTATGCCGATTTGCACTTTGGCATCAATGGGTACAGTTTCGGTCTAAAGCCTACTTCTCGCAACACGCTTGTCTACTCAGACGAGCGGATTGTCTACGATGGAGATCCACAGTGGGGTTTGCGACGGGTGGATCGCTCCATCGGATCGGGGCATAACGAGTCGCGATTGAGCGAGCAACTGACACATCCAAAGAACAAGAATATCTCAGAGTATATCTATCGTTCAGTCTCAAGCTGGGTAGTGTATCATTTTCACGACACAAGTGACACGGCAGCTATGAGGCGATCTTGCTCGGTGCGTGATAACGAGTGTCTGCGTGCCGATGCAGCCAATCTCGCAGCGTTCCTGCATATGCTGCGCGACCAACATCAGGGCGTCTACGAGAAGGTCAGGAACACAGTGCGTTTGGCGACGCCATTCTTTGACGATTTCAAGCTCAGACCCAAGACCTCCAATGGCGATGAAATGCTTCAGCTTGAATGGATGCAGAAGGGCAGCGATTATCCCTTTCATGCAAGCCAATTGTCAGACGGGACATTGCGTTTCATTGCCTTGACCACGGCTTTGCTGCAGCCCGATCCGCCAGCGACGATCCTTCTGGACGAACCTGAATTGGGGCTGCATCCTTATGCACTGAATCTGTTTGCGGGATTGGTGAAAAAGGCGGCCACAAGAACGCAGGTGATTGTATCCACGCAATCGGCACCGCTGCTCGATAATTTCGAGGCCGAGGACATCATTGTGGTCGAGCGTAAGGAGGGGGCGTCCACATTCGAGCGTCTATCTTCCGATAAGTTAGAGGAATGGCTGAAGGATTACTCCCTCGGCGAGTTATGGCAAAAGAACGTGATCGGCGGGAGACCCTGCGATGATTAGGGTCCACGTTCTGGTCGAGGGGCAGACGGAAGAAACCTTCGTCAAGAACGTCCTGCAGCCGCACTTCAACGGGCACGAAATCTACCTTTACCCCAGACTGATCGGCAAGCCCGGACGCCGCGGCGGCATTGCTGAGTATCCGCGGGCCCGCCGGGATATTCTCGCCACTCTCAAGCAGGAGCCTGCGTCGTTTTGTACGACGATGCTTGACTACTACGGCATGCCGAATAGTTGGCCGCGCAGGGAGGCTGCGAGACAGGAGCCCTTTTCCCGAAAACCTGTCACGATCGAGGAAGCGATCCTTGTCGATATATCCGCCGAATTGGGTGAAGGATTTGACCGAATACGGCTGATTCCGTACGTGCAGATGCACGAGTTCGAGGCCCTTCTGTTCAGCGACCCCATGTTGCTGGCCGAAGGGCTGGACTTGTCGGATGCCTCACCGACGCAAGACATCCGCGACCAGTTTCAGTCGCCCGAAGAAATCGACGACAGCCGGCAGACCGCTCCGTCCAAGAGGATCGAGCGTCTGGATCCCGGTTACTCCAAAGTCGCGGACGGGGTTCTCATTGCGCAGAAGATCGGCCTTGCCGCCATGCGGGCAGAATGCTCCCACTTCAACGAATGGATCCGGAAACTGGAGGCCTTGGCGAACGGCTGAGGACATCGCGCCCGGCGCTGTCCTCAGCCATCCGCCTTTCGTTCTCTGTTGTCCGTGCTTCGGTTCAGTCTGCGCCGGCACCCTGGCGGGGCATGGCGATGGTGCCGGTGCGGGCGACGTTCTTGATGCCGTAGGGCCGGCAGACGTCGATGAAGGCCTCAATTTTCGTCTCCGGGCCGCTGACCTCGACCATGAGCGACTTCGGGCCGATGTCGACAACGCGGCCGCGGAACATCTCGATCAGGGCGAAGACCTCGGGCCGCTTCTCCGGCGGGACCGCCACCGTGACCAGCATCAGGTCGCGCGCGACGACGGGCTTGCCGACGAAGTCCTGGACCCTGACGACCGGGACGATGCGCGCGAGCTGCTTGCGGACCTGCTCGACGATGCGATCGTCGCCGATGACGACGATCGTCATGCGGCTGAACCTCGGCTCATCCGTGCGACCGACGACGAGCGAATCGATATTGAAGCCGCGAGCGGCGAACATTCCGGCAACGTGGGCGAGAACGCCCGGCTTATTCTCAACTAAGGCACTAATGATATGTTTCATGGGAACCCTCGATTTTCGTAATTGCCCGATAGGGATCACAGGCTATGCCATGCTCTCCAGGATCGTCAGACCGTCCATCTCACTGAGGCTCTTTCCGGCCGGAACCATCGGCCAGACATTCTCCTCCGGCTCGACGCGGAAGTCCACGACACACGGCTTGCTCTCGGCGAGCATCTGCTCGACGGCCTTCGGCACGGCCTCCTTCTTGTCCACGGTGATCCCCACGGCCCCCAGGGCCCGGGCGAGATTGGCATAGTCGGGGTTCTTCAGGTAACTGCAGGAATAGCGCCGATTGTAAAACAGCTCCTGCCACTGGCGAACCATTCCCATGTATCCGTTGTTCAGAATGCAGATCTTGATCGGCAGCTCGTACTGGACGGCGGTCGCCAGCTCGGTCATCGTCATGTTGAAGCTGTGGTCGCCGTCGATATCGATGACGGTGGCGTCGGGCTTTGCGATTTGCGCGCCGATCGCGGCGGGCAGGCCGAAACCCATCGTGCCCAGGCCGCCCGAGCTGATGAATTGCCGCGGCCCGACGAACTTGTAGAACTGGGCCGCCCACATCTGGTTCTGGCCCACCCCCGTCGCGACAATCGCCTGATTGTTCGTCTGGCGACAGATCTCCTCGATCACGTACTGCGGCTTGACGCTCCCTGAATTCAGGTCGTACCGGAACGGGTACTTCTCTTTCCAGTCGGCGATCTTGCCGAACCAAGCCTCTCTTTCGCGGTGCTCGACCGCCTTGACCAGCTCGGCCAGAATATGCTTCGCGTCGCCGACGACCGGGATATCGACGCGCACGTTCTTCGAGATGCTCGACGGATCGATATCGATGTGGACAATCTTGGCGTTGGGCGCGAAGGTCGCCAGCTTGCCGGTGACGCGGTCGTCGAAGCGGGCCCCGACGGCAATCAGCAGATCGCATTCCTGGACGGCGTAGTTCGCGTAGGCCGAGCCGTGCATGCCGAGCATGTCGAGCGATTCGGGCTTCCTTTGATCGCAGGCCCCCAGGCCCAGCAGGGTCATCGTCACGGGCAGGTGCGCCTTCTCGGCGAAGGCGCGAAGCTCGTCCGTGGCGTTGGCGCTGATGATGCCGCCGCCGACGTAGAGCACGGGCCGCTCCGATTTGTTGATCGCCTCGGCGGCCATCAATATCTGCCGGGCGTGGCCTTTCGCGCGGATCCGGTAGCCGGGCAAATCGAGCTCGGCCTTGCCGCCGCACTCGTACTTGCCGACCGAGATATCCACGGGCAGATCGACCAGGACCGGGCCGGGCCGGCCGGTGGAGGCGATGTGAAAAGCCTCACGGATGGTTCGCTCGAGATCCTTGATATCCTTGACGATCGAATTGTACTTCGTGACCGGGCGGGTGATGCCCGTCGTGTCGGCCTCCTGGAAGGCGTCGTTGCCGATCAGCTCGGTCCGGACCTGCCCCGTGAGGGCGACGAGGGGGATCGAGTCCATCATGGCAGTGGCCAGGCCGGTGACAAGATTGCAGGCCCCCGGGCCGCTGGTGGCCAGGACGACACCGACCTTGCCGCTGGCGCGGGCGTAGGCGTCGGCCATGTGGCAGCCGCCCTGCTCGTGCCGCGGGATGATGAACCGGATCGGGGCGTCGTAGAGCCGGTCGAACAACGGCAGGACCACCCCCCCGGTGTAGCCGAACATGGTGTCCACGCCGAGATCGACGAGCGTATCGACAACGATCTGCGCGCCGGTCTTGACGGTGGGCGTCCCAGCGGCGGTCGACGGTTGCGGGTGGGATGGCATGATGTCTCCTTTCCTGGTCATGGAGGGTAAGGTGGAACGCGATACGTCGTAAAGCTTGTCGAAAACAGGCATTACGGACGCACCGATGTATCCAAAGACGGTGTCGACGCCTTGTGCGAGCAGGGCATTGACGATGATTTCGGCACCGGTTGCGGACGGACTGTCCGCACACACGGAAACAGCGGGAGGAGAGCGGGTAGGCATACTCTGTTCCTTTCCTGATCAACACGACGGACCCTCAATCAGGGGTCCTTTGGTCATTCCGGCGGATTGCAGCTTTACGGGCTCATCCGGGGAACCAATCGCTCCTCGCCCTGAGAAACGACCCATTCACCCGAAGATACGCGCCCGGCCACAACTCCGTAACCATCCCACACCCGGGATGGACCAGGGTCGTGCCGCGACATATTTCGCGGGCACAGCTAAATTATGCGCTAACTATCTGCCGATTGTCAACTGATTTCCGGATTTCCATCGCGACGTCATATAAAATCGCGTATTCCCGGCCAGCAGGCGAAAGAAATCTGCGGCAGGGGTTGCAGCCGTATGCTCGTGGAGTATAATAGGAGTCTGTGGTTGGCAGGTGCGTCCGTGTTGTCACCTGTATCGAATTCCCGTCCTGAGGCAGAGAGGGATCGCCCTTGGAGCAGTCGGTCATGGCAGGGGGCCGCAGAAATCGCAAGTGCAGCGAAGAGACGATTCGGGCGGTCGCTGATATTGTGACCAGACACAGCGGCTTCATCCGGGGCGTCATCCGGTTCCAGAACTGCAGATGCATCGAGGAGGACGACCTGTTCCAGGAGTTCTTCCTCATGCTCATCCGCAAGCCTGTGCCGCCGGACGTGCGGTGCCTCAGGAGCTATCTTTACAAAGCGATCGTTCATCACGTCGTCGACCTGATACGCCACCAGGTGAGCTATCGGCGAAACCTCAAGAAATATGCGGAAGAAGTCCGGATTTCCATCAACAATCGTCCGGTGGCAAACGCCTCGAAAAACGGGGGGCATAGGGATGCGGCCCTGGCGTATATGGTTCGGCATCTACGGGAAAGGGAAGCGCAAGCCTTCATGCTGAAGTACCGGGACAACTGCAGCATCGGGGAGATTGCCGTGAGGATGGGTGTGGAGAAGCGAACGGTCAGTCGCTATCTGTCTGAAGGCCTCAAGAGGCTTCAAAGGACGTTGGCGGTCGAATAAGAGATCCGAGTATGAGAGCTTCTAACGGCAAGAATCCGTGTCGAGGCGCGGAGGTGTTCTACTATGACCTTATGAGTCATACGAATGCCGACGTTCCGGAGTCGGTGAGGGACCACGTCGAAGGCTGTTCATTTTGTCAACAACGGATTGAGCATCTTCGAGAGACCCTCTCCGAAACACCGGACGACATTGATGTGCGCGGCTCGCGAACGGATAGCGAGACGATCGAGGTTCTCAGCAGCCATTTCGTCTGGCTGGGCCAGGAGGTTGGCTGCCGGCAGGCCAGACCGCTTCTCCCAGACCTCGTGCGGCTGTCGTCGAAGATACGGATTCCCACTCCGATCACGGTTCACATCGAACAATGCCCGCCGTGTGGTGATGATCTGGCCGCCCTTGGGGAACTGAATCTGACTGCGGATGAACTGAGCAGATTGGGGGGACTATACGCGTCGTCTGTTGCGCGGAACCCGGCCATGTGCCGTCAAATAGAGCCGGCCATCCCCGCGTTTGCCTCGGCAGCGCTTACAGGTATCGACCCCGAAATGCTGGATCACGTGGTCCGATGTCCCCACTGTCGCGCCGAGGTGTATCGGCGCCGGCAAGATCTCCTGGAGGCCATTCAGCGGGAGATGGAGGCTGCTCCGAGACCCTGCGACGAGGGGGTTTCTCCTGCCGAGTTGTTCGATTACGTCGTTCCTTGCGTGACGACGCCTGCCGGCGCCGACAGCACGGGTTGGAGCCGGAACGAACGCATCGCGCATGTTCTGAGTTGTCCCGCGTGTATGGACAAGCTGCAGACCCTGCACTGTACGATCTACGGCATCCTGGAGCGTACGGATTCCGGGATCATGACGACGTATGATTTAGAGGACCGTGCCGAGAACGTCCACGAGGACACTGGGGCGGCCTACCCCGCGCCGGGCCGGTGTCACAGGTCCCGATGGGGGCCCAAATGCAGTGGCTCCACCCCCACCCTCCGGATGCGCCTCGGGCGCGCCGTCGCTGCGCTGGGGGCCCGGGGCAATACGACGGCCTTTGTTGCGGCCGCGGCCGTCCTGGTGCTGGGGATTCTGTTCTTCATCAGCGCCCCGACCGCTTCGGGCACAAACGTCGGCGAGATCCTCAAGGCCCTCGAGAAAGCGGCTAACGTCCATATCACCAAACTCGGCCGAGCCGATCCGGCCGAGCCGATCCAGGAAATCTGGATCGCCCGACGGCTGGGTAAGCTCGTGACAAAGACGGGACCCGACCGCGTCCTATATGATGTGAACGGCGGTTGGAAAACGACGGTCACATCCGATCGCGAGACCGTCGCAACCGTGAGAATGGGTCCGCACGAATGGGAGGGCGCAAAGACCTTACTGGTTACCTATGCACCGCTCGGGCTCGGCAATTTGCCTCCACACGCCGAGGTGCGTCAGGTGGCGAGCGACGTCCCCACCGAATTCGACGATAGCCTGACCGTGTACGAAATAGGCTGGAGCAAACGCACGCCGGGGGACTTGATCGTGCATTATCGATGGAATATCTTCGTCGATCCGGCCACCCAATTGGCCCAAAGGATCGAGTCATTCGCAACGCTCTCCTCTGAGGACGTTGGGGAGCAAGCGCTGACCACCGTCTTCGATTATCTTTCCGAACGCGAGATGCAGGAGGCAATCAAGGTGATGTTCCCGCAAGAATGAGGGCGTCCTATCCCGGCTGCCAGAGCGGCCTGTGGTTCCCACGAGCCAGACACTGCCGACACGCCCCTTTCTCCTTTTGCCATTTGCTTTTCCCACCGATCTCGCCGATAATAGGAGGCGTGAGCGGACCTCGCACCCGTGCTTCCGGGGCCGGCGCACCCGGAAGCGTTAGAGGCCTGAGAGAACACAAGCGAGGATCTCGGATCCAACGGTCTGGCGAGCGGTGATTGGGACCGGAGGTAACGCATGGTGAAGCGACAGAAGATGGATAATTCCAGGCAACCAGCCGCACCGGCTGCGCCAAAACTGCCGCCCGGCGTGAAGCTGCTCCGCACCCTCGCGGGACACGACGGTCCTGTCTGGTCCGTAGCCTTTGCCGCCGATGGCCGCACGCTGGCCTCGGGAAGTGACGATGGGACGGTCAAGCTGTGGGAGCCAGCGACCGGACGAGCGCTACGTACGCTCACGGGCCATCAGGGTCCCATATGGTCCGTGGCTTTTGCGCCGGACGGTCGAACCCTGGCCTCAGCCGGTCACGACCGTACAGTCAAACTGTGGGAACCAGCTACCGGACGCGGACTGTTCACGTTTAGGGGCCACACGCATCCGGTCAGGTCTGTGTGCTTTACCCCGAAAGGTAGGACGCTTGTCTCGGCAAGTGACGACAGGACAATCAAGTTGTGGGACTTATCGACCGGATACGAGCAGTGTACTCTCTTGAACCATGAGGGGGACGTCAATTCCGTAGCCTTTGCTTCGGATGACCGCACGTTGATCTCGGGAAGTTCCGATAGTATGGTCAAACTGTGGGATCCGCCAACTGGACGTGAGCTGCGCACGCTGGCGGGCCATGACGGCCCTGTCTATTCCGTGACCTCCGCCTTGCATGCTCGGAAACTCGCTTCAAGTAGTTATGACCGAACAGTCAGGCTGTGGGACCTATCAAGCGGGGGGCTGCTGCGTGTACTTGAGGGCCATGTGGCACAAGTCGTATCTGTTCTCTTCTCTCCGGATGGACGCTTGCTCGCCTCCACGGGCACCGACGGCACCGTCTGTCTTTGGAGTTGTGGCACGTGGGACCTCGTAAATGTCGTACCAGCAAGAGTGGAAGGCTCACTCAGGATGATCGCAGTCGCCTTCCACCCGTGTTCCTCCTTGCTGGCCAGAAGCGGTCCATGGGACAACATGCCGACGGTGACAACCACGGAGACCCTGGCCGCGATGCGCGAATTCGTCGCGCGACTCAAGGGCGAGAGGAAGCCGCCGGTAAAGGACGCCGGGACCAGAGGGAAGGTGCCCCCCATGCTCACCATCGCCCGGCTGTATCGGCTTTTTGAATCCGACACCGGCAAGCAGATCCCGCTGGAGGAGTTCATCGCCCACGTAGAGCGGCTGGAAGCAACGGACGCAGTGGACCTGCTCTTGTTCCATACCACCGGCCAGGAGCCGCAGCCCGAGGACCGGGTCCTGCTCGATCCCACGCGAGTGGACGCCTACGCCAGCGCCCTGCTGGTGACGGCCAAGGACGAGCCCGACGGGCCCGGCCATTTGCTCGAGTCGCGCGTCCGCGAGGGGCGGTTCAAGCTCCCCGAAGGCGAGCGACTCGGCGATCCCGAGTGCGAGAAGCACCTGCTGTGGTACGTCATGGAGAGCCTGTTCGCGCGCGACCTGGCGCTCCGCGAGCGCATCAAGGGCCAGGATTACGTCGTCTTCCCGTCGCAGTGCACCGCCGAGATGAAGTTCCCCGGCGCGGGGACCTTCGGCGTCGCGTTCGGCATGGCGGGACCGGTGCGCAGCATCTACGCCACGCTCATCGCTCAGTTGGCGCACTACGAGGGCTTCAAGAAGCGCGCTTTCTTTCTGGACGCCGCCGCCTACCGCGCCGAGGCCGGGGGGCGATGCCTCCTGCGCTTGCGTGACCATGCCGACGGCACGGCCGAGCTGCACGTATCCTTTGACGACGAGACGCAGGCCAGGGTCCGTCAGGGATTTCTGGAGTTCGTCGGCCGGCATCTGGAGGCTAAGTGCGTACCCGGCAGCGTGACGCGCCGGCACGCGTATCATTGCCGGACATGCAAGAACGCTTTCGAGGACCGCATCGTGAAGGCCCGGCTGGAGGATCGCAAGAGGAGCCTCCTGTGCCCGCTCTGCGAGAAGCGGACGCCGCTGGTGAACCTGCTGGCGCCGCCCACGAAGGCCGGCGCGTCCGTGGCGCAGCGGATGGACGTCAACGCCAGGGTGGGGCGCAAGCGCATCACGGCCGCATGGGTCATCAAAGGCAAGGAGGCACAAGGCAAATACGACGTCTTCCTCAGCCACAACTCGAAGGACAAGGCCGCCGTGGAGAAGATCGCCAAGAAGCTCAAGAGCGTCGGCATCCGGCCATGGCTGGACAAGTGGGACCTGGTTCCGGGTGACAGAATCACCAAGGCTCTCGAAAGGGCGATTGAGTCGATTCCATGTGGCGTGCTCTTCTTCGGCCCTGCTGACGTCGGAAACTGGCACATCATGGAAATCGATGCCTACCTGGAAGAGTGGGCCGCGCGCAAGGGACGTTTCGTTCCAGTGATACTGCCGGGCGTTGAGGGCAAGCCGGAGTTGCCCATGTTCGTGCGGCAGGCGCTGTGGGTGGACATGCGCGACTGGGAGAAGCAGAAGAGCGACGCGTTCTACCGGCTGGTCTGCGGGATTCTCGGCCGGCGGCCCGGCGAAGCACCAATGGGAGGCTTCTCCGCCCGACATGTCTTTGAATGGCAGGACGTGTGTCTGTGAATCATTGATGGCGATGAGCCCTCTTTTGAAAGGAGTTCGCCGTGAGATTGCCTGTATTTGTTACCGTTCTGTGTTGTGTATTTGTTCTCGTGACGGGCTGCTCTTGTGAGGAACAAACGCAGGCCCGAGGAGCGGCGCCACCTTCCGGGGAAGCCCTGTCCACGTCCGGCGGCGAGGCCTTGCCTTCGCTGGGCTCCCTGCGAACGCGCGAGGCGACGATTCGGATCGAGGCGGGGCCGAGGTTCTCTGTGTTTGGGTCGGACGGCTCGCCCGTGGCGATGTCGCTGAGCAAGGCCGAGTTCCGGCGGATGCTGCCGGACCTGTACGAGGCGTACGAAAGCGCCGTCGCAGGTCGTGATTCGGGAGTTACCGTGATCGATGCCTCCGCCAATCCGCCCCAGGAACTGCCAACTGTACCGTGATTAGGGGCTCACGGTGAATGGATCACCCACGCCACGACCGGCCCGGATATTGGTCGTTTCAGTTCCGCGTTGTCGGCGCCTCGATCATGCTGTTGTTTCAACAATACGGAGCCGTTCTTGGGGTCAATCCAGTATACGGTCAGGGGGGCGGTCGCTGTATTCAGATCCAACGCTATGGAATCGGAGGAACGGCTGTACACAATGAATTCCCCCCGCCCATTGCCCAGGGCGCACTGCCCCTCAGGCATGTCCAGCACGTCTATGGGAAACATGGTGCCGGCGTCCGCCAGCAATCCGACTCCCGATATTCTTGGGATGCCGGCCAATGAACCGCCGGCCATAAAGACCGCCCACGCCAGGTCCTCGTTCCGATCCGCAGAGTACATGACGGCCTTATCCGGATACCGCTGGCGATATTCCCTGACCGCCCGATACACTTGTTCAAACGAGGTCCGCCCGGGCTTCACCAGCCGGGCATATTGACGCGGCGCCAGGCTCCGGCCGCCCGGAGGACTATACAGGCTCCCGTCGCTGCGGTAGTGCCAGGTACGGATATCCACCACATCCACAGCCGGCCCCCGGACCGGGTCAGCCAGGATGGCATCCTGCACGTCTCTGGTGACACTCAAACCGATGACCGCATGTTTGCCGGTTTCCCGTTCCCATTCAAGGATGGTGTCTATCCAGAACTGAACAAAGTGCAGCGGTCCCGTGTACTCGGCCCCTATGAAATGAATGACGCTGCTGTTGTCCGCGAAGTTGTCCAGGCACTGGCGTATGTACGCGCGATGAAGCGGCCGACGGATCGGATGGTTGACGTCGTAGAACTGTTCCGCGAGGAAGATCCGCTTATCGCCTGCATAGGGAGGAGGCTCCGGGAACCCCGTATCGTTGATGTTGTTCGCCGGACGCCAGGGAAAATCGGTCCAATGGGCCCCCGCCTCGATAATATTGTGCTGGAAGTAGTTCTGGTGAATGAGCACCAGTCCCTTTCGGTCCGCCAAAGCGGCGAACTTTCTTAGGCGCGTCCAATACCAAGGGTTGTACTTCGTCAGATCGTATCGGCTTAGCCCGTCGTAGGCGGTTCCCTGTCCGCTCCGGGTGAAGGGCAGCTCATAGAACGGCGGCCAGACGTCCCCATCGATGCGCCGTACACGTTCGTGGTCGTCACGTCGCCGGTCGTACCACAGGCCGTAGTTGTGCTCCAGAGCCACCCGACCTTGATCTTTCATCCAATCGGTCACTTCGTCCAGGTCATCCGTCAATCCAGTGCCGCGACGGCCCGGTACGAAGCGAGTGATATGCGGCGTGGCTTTGGCTAAATCGGACGGTCGAACACCTCCACTCCACCAACGAACCCCCTGGCGCTTTCCTATCAACACGGTGTCACCATAGACCAGCCAACCATTCTTGATCTGCATGCGCAGGCCGCTTTGCCCCGGTGTGGATCGCTCCGCCCATCCGACCTGGTCGATGGTCTTGACGCCTTGCGAAGATGTGGGGATCGGCTGCCGCTGCGGCGCGCGATCGATCCAGTCGCAAAGCTGCAGAGGGGGATCTTGGGCTTGCGCCGTCAGAGCGGCCGCCAGTTCTACGGATGGACTGCTGGTCGCCCGCGTGTCCACCGGAAGCAGATGCGCGCGAGACAGGACATACTCGCCCAGCCGGTCTGCGAGCTGAGCATAGTAGAGACTTCGGGGCTGAACATGACTATTCGACTCCTCCCAATACCCGTTGCCGGCGAACTGAGCCCAGGAACCGAAGGCCCAGTTGTGAGCGGTGGGCGGCGTGTAGCAATCGATCCGTGCCGCCGAGCACTGCCACAGACAGGAGTTGGCGGCATTCCACCCGGCCCCCTGGGCATCTTGTCCGAGGTTGGACAGACGGAGCGCCTGACCGTCAATGTTGACGATGTCAAACAGCACGCCCGAGGCCCAGTTATCGATGCCGCCGCTGAAACTGAAGGGCCGGCTCGACTCACACTGCACGAACGCATTCGGCCCGGCCGCACAGTGACCCGTGGCAAAGTCGTGAAAGCCGCATTCAGCATACAGACGCTGGAAGAGGGTCTGCTGGCCCATGGTCCAGAAAGTATTGCGCCGCTGGCCGCCGATTTCAGATACGGGGGCCAGCGATTTGCAGTCTTCAACCGTGACCCGCCCGGCAGTCTCCAGAACGGCGACCGCGGAACCGGCAAAGTGTTCGAAGACGACCTGCCGCACCCAGGCGTCGCGCACGTTCTCAAGAGTCACGGCCATCCAGCGGTGCGCCTCGTCTTTGGGATTGTTCCCGTCGTATGTGGATCGGCAGCGAAGATTCTCGACCCCGACCTGTGTGATACGGCCGGGCCACTCGTACCGTGAGATGCTTCCGCCTCCATACGTCTGATCCAGAGCCGTCGTCAGCGGTGCGTCGAGAGTGACCCGGTCACCATCGACGGAGAGAATCGTCCGATCCCAATCGAGATCGCGACTTCCGGGCTTCCATCCGAGGTACGTAATGCCGCCGCCGAAATGGTCCGTGCCCAATGCCTGGATCCATTCCCTGGTGCTGGGGCGGTGCACGAGAACCTGATCGGCCGGACGGAATGAATGCGACGCATCCACCCGAACCGTAGTGGCATTGACCGGCACGAAGGCCTCGCGGACTTCCACGGGGGGCCCGATCGTCCGATCGTTCTTGCCTCTTATGCAGATGAGAGTGTCCCTGGATTGTCCGGCCCCCAGCAGGACCGTTCCCTGCCGATCCATACCGCTGCCTCGCAAGACAACACCGGAGGCATCCATCCGGAGACTCCCGGATACCGAATAGACGCCCTTCTGCAGCAGCACCGTACCTCGTATGCCGTTCGAATCAACCGGCAGCGTGGCCACGTAATCCAGTGCCCGCTGGATACGTTCGGTGGCGTCGCCCGGGGCTACAGGGACCAGGACGCGAATCGGCACGTCCGGGATCGGCCTGGCCGCCGCCATGTAGCCACAATAGGAGAAATCCGGGATGCGATTGCCCCGCTCGTCCGTCGAGTACACCAATCGACGGTCGGGACCTTGCGCCACCGGCCTCCTGCTTCGAGGCTCCCAGGCGGCGTGGAGATCCGCCGATTCAGTCAGGCCCAGAAGACAGACCAACGCCCCGCAAATGAATAAGCGCACGGGCGACCGCTTCCGGACAGCTACGATCGGGCCACTGTTATTCATCAAAAACCTATTTCAGAGTGTACCCTTGGGCGGACAGATAGTTGTTGATCTTGCCCTTATACTTTCGGAACCACAGATGCTTTTCCTCGGAGGTTCCGCCATCCATGGCCAGCTCGCGCGCCTCCACCAGGAACGCCATGATCTGCTTCTTCTGGGACTCGGTCAGTTCCGGCACCTTGGTCACGTATCCCTGATAGGTCGTCGGAAGGACGCCATAGGTCATGCCGTCCTTGACTTGATCGACCTGCTCGGGCGTCAGTTCCGCGGACAGTCTGCGAAGATAGTCCTCGTGCAACTGCTTGACGCGCAAATCCGCCTGCTCTCGAATACTCTTCACGCGCGGCTTCGCGGACTCCTTATCTCCGACCGCCTTCACCGCCGCCTCGATATCCTTGTCACGCAGAGTGTGAATGGCGTTGAGGTCTCGATACTGCTGCACAATGATGTCCCGGACTCTCGTCTTCCTGGCGGCGTCGGCAATCTCGATGGCCTTCACGATCTTGTCGGCACGCCCCGTAATAACGCGCGTGTAGTCCGGGTTTGGGTCGATGCCCGCCGAGGGACTCTCCACGTCACGCCACAGACCGCCCTTGTGAGCGGCGAGTGTATCGACGTTGTTCCTGGGATTCCTCCAATCGACCTTTCTGGTCGGGTCGATGCCGTGGATGTACTTCTCGATATTCGTGTACCCATCGCCGTTGCAGTCCAGGGTGGCGTCGGTCGGATCGCGTGGATTCAATTTGTACTTCCGTTCCCACGCATCGGGCATGCCGTCGGCGTCCGTATCTTTGTAGGGCGTTCCCTTGTACTCAGGATATCCGCCAACCAGACTGATATCCGTAATGATGCCTTGCTTGTAGGAGTCCCGACCCAAACGCCGGTGCTGGAACTGGTACAGCGAATCCGCACTGACTTCCTTGTCATAGTCGATACGGCCGGTCCGAACCTGTTCGATGATACGGCAATCGACTGCATCCCGCCGGGGCAGCGTCGCGCCGGCATGATCCAGTACGAACCTGAAAGCCTCCTCGGCGGACAGGATCGTCATAGCCGGCATGGGGAACGGCTTGTCCACACGCATGAAGTCGCGATGCTCGCCGACATCCGGCAGATCCTCGATCTGAACGCCGCCGGCCCAGTTGTCCCGAGTCACCTTCTCATTGCCTTCCACAATGTTGCCGTGCACGTACGCCCGACCGAAGACCTGGTAGGGCAGCTTGCTCCGCCCCGATTCCGGCTTGAGAATGCGATGCCCTATGGGGGCATCTCTGGGAGTGACCGGTCCGGGTTTGTAGTAGTTGTTGATGATATTGTACAGCGCCGTGTAGTCTCCTCCATCCACGGAGCGGTGCCGCCAGTTGAAGATGACGTTGTTCACGAAATTGAACACGCCGTTCCACCCGATGGAAGGGTTGCGTCCCGTGTTGTTGGCCCACAGATTGCGCATGAACGAGCAGTTCTCGCCGCCGATCGTGCTGCCGAAGGAGTGGTTGTACGTGTCGAGGGCCTCCGACGATATGCAGTTCTGGAAGGTGATGTTGACGGTGGGCAGTTTTCGCGGCTTGGAGCCGTCGCCCGGGTCGTACATGTGACGATACATGGAGATGTTCTCGTCCAGGCCCCAGCTTGCAGAACAGTGGTCGATCATGATATTGCCGACGGCATTGCCCCCCAGCGCATCGTCGCGCCGACCGACACCCGTCTCGCCGCGGCGAAAACGCATGTGACGAATCACCACGTCATGCGTATCGATCCAGAACGATTCGCCGGCCACGCAGACGCCGTCGCCCGGCGCCGTCTGGCCGGCGATGGTGACATATGGGGCGCGCATGATGATGGGACTCTTCAGCCGAATGATGCCGGCGACGTTGAATACAATGATACGCGCGCCGCCCTGCTCGCAGGCCTCCCGCAATGTACCGGGACCTCGGTCGGCCAGACTTGTGACCACGAGGACCTTCCCGCCTCGCCCGCCGAAGGCATATGCGCCGCCGCCCTCGGCGCCGGGAAAGGCGGGGATCTCCGCCTGGGGCAAATCCGTCGGCCGGGATGCCCACGGGACGTACGGCTTGCCCTGACGCGCTTCCCGCTCGATGACAGGCAGCGCCCGTTCCCAGGCCTCGTCGGACAGTCGCTGGGTCTCCTTCATAAGTGCGTTCGTCGCAGCCTGCACGTCCGGCGGCACCTTCGGGTATTGGGCTGATGTGGGTGAGATAATGCCAATCACGGATGCCACAACAAGGACGCCAATCGAGGATTTCTTCATCATTTCACCTGCGAATTGTCAAAGGAAACAAACATATCGTAGCTCATCCGAAGGCCCTATTATAGGGACACGACTCAAGAGAGGCAAACGACGATCTCGAACGCGCCGGGTTTCCGCCAAGTGACATCCCTCCTCTATTCGCACGGGCGAATCACGGCTCGGTCTTCTTCATCGGCCGGGATGTGGCCAATGCAATCGCCCGCCCCTGGTCGCCGACGGCACAGTAGAAATGATAGACGACGCCGTCGTGCTTCAGGATCCATGGCTTGTGCGCGAAGGTGTTGTCCCAGGGCTCGGAGGGCTCGATCAAGTGAGGTCCCTCCCACTGCGTCCAGTGGACGAGGTCCCGCGAGGCGGCGAAGGTGTCGAAGGCTTTGGTCTTCCAGAAGGCGCCGAAGTAGAACATGACCCACAGGTCGTCCATGCGCACGATCTGCGGATCGCCGCTGATGACGCCATGCTTGAGGTCCGGCGGCCGCGGATTGACAATCACCGGACCGTCGCCGAAGCGCCGCCACGTGCGCATGTCGTCCGAGACCGCCATGCCGATCGTTTCGTCGCCGCGCGGCGGGCGGGCGTTGTAGTACATGACGAAGGGCGCGCCGAGAGTCGCCGTCGCATCCCGGAAGATGAAGCTCTTGAAGAGCGTGCCGGTTTCAAAAGGGCGAGCATCGGTGTCACTCGGCTGCAGGACCGGTGCAGGCTGCTTCTCCCACCCGGTCAAAGACACGGGATTGAGGGCGGAAGCCACGCCGATGGCGAGCGGCGGCTTCTCGTAGCCGGCGTTTGCACCGCCCAGATAGGACAGCCAATAGCGTCCATCGTGCGTCTGGAGCGTCCCGTCACCACCCCACTGCGTGTTGCTCAGCGCGATGCCCCCGGCGACATTGGCCCGGTCCCAGGCGTCGCCCGTGCCGCGTGCAAGGATCGTTCCTAAAGGCTGCCAGTGCAGCAGATCGTCGCTCGCGGCCAATTGCGTCGTATAGCCCTGTGGCTCGTTCTCGAGTTGCACGTAGACCATGTGCCAGCGGTCCTTGTGTCGGAAGACGGTTGGGCAATCCACCTTCTTTCCCTCGGGCGCGGGAATGACGATGCCCACCTTATACGGGGTCTTCACCTCGTCGTAGATGGCCTGCATCCGCTCCGGCGGGACATCCGATGCGCCCGCCGTGCACACGATGCGGCACGCCACGAGAAGGATTGCCGAACCGATGCGATTCATCAATGGGACTCCTGCGGTTCCGTGCTCTTTCGGTATGAACACATCATAACGCGATCGCGACGTGCGTCAATGGAGCATAAACGTGTGACGACGGAGTGCGGCTCGAGTTCACACTCTGGGTGATCGTTTCAAGCTCTCGCGCAGCGGACCTCTCCTGCCCACCGGATCGTGCCGCCCCTTGCGGCCTGCGCGCTGCCTGTCAGCCTAAGGGGTCTCAGGCGGCTCCTTGTGCGGCCAGCCATGCTTCTCGAATCTACCGTACTCCATTTCGCTGGTCTCGGTCGGATCCTCGCCAAAGGCGGACCGCACTTCCTGTGCATGTCCATCCACAAACACGGCGTTGACGGTGCCGCCGTTCAGGTCCCCGGCGTTGGTGCGGTGGAACGTCCCAAACCAGTCGCGACCATTGGGCATCAGGGCGTTGTCGTTGAGCACGCTGTCATCGCCGCCTCGGCCCCACATGTTCTCCTCTGCGAATGCAAAGACGTCCGAGCGCGAGCGAGTCACATCCGTGAGCCTGCGGGCGCCTCGGTCATTATCCACCTTGCCCGTGCCCAGAAGGCCGTTCATGGAATAGCTGTAGTACGGGATTACAGGGATGGTCGGATCGTGGCCCAAATGATCCTCCCCTACCTGTTTGGCGAGGACCTTGAAGGACGGACACAGATTGACTTTGTCGTTCGGAAGATACGGCCAGAAAGGGCCGTCCGCAGGATAGCGTGGGTCATGCCAACGACAATAATGGGGATAGCCCGGGATGGGCTGCTTGTCGGCGACCAGACACGTCGACGCGACCGGAAACCGTCCGTCGCTGTCATCCACATACATCACCAGGGCCAAGCCGAACTGACGCAGGTTGCTCCGGCAGGTCACCTCTCTGGCTTGCTCGCGAACGCGCTGCAACGTCGGCGTCAGAATCGCCATGAGGATGGCAATGATCGCAATCACCACCAGAAGCTCGATCAGCGTAAATGCCCTTGGAATCTTCGCATTCTTCATGATGTCTCATCCACCAGCATTATGATCGCTCAACGGACGAAGAAACACCTACTATTTTACCGATACACGACCCCGCCAATCAAGGTCTTTCGCGAAAAGCACCCTTACTCGCCAAAATCCGTTCTCCTGAGAGCGACGGCCATCAAGGTCCGGCGGACCGTTCTATTCAAGCTGTTGGGTAATGATCCAGGCATCCAGCAAGGCGCCATCCTCACGGTAGGCGATCTCCAGGTTGTACAGGCCCGGCTCGGCCGTGAACAGCACGGTCGCGTTCTCATCGTCCATGCTCTGCACCGGGACCTCGTGCCAGTTGGCGCCCGTCTCCAGGCCCCAGCGGATCCAGCCGCTCTCATGGTTCAGCGTGTTGGTCGTCGCACCTTGGAACCGGACCCAGAATGAGTCATCGTCGCCCGTCGGCGCAATCACCCGGCCGATGATCCGGTACGTACCGCCCGTCAGCCGGACCGTGTAATGCGCCACGCCGCCATCGTCCGGCGGGGTCCCGCTGCTGCTATCCCCGAACGTCGCGATATACTGGCCGCCCGAAGCATCTGCCCGGTCCGAGTAGATCCGCATCGGCGAGACCAGCGTATCCGCCGCCTCCGCCTCGATCCAAACCTCCTCCTGCGCCGCCTCCGGGGCCTCCCGATACAGCCGAATATCGTCAAAGAACAGAGTCCCCGCGCCGCCGTTGTCCACACCGAGGATCAGCGTCCGCACCGCCGTCAGATCCGTTTCGACCGCCGTCAGGTCGATCACCCACTGAATCCAAAAGGCCTTGCTCAGGTCCGACATAGACCCGTCGTAGACGACCGTGGCGTCATTGATCTTCACATACAGCCGGCCCGCCGTGTTCTCCGCAACGCCGTGGAAAAACAGCACCAGCGATTGCGCTGCCCCACGCGTCCAGTCCTGGGCCACCTCGAAGGTCCGCTCGGCCTCCGAATAGACCGCCATCCCCTCGTTGCGGTAATGGAACGGCATGGATTGCCGCCCCACCCGCACCGTGCCCCGCTCGGCATACGGGCCCGGATTATGCCCCACCTGCGAACCGTTTGTCTCATCCACATCGAGGCCGTCGCGCCACGTCTGCCAGATCGCCGTGCCCGCCTCGTAGTTGTCGTTGTAGCTCTCAAAGTCATCCACAAGATAGGAATCCTGCGTCGTAAAGCTCCACACATCGCCTGCCCACGCAACGATCGGCTCGGCGTCGTTGACCTCATTGACCTTCCAGTAGTACGTCCTGCTCAGGTCCAGATTGAGTCCTGAGACGTCGTATCGGTTCTCCGCCACCGTATCGATCGACTCCGTGCCTTCGACAACCGCCGACTCGGCCGCACTGAGATATACCTCATGCAACGCCGCATCCCGGCCTGCACGCCAGGTCAGCACCGCCTCTGTATCCACATCCGTCTCTCCCACGCCCGGATCGGGCTGGCGAGCATACGTCGGGATAGCCAAGAACCGGACCTCACTCAAGCCGTGCCGGCCCGATGTCTTGAAGCTGCTGTTCACCACCAGCCGGACGTATTGCGCCAAGACGCCCCCAAAATCCACTGTCGTATTGGGCGTGTAATCGGGCGACGAGGTCCCCTGAGCGAACTCGAACTCGCCCAAAACCGTCCAGCTCGCGCCGTCCATCGAGTATTCTACGGTCACATCCTTGATCCCGAAACCTACCAGAAACTCCAGATCCCCATTGTAATTCCAGACCCACAGTTCATGCAGCTTGTACACCCGGTCGAAGGCATACTGTATCCACGCCGGCTCTGCCGCCCCGCCTTCGCTCTGCCACATATCCTTGACTGCCGTCGAGTGCTCGTCCCGGTCGTTCAGGCCCGATCCGTTGATCGTGTTCTCCGGCCCGGAATCCGCCTCACTACTCGACGCCGTCGCCAGGATCAAATCGCCGGCGATAGGCGCCCCTGCCGCCTCGACGGCAAATTGCCAGACGTTGCCTTTCGTGACCGTGCCGTCGGCGGCAATACCATCGATACGCCAGAAATACGTACCATCCAACTGAAGGAGGCCCATGGGATCGAACGTGTTGGCGTCCTGGTTCTTGCTGAGGAGCACGTTCATCGGATTGGCCCGGCTGGCGTTGCTCACGTCATCAAATACGGCCCCGAAGTAGACATCCTGTGTGGCGGCGTCGGCTCCAGGTGTCCAGGCCAACGTAGCATCAAGAGGAACATCAACGGCGCCATCTTCCGGCCTTGGCTCGGCGGCCGTGAGGCTGGGGGCCCATACCGCGATATTGTACATACTCCTGCTGCCGCCGTCGTTCTGTGCAAAAAGAGTCGTCGTCCCGGCGGGAACGTCCAGCATATAGATGGTATACCACCGATTCACCACGCCCGTACCTTTCTCGTCCACGCCGACCTGCTCATAGGTGGTTGTGAAGCCCATATCCATGACCCACGGCATCACGCTTGGGCCCAGAGCGGGGGGATTGTCGCCGTCGTTGTCCCCTATGCGATTGTCGAGAAACAAGTAGAGCGTCGCGCCGCGCGCCAGCGTCACGTGCAGTTGGAAATCGGCATTCACCTTATCGTTGTTCGCGAGCATGGCGTAGTCGAGACCGAGCAGAAACTCAGGCAGCACCAGGTACTCGTGGGTTCGGTCCACGAATACCGAGGCGCCCACCTCCAGCCCTTCCGGAACAAGTTGCGGCTCGCCGTTTTCGCTGTTGGTCCGTTCCAGATTGGTGATCAACTGCCCCTGTGCGACCTGCGCAATACACATACCGAAAGCCAGCATCACACATAGAGTCCACAGTCGTTGCCTCATGACCTGCCTCCGTCGTACTTGAGTGTTAGACCGCTATCATTCCGGCCCCATGGCGAAGCACTCACTCTCTCACGTGCGAGCACACGATTCCGCCGATTGGCGCATGGGCGATCCCGCCGGCCATTTTGCCTATCGTCTTCAGACATGAACGGACAGAAGAATTGGTTCATCTCACCTCCATCCTATCTTGCCCTTCCATCGCAATGGAGACGTCGAGTCCGACATGTGGCACGATTGTACACAGAATGCCCGACACTCTGCTACATGCCGCCTGAACCCATTGGCCCGGAGCCTCCGACTCAGAAAGTCATCCCGAAACCGCTCGCAACGACTCGCACCGGCCCTGAAGCCAACACGGCGCAGACAAATCTCGGAGCATCTGACACCAATCTTAACTATATCAGGACCGCGACCCACATGCAACAGGATTCTCGGCAGATCACACCGAGCCGACGCTCTGACCGGCGCCGTCGCCCATGATAATGCCGGTTGCGCAAAATGGTTACGCGAACCTCAATTCTACCCCGACCCGCCCTGACCAGCACGCCCGAGACTTGGACATGGTCAGGCCCAGACCTCCGAGATGACACAGGAGCGGTCTCGGGGTCTTTCCGGGGAATGTAGAGCGGTTTTTTCCCTTACACCATCGGGGCCACGGCGCTACCGTGGCCCTCGGCGGCAACCGGATTCCGTGCCAATAGTCGCCTTTTCGCGCACGCCGGAAGCCAGGGGCGGCCAGGATCGAGCGACCTGCAGAAACCGTTGAAAACATTGGGACAGACGCGGATTTTTGTTGAATTTCGCGCATGGATGGTATAGATTATGTACACTTGCGGTTTTCGTTCACAGCCCTTGAACGATGAGAAGGGTCCCGGAGCAATACGGATCCCCGGACGGGCCGATGCGGGGTTTGGTGGTTTTTCTGTGCGTGGAGTCGCTCATCCTGTCGGTGGGGGGTCTCCAGAGTCCAAGTCACTAATCCGCCCATATCGGGCCTGTCAAGGAAGGGGGCCGCACCAAACACTAAAGAAAGGCATTTCTAACGGAAGCCTGAGTGGGAGGAGGACACTCATGCCCAGTAGCTGATGGTGATTGTGACCACCGCCGGGTCGCCTGCAAACAATTTGCGTAATCTCGTGCGACGGCCACTTCATGTACGGCGGGGTCGGACAGGACCATGGCACCGAGGGTGAATCATCTCGCGTGTCGGCAGGCCGGCCCTGTAAGCATACGCTTTGTTACTTTTCTGAAAAGGAGGACAATCATGTGTAGAAGAACGGTTTATGTGCTTCTGGTG
>CBFDBY010000060.1:0-37435 GCA_965603165.1 uncultured Phycisphaerae bacterium
TCGCGGTGTAGCCGACCTCGCCGGGGGCCTGGGCGAACTCCACTTCCGTCAGCGTAGTCCACTCGACGCCGTCCAGCGAGTACTCGACCGTCACGTCCCTGGCCCCAAAACCGATGAAAGACTCGACGGACTGATTCGAGTTCCACACCCACAGTTCGGAGAGCTTGTAGACATCGTCAAACTCATACTGGATCCAGGCCGGCAGCACCTCAAGCGGATCGCTGAGCCACATGTCCGAGTCCAGTGTTGAGTGCTCGTCGCCGGTCATGCCCGATCCGTCCACGGTCTTGTCGGGCGTCAGGCCTTTGGCCGTGGTGGCCGAGCTGGCCGTGGCCGTCACGTTCTGGAGGGGATAGGTGAACGGCTCGACCGTAAAGCTCCACACGGGCCCTGCGAAAACGCTCGAGTCCGGCGGCGCATTGACTTCGTCCACCCGCCAGTAGTACGTCTGTCCGAATTCGAGAAGCTCTTCGACAGCGTATGAGGTCGCGGTTTGCCCCGGACTGACCAGCACGCTCGCATCGCCACTGTTGACGTCGGCAAAATCCATCCCAAAATAGACGTCATGGCTGGCTGCGAGTTCCCCAGGCGTCCACGAGAGCGTGACATCGCGGCGAACATCCGTCGCGCCCGACGGAGGGATCGGCCCGCTGCTGGACGTCGCCGCGCCGGGCTGCATGGCCATGGCGATCTCGCTAGCTGTCAGCGCCGTGTCGTAGATCCGTGCCTCGTCGATGATGCCGACAAAGGTCTCCGTGTTGGTGGAATCCACGCACCCGATCGTCACGGGGGTATCATCAGCGGTATCCCTAAAGGCAACATCCCCCGTGGAAACTTGCTCGGCATTGATATACTGTGCGGCGGAACCATTGTTCCATGTCACCGCCACATGCGCCCACTCATTGGCGTAGTCGAGAAGTAGGGTGTTGCCCCACCCGAAACTATCACCGCCGTTGGCATTATCGGCTCGAAACAGGAAATCGCCGGACGGGTTGGTCTGCCAGAACCACTTGACACCGGTGCCCGGATCCCAGCCCAAACGTTTGCCGATGATTCCCTGCTGCGAGATGCTATGACCCTCGCCCTCCCAGTTGATCCAGGCGGCCAGCGTCATGGCATTGTTAGTGGCCGTGGGATCGATGGGGCCAATCACGACTCTTTCACCGCCCGTATCGAAACGCACGGCCGTGCCTTTGAAGCCCGGCACCCACTCCACCTCGCCATTGAAGGCGCCGTCGTTGCCGTTGCCGGTGACGTCGGCGGCGGTGGTGCCCGATCCCTCATCAAAAGGATGGTAGGAGATCAGTTCCGCCCAAGCCCCGGCACAAAGGCCCACGATCAGTAGAATGCTCAAGAACCCTGCTCTTCGTAACATCTCGATGCCTCCTTCAAATAGAACGTGAATCTTGTTTGCCAAACCACGCGAAGAATGGACAGCTCCTGAGCGAGGGGCGACGAAACATTCGCAGACACATCGTCCCTCTCCCGGCTGCCCAACGAAGACGTCGTACGGATCGATTTGTCATTGCTTTCGACGGTGGTCCTACACCTACCGCGCCAAACGAGAAGACTCCATTTCGTTTGACTGACGCATGAAGTGTATATCGGCCCACTACGGTGCAAACTGATGGAATAGCGAGAGTTTACCGCATGGGTCTCTCGTCACGCGTGGCGCCCACCGTCCATTTCTCCTCCCTTCAGAGTATCGGTATCGTTGATGACCGACCTGTCCGAGAATCAGGGCTCCTTGAGCGGATCAGGCCCCGGCCCTATAACATGATTATAGCCAATTGGAATGAGCCGTCCAAAGCAGAAAGGGGCTCATCCAGTTTTTTTCGGACCTTTTTTTCTCTACCCGGACGCCATCTGCCTCTGGTGACAGGGGATGTACCAGTGGGTTTGCGTCCATCTTGGGGGCTCTACCCCAGAGCCCGGCCAAGAAAGGCAATTCAGTCACTCTCCCACCCACATCGCCGATCTCTTTCAGTCCCTCCAAAGTGGCAATGACGAGCAGAATGGTTTCATCGTCCGGCGTAATGACCGGCGTGATAGGGAGATAAAGAGGCCACGCTTGGCCGGATCACGAGGTTGGGACATGCCGTGGAAGGAGTCGCCTTGAGAATTGCGGGCAAACCCTCTAAAACTGCTTCAGGAAGCGCAGGTCGTTCTCGGTGAACCAGCGGATGTCGGGGATTTCGTACTTGCGCATGGCGAGGCGCTCGATGCCGAAGCCGAAGGCCCAACCGGTGTATTTCTCGCTGTCGATGCCGACGGCGTCGAAGACGTTCGGATCCACCATGCCGCAGCCGCCCATCTCGACCCAGTTCTCCTTGCCCGCCTTGTCGGTCAGGAGCAGGTCCACCTCGGCGCTGGGCTCGGTGAAGGGAAAGAAGCTCGGACGGAACCGCCACTGCGTCTCGGGGCCGAAGAAGACGTGGATAAACTGCTCGATGGTGGTCTTCATGTCCACCATGGTGACGCCTTCATCCACCACGAGTGCTTCGAGTTGATGGAACATGTACATGTGGGTCGCATCGACGGTGTCGGGGCGGTAGACGCGGCCCGGCGCGACGACGCGAATCGGCGGCTTGGTCTTCTCCATCACCCGAATCTGGATGGTCGAGGTCTGGCTGCGCAGCAGGATGTTGTCTTCGATGTAGAAGTTGTCCAGCGGATCCCTGGCCGGATGCTCCTGCGGGATGTTGAGCGCGACGAAGTTGTGGTATTCGTCCTCGACCTCAGGGCCGTAGGCGACGCCGAAACCCATCCGACCGAAGATATCGAGCAGCTCGTTGATCGTCTGCGTGATGACGTGCGGCGTGCCGATCTCGACCGGGATCCCGGGCAGAGTCACATCGACGAACTCCCGCTGCTCCTTGCGGACCTCTTCGAGAGCCCTCTTCCGCTCCTCGAATGCGGCCGCGACTTCCTTCTTGATCCGGTTGGCAAGCTGTCCGGCCTTGGGCTTTTCCTCGCGAGGAAGCCGGCCGATCTCGCTGAGCAGTTGCGTGACCAGCCCCTTGCGGCCGAGGTACTTGATCCGGAAATCCTCAAGGGCCTGCGGGGCCTGGACCTGCTGCAGCTCGCCAAGGGCCTCTCTGCCGATTTGTTCGAACCGTTCCAGCATGCTTTGGGATTCAGGCGAGTGCCGCTTTGACTTGTTCGGCGATGGCATCGAAGCCCGGCGGGTCCGCGATCGCGATCTCGCTGAGCATTTTGCGATTCAGGCCGATGTTGGCCTTCTTGCAGCCATTGATGAATTCGCTGTACCGCAGCCCGCGTGCGCGACAGGCGGCGTTGAGACGGGTGATCCACAAACCCCGGAAATCCCGTTTCTTTCGTTTGCGGTCGATGCGGGCGTTAACCTCGGCCCGTCTTCCCGCTTCCTTGGCCAGACGATAGAGATGACCGGGACCGGCGCGATGGCCTTTCACGGCCTTGAGAACACGTTTCCTGGCCCTTCGTACTGCGGCCCCTTTTCTGACTCTCGGCATATCAGCTTTCCTTTACACGAATTGGAGTCACGCTTGCTGCGGCAGCTGATGGACGCCGGGAAGCAAGCAATCATACCTCATTTCCACGCGGACAGCGATCGCCCCCTCAACTACGAAGCTCGGCAACCAACTTCCGGGTCAGCGTGCTGCTGCCCACGACGGCCGGACGTCTAACCCGACGCCGGCTTTTCGCACTCTTACCGCTCATCAAGTGGCTGGCGCCGGCGCGGCGATGCTTGATCTTGCCGCGGGCGGTTACCTTCACCCTCTTGGCCAGCCCCTTGTGTGTCTTCTGCTTTGGCATACGTTACCTCACGGTACACTCACTTTGGTTCATACAGGAAAAACCTGCAGTATACCCTCTATGGCGGGCGAGGTCAATCCATATCGAAAAATTTCATCCCCAGCCAGCCGACCACTGGGCTCCTGAGAGACAAAAAGCCCCCCGCTTTCCCCCGGCACCCGCAGAGAATCACACATCACCCGAGCCTGGCGACTGTGTTACTTCGGAATCATTACCATGGTCATTCGACGCCCGGACATCATGGCAGGTCGCTCGACCTTGGCCAAATCTTCCAACTGCTCCGTGATGCGGTCGAGCACTTGATAGCCTCGGTCCTTATGGAGCATCTGGCGGCCCCTGAAGAAGACGCTGAACTGGACCCTGTGGCCCTTTTCCAGGAACTCCCGGGCGTGCTTGAGCTTGACCTCTAAATCATGCGTATCCGTTTCGGGTCTGAGTCGGATCTCCTTAAGCATGACGGCATGATGCTGGCTCTTCTTGTGCGCCTCGCGGCCCCGCCGCTTCTGCTGGTACTGCCACTTGCCGTAGTCCATGATGCGACAGACCGGCGGCTCGCTGTTCGGCGCCACCTCGACAAGGTCCAGACCGACCTCCCGGGCTTTGTTGAGAGCCTCGTCTTTTGTGATCACACCGACTTGATTGTTAGATTCGTCGACCAGCCGAACTTTGTCGGCCCTGATCCCCCCGTTAACACGTAGACCTCGTTTCACTGTTGTGCACCACCTTGCCTTTCTTCAATTAACCATCAACTCTTGCTCAGAACGACCGGTGCTTTCTCTGAGGGCGGCTTACGCCCGATGTGCGACACTTGTCATTCCCGCGCGAGCAGGAACCCATTGTGCACAACATCGATCAATCTGACACGACTCTTGCCCGCCAGTGTATCATATTTTACCGAACCGGCGGCACACTAAAACGCTGCATCTACTGCTTTATCGACGATTTTTTGCTTTGCGATTGCCAGAAACTGCTCTACAGAGACCGTCCTGCTTTCCTGACTACCCCGGATTCTCACATTGACGGTGTTGGATTGTGCCTCTTTGGGGCCGACCACCAGCATGTACGGGATTCTCCCGCCATGGGTTTTAGCGATCTTGGCCCCAATCTTCTCGCCGGACAGATCGATCCCACATCGCAGGTCCTCGGCGATGAGCCTCGCCTGGACGGCCGTCGCATAGTCGTTACTCTTCTCGCTGATAGGCAGCACCCGCACCGGCTCGGGCGCGAGCCACGCCGGCAGCGCCCCGGCGTACTGCTCGATCAGAATGCCCATAAAACGCTCGAAGGAGCCGAGGACCGCCCGATGGATCATCACGGGGGTCTTTTCGGTGTTATCCTCATCGACATAGGTCAGCTCGAACCGCTGTGGCATGGAGAAATCGAGTTGAATCGTGCCGAGCTGCCAGGAACGCTTGAGGCAGTCCTTCACGTGGAAATCGATCTTGGGGCCGTAGAAGGCCCCGTCGCCCTCGTTGACCTTGTAGGGAATTTCCTTATGCTCCAGCGCCGCCTTGAGGGCATTGGTGGCCGCCTCCCATATTTCGTCCGAACCGATGTGCTTCTGAGGCTTGGTGGACAGCTCGACGGCAAAATCCTCGAATCCGAACGCCCTGTAGGTCTCAAAGATCAGTTCGATCACGCCGACAATCTCGGACTCAATCTGCGGCGGCGTGCAGTAGATATGGGCATCGTCCTGGGTGAATTGGCGGACCCGAAACAGCCCGTGCATGACCCCGCTGGCCTCATGACGATGGACCATGCCGAATTCCGCCATCCGCATGGGTAATTCTCGATACGAGTGCCTGGTCGTCTTATAGAGCAGGCAACCGCCGGGGCAGTTCATCGGCTTGATCGCATAGCCGACCCCGTCGATTTCGCTGAAGTACATGTTCTCCCGGTAGTTTTCCCAGTGCCCGCTCCGGTGCCAGAGGTCCTCGTTCAGAATGATCGGGGTGCGAACCTCCTTGTACCCGTACTTGCGGTTCAACTGCCGCAGAAAGCCAACCATCTCATTCCAGATGAGCATTCCCTTGGGATGCATGAAAGCGAAGCCAGGGCCCATATCGCTGAAACTGAACAGGTCGAGTTGCCGGCCGAGCACGCGATGATCCCGCTTCTTGGCCTCCTCCAGCCGGTGCAGGTGCTCGTCCAACCCTTTTTGGGTCGGCCAGGCGGTGCCGTAGACCCGCTGGAGCATCTTCTGGGTCGGATCGCCGTGCCAGTACGCCCCGGCGACGGACATGACCTTGAACGCACCGATCCTGCCGGTGCTGGGCACATGCGGCCCGCGGCACAGGTCCTCGAAACCGTCGTCGCCGTGCAAGTAGAAACTGATGACATCGCTGTCGACGCGCTGGATGTTGTCCGTCTTGTACTTGTCATCCTTGAGCTTCTTCAGCGCCTCCTCCCGCGGCATCTCCTTGCGGACAATCGGCTTGTCGGTCTCGACGATCTCCCGCATTTTGGCTTCGATGCGACCGAAATCATCGGGGCGAATCGGCTCATCCAGGTCGATGTCATAGTAGAAGCCGTCTTCCACGACCGGCCCGTAGACCAGCTTCGCGTCGGGCCACAGGCTGCGAATTGCCTCTGCCATGACGTGCGCACAGCTATGGCGCATGACCTCGAGCCCCTCTTCGTCCTTCGGCGTGATGATCCGGACGCGCCGACTGTCCATGATGGGCGTGGTCAGATCGACCAGCCGGTCGTCTATCCTGGCGGCCACGGCGGCCCGGGCCAGCCCCGGACCGATCTGTTCGGCCACCTGTCTTGCGGTCGTTCCTTCAGTAACCTCCAGCGTACTGCCGTCGGGAAGTGTGATTCTTGCCATGTTTCCTTCCAAAATCGCACGTCTCTCTTGCGTTTTTCCGAATATACCGGACCGGCCCCGCTTGTCAAGGATCGTCCGAATCCGCCTCCGCTCCAATAGACCCTGGTCCCCCGGAGGCAGCTACGCCGGGCGCGCGGCGATGCACGCCGTCGAAACCCGCCTTAACCGTCTTCCTACAAAATACTTACGACAGCAACGCTGTCCCGGCCACTTGACAAAGTCGCTCGCAAATGTTTAACTATTGTTATGGGACGGCTATGCTGGTATAATCGTGGTGACGGTGTGTGTGCGGAATCCGTATAAAGGGAAGCCCGATGAATGCCAACTTGATGCTTCTCAAGAAGAACGGGGCTTGCAAGGCTTTCCCTCTACCCAAAGACGTAACGGTCATCGGCCGAAGACACGATTGCGATTTGCGGGTTCCCCTGCCCACGGTCTCCCGCAGACACTGTCAACTCAGTCTGAACGACGGCGAGGTGGAGCTTCGCGATCTCGACTCCAGCGGAGGCACGTTCGTGAACGACAAGCGCGTGGATGGGGAAATCTCCGTGAAGGCGGGCGACTACATCCGGATCGGTCCTCTGACGTTCGTCTGCCGGATCGATGGCAAACCGGAGAAGATCGCACCGCCCAAGAAGGCCGCCCCAGCGCAGCCCAAGCCGCAGCAAGAGGCAGCCAATGCGGCAAACGACCTGGACGATGACCTCGGCGATCTGGGGGATTCCGACAGCTTCATCAATCTGGACGACCTGGACGACGATCTGGAGGACCTCAAGGACATCTGATCCGGCGGTGAGACCGGCGAGCCAGGCAATGAATCTGGGCAGGCAACCGATGAATTCCAGAATCAGGCGGCACGTGCGAATAAACGCACTTGCCTATTCCTGCGGAATCGGGTAGAATTTTCGACGCTGTAATTGTGTCCTGTTTTGGGAGGCAACAGAGGTCCCGTGCCGATGCTGGATTGCATTGCCGTTTCAAGATGCCTGCTCGCCCGTGTTCTTGCCCCGGAAATTCCTTCCGTACTCTCGCTCACCGATCTGCCGTTCAATCCCATTCGACTGATCCTCCTCATCGGATGGGTATACCTGTGTGTCTATCTGGTGCAGCGGGTACACTTCAGCCCGCTCGTACCGAAGAACTGCAAAACGGCCGCGAACGTTGTCACGTTGCTGACGGGGCCGTTCTTGCTCCTGACCCTCTTCCTCCTGGATACAGCCCGGAAGACCCAGCAGACAAGAGAGAGCTTTTGCGAGGTCCTCCTGCGGCAGGCGGGAAAAGCCTTGATGGCCATTCGTTCGCGACGCTCGAAATCGGAGGAGGATGATTCGGCCCTTCGCCTGCTCGATTCATCCGGGCGCAGCATCGATGAGATCTACGGCCACAGCGACGCCAAACGAGCGGATGCCCAGGTCCTCAACCTGACCGAAACGACAATTGCCGATGCCCTCGACCGCCGGGCCAGCGATTTGCTCATCGATCCCAAAAACGAATCCTCGTATACGGTCCGGCTGCGCATCGACGGGGTTCTCCGCGTCGCCAAAGAGCTCGATGCGGATACCTGTCGGGCGGTGATCAACAGCGTCAAGGCGGTCTCCGGGATGGATATCTCCGAGCGAAGAAGACCCCAGGACGGTGGCTTCATGGCCAAGAGAGGAACCTCCACGGCCTCCTTCCGCGTGGCCAGCGCCGGCGTCCTCTACGGCGAGAAGCTGTCGATCCGCGTGTTGAACAAGGACGCTGGATCGTTCACGCTCGCCGACGTGGGGTTCTCCAAGAAGCAGCACGCCAGCATCCAGAACGCGATCCAGAAACCCTCCGGCATGATTCTGGTCTGCGGCCCCACCGGCAGCGGCAAGACCACCTCGCTATACGCCATGCTCAACGACATCGACCGCTTCACTCGCAACGTCATCACCGTCGAGGACCCCATCGAGGCGGTGCTGCCCGAGGCCAGCCAGATCGAGATCAATCCGAAGGCCGACATCACGTTTGCCAAGACGCTGCGCAGCGTGCTCAGGCAAGACCCGGACGTGATCTCCGTGGGTGAGATTCGCGACGAGGAGACGGCCGAGATCGCTCTGCGTGCCGCCCAGACCGGCCATCTCGTGCTTGCCACCATCCACTGCGACAGCAACGCCACGGCACTGATCCGGCTGCTGGACCTGGGCGTTTCCCCGCTGCTTCTCTCGGCAGGTCTGAATCTGGTCGTGTCCCAGAGACTTGTGCGCTGCCTCTGCAAGCACTGCAAGAAGCCCGCAGAGTTGAGCGACAGTCAGATCCATGGGTTCACGAAGAAGGGCATAGACCATTCACACGTCTTCGAAGCGATTGGCTGCAAACACTGCGAGAAGACGGGGTATTTCGGAAGGATCGCGATCGGCGAGCTGATGGTGGTGGACGATGCCCTGAAAGCGGAAATTGCCAAGAGTGAAACGCTGATCGCCAGATTGAGGACGGAAGGTTCCCGGAAAGGCATATCCGGCCTTCGAAAGGAAGGACTCAAGAAGGTCGTAGCGGGTGTCACGAGCCTGGAAGAGCTCAAGAGAGTCGTGGGATAGAGGATATGGTATTCTGGCTCGCTATTCTGATGGGCGTACTGTTCATTTGGCTGGCCGTGCGCATGGGTTTCTACGAGATGTGGGTCCTGCTGTTCAACATCGTCGTCTCGGTGTACGTGGCCGTCTTCCTGTCACCGGTCGTCGCTGCGTTTGCCCCGAGCGGCGATGGGCTTTCTTCGTATGGAACGGCGCTGAGCATGATCGTCCTGGCCGGCGGTTGTTTTGCGATTCTCCAGGGACTGTCGTATGTCTTTCTGACGGGGCAGTTCAACATTCCGTTTCCTCGCGTGTTCGACATTCTCTTCTCCGGCGGGCTTGGTTTCCTGGCGGGGTTTCTCGTCCTGAGTTTTGTTGCCCTCGTTCTGACGACCACGCCGCTGGCCGAACGCGACATTGTCCACACCCTCGGTCTCAGCCGCGAATCGCAACAGACCAACCTCTCCTGCATCGCTTGGTGCTGCGACCGGGTCCATTCCTTCGCCTCGGCCGACAATCTCGAGAATGCAACCGAGGCCGCCATGCAACGACTCTTCGAGACCAGCGGTCGGCAGCTTGACAAAGCCGAGAGCGGGACCGACGCCAACGAACCCTCCGCGGCACGGGGACCGAAGACATAGCCCCTCAAACACGACACGGAAGACATAACGGCGCGCCCCGCAGCAAAACCAGCTGTATCCCATTTGTGGAGTAGCGGGCCCACTCGCCGGTTTGCAGGACAGCCGAAGGGCCAGATATGCTACGAGACCTGACACACTCATCAAGATGGATCATATCCTTTGCGATAGGGGCCTGTTTCCGAGGCGTAGGCCTGCAGGCTGGATTGCTGCTCTGTCTACTCGCCAACAAAGGAGTAGCTCGGACGATTGAGCAGCGCGTGTCCAATCGGGCTCTCCCGTCCGTGTTTCAGGCATGGAATCGCGCTGATAATCTGCCTGGGGAGAGTCGGATCGACACGGCGGCACGGCACGATCTGATGTGGCGTACGACCGGCGGCTACAAGCTTCGGTGGGAGGCGTCCCATGAAGGTCTGGGGGAATCCTTCACACAACAGAGCATCGCCAACGGCCTTGCATATCGCCAGAGCCTGCTTTCACAGAATCCCAACATGATTCTTCTGGCGGAAATTCGGTATCGCGATGCATCGAATAGTTTCCTGCCACAGAATTCACCGTGGTGGAAACGGGACGCAGCGGGTGACCGGGTGCCGGGCTGGGCCGAAGGGGGGTACTTTCTTCTGAATTACCAGGACGGCGGCTTCCAGGCACACGTGGCCGCGCAGTGCAAGGCCGCCGTGGACAGCGGCGTAGTGGACGGTGTCCTCCTGGACTGGTGGAACGACGATCATGATCGCCTCAATCTGGTCAAGGCGGTCCGCGATGCGATTGGTGAAACGCCGCTGATTGTCGTCAACTCGAACGATCGCAAGGTGCCCAACACGGCGCGCTACGTCAACGGACTGTTCATGGAGGTCACCCGGACAAGCGAGGCCGCAGACTGGCAAAGGGTGGCGGAGACGCTGCTATGGGCGGAGGAGCACCTGCGCCCGCCGCGCGTCAATTGCCTGGAAACCTGGTTTCACCACTCGCGCGAAGACCTGCACCTGATGCGAGCGACAACCACGCTGAGCCTGACCCATTCAGACGGCTATTGTCTGTTCTCCGATCCGAACCCGCTTCCGACACCGGACCATTTGCACAACTGGTATTCATTCTGGAACAAGGAGATCGAGCCGAACCGGCCGAAGCTGGGCAGGCCCACAGCACCCCGCGTCTTCCGGCCGGACGGGGTCGTCACGCGTCTGTTTCAGCATGGGATGGTCGCCTATAATGCTAAAGGGAACGGTCGCACAACCCTCTCGTTTCGTCGGCCCGTGCTCAGCGCCGCCACCGGAATCGTCAATACGAAACATGTTCTCAACGACGAAGACGGCGATATCTATGTGAGCGTATGCCCGACCCTGCCCGAGGTTGGCCAAGACGGGAGTATGGCTCCAGTGGATGCTGCTGTGGAAAAGCCGTAGGCTCAATCCCCCCTCCACCAGCACGCGCCCTCGACCGTGGGCCAAGGAGGCACGGACCCCGGTGATCGCTTATGACATCGGGCAGGTGCCGCCGGGGCAGCCGCCGCAGGCCGGTAGCGAGGCGCAGGAATCACACGCCGGTGACTCCGAGGCCTTGCCCACCGCGAAACCGGAGAGCAGCTTGCTCATGTCGGCGCCGCCGCACTTTTCGCAAGCGGGAGGGGCCGCCTTGCGGCTCTTTTGAAGCACCTCCGTCACATGGCCACACTGCCCGCACTTGTACTCGAATATCGGCATATCCACTATCCCTTTCCGAAGTCCATTCATTGCAGGGCCGGTCCCGCCGGCGGACGCTCACGCTTGTACTACTGTCCGGCCCCGATTCCGGTTCGCCGGCCGGCGACAGGTCTCACAGCCCCGTTGTCAATCCCATGGCATTGCGCCGTTCAGCGCATCCCATTGCCGCTCTGAACGACAACGAGCCGGCCCATTTCGCAGCCCAGATATCGAGACAGGACGGCGCACTTCGGGCGCAGGAGAAAGAACACGTTCTTCTCCGTGTCGCTGAGCGACTCGAAATTGCCCTGCCCTTTGGCGACGATCAGGTCGGCCTGCTCAAATCGCCGGCGGAAGGACTCCGAGCAGGTATCGAGAATCGTGCCCGGTCCATCGGAGCCGTTGTCGATGACTGCGACGAGATCCGTCAGGCCGGCGATCTCGGCGTCTTCCATCAGGGCATCATTGATGATCGCCCTGCCCCTGACGACGTACGTCACTTTCTCGCGAGGCACCCGCTCGATCAACAGCCGGTCGAAAACAATCTCGCCGGCATTGTCCCCAAGGTAGAGGATCTCTGTCGCCCGGGCAATCGCCTCGCGGAGCCTCTGCACGATGCCGGCATCCAGCGGATCGGTCAACGCTCGGAGAATGGTCTCCTGCACCGCCGTCTGCTCGACGCCGGCATTGACACCGAAGTCGATTACGTTGGCGGCCACGGCCAGCCGCACCGCCGTGTCGAACGGATCGGTGGATTGCTCCACCCGCTGCCGCAGCTCGGGATACATCCGCAAGGCAAAAGCATTGTACTCGTTCTTCACCGCTAAGTACGGGTCGTCCACGCCCGTGATCCGCCGGATGAGCCGATGGACCTGCTGCGCCAACGCCGGCGGACTCTGCGCCAGATCGGCCTGCTGCCACAGCGCAAGCGCCTCGCGCAACACGCGCTCGTGCACCGTCTCATCATCCGTAGCCATCCGCACCGATTTGAGGCAGTGCCCAATCGCACAGGGCACACAATCATAAGACGTTCGCATGATACTCCAAGAAATACGTTCCCATTCCGCGCGGCGCCGGCTCCTACAGCAAGAGCCGGCCGGTTACGTAGATACCGCACGCGACTCACATTATGCAGCAAACGCCCGCGAAATCAAACACTCGACGCGAAAGGGGAACTCGACACCTTGATTTGGCGTTGTGATTCTTGCGATTTGCCCGTTGCTTTGGCAACGGCGCTTGGGCTCGATCCGGCGATTGCGGGCTATCGCATGTGGGAGCTCGACCCCAGCCACGCCCCGGCGAAATCCGCCAGATCGTCGAGGTCGACCACGCCGTCTTGGGTGATAGCGACGCCGTTGGACCAGAAGCCGGTGTCGAGCTGCCGCCACCGGCGGGCAAAGACGGCGTAGTCCCGCAAATCCACCCGGCCGTCCGCGTTGAGGTCGCCCGCAGCACCCTCCCATTCGAGCCGGGGGTAAGCCTTTGCTGCCATTCGCCAGACAGCCTGAGGCCCCTTCTTGTTGTCGCCGGCGACGAGGTCCCATCCGGCCGCCCAATACGTGGTCGGGTCCTGCATCTGTGAGGTGGTTCTTCCTTCGCCGCCGTCGCTGCTCTTGCAGCCGGAGCTTTCGACATCCCAGAAGGAGTCCTCTGCAAAGCTGCGCTCGTTCAGAGCGATCAGGCCGCCACCGTCGGCAGCGCCTCTCACAAGCCCGGCGGCATAGCAGCGCGTCACCAGCCCCGGGTCGTACACCTTGCAGTAGCATGACGGCCCGTGACGCCCGATCAGGCCGCCGGCGATCGCACCGCCGGTCACCTCGGCCACGGCATAGCAGTCCGTGAAGATCCCGCCGTTGCTTCGCCCACTGAGCCCTCCGACATCGTTATCCCCTGTCACGATCCCATCGGCGCAGGAACGGTCCACGGTGGAAAGCAGATTATCGCCCGTCAGGCCACCGACATACGAGTTGCCCGTCACGATGCAGCAGGCACGGCACTCGGCGATGGCAGCGTTGCTGTTCTCTCCAATCAACCCGCCGACGAACCACGCGACCGGTTGGGGAAGACCGACAACTTGCCCTGCCGTCCGGCATCGAGTCGTTTCTCCGAAGTAGCTTTGGCCCGTAAGTCCCCCGACGCGCGTGATCCCACAGACTCTGCCACTAACCGTACAATCGGTAATGAAGCCTCCCTCGTTCTTCCCGACGAGGCCTCCAACGAAATTCATCCCCGTGACTTCGCCCGCCCGGACGTGACAATTCGCAACGGTTCCATCCCGCAGAAACCCGACCAGGGCCCCGATATACCTGCCGGTATCGGAGTGGACGCTCGGACGGATCAGAGCGAGGTTGGCGATTCGCGCCTCGTCGCCGTCGATGAGGCCAAAGAGCCCGAGATAGCCCCCGTAGTCCGATGCCTGCCGCAGGCCGGAGATGGCCTTCTGATTGCCGTCGAAAACACCGGAGAACGGGCCGTCGTCCGGCGTGCCGATGACGGGGAAGTCTGTTTGATCACCAAGATCGATATTGGCCATCAGCTTGAAGTGCTTATCCCAGTCATCGGGCTCCTGACCGACCTCGGCCAGATGCTGCGCGGTGAAGATCAGAAACGGATCGTCGGAAGTCCCCGCGCCTCCGCCGTATCCAGCCATCACCGGCCGGGCAAACACGACCGCCAGAAGGCACAAACTAAGTGCGCGGACAAATCCTCCGGTGGCTACTCTTGCGATCATTTCATCACCCCTTACAGACCCTTCTCCGGGCGAGGCGGAGCGCCTTCGCCATCCCAGGGCAGGTTGCCGCCCTGAACGTCATGTTTCATTCTACCGAATCCGCAAGACAAAATCAAGCCGGATGGAGTGACTCGCGCACGCTCGGCCGGTCTCTGGGCGGGACGCCTTGCCGGATGGGGTTAGCTGTGCTATGCTGCGACACAGCTTCGCAGGCGGGCGGACGATCCACCCGTCCGAAGCGGCTCGTCTCGGGCCGACACGGAGGTTTCAAGTCCGATGGCAGGGATGGCACGAATACATCATCACAGATCCGTAGGGGCAGTCGGGAAGAAGATCCTCTGGGGGCTGCTTCTCGTGCCGTTTATCTTACTGGCTGGATGGCTCTTCTGGCTGTACCGGAGCGTCGACGCACGCCTCGACATTACCGCCCCGCTGGCACCGTTTCGGATCATCGTCATGGACCCCCTGTGCCGTGGGCCGGCCGGCGACTCTCCGAGCGACACTGCCCCGCGTGATTATGCTCCGCTCGGCACGTTTCTCGGTACACGATTGGGACGCTCCGTCGAGTTTGTCTTTACAGATGAACTGCGACCTCATCAGGGGACTGCCGACCTGATCATCGGCAAGGCGTCGGTTGTATCGGTCACGGCGGCTGAGGCGAATGAGGCGATTCGCCCGATTGCCCGCCTCACGGACCGCGAAGGCCGGACGGATGTTTGCGGTCTGTTCGTCGTGCGCAGCAGCGACCCCGCCCGAGCCGTCGCCGATCTGGCGGATCATAAGATTCTGTTCGGACCTGCCTACGATGAGGAACGACATTCGGCCGCATTGGCGGCGCTCGCGGCGTGTGGCGTGGCGCCCGTGCCGCCGCTGCAGACCGTGCCGGACTGCAACGACGCGCTGCTCGCTGTGGCAAAGGGCGACGCGGATGTCGCCGTCATCTCAAGTTATGCCCTGCCGCTGCTGGACAAGCACGATCGTCGGGGAAAAGGGGCCTTGCGTGTGGTCGGTCGGACCGCATCGCTTCCGTTCATCACCGCGTTTGCCACGGCCCGGATCAGCGCCGGGATAGAACAGAAGATCGTGGACGCCCTGCTGACAGTGAACACATCGCCGCAAGTGCTCGAAGCCCTGGACTCAAAGGAGGGCTTTGTCGGGCTGCATGAAGAACCACTGGCGGAGGAACCGACTCCGCCGCCCCTACCGCCCGCGCCCCTGCCCGTGACGGAATGGACGGATTGGCGCGGCCCCGACCGTGCCAGCCTCAGCGACGATATCCCCACGAGCCTGCCCGGGACCGTCAAGGTCCTGTGGAAACGGGGTCTGACCGGGCCCGGCCATTCGGGAATCGCGGCCACCGCCACACACGTGATCGTCGCGGACAAGAGCGAGCAGAACGATCGCGATCTCTGGCGCTGTCTCGACGCAGAAACCGGCAAGGAGTTATGGACCATTGCCTACGGCACGCCGACGGCTATGGAGTTCACGAACGCGCCGCGCGCCACTGCCGTTATCCACGGCGGCTTCGCGTACCTGCTCGGGGCCTACGGCGACCTCCATTGCGTCGCCATGCACACCCATCAGATCCTCTGGCGCAGGAACATCGCCATGGATTTTGGGGCAAACCTGCCGCCCTGGGGGCTGTGTTCGACGCCGCTGATCGTCGACGACGTCCTCATCGTCAATCCAGGCGCTGAAGACGCGTCGCTCGTGGCGCTGGGGCTTTACACGGGCGAGATGCTCTGGAAGACGCCCGGCGGAGCAGCCGCCCCCGGTTCACTGATTCTCGGGACCTTCGGCGGTGTCCGCCAGATCGTCGGCTACGACGCCGACTCGCTCGGTGGCTGGGACCCCAACACGGGAGAGCGATTGTGGACGCATCTGCCCGACAAACAAGGCGACTACAACGTCACCACTCCGGTCAACATCAACGGCCGGCTGCTCGTGGCCACGAAGAACAACGGCACGCGCCTGTACGAATTCCGCGACGGAGGACGGGCCAAGCCTGTACTCGTGGCCGAGAGTCTCGACCTCGCGCCGGAGATTTCCACGCCGGTAGTCCTTGGCCCACTGGTGTTCGGATGCTCGGCGGGGCTCGTCTGCCTCGACCTCGACGACGGCCTGAAGACCCTCTACCGCACCGAAGACGACGAGGCATTCACGGACTACGCCGCATTTCTTGCCGGCAATGAGCGCATCCTCGCCGCCTCCGTCCAGGGCGAGATCGTCCTGCTCGAAGCATCGCAGGAAGGCTTCTCGCCCGTCTCACGCCTGCGCATATTCAAGGATACGGAAGTCTGGTCGCATCCGGCCCTGGTCGGCGACCGCCTCTACATCCGCAGCATGAAACAGGTCTGCTGCATCCTGCTGGACGGCTCGTAGCACGCTCGCTCATCCGTCTCGCCCAAAGGCGATGAAGCCAAGAGCGATCCTGCCTCGATTACTCCTTCGCTTCGCGGGCCTTGAAGCTGACGGACATCTTGCCGACGTGGACCTTGAACTCGCCGGGCTCGACGACCGGCACGTTGTCAGGGCCGATGAAGGCGAGATCGTCCCAACCCAACTGGAAACGCACGGCCTTCGTGTCGTTCGGCGGCACCTCCAGTTTCTCAAATCGCTTGAGCACCCTCACCGACGGCGTCACCGATGCGACGAGATCCGAGAGATAAAGCTGGACCGTCTCCTTGCCGGGCTGCTTGCCGGTATTCGTGACTTCGACCATTACGGTGAGGGTGTCGCCCGGCGTGATTTCGCTGCGGTCGACTCGCAAGCCATGGTACACGAAGCTCGAATAGGACATGCCGAAACCGAACGGCCACTGCGGATCGTACTCGTTTCCGCCCTTGCCCTCGCTCGGTTTGTGATCGTACCAAGTGAATCCGCCCGGATATTTCGGATAGGTGAAAGGCAGCTTCCCGCTCGGGTTGGCGTCGCCGAAGAGGACATCCGCGACGGCTTGCCCCCCTTCCAGGCCCGGCAGGTACGCCATCAGGATCGCCTTCGCGTCATCCACAATCGTGCGAATCACACGGGGCCGGCCCTCCGCCAGCACGAGCACGACGGGCTTGCCCGTCCGGGCGAGGTCTCTGACCAGCTTCAACTGCGGCGCGGTCATCGTCAGGTCCTTGATATTCCCGGGCGTCTCGCAGTACGGGGGCTCGCCGATGCAGGCGATGACCACGTCCACATTCGCCGCGGCGGCAATCGCCTGGGGCAGGGCGATCTCCTCATCGAAGCTCACAGCATCGACATACGTGACGTTCTCTTCGCCCAGCTTCTCCTGGATCGCTTCAAGGATCGTGTGATTGTCCTGCGGATACAGTTTTTCGTTGTCGCCCTGCCACGTGATGGTCCAGCCGCCGTTGAGGACCGACAGCTTGTTGGCACAGGGGCCGGTCACCAGCACCTTCTGGGCCTTGGCGAGCGGCAGCAGGTCGTTGTCATTCTTCAGCAGCGTCATGGCCTCCCGTGCCGCCTGCAGGTTGATCTGCTTGGACGTCTGCGAGCCGACGCTATAGGCCAGATTCTTCCTCGGATAGGGATTCTCGAACAGGCCGAGCCGGAACTTGACGCGGAGGATATCGCTTACAGCCCTATCGATCCGCTGCATCGGCACCTCGCCGTCCTCGACCAATTGCAGCAGCGTATCGTAGAAGCTGTAGTCGTACGGCACCATGCTCATATCGACGCCCGCCAGCACCGCCATCTTGACGGCCTCGCGCCGGTCTTTGGCGACCATCTCGCGCGTGTACAGATTCTCGATGTCAGCCCAGTCGCTAACGACGAAGCCATCGAAACCCAACTCGTCGCGGAGCAGGTCCGTCAGATAGTACTTGCTCGCATGGACGGGGATGCCGTTGATCTCGGAGGAGTTGACCATGCAGGTCGCGGTGCCGGCTTCGACGGCCGCCGCGAACGGCGGCAGGAAGAGCTGCCGCAATTGCCGCTCCGGAATGTACGCCGGCGTGCGGTCGTTCCCGGAGAACGGAAAGCTGTACCCGAGGTAATGTTTCATGCACGTGGCGACCTTGACGGGATTGGAGATGTCGTCGCCCTGCTGGCCGCGGATGTAGGCGGCGCCCATCACCGAGGCGAGGTAGGGGTCCTCGCCGAACGTCTCAAAGACGCGGGACCACCTCGGCTGGCGCGCGAGGCCGAGCACGGGGCTGAAGTTCCAGGGAATGCCCGCCGCCCGCGTCTCAAGCGCGGAAATCTCGCCGACCTTCGTCACAAGGTCGATGTTGCCCGTCGCCGCCATCGCGATCTGCTGCGGGAAGATCGTCGCGCCCAACACGTAGTTGGCCCCGTGGATGGTATCGATGCCGTAGATGATCGGGATGCCAAGCCGGGTCTCCTTCGTGGCGACGTCCTGAATCTTCGTGATGATCTCCTGCCAGTTCTCCACGGTGCGGGCCTGTCCGCCGCAGTTGAGAATCGAGCCGAGGTTACGCTTGACGATCCCCTCGCGCAGCTTCTGCTCGTCGAGGATCAGATACGCATCCTGGCCCGACTTGGCGAACTGTTCGAGCGTGATCTGGGTCATCTGTCCGACCTTCTCCTCCAGCGTCATCTGCGCCAGCAGCCGCCGGACTTTCCTGTCAATCTCCACTCGCTTCAGCTCGCTCTTGTCAGCACTTGCACAGCCCAGCACCGACAGCGCCATCCCCACCAGCAGAATCGCGGACTTTTTCATGGCCTCAATCCCTTCCATTCAACAGCAACCATCCACACGGTCCGATGCGACATCCACCGGCCCCAAGATCCTCACAGACCCCGCCATAGTAACAGGCAAGCCGCGCAGCGCAAACATAAAATTCGCCATCAATAGGTCACGGCGCGCTGCCCGCGGTCCTGACCCGACTGGTGGATGCCCCGTGCCCCCACGTCAGGAAGTTCGCTCCTCTGGCGTCCGAGAGACTGAACAGAGAATCCACGGTGCCCGGGCGGACCTCGTCTACACTGGAATCTCAATAAGCTCGCCGAGAGTCTCACCACCGGGCTGTATATGAAACACGGCCATGCTGACGGGTAACTGAAACCTCCTGGGGCCCGCACTGCCCGGGTTGATGTACAAGATGCCGTCCTCATGCACGATGGCCGGCTTGTGGGAATGGCCGTGGATGACGACGTCAATACCGGCTGATCGCAGATCGAGGGCGAGAGTACCGATGTCGTGGACCACCCAGATCGCCCGGCCCTCGATCTCCAGGCGTTCCTGCTCCTTCAATTCCTTCGCCCATTGCCCCGCGTCCACGTTCCCCCGCACGGCGACGACGAGTGGGGCTATTTGCCTCAGTTCCATCAGGACCGATTGACTCCCGACATCACCCGCGTGAATGATCGTGTCACAGTCGCACAGCCGGCTCCTGACCTGATCTCTAAGCAGCCCGTGAGTATCCGATATGATGCCGATACATTTTGCCATGATCCAAACCTGTCGCGGTCTCCTTGACTTCGTTGTCAGAGCATTGCCGGTAGATTGTAGGGCGTCTCGCCCCCCGCGAAAAGCGCCTCTTTACGACGACATCGCTGTCATGGGCATTTCGCCTCCCTCCAACGGCACACCAGAGAATGGAAAGAGAGTAAGAATAGGCAACTTCAGCAATCCTGACATTGGAAGTCTACGCAAACCACAGTTCCCACGCGCGTCACGTGACAACATGGGATGTTTGCTGCGAGCGGGCTTCTTACTGACGCACGGGCACGCCTTTTGCTCATGAGCCCAAGCCACGGGTTATTTCGCGATCTACCATCACGAACGTATCACTTAGGTGTTGCCACGGCGTATATTTCGTCGGTACAATTTTTGATTGTCGGCTTGAAACGGCGGCTGTCACGAGTTGTGGGCGCGCCGAGCGGTTGCGTAGTGTTTCGAATGAGAATCGTTCAACCTAGTAGAAAGGAGAATGCCATGTTGACCAGAGTGATCGCCGCGACCAGTGTCTTTTGCCTGCTGCTGCCTGGCGCCGTGTTTGCCCAAGGGTTCACGCAGGGCGACAAGACGCTTACCCTCAGCGGGGGCGGCGCAAGCGACAATGAGTTTGTCGACAACGACTTTTCATTTGAGGGCACGATCAGCTACTTCCTGACAGACGGCCTGGAACTCGCATTTCGGCAGGGACTGGCCCGCAATGACGTGGCAGGTGGGGATGACGAATGGTCGGCGGCTTCGCGAGTAGCCGTGGACTACAATTTTGACCTGGGGCGTGTCTGGCCCTTTGTGGGTGTGAGCCTCGGCTACATCTACGGCGACGGGGTCGCGGATACGTGGGTCGCCGGTCCCGAAGCGGGTGTGAGAGTCTTCGTGAACGACACGACCTTCATCCTCGGCGCGATCGAATACGAGTTCTTCTTCGATGATTCCGAGGACGCAGAAGACAAGTTTGATGACGGCCGGTTCGTGTATATCCTGGGTATCGGATTCCGGTGGCAGTAGGGAACGCAGGCCGGACGGCTCTTCGCAGTCTTTTAGAAATCGCTGTCAGCCACGCTCGTCAACGCGGCACAGGCGCACGGAGATGCCGTCTGTGCCGCGATCTCTGGGCGTTCTTGAGACACCTTTATCCCGCGCGTTGGGACCCTTCTCCCTCGGCCCCAACGAGTGCCGTGAAATGCGCGCCGGCCTGGATCGGCCGTCAAGGTGGAGGCTCTCGGCTTATTGAACGGTCAACTGGGCCGTTTCGATAACCGCTGTATTGTTCGTCTCATCTGCCTCTGCGATGTCATCGTCAGGATCGATCAGCCACCCGACGGAGTACACACCGGCGGGGGTGTCCGTCGGGAACGCCCCCATCCAGGACAGCACCGCCTCGCCATCCGGATCAATATCCATCGCCACATCGGCGAGCCGGACATCTTCCCGCGTGATGTTCCTGTCCGTCGATAGATAGACCTCCACGAGGAACCGGCCCGACTGGGCGCCGCCCCGGTTGCTGATCATGCCCATGACTTTCAGAACCTGCCCCTCTTTGCCTGCCTCAAGCTCCTGAGGCACGAGCGCACGAAACTCTTCGCCTCGATCGAACAAATCCGGCAGGACGATTCGCTTGATCTCCGTGCACGCCATCCACCAGGCGGAGTCGTCGGGATACCACTCCGGAGGCACATCGCACTGCTCGTCGTCGTCATGGCCGTCGGTCCAGTTGTCCCAACAGACGAGAATCGGCGTGGCTGGATCGTCTGCGTTACAGCACAGAACCGTGCCGGTCGCACCGATAGACAAGCTGGCGCCGCCGGGCCGATCCACCAGAAGTTCGACTCGATCTCCCGGGGCGAACGCCGGCTCACAGCAAGAGGCCTCCGGGCACAGGGCGAGTACGGAACTGAGAACGATCCCATTGATGCCGTGGTTGAGAGCCGTATCGGAGGCAACCACCTGACCACCCACCAGGTCCCCGTACGGGGTGAACAACCCTATCGCGCGGAACCGCTCGCGCGGCAGCGGCCGCGCCAGGTCCACGTCGGGCAGGTAGTACACTTTGTCGTGGCCCGCAAACAATCCGACCGCCTCCGGATCCAAAGGCACACCGCCGACAGACAACGACATCTCCTGCACGATCCCGCACTCGCTTTCCAGGACCGCCGCGACGTCCTTCACCGAGACCCAGCACGTGGAGCCCGGCGGAAACAGCCCCGCGAGGCGCTCCGTGCATTCGACGTAAGCGTCGTCGGGACCGCCGTTCTTCCAGAAGTTCCAACTGACGAGGAGCGACGAGTTTTCGTCACCGCGGCAGCAGATGATCGTGCCGCTCGTACCGCGCGGCAGATCCACGGCGCCGGCGGGATTGTCACTGATCAAGACGACCGGGTCGCCATAGCCAAAGCCACAGACCCACCGATCGCAGCATTCCGGGTCCTCCCAAATATACAATGACATAATGGGATGATAGACGTCTCCATCTCGCTGGGGACATGCCCCGCCGGCCTTGACGTCGGAGGCCGAGGTGCTCAACCAGCCGCGAACCCGAACGCCATTCCCGCCTCTGACCATCCACCATTGCTCACGGAATTCCGGACCGACGACGATGTGAAAGAGACGGCCGTCATTAGTGCCCAGATAGAGACAGCCGGCGGGATCCTCCTGCAGAATGCCGACTTCGTCAAAAGGCTGTCCCAGCGGAACCTTGGCCGGGTCGACCCACACGGCGGTGCCGGGCGGATACGGCCCGACCGCCGGCATCGCACAACCGGTCTCATCGTCCTGGCCGCCCGCAAATAGATCCCAACTCACAAGAAGCGATCCGGTGCAATCCTCCGCATCGCAGCAGACAACCGTGCCGGCCATACCGGCCTCCAGGCCAGGGGCCACAGCCGGCTCATCCGCAAGTAGCATGACCCGTGTTCCCGGGGCAAAGCCCGATGGAAAACTCGGGCGAGGTGTCCCTTTCTGAGCAAAACCATCGACGCTCAGGAAGGCCAACAGCAGGATTCCTACGACAACCGAGCGAAAAATGACGTGCCGAATCATGGTGATACCTCCTCCTCAATTTGTGACGTCAGCCCGTTCGGGCCGGACCCCTGATCACTCAAATTGCACGGGCGAGCATGCTGCCCCCTTGGCTCACCACCCCATTGCACTGCGACCACGCGCGCATCCGAGCACATACCAGCATACCACATTTATCGCCAATTTCAAGCTTTTTTTTCGGTCTTTCGCAAGAACGGATAGCGATTTGCACAGGCCGACGAAGGCCCGAAATCACGCAGTCGGCTCATCCTGGGCGAGGGATGCCCCGGATGAGGGAAAAACCCTAACGTCTCGGAACCCCCGGCGCCTCATTCCCAGAGGCGACTTGAATCCGGAGCGGCGGGCAGGTATCATGAGGGCCGCCGCCGGCCCGCGTGAATCCCGGCCGGGCGGAGGCAGAAGGAGGCGTGTGCCCGGCACACCCCGGTACTCGTGATACAAGCCGAGCTTGGCAATGGGTTTACCGAAAAAGGAGGCAATATGACACGGCCAGAGGCATCAGGCAGGAATGTGGGGACGACGCGACGGGATTTTCTGAAGGCTTCCACCACGGTGGCCTCAGCGGCCGCATTGGGGACTCTGAACATCGGGGCCCATGCCGGCGGCAGCGGGTCGATCCGAGTCGGCATGATCGGTTGCGGCGGACGCAACACCGGCGCCGCCGATCAGGCGCTCACAGCCGACAAGGGCGCCAGGCTCGTGGCGATGTGTGATATCTTCATGGACCGGGTCAAAGGCGTGCGAGAGCTGCTCAAAGGCAGAAAAGCAGAACAGATCGCCGTGGACGACGATCATTGTTTTGCCGGGTTCGACGGCTACAAGCACGTGATCGAGGCTTCAGACGTCGTTGTCATCGCCAATGCGGCAAAGTTTCATCCGTTGCACGCTCTGTCGGCGATTCAGGCCGGCAAGCACGTCTTCGTGGAGAAGCCGCACGGTATCGACCCGGCTGGGATGAAGACCATGCAGAAAGCCGCCGATCTCGCGAAACAGAAAGGACTGTGCCTCGTCTCCGGCCTGCACAGCCGCTACCACACGGGCTACGCCGAGACCGTGCAGAGGATTCACGACGGCCAGATCGGCGACGTGATCGCCATTGAGGAGAATTTCCTCCGCGGCCCGTACGGCGTGATCGACCGCAAGCCGGGGCTTTCCGAAGTCCAGTGGCAGTGCAGCACCCAATACCATTTCCGCTGGCTCTCCGGCGACGACGTGCCGCAGTCGCTGGTTCACAACCTGGACCGCTCCCGCTGGGTCATGCGCGACCAGACCCCGGTGAAATGCCACGGGCTGGGTGGGCGATCCTCAATGACCGAGCCCATCTATGGCGACGTGTTCGACCACCATTCCGTTGTCTACGAGTTCGAGAACGGCGTGCCGATCTACGCCTTCTGCCGCACCACAACCGGGTGCCACAACGATTCGTCCAGCACGATTCTGGGCAGCAAGGGCAAAGCCAGTGTGACGGGCTGCCGGATCTGGGGCGAGACCAATTGGCGCTGGACCGGTCGATGCGATCCCTATCAGATCGAGCACGACGTCCTGTTCAAGGCCATCCGCTCCGGCGAGCCCGTCAATAACGGCGATTATATGGTCCCCAGTACCCTGATTACCGTGATGGGACAGATATCCTGCTACACCGGGAAGGAAGTCACCCTGGAACAGGTCAAGCAGTCGGACTTCTACTATCCGCCGAAGCCGGAGGAATGTTACGATGAAATGGTGCCGCCCGCGACGGCCGGCCCGAACGGCAGTTATCCCGTGCCCCTGCCGGGCCGCACACAGATGATATGAAGACGTAAAGCAAGGGGTCTTTCGTCGGGCCGGATGTAACAAAGCACAGGCTCAGGCGATGTAATATCGAAGGACAAGTGGCAAAATCGCGGAATCGCCAAGAATCGATGACGACGTCCGCAGTTTTGCATTCGTGCAGGGCGGGGTTGCCCGCCGCAACGTTATGTGATTACAGGAGATATGAGGTGAATCGAAGCAGCATGTTCCTAAGCATTGCCGTTCTGGCGTGCTGTCTTGGCGTCCTGACTACTGCAACAGCTTCCGCAGCCGACGCCAAGCTTCCCAAGAAATATACCGAGAACCTTACCAGCAAGACCGGCGAGAAGCTCTCGTTGGACATGGTGCTCATTCCGGGCGGCACGTTCACGATGGGCAGTCCGGCGGGCGAGGCGGATCGCCTGGACCACGAGGGCCCGCAGCGCAAGGTGCAGATCGATCCGTTCTATCTGTGCACCACGGAGACCACGCTCGAGCTGTTCCTCGCCTACTATCAGGAGACGGGCACGGCCAAGAAGGACTTCGTCGAAATCGCCGAGGCCCAGAAGAACGACCAGGTCAAGGAAGACGTTGACACCATCACGGGCCCGACGCCCGTCTACGGCGACATGACGATGGGCTACAGCAAGAAACACCCGGCCATCGGGATGACCTGGCACAACGCCATGACGTTCTGCCGCTGGCTCTCGCAGAAGACCGGCAAGAAGTACCGCCTGCCGACCGAGGCCGAGTGGGAATACGCCGCCCGGGCCGGCACGAGCGGTGCCTACGGGGCAGCCAATGATGCCGCCGGACTGGATGCCTGCGCCTGGTACGGCGACAATGCCGACATGGAGCCTCACGCCGTCGCCACGAAGAAGCCCAATGCATGGGGCCTCTACGACATGCAGGGCAACGTCCGCGAGTGGGTCCACGATTTCTACAGCCCGAAGGGTTACCCGGACGCAGCCAAGAACAACCAGAATGTAAATCCGCAAGGCCCGAAGGAGGGCAAAGTGCACGTCGCCCGCGGCGGCTTTTACGACAGCCCGGCCGACGAGCTGCGCTGTGCGGCCCGCGCCTTCGAAGAGGACTGGTGGCGCATGAACGACCCCCAGATCCCCAAGAGCAAATGGTGGCTGCCCCAGATCGACTTCGCTGGCTTCCGCGTCGCCTGCGAAGTAGATAAGAAGAACTCTAAATAAGTAGCATTGTCTTGCCCGGATCCGCGGGCATTCGATCTCAGCAGGTGGCAGCAGCGGGACGAGAGACCTCGTTGCTGCCACTTGTCATATGATCGCGACTGGCAGGTCACCTGCTACAAATGGAGTGAGAAGGATGTATACCGATCGCGTGACGAAGAGATTCTACGTGACTGCTGCCATTACGCTTCTCACCGGCCTGGTGACTGCCCAAGAGACATCGCCCGCCCTGCGATTCCTCGCAAACGACGGAGGCGGATACACGTTTGACACGGGCGTTCTGCGCGGCGCGCTGCGGCAGGACGGCAGACCGAGAGGCCTGTCATCCGTCGTGCACGTGCCAACCGGGACACGGCTGGATCGAAGCCTCGGCATTTGCAGTCATTATCGAGTGTTCACGACGAACCACCGGTACGGCACGGCGGCGTGGGACTGGCCCGGTACATCGAAGCTGCTTGCCGACGGGGCCGTCCAGACCACCTGGCCCGAGGCGGCGGACCGTCCTTTCGAAATGACCGCCATCTACCGCTGGAAGGACCCGCAGACGCTCGACGTCGAGACGACCGTCACGGCCCGTAAGGACCTGCGCAAGTTCGAGTCCTTCCTGGCCTCGTACTTCGACGAGGCATTTGCGTCACCCTACGTGTACGTCAATAAGAACCCCGAGGCGGAAAACAAACCCGGCTTGCTCCTGGCAAGGCGGTTCTACGGGAACTGGCATATGTATCCGAAGGACGCCGAGGTCGTGCATATCCTCCACGACGGCCGATGGCAGATCGAGCCGAACCCCGTGGAGTGGACGATCATGCCTCCCCTGGCCGCCCCTGTGTGCCTGCGACGAAACGCCGGCAAGGATCTCTCGGTCATCCTGATGTCGCCGCCGCAGGATTGCTTCGCGATCGCCACGCCGCATGAAGGCGAAAGTCACTATTCGCTCTACCTATCCCTCTTCGGCCGAAACCTGAAGGCAAACGAAACCGCCATAGTCCGCACTCGCCTGCTCGTCACAACCAACGCCTCCGACGATCAGGTCGTGGCCTTCTATCGCCAATACCTGAGCGATCCGGCCCTGCGGAGCAAACCAGCCAACTGAAGGCTTAGAACACCAAATCCGAAGTACAAAGCCCGAATGACCGAATTGGTGCCGCGAACTGTGATTGGCCGATTTCGATGCTGACCCGACTTTGTGGATTCGGGGCTAGGAACGTGGCCGGCAGGGTCGAAATCGGCCTTTTGGGCCGAAAGTCTTCACTACATTGACACCCGCGTTTCAGCGGATGCGACCGTAATCCGGGGTATTTGCCTCAATGTTAGCCGGATGAGGCAAGACTCCTATACCAGACGTTCATCGATTCAATGCTGCCGGAGATTTGCGTGTTGTTGATGAGCGTTCCACCAAACTGGTAGCCGCAGCGGGCGAACGTGGCGTTTATGCCGACCGAAACCGCGCGGGCGATCGTATACAGCGTTGCGAAACCAGCCGCCTTTATGTCTGATTCCATGGCCCGGAGGAGTTCCACGGCCAACCCCCTCTTGCGGTGGCCTGGATCAGTGGCGAAGTCCGTCATCTCGGCGTTGCGGGCCTCGCGGTCCATCTCAGCAGAAGCGGCCGCGACCAACCGGTTTGTCGTGAAGGCTCCGAAGTAGCGGATGTGCGTGGCCATCGTGTCGAGGAGATATGTCTCGTCGAAGATGGGAAACGGATACGATGGAAAGACCATTCGGTACAGTCCGGCCACTTGCGATGCATCCTTCTCGTCGAGCCGTCGAATGTGATAGTTGGCGTCCGGATGAACCGTTGCGGATGCCCGCTTCTGTTCTGCCACGTCGAGAGTCTGCTTGATGGCCGCCCGATGTTCGTCGGATATCTGACTGCGCGTGGATTTTCGGAAACGTGACATGAACGCCACGTCGATAAGGCCATCAAAAAATCTCGGAATCCTGGCTTCTTCCCGATAGCCGACATGGGCGAACGCTCGCGCCACCGGACCGGGAACCTTGCAGAAGAGCTTGCCGTAATCGTTGGCCTCGGCCAGTTCCTCCATCCTCGCGATGATCGTCGACACATCGCGCGGATCGAGCTTCATCAGGTAAATCCGGTCGCTTTCCTTACCGTGTTGGATAAGCGATCTGCCCAGGTTTTCCACGATGTCAGACATAGTTCATCTTCCGAGAGCCCACCAGCGACACGCCTGTGAACAGAACCAGCGACAGCGTGATTCCGAACAGGCTCGGATCAAGTCCCCAGGGCAGGTGCCGCCCAGAAAACGCGAGATACAGAGTCAACCCACCGCCCCCCAACATACTGACCAAGGCGGCTTCGGGTCGGCTGCGCTTCCAAAAATAAGCACCGAGCGTTGGCACAAGGAGCCCCGAGACCATAAAGGCATAGGCGTGCAGAATGAGATCCAGCACAGTGTCGAACGCACTCGCCAGAAGCAGGGCAAGGACCCCGACCAGAAGGGTGACACCTTGACTGAGCAGCATGAACGCCCGCCCAGAGAACCTCAAACCGAACTGGCCGATGATATCGTTGACCCAGTTGGCTGAAGAGGCGATCAGGCAACTGTCGGCGGTTGACATGATCGCCGAGAAGTAGGCCGCGATCACGATGCCGGCGACTCCGGCCGGAAGGGCCTCACCCAACAACATAGGCATTGCCATTTCGGCCTCGACCTGCGGAAAGACCACTCGCGCCATCATGCCCAGGGAGACGCCCAGGAACGACATGATGGGGTATTCCAGCAGACCCGCGATGAAGAAGGCCCGTCTCGCCTCTTTCAGGCCGCGACAGGCAAAGATGCGTTGGTACAGCGTCATGGCCACGAACCAGATGGGAATGATGGTCACGAACCAGTTGACAATCTGCACCCATGAAATGTTGGTGAGCCGAAAGAACTCTTCGGGCAAGGCCTCGGACATCGCCGTCCACCCACCAACCTCACGGTAGGCAAACGGCAGACCGAAAAGAGACAAGCCCGCCAGCAGAATGATCCACTGCAGGGTGTCCGTGTAGATCACTGCTTTGAGCCCGCCCAGCACAGTGTAGATCAGGATCACACCGGCCATCAGGTACAGCGACAGCTTCAGCGGATCGGCCCATGTGATATGGGCGAGCACGCTGCCGGCCGCCAGCTTGGCCCCCGCCAGTACCTGCGCGCTGGTGAAGCCGAGATACCCGATGCCCGAGATGACTGCCGCCAGGGCAGCCACCCGCTTGCCGTAACATAGACGCAGGAAATCCGGATACGTCAGCAGTCCCTTCTCCATGTCCAGCCGCTTGATGCGCGGGACCATAACGACCGCGCACAGCCAAGCCCCGACAAGGCCGGTGAAAAGCAGCCAGCTTCCGGAAAGTCCCATGGCAAAGCCCAAGCCGCCGAGGCCGATGGAGAACCCGCCTCCCACATCGGTAGCGACGATCGACATGCCGACATGCCCCGCCGAAATACGGCGGCCACCGACATAGTAATCTTCACGACTTTCGTTCTTACGGAAAAAGTAGACGCCGATGCTCAGGACCCCGAGGAAGTACAACGCAAAGATGAAGTAGTCGATCCAGGTCATACGCCCTGAATTTCCTCGTCTCGCCGTTCCATTCGCTCCAGCGATTCGGGCACCAGCGTGATCTTCTCATTCGCGTCCGAGAATAACTGGGCGATACCCGTCGCCCGGTATTCGTCCGCGTCGTCCAGTTTCAGTTGAAGGGTGCAGTTGTCGCACTTACGATCACAGAAAACCGGTTCGTACGAATCGGGTTCCTTGTACGTCGTGATCACCCCTTCATAATTGCGCAGGATGACCTTATTGGTGGACCAGGAGATCAAGTAGTTCGGCATCACCGGGATCTTCCCACCACCACCGGGGGCGTCGATCACGTAGGTGGGCACCGCGAATCCGCTCGTGTGGCCGATTAGACTCTCAACGATTTCGATGCCTTTCCCCACGGGCGTGCGAAAATGGGACAAGCCTTCCGACAAATCACACTGGTACAGGTAATAAGGCCGGACCCGGTTCTGCACGAGTTTATGCACCAGACGCTTCATAATACGAGGACAATCGTTCACACCGGCCAGCAGTACCGTCTGGTTGCCCAGGGGAATACCCACGTCGACCAGTTTCGACAGCGCTGTTCTCGCCGAAGCGGTGATCTCACGCGGATGGTTGAAATGCGTATTGATCCAGATGGGATGGTGCCGGCGAAGCATCTCCAACAAATTGTCGGTGATGCGGTAAGGCAATACGACAGGCGTGCGAGTACCGATACGGATGACCTCGACGTGCGGAATGTACCTCAACTCTGTGAGAATCCAGTCCAAGTAGCTGTCTGACAACATCAGAGGATCGCCGCCGCTGAGCAATACGTCGCGAATCTGTGACGTGTCACGGATATAGTCCAGCCCTTGCTGGATGGTGGCCTTATCCGGGACACAATCCACGTCACCGACCTTGTGTTTGCGCGTGCAGTGCCGGCAGTACATGGCGCAAACGTTGCTGATGTGAAAGAGCACACGGTCGGGATACCGATGGGTGATTTGTGGCGCTGGACTATCCATGTCCTCGGCCAGCGGATCACTCATCTCATAAGAATGCATGATCAGCTCAGAAGGTGAGGGAAACGCCTGACGAAAGACCGGGTCGTTCCGATAATCTTGGGTGTCAATCAGCGATAGATAGTAGGGCGTGATGGACATAGGAAAGCGCGCCACGGTCTCCTCAAGCTCACGTCTTTCGTCAGGCGAAAACGTGATGCCGGTCAGTTGCTCGAATTGGGGGATAGTCCTGACCGTATGGTGATGTTGCCAGTGCCAGTTCCGCCATTGGTCCGAGACGTGGTCTCCGCCGATCTGCTTGGCAAGTTGCTCTTGGCGAGCACTCAGGATAGGCATAGTTCTCTGTTCCTTTCATTCCGTGGAAAAGTGGATGCGCTGCCGCGCACGCGTTTCTTGTCGGGCCGCGTAGATGGGTTATGGTTCAACTTCGCGGCTGCGAAAACAGCCGGAAATGCTGCTGCCAAGGCGGCAGAAACACGCCGTAGCCCTGTTCCGATGGCCTGGAATATCGCAGACCCTCAGCAAAAACGACGAGACACACCGTGCGCGGAGAGGATACTGGTAGCGCTGAAATCTCAAATGGGAACGCAGCATACACGAATCATTATAAGCAGATAACGCCAGGACGCAAGGCTTATCCAGAAGATGTGATTGCTCGTTTTGAAGTGGGATGGGGTGGGAGGCTCCCTGTGACGATAGTATGAAGATTACAACTGGAAAGTTGCCGCCAATCAAGGATTTTCCTCCCGCGCAAGGATGAGGTCACTGCGAACTGGGAAAATGCCTGCTGGGGTTCTACGACGCGTCGAAAACGAGTGGATGCCGCTGTCAGATGGTTCGATCGCACCATCCTGCTGCTTCGCTTCGGTATTCGCGTTCACATTCAATTGCCCTGCACGAAAATGAAGAAGTGCTTGTGAAATGGGCGTGGATCGTGACAATGACCGGTTTGGGGCCCGCGTGACTGGCGGGCCGGGAGTCGATGGTGACGTCAAACTCAATTACGGCATCTGTAACAAGCACCCCTTTAGGAGAAGACCCGTTATGACTGAACAGGCCCAGAAAAGTCCGTCCCGTCGCGAGTTTCTGCAAAACGCCGGGCGAATCGCCGCGACATCGGTCCTCGCGGCCGGGCTCGCCTCGCGGATCTACGCGGCCGAGAACAACACGATCAAGGTGGTCCTGATCGGCTGCGGCGGTCGCGGCACCGGTGCCGCGGACAACGCCCTGCGCGTCAAGAACGGCCCGATCAAACTCGTCGCGATGGCCGACGTCTTCGAGCGTAAGCTCAGGCGCAGCTACGAAAACCTCCAGAACCGCCACGCCGACAAGATGGACGTGCCCGAAAGCCGCAGGTTCCTCGGCTTCGACGGGTACAAGAAAGCGATGGATTGCCTGAGCCCCGGCGACGTGGCGATCTTCGCGACCCCGCCCGCCTTCCGCTGGATGCACTTCCAATACGCCATCGCCAAGGGTCTGCACGTCTTTATGGAGAAGCCCGTCACGGTGGACGGCCCCACCACGCGAAGGATGTTCCAGCTTTCCGAAGAGGCGGACAAAAAGAACCTGAAAGTGGGCGTCGGCCTGATGGTGCGTCACTGCCGCGGCCGACAGGAACTGCTCGACCGCATCCGCTCCGGCGAGATCGGCGAGATCATCATGCTTCGCGGCTACCGCATGAGCGGCCGGTCGGCCATCGCACGCCCCAAGCCGGCCGACATGAGCGAGCTGCTCTACCAGATCCGCACCTTCCATAGCTGGATCTGGGCCAGCGGCGGCTGCTACAGCGACTACTACATCCACCAGATCGACGAGTGTTCCTGGATGAAGGGCGCCTGGCCGGTCCAGGCCCACGCCCTCGGCGGCCGGCACTATCGCGGCGACTCCGTCGACCAAAACTTCGACACGTACGACGTCGAGTACACGTACCCGGACGGCACGAAGCTCTTCTACCAGGGCCGCAACATGTCCGGCTGCCAGAACGGCTTTTGCAGCTTCGCCCACGGCTCGAAGGGCTCGGCCGTCATCTCCACCAGCGGCCATACGCCCGGAAAGGTCCGCACCTATCGCGGCCACACCATGGAAAATGATGGCCTGCTCTGGCGCTATCCGCAGCCGGAGAAGAGCCCCTACCAGCTCGAATGGGACGACCTGATCGACGCGATCCGCAACGACAAACCCTACAACGAGGCCAAACGCGGCGCCGAGGCCAGCCTCGTGACCTCAATGGGCCGTATGGCCGCCCACACCGGCCAGACCATCACCTACGAGCAGATCCTCAACTGCCCGCACGAGATGGCCCCCGATGTGGAGAAGTTCACGCCGGACTACCCCGCCCCGGTCATGCCGGACGCCGAGGGCAAATACCCCTGGCCCCAGCCCGGCATCTTGAAAGACCGCGAATACTGAGAGGGCAAGCCCAACGCACAACGAAGCGTTGCAGCCCCCAACTTCGCACGACACGATCGCAACTGACCCGCCGCTGGCCTTCGACCAGCGGCGGCCTCTTTTCCACTCCAACCTCAAATCTACGGACCGACCAGCACTACCCGCTGTCTTCTCACCCGTTTGGGGCGCTGCGAGCCACACGTGATGTCACCGGTAACGAAAAATGGCAAAATTGGGGGAAAAGGCGGGGGGAATGTGTTAAAATGGGGGTGTCGGAGCGTCTGATCGTGTCGGGCGTTTCGAGAATAGGTTCTGGGTAACGCCGGAGGGGATCGTGACCTCACGATCCCCGGGCCCGGCGCTGGCAATCAGGACGAAGACTTTTCGGGTTTTGCCCGGAGTTTCATAAGTGCTTCTTATGGCGGGATTTGCGAGGAGTGGGCATACCGGCCGAAATCGGCGGATTCGGCCGGCAGCAAGCATCGGAGAAAGGATCAAAGACACATGAGGATGGCGTATCGTTGCTGGTATGGTCTGCTTGGTTTCGTGTGCACGGTTGTGCTGTGTTCGGCCCAGCCGGGGTCGGCCTTGGTGATCAGCGAGGTGATGTATCACCCCGTCGAGGACGCCGTAACGGGCGATGAGACGCTCGAATTCATCGAGTTGTACAACGATCGAGCTGTGTCGGAAGAGCTTGGCGGATGGGCTTTCACCAACGGCATCGAGTACGTCTTCGAGCCCAATGCGCTGCTCGGGCCCAAGCAGTACTTCGTGATCGCCCGTGATCCGAACGCGATGCTGGCTGCGTACGATATCAACGACGTGCTCGGCCCCTTCACCGGCCGTCTCAGGAACGAGGGCGAGCGGGTTGAGCTGTCCAACGCCAATGGCGAGATTGTACTTTCATTGCGGTATAACGACGCGAGCCCCTGGCCGGCCGCACCGGACGGCGCGGGACACTCGCTGATTCTCGCCAAGCTGGGCGGCGATCCGGAAGAGGCCAGTTCATGGGCGGCCGGCACCTACATCGGCGGAACACCCGGCGGGCCTGACGAAAGCCAGGTCGTGCCGGAAGACCCGACGCTCGTGACACTCTTCGAGATCGGCGGCACAGGCCGCTATTTCAAGGGTACGGAAGAACCGTCGCCGGGCGCCGGGGGGCAGGCCACCATCACGTGGACAGAGATCAATTTCGATGACACGCCCGGCAGGACTTCGTGGCTGGAAGGCCCCAGTGGGTACGGCTACAGCAGCGACGCCAGCGAGCTACAATATGTCGGCACACGACTGGATGATATGCGGGGCAATTACCTCTCCATCTACGCACGGTTCCAGTTCACGCTGACCGCCGAGGAGATCGGCTCGTTTACACAACTGCTGGCGGAAGTCCACTACGACGACGCCTTCGTTCTGTACCTCAACGGCATCCGGATCGGCGATTCCGGTGACATCAGCGGCGACCCGCCGGCATTCGATCAGCCGGCGAGCAGCGCCGGGGAGCCCCCGGCCGCGACCGTCGATCTGACCGGTCATAGAGACGTGCTGGCCGTCGGAACGAATGTGCTGGCCGTGCAGGTCCACAACGCGAGCCTCTCCGGCAGTTCCGACAGCTTTGTGGGCGTGGTGCTGCGGGGCGTCATCGAGCAGCCCGACGTGGCCGACAGTCCGAACGTGCGTATCCTGGTCAACGAGCTGCTGGCCAATAGCGACGCGGCCCCCGGCAGAGACTGGATCGAGCTGTACAATCCCGGCCCGACCGCCGTCGATCTGAGCCATGTCTACCTGAGCGACGACCGGCTCGACCTGCTGCAGTACAAGATCCCGGACGGGACCGTACTACCTCCGGGCGGATTCTGGGCCTTGCGCGAGGGGACGCCGCCCAGCGGCCTTCCCTTCGGACTCGATTTCTCCGGCGAGACCGTCTACGTAACGGCGGCCACGGATGACCCGCAGCCGGAGCCGATTCGCATCCTGGACGCGGTGCGCTACGGGAACATGGAGCCGGATGTGACCTTTGGCCGGTATCCCGACGGGGCCGCCTCTCTCGACCGTCTTTCGGCCGCCACGTTCGGCGCGCCGAACGCCCGGAGACTCGTGCGCGACATCGTGATCAACGAGATCATGTACCAGCACGCGATGCGCGAGGAGCAGTTCGAGTACGTCGAGCTGTATAACAGTGGCGCGAGCAGCATGTCACTCGCCGGCTGGGCGTTCAACGATGGGATTGACTACACATTCCCTGCGGGCACGACCATGGCGCCCGGCTCGTACGTGGTGGTCGCCAAAGACCCGAACTTCCTGGCGGCCGTATATGACAATCTCATCATCGGAACGAACCTGTTCGGGCCGTATGAAGGGAATCTGAACGATCACAGCGAGCGCATCCGCCTGTCCCATCCGCTCGAACAGACAAATCCAACCACCGGCCAGCCCCAGACGTACCTGTTCACCGCCGACCAGGTGACCTACTACGACGGTGGTCGATGGCCGAAGTGGGCCGACGGCAAGGGCGCCAGCCTCGAGCTGCGCGATCCCCGCAGCCACAACGACACACCCGGCGCCTGGGCCGACAGTGACGAGAGCGGCAAGACGCAGTGGACACAGTTCTCCTTCACCATCCAGGGCTCCGACAGCAAGTACACGCACGACACGCCCTCGATCTTCGACTTCATGCTGCTCAACGCCGGCGAAGTGCTCCTCGACGACCTGGAGCTGGTCTATAGCGGCTCCAACCGCCTGGCCAACAGCGGCTTCGAAAGCGGCGAATCGTCCTGGCGGATCCTCGGCAACCACATCCGCTCGTTCGTGACCACGGAAGACAGGCACTCGGGGCTGCGCTCGCTGCACCTGATTGCCACCGGTCACGGCGATCCCGGGGCGAACCGCATTAACCAGTCGGTCAGCGGGACCAACGCCGGTACGATGACGTTCCGCGGCTGGGCCCGTTGGCTGCGGGGCAGTCGCTTCCTGCTGCTGCGGACCACGCGGTCGCAGCAGCCCGTGCAGCCGCCGCGACCGTCACACGCCTTCGAGCTCGACATGCCGCTCGACCTGGGGACACCCGGCCTGCAGAATACGGCGTTTGAGACAAACCGGGGTCCGGATATTGTCGACGTTCGTCATGCCCCCGTGCTGCCGATCGCCGGCGAACCGATCATCATAACCGCCCGCGTGACCGACAACGACGGCGTCGCTTCCGTCACACTCCACTACCGATACGAGGGCGGCGGCGCGTTCACAAGCGCCCCGATGGCGGATGATGGCGCCGGCGACGATGCCGTCGCAGGCGACGGCGTCTATTCGGCGGCGATCCTGGGCAGCGGCAACGGCATGATGCGGGCATTCTACATCGAAGCCACCGACGGCTCGGCATCGACGCGGTTCCCCACAATGCTGGAGCCCACGGCGGAGGTGCCGGAGCGAACCTGCCTGATCCGCGTGGGCGATACGCTGTTGAACACCCGGCTGGCCACGTACCGTCTCTGGCTCTCCGATGACGTCGTCAATACGTTCCGATCGCGCCCGAATCTGTCGAATGAGCTGCTGGACTGTACGTTCGTCTACAACGACAGAGAGGTGTTCTACAATTGCGGGCTTCGACACCGGGGCAGTCCGTGGCTGCGCAGCGGCACCGGCCGGAGCCCAAGTCCGGGTGATGCCCGCGGCTATCGAATCGAGTTCCCGCCGGACCAGAAATTCCACGGCCGCGAGGAGATCAACCTCGACGGCACCGAAGGCAGCGGACGCGGCCCCATACAGGAACGGGCCTCCTATTGGTTCTATCAAAAACTGGGCTTGCAGTATTCCAGACAGGAATACGTGCGCCTCGTCATGAACGGGCAAACCCGGAACGTCTATGACGACGTTCAGAAGATCGATGGCGACTACATCGACCAGTGGTTCCCGGAAAACAACGAGGGCTATATCCATAAGGTCGATGATTACTTCGAATACAGCGCCGACGGCACCGGGCACAGAAACCTCGATGAGGGCCTGCTGTATGACTCCAGGCACCCCCTGCTACCCGAAACGTATCGCTGGGGATTCGAGAAGCGGTCGCACCGGGAGAACGACGAGTGGCAGCATCTGTTCGATTTTGCCGTGGCCATGAACACGTCGTCGAGCAGCTCACGGTACGAGCAAATGATCGAATCCGTGATCGACCCCGCGCATTTTGCCAAGGTCCTGGCGATTCGTCACGCGGTCGGTGACTGGGACAGCTACGGATACGAACGCGGCAAGAACAATGCCTTCTACTACGCCCTGCCGGAGGGCAAATGGTATCTCCTGCCGTGGGACATCGATTTTGCACTGGGCGGACCGAGCCGCGGCTCCTCGTCGGACCTGTTCGCCGTTGGCGGCCACTTCCCGGAGGTCCGTCAGTTTCTGAACTACCCGAAGTACAAGCTGATGTACTACGACGCCCTCGCAGAGTTGGTGAGCGGCCCGTGGCAAACGTCCTACGGCACGACCGATCCGCCGACGGCCTTCGACCGGTTCGTCGATGAGGCCTCCGCCGTCCTGAGCGCCGAGGGACTCGGTGACGGCCGACGCAACGGCATCAAGCAGTATGTCCGCGACCGGCGCAACTATATTCTGTCCCGGATTCCCGACCCGCCCCCCAGCCGGCCCATGGGACAATAACGAGGGAAGATCAAGAGTCAAATCGCAAGAGGCAGAAAGGGCCATCCGGCGGGCCGCGGGGCATCACGCCACGGCCCTACCAAACCAGCCTCGGCCGACAGGGAGAATCCGCAATTCTGTTTTTTGCATTTGGATCTTTGATCTTCTTATGCCTGGATTCTGCTGATGGCGTAGACGGAGAACCGAAGCGACGGG
>CBFDBY010000061.1:0-36539 GCA_965603165.1 uncultured Phycisphaerae bacterium
GGGACCGTACACTGGCCCGACCGGTCGCGTCCCCAGGTGAGCACAGAGCCATCGGCCTTCAGCCCAAGACTGTGCAGCGATCCGGCCGCCACCGCCACAAAGTCGACATTCGGTGGGGGGGCATGACACCGTCCGTTCAGATCGTATCCCCACGGGACCACGGAGCCGTCCTCCTTCAGCCCCAGGCTATGGTGCTCCCCACCGGCCACGGCGACGAAACCACTGTTCGGTGCAGGGACATTACGTTGGCCCTCCAGGTTGCCTCCCCAGGCGACGACCCGACCGTCCTTCTTGACGCCCATACTATGGTCCGAGCCGGCGCCGATGGCGACGAAGTCTGTGTTTGGCGAAGGGACTTTGCATTGGCCTTTCTCGTCCGATCCCCACGCGACAATGGACCCATCCTCCTTGAGGCCGAGGCTGTGGTTATCTCCCGCTGCGATCGCAATAAATCCCCGGTTGGGCCATGGGATATCGCATGCGCCGTAAAACCATATCCCCCAAGCGGCGACCTTGCCATCCTCCCTGAGGCCCAGGCTGTGGAACTGGCCCGCAGCAACGGCGACATAGCGGCTGTCGGAAGAAGGGACTTCGCACTGGTCGAAGCCATTATGTCCCCAGGCGACGATGGAGCCGTCTTCCTTGAGGCCCAGACTGTGGCTCCATCCACCGGCGGCGGCAACGAAGCTGCCATTGGGTGAAGGGACCTCGCATTGGTCGTCGAGATTCGATCCCCATGCGACGATGGAACCGTCGGTCTTGACACCAAGACTATGGGTCGATCCGGCTGCGACGGCCGCAAAGCCGGAACCGGGCGACGGAACATCACACTGGCCATCCTGGTTCTCACCCCATGCGACAATCACACCATTGTCTCTGAGGCCCAAGGCGTGGCTGCCGCCAGCAGAAATCGCGGTGAAACCGCTTTCCAGATAAGCGGGAGCGACATGGTGTCCCCAGCCTACCACGCTGCCTGTTTCGCCGAGCGTGCCGGTTGCTCCCAAGAACGTGGCATAGGCACCGAGCGTGATTCCAGCCAAGAGTCGAGCGTGCATGCGTCTGTCTCCTCCAAAGTCAGGGCTTCTTGGGGCACTACCGTAGGAGCACCACTCTATGATTGCTGCCGGCCTGCCGAGTGCCCACCCACGGCTTTGATCCGCGCACCGCCCGCACACGCCGTCCCTCGCATTATCCTAAATTGCAGGGGTTTATTCAAGAGAATTGTCATCTCGTAACGCCTCCGTATCGTCTCTGGGGGAGACATAATGTCACGCCCACACATTTCATAGGCGACACCCAGTTCCGCGTGTTCGTCAGCGGGCCAGAGGCCCCTTGGACTGATGACCACGATCGACTGTCTGCCTCTTCTGGGTCCCCGACGCACTTCGGATCCCAGGAACTGTGACTCATGCCCCGTGGCTGGAGGTAGACTCCCCGCCTTCGCGGGGCTTTTCGCCTTCCTCCACATCCGTTGTGGTCTGCGAGAGCAGTTTCCGATTTGGGGCACGCGGTTCGCTCGTGCGAAGGGCATCCTGCGGCTTGACAACGACGAGAATCGCGGCGAGAATTCGAGAAAATGCACATACGTGAACAGATGTTCGGACTTGAGCGATGACCAGTGATTCGGAACTCAGAAGGCTGCTGTATAGGGTGGCGAAGGCGTACTATGACGACGGCTTGACGCAGCAGCAGATCGCCGAGCGGTTCGGGCTGTCGCGGGTGAAGGTCTCGCGTCTGCTGCGGGCCGCCCGTGAGGAAAAGGTCGTGCAGATCACCATCGCGGCGCCCCAGGAATCGAACGCCGAGATCGAACGGCGGCTGGAGGAGCAATTTGGGCTCAGGGAGGCCCTGGTTGTCACAAACTCCGGCGATGATACCCCCACCATCGTAAGCGAGCTTGGCCCTGTGGCGGCGGCCTGCCTGACCCGCGGCCTCCAGGGCAACGAGGTAGTGGCTCTGAGCTGGGGCACGGCGGTTTTGTCCGTCGTGAGTGCACTGCCGGCGATGGATTTGCCGGATGTTCGGGTCGTCCAACTCCTCGGCGGCCTGGGCGAGTTGGAGGCGGAGACGCACGGCGCCGAGCTGGCCCGCCGGATGGCCCAGACCCTTGGGGCGAAACCTCGTCTCATCCACGCGCCGGGTATCGTGAAGGACAAGGCCGTACGGGATGCTCTCGTCACGGATCCGCAAGTGGCCGATACACTGGAGCTGGCCGGCCGGGCCGATGTGGCGCTCGTCGGCATCGGCGTATTCGAGCCCGGCTCCACCCTGCTTGCCGGCGGCAACACTCTGACGGACGCGGAGGTCGAGGACCTCAAGGCACACGGGGTCGTCGGCGATATCGCCCTGCAGTTCTTCGATGAAGACGGCCGCAGAGTGGACCACCCCATCAACGACCGCATTGTCGGCACGGATATCGAGAAGATCCGGAGAATCCGGCGTGTCATTGGAGTCGCGGGCGGAGTCGAGAAGACGCGGGCGATTCGTGCGGCGTTGCGCGGCGGTTTCGTCAATGTCCTCGTGACCGACGACCAGACCGCCGCACGACTGCTCGAGGAAGACAAACCCCAGTGAACTTCACAGCCGAGCGGAGCACGCCCTGAACCTGCCCCGCTGTTCTTCGTAGCACAAGTCGAAAGACGTTTGCACGTTCCCGGCGGATTATGGAGACCGGTACGCACAACGAGAGCCTTGTTCTCATCACCGGCGCGACAGGATACATCGGTGGCCGGCTGGTCCCCCATCTTCTAAAGGTGGGTTATCAAGTCCGAGTCATGGCTCGCGATCGCGCGAAACTGCAGGATCGCCCCTGGCACGACGCCGTGGAGCAGGTCACGGCTGACCCATTGACACCAGAGACATTGCCGCAGGCCCTGGCCGGCGTGACCTGGGCATTCTATCTCATCCACAGCATGACCGGCGGCGCCGACTTCCGCCAGCGGGACATCACGGCCGCAAGGAACTTCGGGCGTGCGGCGGCGGAAGCGGGCGTTCACAGAATCATCTATCTCGGCGGACTCGGCGCGCGCGGCACACAGCTCTCGGAACACCTCAGGTCTCGACATGAAACCGCCGATGCACTGCGGGAAGCCGGCGTACCGGTGACGGAATTCCGCGCCGCCATTGTCGTAGGTTCCGGCAGCATCTCGTTCGAGATGATCCGACACCTGACGGAGCGTCTGCCCGTGATGATCTGCCCGCGATGGGTGTTTACGAAAGTGCAGCCCATCGCGATTGCGGACGTGCTGGCCTACTTTACGGCCGCCCTGGAAAAGCCCGACGCAGCCGGTCGGATCATCGAGATTGGCGGAGCGGACGTCCTGACCTACGGCCAGATGATGACCGGCTACGCCCATGTGCGAGGACTGCGTAGGCTCCTGATTGCAGTGCCCGTATTGACGCCGAGGCTCTCGTCTTATTGGGTGCACTGGGTGACGCCCGTCCGGGCCGCCTATGCACGCCCGCTGATTGAGGGACTGCGAAATGAGGTCTTAGTCTCCAACGCCACTGCCTCGATGGTCTTTCCCGATCTCCATCCCGTCGGCTATGAAACGGCCGTCCGCCGGGCGATTGACGAACTACAGGCCCAGCGGTTCGTGACAGAATTGCCAAACCAGCCTGCCCCCGCGAACCGTGTGGACACCATCATGCGGGAAGGCATGATTGTGGAGCGCCGGAGCCTGCTGATCAATGCTCCGGCGGCCGAGGTTTATCGCGTATTCTCCGGTCTTGGGGGCACGCGCGGCTGGCTGTGCTTCAACTGGGCCTGGAGGCTGCGCGGGCTCGCCGACCGCCTGATCGGCGGCGTCGGCCTACGGCGGACGCGGCCGGATCGCGAGGTCCTGCGCAGAGGCGATATCGTCGATTTCTACCGCGTCGAGGCGGTGGCACCAGACCGCCTGCTTCGCCTTCATGTCGAAATGAGACTGCCGGGTCAAGGCTGGCTCCAATTCGAGGCAAGGCCTCTCGGCGCTACGCGGTCTACTCTCATCCAGACGGTCTTCTTCGCCCCACGGGGCCTGATCGGCCTGCTCTACTGGTACGTGCTCTACCCAGCCCACCGGCTCATTTTCGCCTGTATGCTCCGGCGAATGGCCCGAGAGCCCGAGACACTCCAGACCTCCGTGAAGCCAGAGGCCCGCTTGCCGGATTCCTGAGATCACCGCCCAACTTTGGAGAACCGGCATGGGGCTCGGACGTACCAAGTATTGCCGGACGGTTCACGATATGTGGTGTAAGTCATGTGAATATGGGAGATGCTCATGGCGAAGCTGAAGGTTGGGGACAAGGCGCCGTCGTTTTCACTGACGGACCAGAACGGCAGGGCGGTCTCGCTCGCGGACTTCAAAGGCACGAAGCTGCTGCTGTACTTCTACCCGAAGGCGGACACCCCCGGGTGTACACGGCAGGCGTGCAGCGTTCGTGACTCGGCGGAGCATCTGCAGGAATCCGGCGCCGCGGCGGTTGGCATCAGCCCGGACAAGCCGGAGAAGCAGAAGAAATTCGACCAGAAATATGATCTCGGTTTCCCGCTCCTGGCCGACACGGACCACAAGGTGGCTCAAGCCTATGGTGCGTGGGGCAAGAAGTCCATGTACGGCAAGACGTATGAGGGGATCATTCGCTCCTCGCTCCTGATCGACGAGGACGGCAAGATCCTCCAGGTGTCGTACAAGGTCAAGCCGGAAGATACCGTGCCCAACGCTCAGGAGGCGCTGGCCTGAGAAAGACCGCTGTCATGCGGCGGTGCGGCGTCTCGAATGCAGTCGCGAGTCAATCGCGACATCGCCGGCCCGTCGGTGCCTCTCGCGCGCAGCTCTCTCGCACCCCGCTCATTCATCCGGTCCACGACGGCTTGCCCGAACCGCAGGTTCTCCACCGACAATTTCATGAAATCGACGGCGTTGTCCCGATACGGAAACAAATCGAGTCCGAACCAGCCGTCGTAGTTCTCCTGATCCAACACGTAGAGAATGCTCACCAGGCGAATGAAATTCGCGCAGCCGGGCGGGATGTCACAGTCGGCTTGCTGATCGTTGTCGTCGAAATGCGTGTGGAAGAGCTTCTTCGCCCGCAGCACGAGGGAGAACATGTCCTCGATGTTCTCTCTGGCGATGAGACTGTGGCCGACGTCGATGTTGATCCCGAAATTGGGGTCGTCGACCTCCTGAACGATGGACAGGGCGGCGGCCGTGGTGCCCATCATGATCCAGGAGCGAGGCTCGAAAGGCTTGGGCTCGATGCAGATCTTCGTTCCGTACTTATGCTCGTGCAGATATTCGAGGATCCGGCGGACGGAATCCACGTAGCGGTCGTAGAGCGCGACGTAATCCGTCTGCAGCGGGAAGTCGCTGCCGTCCGTCGCGGGCCAGAGCACGCTGGTCGGAACGTTGAATCGCGCGCCCATATCCAGCGCCCATTTCACGCGCTTAACCGCCGCCGCCCGGACCTTCGGATCCGTATCGCCCAACGCACCGAACTTGTATTTCTTCTCGGTCCACGTGTGACCGCAGAGCTGAACCATCTGGAGACCGTAATCCTTCAGGACCTTTTCGATCTCGTCGGCGTTCTTATCATCAATCTCCGTCGGCACGTGCAGCTCGATGCCGTCGACACCGTCCGTCTGCCCAACCGCTTTGATTCGATCAATGACAGACATCTCCTCGTCGAATCCGTTGATGTTGAAGCGGTCGCGCAGGTTCGTCATTCCCCAGATGCCCATACAAATCTTGTTTCTCATGGCAGCACCCTTCGGATTTACGATTTGCGATCCGGCACTTACTATTTGTCAGCGTATTGAATCAGGACCATGATGCCAGGCCAGTTGACCTCCATGCCGTGCACCATGCTCCCGTCAATCAGGGGCGTTTTGCCGGTGGTCAGGGTGTTGACCCCTGACTTGAACACCTCCATCCGGCTCACAGGAACGCGATGAAAATGATATTGGTAGTGAGGTCCCTCGCGGTCGAACACTGCCGCGCCATTGATAGAAACGCCGCGCATATACCCGGGGCTCCAGCTCGACCACACGAGCTGAGCGGCGACGGCCTTATTCAGATCGCCGGTCACATCGAAGCGCTCGGTCTTCTCGCCGCTGCGCGTCACCCATTTTGCCGGAACGTCGTAAGGCTTGCACAGCTCAACGGACAATCCCTTGCGGTCCAGACTCAGGTCCGTCACGGCTTGCGTCATGGTGACGATCCCGGCCGCGTCGATGAGCCGGGCCGCAATCGCCATCGGCTGCTTCTGGTCCGGCACCCAGGATGTATCCCACATCACCCGGTAAGGCGCCTCGGTCGCCGAGCCGATGTGATTCACGATCTTGCCGTGGAAGAAATGATAATGCCACCGGGTATAGAGACCATCGCCCTCATAATTGACGTCCTCATAGTGCCCGATATAATCCACCCGCCTGAGATCCCCCTCGACCTCCAGTTGGACGTTCCTTGCGAGTTTCGCCCCGGACTCCAGTGAGGAGATCCTCCCGGTCGGATGCGGCTTGCGCGCCGGATCGTAGTAGACGCGGAAATGGACCCCATAGATCAGATTTTGCGGCCACTTCCACGGATGTTCCGGATCCACACGCATGCGAAACTGGTTGCCTTCGCCGCTCTGGAGGAACGAAAGCGGAATCGGCACGACCGGATAGATGTGATGTTGATAGGCCGATTGCGGATACGGGATCGCCTCGGCTTCGGGAATCCGGGTCCAGCGGTTCCCGTTGACCTCGATCGCTAGGCCCGTCGTCGAGTCGTGGCAGAGGATTTTCTCCACGACGACCTCCGCGCGGATTGCATATTCCAGGTCGAATTCGTGCTTCAGAATCACGGGGGCGTTGATGTAATCGTGCGCCCATCCCCGGTCCGGGTGTTCCTCGCCGTGCTTGCCCCCGACGCGGAGCGATCCGCCGGCGTCGCCGTCTTCGTTCCACCACATGTATTCCCGGAACACATCTCCCGGGACCGGTCGCGAAAGGCCAACCGCCTGCGTGCTGAAGAGGGCAATCGCCAGGACAAGCCATTTCGTCTTCATGGGACCTTAACACCCTTCGAATTCGGGATGGACGTTCCTTTCGATCTCCTGAGCCAGAAAGCGGTCGACGTCATCAGATGCGATCGGCGCCGTCGCGCCGGTCTGCGTGGCGACGATGGCCCCGAGCGCGTTGCCGAACGCCACGGTCTCCTGCAACGAGGCATCGCGCAAGATCTCGTGCACGAACCCCGCCGAGAAGGCATCGCCCGAGCCAATCGAATCTACGAGACTCACCTTGTATCCCGGCGCGTAGGCGGTCTCGCCAAGAGCCGAGAGCCCGAAGGCGCCGTTCTCTCCAAGCGTCACTACGCAAAACTGAAGGCCCCACTTCTCCACGGCAGCCTCACAGAATTGCCCGATCGTCCCGTGCGGGACATTCAGCATCTCGCCCAACACGTGGGCTTCGTCCTCATTGAGCTTGAGCACATCCGCCTGGCCGATCGAGAAGAGCACGCTCCGCTCGTCGTAGCAGTCCTTTCGCAGGTTGACATCGAGCAGCTTCAACGCGTCGGCAGCCGCTTCGAGTAGTTCGCCCAACGTCGCCCGGGATATAGCTGCTCGCTGCGCCAGAGTGCCGAAACAAAGGCAGTCCGCCCTTTCCGCTGCGTTGGTGAGGGTCGCGGTGAACTCAATACGATCATAGGCGGCATTGGGGATGATCACGTAGTCAGGATGATTCTGCGCGTCGAAACTCACCTGCACGGTCCCGGTCGGCGTGCCGTCATCCCATTGGAGCAAGGCCGCGTCGAGGCCGAGCGACATGATCTTATCGAAGGCCTTTTTCCCCAGCTCATCCCGCCCAAGCCGGCTCACCATCAGCGCGGCATCACCGAGCGAATGCACGCGATACGTGAAGTTGAAGGGGGCCCCGCCAAGCACGACGCGCGACGGCAGAATGTCCCACAGAACTTCGCCAAAGGCCATGACCGTCTTCTTCATGCACTCGCCCCGCCGCTTCCGCGTTCTTCAACGATGCCTCGGATGACCGCCAAGTCGACCTGCACGTCTGGCGGATCCCCCAATTCTGAAACCACGAGATCGGCCTCGGAAAAATCCTCGTCTTCCGTATAGCCGTTCGTCGTCACCACACAGTACATCCCCGCCCCCTTGGCGGCAAGCAATCCGTTGCGGTTGTCCTCAACGACGACGCATTCGGCCGGTTCCAGATGCAATCTGTTCAGCGCCAGCGTGTAGATCTCCGGATCGGGCTTCTTTTTCGATACGATATCGCCGGCAAGGATGACGTTGAACTTCGCATGACGCTCGGGGCCGAGCAGCGTCTCGACGACGGCGTTGACCGCTTTTTCGTTCGAGGTCGAGCAGACGGCGAGCTTGACGCCGGCGGCCAAGGCCTCATCGACCAGGCGCACGACGCCCGGCCGCACGGGCAACTGTCCGGACTCGACCATGTCCATGTAGTAGGCCGTCTTGAGTTGATGAAGCTCCTTGATCAGAGCATCCTTGTCGCGGATGCCTGCCGGCCAGGATGTCTGATCGAAATAATGCCTCATCCGCTCCTTGCCCCCGCCGACCTTCAAAAGCTCCTTATAGAGCGCCACATCCCATTCGATCTCATAGGCTTTTGCGGCGAACATCCGGTTGAAGGCCACACGGTGCCCGTCGCGCTCCGTCTCGGCTAATACGCCGTCACAGTCGAAGATCAATGCCCTAAGCTTGCCTGCCATATTCAACTCGCTAAGAAACCCCAATTGCCCAGGTGCGACATCCGCCGGTTCCGATATGGGAGCCTCGTCACGCCTTTCCTGCACTGCCGAACAGCTTGATATTCTCGACGATACCCTTTTTCATCTCATCGAACTGAGCGTTGATCACCTTCAGCGGATCATACTGCGTGTCGTGCTCGCGGTGATAGGCGACGAAGCCGTCGATGAAGGCGTACTTGATCTGCGTCGAGATATTCACCTTGGCGCAGCCCAGAGCGATGCACTTCCGGAAGACCTCATCAGAAAGCCCGGTGCCGCCGTGCAGGGCAATCGGCACGCCCGTGCTCGTGGCAACCTCTTCGAGGATGTCGTAAGCAATCCTGGGCTTGCCTTTGTAGACGCCGTGGGCGGTGCCGATGGCCGGCGCGAAGCAGTCCGGCTCGACCTTCGCACAGAACTCCACGGCCTGCCGGGGATCGGCCAGATGGGCATCCTGCTCCTTGACGTGGATATCATCCTCCACGCCGACGATGGCTCCCAGTTCCGCCTCCACCGTGATACCCTTGGGCCGGGCCATCGCGACCACCTGCCGACTCAGGGCGAGATTCTCCTCGTAGGGCTTTGCCGAGGCATCGATCATGACCGAGGTCCAGCCGGCCTCGATGCACTCTCGGATGAGGTCGAGGTCCTTGCAGTGGTCCAGATGCACGGCGATGGGGACCTTGGAGCCCTCCGCGAGCTCCCTCATCCAGCCCATCAGCGTCCGGCTGCCCCAGAACGTGACCGTCTTGGCGGACGTCTGAATGATGACGGGGGCACCAAGCTCTTCCGCGGCGCGGACCACCGCCTTGGCGGAGTTGTAGTCCAGGATATTGAAGGCCCCGACCGCGTACTTGCCGGCGGCGGCCTTCGACAGCATCACTTTCATGTTCTCCAGAGGCATATTCTCTTCCCAAGGTACCCATCGCACGTTATGCGCGGCCTCGCCGCGCAGGATCGAACCGTCTCAGTCGGCGGCCCGGTCCGGTTCCGGCCTGGCACGCACCGAAAAGCGGTACATGTCGCCCCGGTAGATGGAATCCTCCATTTCCAGGATCATCTCCTTGCCGCAGAAGGTCACCCCTTCGACCCGGAACGCCGGGACCGGCCGGCTCAGATCGAAGAACCGCTGCGTCACCGGATCGAGCATGATCGTGCTGAGCATCTGCTGAATCTCCACGAGATGCAGGCCGTAGCCCTTCTCGTAAATGTCGTACAGCGAATCGGTGAAATCTTTGGCCTCAATGCCGGGACAAAATTCCATGCAAATGTACCGTACTTCGATCATCATGGGAATCTCGTCGGCAAAACGCAGCCGATGGATTTTGTACACGGGGCCAGCCATGGCATACCGGCGGCCGTTGATGATCGCTGAGTACCCCTGGTCCACCCGGCGGGCATCCAGCACCTTCGTCGACGGCGTGAATCCCGCCTCCAGCATGTTCCGCGTAAACGCGAGGATCCGGTTGGCCGACCGGTGGACGCTCCGCTCGCGCACGAACGTTCCCTTGCCCTTGACTCGCGTGCACCAGCCCGCCGCTTCAATCTCATGCAGGGCCTTCCGCGCCGTCGTGTTGCTGATCCCATACTCCTGAATGAGCTCATTCTCGGAGGGAATCCTCATTCCCGGCTGGAGCTCGCCGGCCCGGATCCGCCCAATAATGTCCCGGCTGATACGGTAGTATTTTGGAATCGCCGTGTTCTCTGCAGCCATATTGTTACCGCCCAAGCTTGACGCACCAAGATAGCCGGGCAGGCAAGACTTCGCAAGGCTTTCTCACCGCTATTTCAGACCTCCGCGCCGAATGGTGGAAACATGAGACGACCACAATCCGGGACGCAAAACCCCCTAAATCCCCACCGCTCATCCTCCCTTCTCCGGAAATTCCCTTTTGTCACGGGTGGGGACCTGTGTACGGGTTTGTGACCCCTTGATGCAGGATCGAGTGCCCGGAGGCCGACACGCCCTCAAATCCGGGGACATGTGTCACGGGCAGGCGTCCACATTTGCCACGACACCCGTACCAGGGCTCTGTTCGCCCGCTGCTTTCCGGGGGTGACGCGGTGCCGCGAGCCGGCGGCTCAGGTCACTTGTCCCTGCCGGCCGCCCAAGTCACTGCGAGGCCCGTCTGGGCCTCTCCTCAGCCGGGTAAGTCGGGGTCCTGTCCCGAGGGTCAGTTTTTTTCTATGTGTAAATAGGGGAAAAGTGTTTGCCCATTGTGACGAGAATCGCTACAATTCCTACAAGGCTAATCTCAATCCATAATAATAGGTACTTGAAAGGAGTCATGAGATGGCCAGGACGGAGACAAAAGGTTCGTGGACAAGACAGGACGTGCGGGAACTCAAGAAGCTGTTCCCCAACCGCCCGACGGCAGAAGTGGCCAGGAAGCTTGGTCGTCCCACCGAAGCCGTCAAGAAGAAGGCCTCGAGAATGGGATTGAGGAAGTCCAGGAAGTACATGAAGTCCCTGGGAAGAACGTAGAGGGACGGGACTCTCCCATCGTCTGCCGCAACGTGCTAAGACATCTGGGGGCAAGGGGAACATGCGGCGGTTCGGCCGGTGTGCGTTGCGGTGGCCTCGAACCAAGCGAGTCAGGGGGGGTGTGCGGGCGGTTGTTATTTATCGCGCTCTTGAATGCGCTCAATGTACGTCTATCCGGAAATAGATCATGACCTCACGAGAACGTGTTTTGGCGGCACTGAATCATGACGAGCCCGCACGTGTCCCCGTTGACCTCTCGGGACATCGCTCCTCGGGGATTGCCGCGCTGGCCTACCCGAGGCTGCGCCGGTTCCTGGGTCTGCCGCCCAGGCCGATCCGCGTCTACGATGTCATCCAGCAGTTGGCCATCGTGGACGAGGATGTCCTCGAACGGTTCGGCGTCGATACGATCGAATTAGGGCGGGGTTTCGCCCTGCGCGAGACGGACTGGACCGCCTGGACGCTGCCCGACGGCACGGACTGCCTCGTGCCCGCCTGGACGCGTATTGAGCGGCAGGAGCACCGATGGGTGATACGGTCCGAGAGCGGCACGATCCTCGCGCACATGCCCGACGGGGCGTTGTACTTCGAGCAGACCTACTTTCCGCTGGCCCAGAAGACCGGGCCCCAAACGGTCCGCGAGGCCCTGGACCAAACCATGTGGACGGCCATCGGCAGCCCGCCCGGCCCCGTTGACGACGAGACCCTCCGGGAAGGCGCCGGCCAGCTCCGGGCCGGGACCGACAGGGCCATCATCGGCCTGTTCGGCGGCAATCTCTTCGAGATCGGCCAGTTCTGCTATCGCAACGACCAGTTCATGATGATGCTGGCCGCCGAACCGAAGAAAGCCCACGCTTTCCTGGATGAGCTCATGGAGATTCACCTGGAGAGACTGGAGGGTTTTCTCCGTACCGTCGGGGCGTACATGGATATCATCCTGTTCGGGGACGATCTCGGGATGCAGACCGGGCCAATGATGTCGCCACAGATGTACTGCGATTTCTTCAAGCCGCGCCACGCACTGCTCTGGAACCGGGCCAAGGAACTGACCGACGTCAAGGTCATGCTCCACTGCTGCGGCGGAGTTCGCGAGCTTCTTCCGCACCTGATCGAGGCCGGTCTCGACGCGATCAACCCCGTCCAGATCAGTTGCCGCGGGATGGACGCCGGCGAGCTTAAGGCCGAGTTCGGCAGGGATATTACCTTCTGGGGCGGCGGCTGTGACACCCGCGATGTCCTGGTCAACGCCTCGGCGCAACAGGTGGCCGAGCACGTCAAAGAGCAGGTGAGCATTCTGCGACCGGGCGGCGGCTTTGTCTTCCAGCAAGTGCACAACATCCTCGCCAACGTGCCTCCCGAGAACGTCGTCGCCATGTTCGATGCGGTCAATGGGACCGGGCAAAACGCTTGACATCAGGCCCCATTTTCATTATCCTCGCCCGGTGGACTTTACCTGACTTGTTTTGCGGTTCTCTTTTGGCTGTTGGAGGTTGCGTTGAGAGTACTGTCGGGCATCCAGCCGTCGGGCCGACTGCACATCGGCAACTATTTCGGTGCGATACGCCAGCACCTGCAGATGCAGGCGGAGCACGAATGCTTCTATTTCATTGCGGATTACCACGCCCTGACGAGCAGTCCGTCGCCTCAGGCCGTCGCCGAATACAGCCTCGCGGTCGCGATGGACTACATGGCCCTGGGGCTCGATACGGACAAGACGGTCTTCTGGCGACAATGCGACGTGCCGGAGGTGACGGAACTGACCTGGTTGCTTTCCTGCGTGACCCCGATGGGCCTGCTGCAAAAATGCGTCAGCTACAAGGACAAGATCGCCCAGGGCTTGAGCCCGAGCCACGGGCTGTTCGCCTATCCGGTCCTTCAGGCGGCGGACATCTTGATCTACCAGTCGAATCTGGTGCCGGTCGGGGCCGATCAGAAGCAGCACATCGAGGTCACGCGCGATATCGCCATGCGGTTCAACAACGCCTACGGCGAGGTCTTCACGATTCCGGAAGAGCACATTATCGAGTCGGTGGCCGTGGTGCCGGGTACGGACGGCCGCAAGATGAGCAAGAGCTACGGCAATACGATCGAAATCTTCGAGCCGGAGAAGAGCGTCAGAAGCAAGGTCATGAAGATCGTGACCGATTCCACACCCGTCGAGGCCCCGAAAGACCCGGACAAATGCAACGTATTCGCCCTGCTGCGGCTCTTCGCTCCGCCGGAGGAACTGGCGCAGTGGGAGCAGCGCTATCGCGCCGGCGGTGTGGGCTACGGCGAGGCCAAGAAACGTCTGGCTGAACTGATGATCGAGTACTTCAAGCCTTACCGTCAGAGACGATCGGAACTCGAGAGCAACCTGGACCTTGTGCATGCGATGCTCAAGAAGGGGGCCGAGCGGGCCAGGGCGGTTGCCGGCCCGACCGTGCTGGAGGCGCGAAAGGCCGTAGGCCTCGGAGAGCGAAAATGAAGGAGAACCTCGTCCTGGTGGACCCTTCGGCGACTGTAGGGAAGCGGATCGAGTCCGACCGTTGCTGAAAGGTCAGGGCGTCGGGGTCTGGATTACGAGTGAGAATCACGGGATGGTCTGCTCCGGCACCCAGCCCCGGAAATCGACAGAGCACCGGCAAGCCGGGGCAAAAGCTTACATACGGGCAGGAAATCGAATTGCAGCAGGAGTAACCGTTGGCTGATTATCGCGTCAACCTCGACATCTTCGCCGGACCGCTGGATCTGCTGCTGTACCTGGTCCGCAAGGAAGAGGTGGACATCTACGATATCCCCATCGCCCGGATCACCGAACAGTACCTGCGTTATGTCGAAGTACTCAAGCAGTTCGACGTCGATCTGGCTGGGGATTTTCTCGTCATGGCGGCCACACTGATGGAGATCAAATCGGCCATGCTCCTGCCGAGGGCCGAGCCGGAGCAGGCGACGGACGCCGAATCGGGCGACCCACGGGCCGAGCTGATCCGCCAGCTCCTGGAGTACAAGAAATTCAAGGACGCCGCCAATCTCCTCAATGCCGCTGCAGAACGGCAGAAGGAGAGATTCGGCAGACCGGCCAGTCTCATCGACCGCCTGGCCCCGGATGCAGAGCCCGAGATCGATATGGAGCGGGTCAGCATCTGGGACTTGCTCGAGGCCTTCGACGCCATCTGCAAGGCCACCGGGACACAAACCTACACCGGCCATATCCAGGACGATACCCCCATCGACCTGTACCAGATCGAGGTCCTGCACCGCCTGCAGACGGAGGGCCCGCTGACCTTTGAGCGGATCTTCGAGTCTCGCCCGGACCGCCTCATCATGGTCGGCATGTTCCTGGCGATGCTGGAACTGATCCGTGACAAGCTCGTCTGGGCCGAGCAAGGCGAGAACTCATCCCAGATCTACTTGCGAGCGCTGACCGACGAGCCGGCCGAGCAGGCGGTTCAGAGAGCGATCATGGCCGTTGGCGAGAATGAAAGCGAACCGGCGCAACCGGAAGTGGAGGCTGCTCACATACCTCCCATCCCGATCGTGGAACTACCGGCGAAACCGACGGCACAGACCGACGTGCAGGAAGCCAATCAGAATGCGGATCAGGACGCGGCTGAAGCCGGCGATGATTTCGCATTTGACAGCCCCTGAACCGCGCGTAGAATAGCTTTTCCGCAGGTTGGAGGGGGATCCCGGACGATTCCCGGTACAATACGGATAGTCGCAAGCTCCAGGGGAGTTTTCCTCCCCCGGCCAGCTACTTTGCGACGTAGTAGTCACATGACAAGGGGCCAGTGGTGGGAATGCCCGGCGGGCATTCGTGGCCACGGTGCCGTACACAGAAAGGATAAAGCCATGGCAGGCAACCTAATCGAACTGTCGGATGCCACTTTCGATGAGGCGGTACGCAACTCGGATGTGCCGGTCCTCGTGGATTTCTGGGCCCCGTGGTGCGGACCCTGCAAGATGCTGACCCCGATCATCGAGCAGGTCGCCGATGAATTTGCAGGGAAGGCCAAGATCTGCAAGCTCAACACGGATGAGGCGCGTGATGCGGCCGTCGAGTTCGGTATCAACGCCATCCCGACGCTGATCCTGTTCAAGGACGGGCAGGTGCAGAAGAAATGGGTCGGCCTGACCAGCAAGAAGGATATCAGTGAAGCCATCAACCAAGTGCTCTGAGAGGTTGAATGTCCCACCAGATTACAGGCAAACAGCAGATTGGAGAGGATGTGTTCTGGGCCGAGGTCGAGGCGCCTCTGATTGCGGCGGCCCGCAAGCCCGGCCAGTTCATCATTCTCAGCGTCAATAGCACGTATTCCGAGCGCATTCCCCTGACCATCGCGGGCGCCAATCCCGACAGGGGCACGATCGAGCTGATCTGGCAGCGGGTGGGCAAGACCACCGCCGAGCTGGCCCATCTGAACGAGGGCGACGAAATCGCCAACATCGCGGGTCCGCTCGGCACGCCTACGCACATCGAGAAGTTCGGCACGGTCGTTTGTGTGGGCGGCGGCATCGGCAACGCGCCGCTTCTGCCCATTGCGACCGCTCTGGGGCAGGCGGGCAACCGGGTCATCAGCATTCTCGGGGCGAGGGATAAGAGCAGGCTGATTCTCGAGGACCGGTTCGCCGATGTGAGCGACGAACTGATCGTATGCACGGACGACGGTTCCTACCGTCGCAAGGCCCTCGTGACCGAGCCGCTCGCCGAAGTCTGCGGGCGCGATCCCAAGCCTGACCATGCGTTTGTTATCGGCCCAACGATCATGATGAAGTTCTGCTGTGACGTGACCCGGCAGTTCAGCGTCCCCACACAGGTCTCTTTGAACACGATCATGGTCGACGGGACCGGCATGTGCGGAGGCTGTCGCGTCGAGGTAGACGGAAAGCCGAAGTTCGTCTGTGTGGACGGCCCCGAATTCGACGGCCATAAGGTGAATTTCGACCTGATGATCAAGCGCATAGGCGCCTACAAGAAACAGGAACAACAGGCCTACGAAAACTTCAAGCAGCACCAGTGCAAGATTGGGCTCCAATAGCGGGCCTGCCCGCACGCACCGCTGGTCAACCCGAGGGAACCCCTGCCGTGACGGAAGAACAGAGAAAGAAGTTGTTGAGCGAACTACTGGAGAAGAAGGATTCGGGCGGACTCAAGCCGAAGGACCGTCTGGCCATCCCGCCACAGGACATGCCCGAGCAGGACGCGGCGGCCCGGCGCGGCAACGTGAGCGAGGTGGCCCTGGGTTACACCGAAGAGCAGGCCCGGCTTGAGGCGATGCGCTGCCTGCAGTGCCGGAACGCCCCGTGCGTTCAGGGATGCCCCGTTCGTATCCGCATCCGGGATTTTGTCGCCGCCGTCGCGGACGGCGACTACAGCAAAGCCCTCGGAATCATCAAGGAAAACTCCCTTCTGCCGGCGGTCTGCGGCCGCGTCTGCCCGCAGGAGGTCCAGTGCCAGGAGAAGTGCACGGTCGGACTGAGTCTTAAGGATGTCTCGAAAGCCGTCTCCGTCGGGCGGCTGGAGCGATTCGTCGCCGACCTCGATCAGGATCGTGCCACACTGCCTGCCGTCGCCCCGTCGACGGGGATGAAGGTCGCGGTGATCGGCTCCGGCCCGGGCGGCATCGTCGCCGCCGCCGATACCCGCAGGGCCGGCCACGACGTGACCGTCTTCGAGGCCTTCCACAAGCCGGGCGGGGTCATGGTCTACGGCATCCCGGAGTTCCGGCTGCCCAAGGCCATCGTGCACGACGAGATCGAGACGCTCGAGAAGATGGGTGTCAAGATCGTCACGAACTTCATTGTCGGCCGGACCAGGACCATCGAGCGACTGATGACCGAAGACGGCTTCGACGCCGTCTACATCGGCGTCGGAGCGGGCCTGCCCAGTTTCATGGGCATCGAGGGCGAATCCCTGGTTGGCGTCTATAGCGCCAACGAGTACCTTACGCGGGCCAATCTGATGAAGGCGTACGACTTCGGCGCCGGGGCGGACACCCCCATTGCGAAGTCCAAGAGGGTGGCCGTGGTCGGCGGTGGCAACGTCGCGATGGATTCCGCCCGGACCGCTGTGCGGCTGGGGGCCGAGATGGTCTATCTGATCTACCGGCGGACCGAGAAGGAGATGCCCGCCCGGGTGGAGGAAGTCCACCATGCACAGCAGGAGGGAGTGGAATTCCACCTGCTGCAGAGCCCGAAACGGATCATCGGCGACGCCGACAGCCGCGTTGTGGCCGTCGAGTGCCTCCGTTATGAGCTGGGCGAGCCCGACGCTTCCGGCCGAAGAAGGCCCGTCCCCATCGCGGATTCCGAGTTCCAGATCGACGTGGATACGGTCATCATCGCCATCGGCAACCTCGCCAATCCCTTGATTCGCCAGACTACCCCCGGCCTGGAATTCAACAAATGGGGCAATATCGTGGTGGACGAGAACTGCCGGACCTCCATGGAGGGCATCTACGCCGGCGGGGACATCGTCCTCGGAGCCGCCACGGTGATTCTGGCCATGGGCCAGGGCCGGATCGCCGCCGCCGCCATCAACGACTACCTGGCAACGAAGAAACAGGAGCGGAAAACGTGATCCACAGGCCCGCCGGGCCATCGCTGCCTGGGCTCACCAGCCCGTATGCGCCGTTGCTGCAGTATCGACCAGGGCGGATTCACATCCCGGGCGTTCCTGCTTGACAACCGGCTACCGCTTCGATATGATCCGCCTTCCACAGATATGGAGCATTGTAGGAGTGTGTTTGGGACCTCAGAGTAGGGGTGTAGGTTCCTATTTGACAGAAACCTACTGCCGCCGGCCGGCAGGAGTGCCGGCCCCAAAAGGGAATCTGACAACAGTAGCACAGTGGCGATTGTGACCATGGAAGTAAAGCCTTTCAAAGCATTCCGGTTCAATCCTGGCGTCGTTGGAGACGTGGGCCAATGCATTGCGCCGCCCTATGATGTCATCAGCGACGCCCAGCGGGAAGAACTCTACCAACGGAGCGAATACAACATCGCTCGCATCACGAAGGGTGAGATCACAGATTCCGACAACGGCGAGTCCAACCAGTACACACGGGCCGCCGAGTACCTGCAGAAATGGATTGCCGACGGTGCTCTGAAGCAGGATGACAAGGACACCATCTACGGTTACGTCCAGGACTTCGACCTTAATGGCGTGGCTTTCCATCGCTTGAGTTTCATCGCGCTGGGCAAGCTGGAGGATTTCGGCAAGACCGTTCGGCCGCACGAGCAGGTGTTTAAGAAGCCCATGCTCGACCGACTGAACCTCAAGAAGGCCACCGCGGCGCGCTTCGGCCTGGTCTTCATGCTCTATGACGACCCACAAGGCGTCGCCGACAAGATCATCGCGGAGGCGGCCACGCAGGAACCGCTGGTGGATTTCGTGGACGACCAGCGCGTACGGCACCGACTGTTCGCGATCACCGAAGACGACCATATCGAGGCCATCGCACGGATGATGGGCGACAAGAGCTGCGTCATCGCCGATGGCCACCACCGTTACACCACGGGCCTGACCTATCTGCGCGAGACAGGCAATCCCGCCGCCAGATATCAGATGCTCACCTTTACCAACTCGGCCCAGGACGGCCTCGTGGTCCTGGCTACGCACCGCGTCGTCGGCGGCATAGCCGACTTTGACCCCGCACGGTTCCTCACCCGTCTCGCAAACGGTTTCACAACACAGGGATTTGCCTTCGGCGTAGACGCCAATGGCAAGGAGCAGGCCCGGCAACGGATGCTTGCCGAAATGAAGAACCTGCACGACCAGGACAAGACCGCGTTCGGCGTCTACATGGGAGATGGCGTCTTTCGCGTCGCCGTTCTCAAGGACAGGTGCCTCATGGATGCTGCGGCGCCGGACAAGAGTGGGGCGTGGAGAGATCTCGACGTCTCCGTGCTGCAGAAGCTCGTACTGGAACAATTGCTCGGCCTGGACGAACAGAAGATGGGCAACCCCGATTACGTCCAGTACGTAAAAGACATGCCGAATGCGATCCATGACATCATCGCGGACATCGACGCCGGCCGGCAACAGGTTGCCTTCTTCACCAACCCGATCAAGATGCCGCAACTGACCAGAATCACCGAGGCCGGCGAGCGCATGCCCCATAAATCGACCTACTTCTATCCGAAGATGTACACCGGACTGACCATCCAGAAACTTTAGCACTTGTTGGAGAGCTTACATGGTTGACTGGAAGAACCCGCCGAGATTGTTCATCCCGGGCCCCGTGAAGGTCAACGAGGATGTCCTGCAGCAATTAGCCCATCCGACCCTCGGGCATCGTGGCAAGGAATACGCGCAGCTCCATGGTGACGTGGCTGAGATGCTTAAGAAGATCCTGTTCACGAACCAGCACGTGTTTCTCTCGACCTCCAGCGGCTCGGGGCTGTGGGAGGCCTCGATCCGCAACTGCGTTGCCCCGGATGAAGTGGTTCTGGCCGCCTGCTGCGGCGCGTTCAGTGATAAGTGGGCCGACGTCGCCAGGATGTGCGGCCGACAGGTCGAAGAGCTCAAGGTCGAATGGGGCCAGCCCACCACGCCGGAGTTGATCGACGAGAAGCTCGCCACGGGCAAGTATGCGGTAGTTACCTTGGTCTACAATGAGACGAGCACCGGGCTGATGAACCCCGTCTACGAGATCAGCAAAATGATGAAGGCCAAGTACCCGGATGTGCTGGTCTTCGTCGATGCAGTCAGCGGCATGGTCGGCCTGCCGTTGCACTTCGACGATCTCGGCTGGGATGTCGCCTTCGCATCCGTGCAGAAGGCCTTTGCCATTCCGCCGGGATTCACCGTCGCCGCCGTCAGCAACAGGGCTGTCGAGAAGAGCAAGAGCGTCCCGGCCCGAGGCTATTACTTCAACTTCGAGTTGTGGGCCAAGTCCGCCGAGAAGAACCAGACCCTCGTGACGCCCAGCATTCCGCATATCACGGCCCTTCATTATCAATGCCGGAAGCTCGTCAACGAAGGCATGGAGAATGTCTGGGAGCGTCACAAGCAGATGGGCGAGTTCGTCCGCCAGTGGGCCAGGGAGAAGTTCGAGGTCTTCCCGGAGGACAGGTACGCCTCCAACACACTGACGACGGTCAAGAACACACGCGAGATCAACGTCGCCGAGGTCATCGGCGCGATCCAGAAGAAGCACAACACCGTATTCGGCAACGGTTACGGCAAGCTCAAAGAGAAGACCTTCCGTATCGCCCACATGGGCGATATCACCATGGACGATCTGAAAGAGCTGCTCGGCTGGATCGACGAGGAGATCGGCTGATCCCGCGTTGCAGAGCCACCCGGCGGGAAATTGCCTTTGTGAGCCGCTCAGACAGACTCAGAAGAGCCCTCGCGCGACGCTGATGTGCGGCCCCCTCAGTGCCTGAGGAAGCAGCGTCTGCTGCTTCTTTCTTGGGAAGGAAACATGGATTTGTCCATCGTGATACCGGCCTTCGAGGAGAGCGGGAAGATCGCCCGGGATGTAGAAGCGGCAGCCGACTTTCTGCAGGCCCATGGCATGAAAGGCGAAATCATCGTCGTTGACGACGGCAGCCTGGACAGTACGGCCCAAGCCGCGAGAGCTGTCGACGTAGACCCCCGTGTCAGGCTGAACGTGATTCGCTACGAACAGCACCGGGGCAAGGGGTACGCGGTCCGGACGGGTATGAACGCGACCCAAGGGCAATACGTCATGTTTGCCGATTGCGGACTGTGTATCCCCTATGGCAATGCCCTCGAGGGGCTCGAAATGATGAAGCACGGTACGTGCGACATCGCTCATGGATCCAGACGGCATATCGAGAGCGACATCCTGCGCGATCAGCCCTGGCATCGCCGAACGCTGTCACGCATGTTCAAATCGATGGTTCGAATGATCCTCAGAGTTCCGCGTGGACTTACGGACACCCAGTGCGGGTTCAAAGTCTACAAGGGCGATGTCGCGCGAGAGCTCTACGGCGAATGTATCACCGACGGTTTCATGTTCGACATCGAGATTATCCTGCGAGCCGTGAAGAAGGGCTACCGCATCAGCGAGTTCCCCGTCGAGTGGGCCTGCGACCTGGACAGCCGGCTCTCCGTCACTCGCACGCCCTGGCCCGTACTGGCCGAGCTACACAGACTGAAACGGGCGATCGCCCATGAGAACCGTCGCTCGCAGGAACATGAGACGCCGTCCTGAGCGGATCACTGGATGAGTTCACCGGGCATCCATCGACCCACGGGCATGATACGTTCGGCCGCATCCGGCGCCGTCTGTACTTGTACAATGAGCAGGCCGCGAACTGTCGCGTGGTCGACACAGTAGTCTTCAATCTCCTCCGGCGTCATCACCATAAAAGCAGTCGACAGAGCGTCGGCGCGGGCGGCGTCGGGCGCCATCGACCAAGCCGCCAGTTTGCCCTCGACCGGCCGGGCAATACGAGGATCGATGATGTGCCGGCCCTTCTCCACCCCCGAGCCGCTGACGGCGATCCGCTCCAACTCCAGACGGGCAAGCGTGCGGTTGCGGTTGTTCGGGTGACTGAGCGTTACGGGCCAGGCCTTTGTACCGCGCGGTGCATCCATCGCCAGGACCGAACTGAAACCGCCGTGAATCAAGGCCCGATCGATGCTCCACTCCCGAAGCATCTCAGCCATCCGGTCGACCCCATATCCTTTGCCGACGCCCCCTAAATCGATGCGAACCGGACTCTTCGTGAGTGCCACGGCGTGAGTCGGCTCGTCGAACAGAATCAGATGCATCCCCGTGTGCTCCCGGGCGAATTGCAGCTCCTCATGAGACGGCGTCTTGGGCTTCTTATCCTCGTCCAGCCAGCAGTCGACGAGGAATCCGACGGTGACATCGAATGCGCCGCCGGTCTGGGCGTGGACCTCCGCGCTGGTCGCCAAACACTCGAACGTGTCGAGACCAAGCTGCACGGGCTGTCCCGCCGGAAGGTGGTTGATCCTGGTGACATCACTGGTCTCCAGGTAGCGGCTCAACTCCCCTTCGATACGGTCCAGCTCATCGAAGGCGGCCCGCGCCGCCTGCTGCGCGTAGGCCCGGTCCTCGTGCTGGACAACGACCTCGAACGTGGTCGCCATGGCCTGATGCGAGAATCGATGCACGTCCGGCACGGCCGCCCAGTCACTGGTCACGAACGACGTCTCCGCCTCCTGGGGTTTATTCGCCATGTTTGCCCTCGAGCAACTCAGACGGGTCCGATTGCTGGTAGTAGTGCTGTTCCCACAGGTCCTTGCGCACGAAGCCGAGCAGCTTCACCTTCGGGCGGGCCCAGACATAGTACGGCTCATCGAACAAGTACATATACATCCGCCGCTTCTCGGGTGGCGTCTGGTCGTAGAGCTTGTGGGCCAGGGCCCCTTCCAACGTATCCGAGATAAGGATTAGCGGCCCGATTTGCTCCGGGACCGTGGAGTGCCACGCCACTGCCGGCAGGTCCCGCAGATACCACGGAAGCGGCCAGTAATCCCGGCCCGGGACCGCCACCTGGATCGGCATTTCCTCCGAGTACCCCAAGCCGTTCGGGTCGATATATTCCCTGACTTTCTCAACGGCGACGAAGATCTCCTCCGTCGGATGAGCGTAGACGTATGGGTTGCGGCTGTCGGCATAATAGACGAAATTCGCCCGGTACACCTGACAGGCAAGATGAGCCACCGCAACAATCAGCAATACGACCCACGCAGCCTGCATGACGGGTTTGCGGGCCCATGCGAAGAGTGCCATGGCCCCGACGCCCGCCAGGAGGATCATGCCGTGCAGGAAGCTCAGAAGGCACCAGGGGGTCTTGTACGGAATCGCAGAATAGACGACCGTCATCGCCACCGTGTAGATTGCGATGAATCGTACGAGTTTCGGATCGACCGAGCCAACAGGCGTTCCTTTGACCGCCGCCGCCAGCCCCACAAGGGCCAGCAGAACGATCCAACCTTCCGTCCAGATCGGGCCGTTCCCGTACTGGGCGAACAGAAGCATCCGCAAGTAGTAATGCCACGGCTGGATGTGCCAGGTGCTTTGGCCGCCGGCGCGACCGAGGTATGTCGCATAGGTCAAATAGGAATCCAGTATCCCCTTCGGGTGGCTGAAGAAGGACGAGTAGAACAGGATGGAAACGCCGACCGCCGCGGCCAGGCCGAGGGCAATATGGAGCGGTTTGATTCCAGCCAGGACCCGCCGCAAGGAACGACCCTGCCCCAGTGACATGAGCACCACCAGCACGAGGGCCAGACCCATTGCGCCGAAGGCAATGATCGCCGTCTCCTTCGTGGCGTGCATGAGACCCACGAATAACCCGGTCACGATCGCCCAAGCGACAGATCGAGCCCGCACGTAGCGATACCCCGCAACGATGGCGCCAAAGGTGAAACAGACGAGGAGCATTTCCTGGATGTAGTAGCGGCTGTAGAAGACCATCGCAGGCGACAGGGCCGTCAGCACGGCTGCCAAGACAGCGGCCAGACCCAGACGATCCGCCAGAAGAACCGTCAACAGGATTAACGCGACGCCGAAGACGACCGGCACGATGCGCAGGGTAACCTCCGTGATCCGGGCATACTGACTGACTCCGCTCAGGCGGGCGGGAATCAGCGTGAAGTAGTTGAGCGTGGGACCGTGGAACTCGTTGGGATCGTACTCGTAGACGCCGTCTTCGAGAAGCATGTGGAACTTGTCGGCATGAACCGCCTCGTCCGTATGCATCGGCCGCATACGCAATCGTGGCGCTCGGACAGCCAATGCGCCGAGCGCCACGACGATAATCGCACACCAGATTAGCTTGAGCCTCTTATCGCAAGAGACCCAATTCAGCCATCTCATTCAACCGGCTTGCCGTAAACATCAACCTCGATGTAATGGTTCAGGTCGTTGCTGGTGTTGCCGTTGCTGTAAAGACGGACGTAACGAGCCTTCGGGCTGCCCTTGGACAGCAGATCGATCAGCTTGCCTTCGTTCGTCTCGGTGTAGTGCTTATCCGTGCCGATTCCCAGGCCGGCGGAATTGTCGATGTCGTTGTTGAAAACGGTCGTGACATCCGCGATGAAGTCGGGATCGTTCGAGAGCTGAACGACGACATCAAAATAGACCCGCGGCTGCTTGTGGTAATGCCACGCCACAATGGCATAAAGCTCACACTGCTCTTCGAGGTCGATGGTGATGTACTGAGCGAACGGTCCGAGCTCCACGTAGCTGCCGTCGGCCGCCTCCTTGTCGCCATCCGTGATCATCTCGATATCACCAATGATCGGCTCCTCGTCACTGCCCGAGATGGGCTTGTCACGCGCCACATTGGTGGTTCCCTCAGGCGCGAGGAACGGCGGACGGGGCTTGCCCAACGGCTTTTCGAGATTCTCGACCTTCGTATCCTGCGGCGTGCCGACGAACATCGGTTTGGGCAACTCGATATCGACGGGCACCAGCTTGGCCGTCGCGGCCTGTGCCGCCTCCTTTACCGTTGTGGCAGCCTCCTCAACCTTCTCAGCCACCGCACCGGCCACTGCCTCCATCGCCGTCGCCGGCTCTTCCTCGGTCGGCGCGGCCTGCTCGGCCTGTTCTGGGGGCGCCGCAGGCTCCGTCTCGGTCTGCTGCGGCGCCGGCGCGGCTTCGTTGTCCGTCGTTTTCTTGCAAGAGGCACCCAGGCACAGCGCCACCGCCAAAGCTGTCAGGAGGATTACTCGCACCATGAAATCCAACTCCTTCTTCATCGTATTGACCTCAATCATTCCAAACCCAACATACTCTCGCTCAGCCGCGAATCTCCCCGCATGCAAAACCGACGCCGACCCCGGCCGACTGAACGCAACATGCTATCAGCCCGACCACCCTTTGTCAAGTTGCGCCCAACGCCATTTTGTTACAGATTTTCGCGCCACCCCTGGAGAAAACTCCCGGATCGCCCCCTCCGCTGCCGCCGCAAAAGAAGCAGGGATTCGGTCTTGTGCCGAATCCCTGCACTGACTGCGTTCGTTAGACGCCGGAGCGGCTAATTCGTGCTATTTCTCCGCTTCGGAGCCGTCCAGAGCTTTCTCGGCGCCCGCCGCCTGGGGCGCAGCCGGTCCTTCGCCCGGCTCACCGGAAGTCTTGGGGGGCGCGCCCGGCATCTGGACAACCGGCGGCTCGAGCCCGGCCTTGGCCAGGACCCAATAGAGCACAAAGCCGATAATGAAGGCAATCACCGGGGCCGGGTTGATGAAGCCAAACTTCTCCGCGCTGAGGGTCGGAAGAATGGCCACCACGAAGCCGACGGCCCAGGCGATGTAGCCGGCCCAGTTAATGCCTTTGCGAGGACCGGCCCACTTCATACCGCTGAGGATGTAATCGGCGGCCATAGAACCGCAGATCGGCCCGAACGATGCGCCGATGATGGAGAATACGCCCACGAGGTTCAATGCCTTGCCGGTAATCGCCAGGATGACCGATACGGCGGCGCCGATGGACACCATCATGACCTTATTGAGCTTGGGAAACATGGTTCCAATGCTGTTGCCGGCGATGAAGGAGCAGAAACAGGCCGGCGCGAAGCTGGCGATCGCAAAGAGTCCAAACATGAGCTTCGCGCTCGCTTGCAGGCCGATCACCGCGTCGAACGTGTACTTCTCGAGCGCCGGATTCTTGGCATGAGCCCCAGCCACGGCAATCAGGGGCAGGCCGCCGGCGATAAGGATAGCCAAGGCAATGCCGGCCAGACCCCCAAACTGGATGTCCTTGGAGTTGCGGTTGCCCATCCCGAAGTCCACGCCCGCCGCACCGGCCGTCGCAAAGAACCCCACCACGATGGCGATGATCGTCAGGAAACCCGTCATCGGCTGCGCCCCCTCCGGCGGCACATACTCACCCGCGTCCCCCACGTTCGCGAAGAAGACGATGAGAATCATCAGCAACGGCACAATCGGCAGGAACGTGGAGACTTTTCCGACATACTGGATGCCCTTGATGGCGACAAACACGGCAAGCACAGCCCAGATGATCGCCACGACGGTGAACCCAACGCTGCCGTGGAATGCTCCTTCCGCATCGACGGCGGAGGGCTGGCCGAAGGCCTGCAGGATGAAGTTCGTCGAAACGGCGATATTCACCGCCAGCCAGCCAAACTGCAGCAAGCCCATGAGCAGTCCGGGCATCAAGAACCCGCCCTGTGTACCGTAGGTCGAGGAGCCGACGACATAAAGCGGGTAGCCGGTCTGCATGCCATAGAGCCCTGGAACCAGGTAAAACAGGAAATGGCAGATCAGAGCGGCAACAACGAGCCCCAGCAGGCTCAGACCCAGGCCCGCCTGATTGAGGGTCCCGTTGGCAATCTCCATGTAGAAGACGACCCACAGAAAGATGCCCGCATAGGCCGGGGCGGTACTCTTGTACCACGGCGTCCGGTTCTCCGGCGGGTTCGGCTTGGCCATACTGATGTAGCTTGGTAACGTTCCGTTGCTCATGATCGGCTCTCCTAAATCAAATACCCCGACTCATAACGTCCGTATAAAGAATCGGCAAATAGACTGCTTCAGCAACAGGAAAAGTGGATGCGCAGACCGACTCCCCCTCACCCATCAAAGCGACGCCATGATGCACACTTTTTCTCCCCATGGCCCTCTACGAGCCGCCTTGCTCGCTTACCAATAGCAGGCTTAGGCCCTTCTACCTCAACGCTCCGGTCTGATTGGGTCCATTGGTCTGCCGTTGGACCTCTACCCACGAGAACAGGATTGCGGACGCGCACTCACGCCTCGCACGCCGTCCGAATCCGGATTGCCATATATGTATGAATAAGCACCGCGACGGCAAACGCGACCGCCGTCCAGCGATGAGTGGCCAGAAGGGTCTCCTGCCAGTGCGTCCCGAACAGCGGCAGCATGCTCAGAACGATGGACATAATCAGAGGCAGAGACAGCCCGACGATCGCCCAGAACGTGACCTTCTGCACCACGAGCGAACACCGGCACGGCCCTTCCGACGACGGGATCCGAAGCACAGTCACCCGCCGGAGAAAACGCCACAACCAGGGACAATCGCCCGTCTCGAAGCGATAGCCGCCGGCCCAGGTGATCGCCAGGATAGCCAGGCAGATCGCGAAAACCGGCGCAAAGGTGGCGTGAATCATCATCAGGTAGCCCGAGATGTGCTCCCCGCGAACCAGCAGGGGGTAGAAACCCGTGATCGCCAGAACGACAAAGCAGATGAAGGCGACGAGATAGCACAGCTTCTTCAACGCCCCCAACAGGCTTTGCTTCTGCTCAATCAACAACAGGCTGAACACGTGCACGATCCCGGCGACCATGGATACACCGCCGCGCTGCGACCGCGCAGGGAAGGCGATCCAATGCACGCCGATGCCGGCCAGAGTTACCAGGAATATGGCGACTGCAACTGTCTGAAACATTCCGATTACTCACCCAAGAACAATCTATTCCTTCTCAGCCAGCACTCTGGCAACGCCGCCCAGCGCTCGCAGACCGTACAGCAACAGAACGACACCGAGAATCGCGGACGATCCCAGCGCGAATACCTTGAACCATGGACGGAAGACGAACGAGGCCGAAAACGCCCAGGCGTAGAACCGGCTGATCCCCTGAAACTCGACCTGCTCTTTGGCTTGCCCGGCCGCCGAGGCCACCGGCGAATCCACGCCCACGGCGCCGAAGAAGAACGGCGAGGCCGTGGAGTGACAATCCGTGCAGTACCGGACGCCAAGCGATTGGGCCGCCGGCCGAACGCCATGCGCCAAAGGCCACATATACGGCGCGCCCGCAGGATGGTCGGCCTCTTCGACGACCTCCCCGGCATCATTGAGATGGTAGAGAGTTCCGCCCGCAACATAGGCCGCCTTCTCGCCTACGGCTTCGCCCAGAGCCGTCAAAGCCTGGGTGATATGCTCGTTGGTCATCTGCGGCCAACTCCCATCGGCGGGAGATTCCACGTCCTCGAACACCTTCTTGACGGCCGTCTCAGCGACATCAAGGGTCACAGGCGTGACTTTGCCGTCGCCCAAAGTCGCCCAATAGGCCGGCCAGATCAACTTGTGAGGGGCAATCTTGCCGCTGCGCCGGACCGAAGCCGCATCCCCGCTGCCGGAGACCGTCCCGGCCTCCTGCGCGAAAACAGGAGAGAGAATATGCGGCAGCACGGCCTCCGCCTTGTTCACATTCGGCGTGCCCAGGCGGTGTGCGCGGGACGTTTTGGTGAGCACTGCCCCGTCGCCCGGCCAAGGCCCCGAATGGCAGGCGGTGCAGGTGAGCCGTTCGAAGTGCACCGGCGGCAGACCGACGTGCTCGGGCACCGGGGCGCCCAAGCGTCCGGCCTCCGGCACATCCGAGCCCTCCGGCACATGACAACCTTCACAACTCGTCGCCGCCAGAGAACTGCCCGACAAATCGCTCTCGTGCGCGTAGCCTCGAATGATGTTGTGGCCGATGCCGTTGCGATGGCAGTCGACGCACTTCAGCCCGGCCGTCAGATGGACGTCCTCATCGCAGGACCACTTCTCCGTCGGCCCGTCCTGCTCGGCATAGTAAACGTCGGAATGGCAGTAGTAGCAGCGATGGTTCGGGCTTTCCCGAACGATGTCGAATAAGACCGAGCCATCGGCATCGAACGTGCCCTCGCGATAGACAACCTGGGGTTCCTTGTCGTCGCCCATCGGCATGAACGGATCGTAGGTATCCGTCATGGCGGAGGCAGAACCCTTGACGTCGGCGAACTCGGATGACGCGGCCGCAGCCCAGCGGAAGTTCTGCCTGGACACCTGCACGGCATAGCCGCCCACCCCGCCCTGGTCCTGGCCGTAGTGCCCGTTGTGACACGCCAGGCAGTTGATCTCCAGCTTGCCGGCGACGTACTGCCGGCCGATATCATCGACGTCGGTGGCGGTGACTTCCCCGGGCCCACCGCCCGGCATATGCCGGCCGAAGATCTGGGTGAATCGGAACTCCGTCATGCCGAACGCCGCCGGCGGGTGCGTACCCGGCCAGGCGCGATATGACAGCGGGACCTGAATGCCAAGCTTGGCGTCGAAGTACACCCAGGGCTCGCCGCATCGGCCCGGCGGCACATTGCCGTCTATCGCGTTGAAATGCCACCCGTGCTTGATGAGGTCGTAGCTGTGGCACTGACCACACGTCCACTTCGTCGAGAAGGGCAGGACCAACTCCGCGTCCAGCGTCACCTGCTCGCCCCGTTCGCCGTCCTCGTTCTCGGGGTACAGCGGAATCAGATGGGTCGGATGCGCCCGACTGCCGTCGCTCTCGTCGCCGAGCAAGCCGCCAAGCGGCTCCTCAGATTCTTCCGCAAAGGCGGTGGTCAAGAGCAACACCGTCAGAAGAACACCGGCCAGGATCAGTTCTCTTCTCAAGGCTATCTCAATTCCTTTCTTGCCCCGTCGCCGGAACTCGTCGCCGGACGACGGGCGTCGAAATCTACACATGGAACTCGTCGGGTTTGAACTCAAGGCGCCGCTGTGCTTCCACGGCCTCATTGACCTTGAGCACCATAACCGCCGTCTCATAGCCGACTTCGGCCGGGCAGTTGAGCTTCTCTTTGCCGCGGACGGCGTTGAAGAAGTTCTCCAGGTGCGGCTGGTGGTAGGGCTTGCCTTCCATATCGATCGGGACCTCGTAGGCCGGCGGCGCCAACGTCTCACGAACATCGAGAACCGCCGTGGTCTCTTCCTTCGCCTCTTCCTTCTTCGGCTCGTTCACGAAGCCCAGCTTGACCCACTTATCCCATTCCACGTTGGCGGCCTGCTCGCGGTAGACCGACCCGCGGCTGGCCGACTCGGAAATCGACAGCGTGCCCTCGTCGCCCATGAAGGTCTCATAGTAGCCCTGGTTGCTGTTGGTCGTCAGGACCTGGTAATACCCACGAACCACGCCTTCTTTCGTCTCAAAGTCGTAGATCGCCATGACGGTGTCGTACCATTCATGGGTCTCCTTGTCGTAGTAGTCAGTGCCGCCACTGGCGATCACGCCCCTGGGCGTCGTATCGAGGAACCAGCTATAGATATCGATCTGGTGCGAACCGAGGTCCACGATGGGCCCGCCGCCCTTGCCTTTGTACCACCGCCAGTTCCGGAACTGCTGCATCGAGGTGAAGCCGTACTTCGCGAGCGTGGCGTCGTCGATCACGGCCTTCTTGGGCCACTGAAGCGGCTCCTGGGCTCCCCGGTTCCACTGCCCGTTGATCGTTGTGATCCGGCCGAGAATCTTGGCCTCTTTGAGCAGCTTGTCATAGCAGTGGATGTACCGCGGGTTGCTGCGGCGCTGATGGCCGATCTGCAGGAGCTTGCCCGTTCGTTTCTGCGCCTCGACCATCTGTTTGGCCTTGGCCAGCTCGTTGGACATCTCCTTCTCGCAATAGACATCCAGCCCGGCCTCCATACAGGCGATGGCGTGTTCGGCGTGCCAGAAGTCCGGCGTCGCCACGATCACGGCGTCGATGTTGCCCTTCTCCTTGTCGAGCATCTCCTTGTAGTCGACGTAGGCATTGTTCTCGTGCTTGTACCGGTCCAGCAGACGCGACACACGCCTCTGGTTGTAGGCCTCCCAGATGTCGCAAACGGCCTTGAACCGAACGCCCGGGATCTTCAAGCAGGCCTGCATCAAGACCTGCCCCTGAGCCCCGGCCCCCAGCAGGGCGACATTGACGTCGTTGGCCCCACCGGCGCCCTGGGCGAACATCCGCGGGGAGAACGCCAGACCCGCACCGATTGCCGCTGTTGAACGCAGAAAGCTCCGCCTGTTCATACCTGTCTGTGTCTTTTGTTCGCTCATTGTACCTCTTCGTGCTCCAAAATGTTGAACGTTGCCGTTCAGGACTTGTTCTCCAGATTTAGCCGGCCATTATGGCGGCCTCCGAAACGACTGTCAAGAATTAAGACAGCCGCTTTTTTGGCGTCGTCCCATAACAATCAGCACAATCGTATAGCCGTGCCGCGTAACACAGATGACTCATTTCACGAGTGGCTTCACAACGATGTTGCGGTAGGCCACCGGGCCGTGATTGCCCTGGAACATCAGGGGCCCGACCGCCGCTTCTCTGCCCGTTACTCCGCCGGGGGTGGGCCCGGGCATGACCAGGTTCTTGTGCAGCACCTTCCCGTTGAGCTCGACCTTCACGAACTCGGCGTTCGCCGTCTTGTTGCCGGCGGCGTCGAACTTCGGGGCCCGCCACTCGATCACGTACTGCTGCCACTCCCCCGGCTTCTTCGAAGCGTTCACCGGCGGCGCGAAACCGCCATAGATTGCGCCCATGTCGCCGCTGCCCATCTTCCCGCGGCCGTAACTATCCAGCACCTGGACCTCGTACTCGCCCATCACGTAGATGCCCGAGTTCGAGCCCTGCGGCACCATGACCTCCAGCTCGATCCGGCAGTCGCCGGACTTCGCCTTCGAGTAGATATCCTGGCTCTCGCCGTGCGCGGGCGTCAGATTGATCATCTCGCCGACGCCCTCGACCTTCTCCAGTTGCTTGGGATCGCCGGACGAGACCTTTGCCTTGCCGACCGCCCACCGGTTGGCCTTGCCCGAGCCGGCCTTCGCCGTCCACTCGTCGAGGCTCTGGCCGTCGAAGGCAAGGACGGCATCGCCGTAGGCCGACGAAATCTTCTTGATCCGAATGTCCTTGAACTCGACGATCATCGGCGGGCCTACGTGAATCTGCAACGCCAGCAGACCTTCTCGCGACGCACCCTTGCGATCGTTCGGATCGTCCGGATTCGTGACGCGATCGTTGTCGATCAGCTCGATGGTCTGATAACCGTTGAGATAATGGATCAGATGGTTGCCCTGGCAGATGATGTGATACTCGTTCCAGTCCTTATCCTTATAGTAGCCGGCGTCGATCAGGGCCTTCTGGTCGTTCACGTTGCCGATGACCTTCTTCTCGCCCTCGGCGTCGATGACCATGAAATCGCCGACGTCGACGAGCCAGCCGCGACCGGCCTCGTGATACAGGAAGCCGACCTTGCCCGGGGCGTTCTCGACCTCGGCCTGGTAGCCGCCGATCCGCCACTTGTCGAACTCCTTGCTGCGGTACTGGATGCCCGAGTTGCCGTTGTGGATGCGGAACTTGATCTTGAGCTCGAAATCGCCCAGCATCCCGCCGCGATAGACAAGGAACGTGTTGCCCTTGGCGGGGTTCTCGGGGGTCGTCTCGCCGCGGATCGCGCCGTCTTTGACCGACCAGAGACGCGTATCGCCCTCCCAGCCGGTGAGGTCTTTGCCGTTAAAGATCGAGACCCAGCCTTCGGATGAATCGGCCGCCCGCGCCGGCTGCCGGGAGCCGACCGCAAGAACGGCCAACAGGCTGAAGGCCACAATCGCCGCGACCGCAGACACCCGTCGGCCGCTCATGGAGTTGCTATCCGTCTTCTTCATTGATGCGTACCTCACTGCAATCATTCTTAGTCAAGAGACTTGATTTTCAGATTCCGGAACCAGATCGGGTTGCCGTGATACTGGAAGCCGAGGTGCCCCTCGCGCGGCATGTCCTTATAAGCGGTGGGGAACTTGTTCTTCGTGCCCTGCGGGTTCTGGTGCGGCTCGGTCCACTGATCCAGGTCCATGTCGATGATGTCTTCGCCGTTCAGGTCCACGTAGATCTTATTGTCGATACAGGTGATGACGTAGTGGTTCCACTCGCCGGGGGTCTTGCCGGCCGCCTTCGTGGGCGACAGGCAATCGTAGATGGCGCCGCACTGGCCGTGCTTCGTTCCATCGGTCGTCGCGTGGATCTGCACTTCGATGGCCGTGTTGATCCAGTTCTCGATACTGCCCACGCGGATGAACACGCCGCTGTTGCCGCCCTCGGGAACCCTATAGTCGAGTTCGAGAACAAAGTTGCCATAGCGCTCCTTGGTCCAGATGTCACCGTGGCCCACGGGCGAGAGAACACCGTCGTCGTCAAAGGCCCAAGCGTTTGACTCCATCACGCCATTCGAGAGGTCTTTCTTGAATACATCGACGTACGGGACGTCGCTCAGTTCGGCGGCGGTCTTCTTGAACCACTCGACGCACTTGCGGATCTCGGGCACGCTGTTGTCCCAGTTGTACTCATACTCGATGGAGAAGGACCCCTCAAAGCCCTGGTCGGTCAGCTCGGCCAGCACCGCTCGGGCCTTGCTCACGCCGGTGCCCCAGGGCACGTCATGGGCCCCGCCGCCGAACTGGTTGAGATCCTTGAAATGGAAGCTGCGGATCCTGCCGGCCCTGCCCAGCGTTCGGACCGCCACGAGCGGATCGATCTCCGAGCGCGTCCAGTGACCGGTGTCGGCGCACGCGCCGATCCATTTGCTGCGGCCCTCGCAGACCTTCATCACTGTCTCGTAGTTCCAGTAGTGGGAAGGCTTGGGATGATTGTGAATCGCGACGCCGATCTTGTACTCCTTGCACAGCTTGTCGATCAGGTCGAACGCGTCCTCCGGCGGCTCGGACACGATCGTCTCGATGCCCATGTCTTTCGCGAAGTCGAACACCTTTCGACATTCCGCCTCGTTGTTCGGCAGGCCCACCACGCCGTAGTTGACGAGCGTGATCCCGGCATCCTTGAGCATCCGCTTGACCTGCCGTCTATGCTCGGCGGACATGTTGTGGTCCACCTTCGCATCCGGCTGCTCCGCACTCAAGCGCTGGCCCGGATAGGCCTCGATGTACTTCAGATTCAGAGATTTCGTCTTGGCCACCGCCTCCTCGAACGTGAACCGATTGAAACTATACGCCTGTGTCCCCAGACGCCACACCTCTTTCGCCTGTGCCCCAGTCACAGCGCCAATACAAACACAGATCCCGACGACCAACAAGGCCATCCCTAACTTCATTCGCTTGTCCATCTGTCATTCTCCTCAAGTCTGCCCAGCGCCGGAGGTCACCGGCTCAAATGCCAAACCACCCAACGGTGCTACAAAGTCCATCCCTCGCGATAGTCCCGGCGGAGGAACCTATTCGCCTCGGGCATGTTCGTTGCCTTCATGTTCGGCCCGTCCCATTCGAGCTTGCGACCCGCCAGCGCCGCGACGTTGCCCAGCAGAATCGTCTCCGTCAGCGGACCGGAGTAATCGAAGTTCGACAGCGGCTTCGGCCCGCCCTTGCAGGCCCGGATCCATTCCTGGTAGTGATCGACGTTGCGCGGCAGGAACGGCTCCGGCGGCTTGAAACCCCTCATCCGCGATTCCGGGATCAATCGCGGCGCGCCGCCGTGCGACAGAAGAATCACGCCCTTGTCGCCGTAGTAGAGCCCGCCCTGGTCCGGAAGCTTCCGGCCCTCGTCAAGCTCTTTCGGGCGGGGCGGCCGATTGTCGCCGTCGTACCAGCTCATGGTCACAGCAGGCTGATCGCCGCGTGCGGGAAACTCCCACTTCACCACGGTTTTCTGCGGATACGTTTCCTTGCTGAACGGCCCGGGCTGCGCCTCCACGCTCGTCGGATACACCAGATCGAGGGCCCAGCAGGCCGGGTCGATGATGTGGCAGCCCATGTCGCCTAAGGTGCCCGTGCCGAAGTCCCACCATCGGCGCCAATTGCCGGGCAGGTAGCACGGATGATAGGGCCGGTACGGAGCCGGCCCGAGCCAGAGATCCCAATCCAAGGTTTCGGGGACCGCAGGCGTATCGGTCGGGCGTTCGCCGCCGCCCCAGTTCTTGCCGCTCCAGATATCGACCTTGCGGACCTTGCCGATGACGCCGGACTTGACCCACTCGACGAACATCTTCATCTCGCCCGTCGCGTGGAGCTGCGTGCCCATCTGCGTCTGGACCTTGTACTTGCGGGCCGCCTCGGTCAGTTGCCGGACCTCGTAGATGTCGTGGCACAGCGGCTTCTGGCAATAGACGTGCTTGCTTCTCTTGATGGCCGCCATGGCCGCTACGGCATGGATATTGTCCGGCGTCGAGACCGTCACCGCGTCGATGTTCTTGTCCTCGGCGTCGAGCATCTTGCGGAAGTTACGATATTTCTTCGCGCTCGGGTGCTTCTCGAAGGAGCCCGCCGTGTGCTTGCTCCAATCGACGTCGCACAACGCGACGATGTTCTCGCTGCTCACCGATTGCAGGTCGGCGCCGCCCATGCCGCCCACGCCGATACAGGCGATGTTGAGCTTTTCGCTCGGCGGAACATGCCGGGGACCGCCCAGGACGTGACGCGGCACGATCGTGAACGCCGCCACGCCGGCTACACCGCGCAAAAACTGTCGTCTATTGATCCGTCTGGTTCTCACTGCGTTATTCCTCTCAATCTACCTTGAACGCGTGGGTTAAGAACCCACCCTACGGCTTGGACGCCAACCACGGCGCTCACAATCATCAATTATCAATCATCCTTATCAACTACAGCGTCCAGCCCTCGCGAAAGGCGGGCTTGACGTATTGGTCAGCCTCGTCGCAATTGGTGACCTTCAGATTGACCGGGTCCCATTCGAGCGGCGTGTCCTTGAGCCGCATCGCGAGCACGCCCAAGAGGACCGCTTCGGTGAGCGGTCCGCCGTAGTCGAACGTCGAACTGGCGGGCTTGCCGTCCTTGCAGGCGCGAATCCAGTCCTGCTCGTGTCCGGCCGAGCCCCGCCGGACTCGCGGCAAGGTCTTCTCCGGTCGTTTGTAGGCCCTCATCTTCTCCTCCGGAACGATCCGCACACCGCCCGCGCCGTGCGAGCCGTGCATGATCGTGCCTTTGTCGCCGATGAATATGGCCCCATTGCCTTGCAGTCTGCGGCCGGGCTCCAGGTCTCTCGGTCGCGGCGGCAACAGCCGGCCATCGCACCACGTCAGCTTCACCGGCGGCATCTCGCCACGCGCGGGGAATTCGTAGCGCACGACCGAGGCCCGTGGATACGTCTCAGACGCCACCTCAGGCTGATAGTGCGTGGTCGTTGCCTCCACCCGCGTCGGGGCCCCGAGCTTCAAGGCCCAGAACGCCGGGTCGATGATGTGACAACCCATGTCGCCGAGCGCGCCGGTGCCGAAATCCCACCAGCCCCGCCAAGACATCGGACAATAAATCGGATGATAGGGCCGGTGCTGGGCCGGACCCAGCCACAAGTCCCAGTCGAGCGTTGCAGGCACCGGCGGCGTCTCCTTCGGCCTCGCCATGATCGGAAAATCCGACCACGGGTCGCCGCCGACCGGCCGATCGCTCCAGGTGTACACCTCGCGCACCGGACCGATCGCGCCATCGGCGATCCACTCGCACAGCATGCGAATCTCCTCGGAGGAGTGGCCCTGGTTGCCCATCTGCGTCTGGACCTTGGCCGCGCGAGCCGCCTCAGTCAGCTTGCGGACTTCGGCGATTGAGTGGGCCAGTGGCTTCTGAAGGTAGATGTGTTTGCCGTGTTTGAGGCAGGCCATCGCGACCACGT
>CBFDBY010000062.1:0-35246 GCA_965603165.1 uncultured Phycisphaerae bacterium
GGACTCACACGGGCCCGATTCCGGAGGGCGAGATCGGCCGTAGCGGGCTGCGTTCCGCGAGTTTCTTGGCCATACGATGGATTCGCCAGGACCAGTTGCCGTTCCAGCCCTCGGATTCCGCCTGCCGACAGATCTCGATGGCCGGGGCGTATGCCCCCTGCTGTTCGAGCATGGTGGCCGCCTGCAGGTAGCCCAGATGGGCCGGCAGGGGCTTTTCAGGGTACTTCTCGCGAAAGGCCGCGGCAGCCTGGGGGGCCAGCCTCATCTGCTTGTGGCAGGCAGCAAACGCCAAATCCGCGGCGTCAGCAAAATCGTCCTTCCATTTCGAGTGGAGGCGAATCATCTGATGATAGGTGAGGTACAGTCCGAGAATATCGTTCTCGGCCAGGGCCCGATCCTCGGCCTTTGCGAGAACGCGGGAGGCCAGGGGTCTGTCTTGCGGCTTGTCGCCGAGGCGTTCGCCCAGCGCAGCCAGCAAGACGGCCGTGGCCTGGATATTCACGAGGCCGCGATCTCTTGTCAGGGGTCGTGCGCCCTGGGGCATTTCGGGCGTAACGAATGCGGCCTCCATGTACTGCCGCTCGGTTGGCGAGAAGGTGCAGACCCACCACGTACCCAGGCCAAAATAGCCCAGCTCGCCCCCGATTCCACTGCGCCCGTCGCGAACGCGTCTGAGTATGTGCATAACGGCTCCGGTCTATCATCCGCCGCCCGATGATACGATCTCCACCTAAAGGATAACGAATGCCCCCGCGAAGGCCAAAGAACCGCCTTGCGAGCCCTCCGATCAGGCCGAAATACGGACCGTGCGCGTGGTCAGCGTGAGCGTCGATTGCCGCGCAGGCGATTCCATCGTGGCATTCTGGCGAATCACGCGACAAGAATCCGATAACAGAGATGTTACGAGATGCAGGGCTCGAAACATCCCGGAGACGGCATTGGCGAAAGGAGAACAAGGATGCCTGCGAATATCGCTCATATGGTGATCGTTCACAAGGCGATCAAGCTGTTACAGGAAAAGGGGTTTCGGGAGCTGGCGGCCTTCGCGGCGATGCTGGATAGGCCGACGACGAGCGGTCCGTACCGAGCGTACATGAACCTCGGCAGCATCGGCCCGGACCTGTACTACTATGCCAGCATGGCGCGGTCCGGCAGGGATATGCTGCTGGAAGGCTTCGTCGCGGCCGCGGGCGTGACCCCGTGGTCCTACCATCTGCACTCGCACAGACCCAACGAATTTCCCCTGCGGCTCTGCGAGATCCTCTTCAAGGACGTCCAGCGAGAGGATGGCAAGGTCACGCTCGATGATTCGGACCACCGCCGGCTCGCCTACATCGCGGGACATCTCAGCCACATTGCGGCCGACCAGATCATCCATCCCGTAGTGAACCGCATCGCCAAACCATACTATCGCGACGGCCGGCACCGCCGGAAACACCGTGAATGCGAGGTCTTCCAGGACTATTTCCTCTACGAGGAGGTATACCGCGACGAGCGGGAAGGACTCCGCGGCCGCCAGAAATCACGATACGAGTTCTTCAAGCAGGATTTTCGCAAGTGGGTCGATTGCGTGCCTCGCCTGACGACGCGGAACACCGAGGACTGGTTCCGCTACTTCCTGCAGCGTGGGTTCGCCGAGACGTATGGGCCGTTTCCCACGGAGGATGAGATCGAGAACTCGGTCGACAACCTGCTGCTGATCCTGCGGGTGTGCAAGGTCCGCGGGCCATACAAGGAAGCACAAGACGAGTACGAAAAGCGCGGGCAGGCCTCGCCGATGTACCAGGAGTATGTTGCACAGCCGAAGTACGTCGAGTACTATCAGCAGGCCGTGCGGCTGTCGGCGGTGTATATCGCGGCCTTGTACGAGATCTTCACGATCCTGGATGCAGGTGAAGGGTTCGGCGAAGCACAGAAGAAACGGTTCTGCAAGATCGTCTCCGACGCCGACTTGTCCTGCCCGCTGCAGGAGGGCATCCTTGAGAACGCATATAAGGAGCTGACGCGAAAGAGCGCCGGCGGAGCCAGGTACAAGCCGCTGCTTGAGTGAGTTGCCCGGGCACACGGGCTGATGTTCGCTGAACGGATGGAGTGCTTATGACGAACGCGCTGTGGTGGAGCGTCCTGGCCGTGCTGGCTTGTGGCGCGACGGGGTTCGGGGGCAAAGAACCTCAACACACCCGGGCCGATGCGGAACGCATGATCCGGGCGGCTGAGGGGACACTCGCCCCGGTGTACGCGCCGCTGGCGGAGGAAATCGTCGAGAAGCTCGACCTCGGGAACGGAGCGGGCGTCGGGATCGATCTGGGCAGCGGGCCCGGCATGCTGATTCTCGAATTGTGCAAGCGAACAAAGCTGCATTGGATCAACGCCGACATCAATCCGCATTTCTTCCCCTACTTCTTCAACCGAGCCGAGGCGGCGGGGTATGGGGGGCGAGTCAGTGCGATCCGCGCGGACGCCTGCGCTCTGCCCTTTCGGAGCGACTTCGCCGACGTGGTGGTCTCACGGGGCTCGTTTCACTTCTGGCCGGACCTGCAGAAGGGCCTGGCCGAGATTCACCGCGTGCTCAAACCCGGCGGCGTCGCCTACATGGGCCGGGGCTTCCCGCAGCGCCTGCCGCTGGAGACGGCCAAGCAGATACGCGGCGAGCAAGGAAAGACAATGAAGTACGATCCCGCTGAGACCGAGCAACAGCTCCGCACGATCATGCAGGCCCTCGGGATCGAAGACTACCGTCTCGACCGCCCGCGAGTAGATAATGAGGAGGGTATAAACTATGGTGTCTGGCTTCAATTTCACAAGGCGAAGATCCAATAGGATAGGGCGGAGAGAACTTCGCACCTGCGAGGCTGCATGCGACCAATTGGCCATCTGAAGGACGAGACGCCGGCGAGACGTTTTGCGGATTTTCTCTACGGCGAGGGGATTGAAAGTCAGGTGGATCCGGGGCCTGGAAATTCGTGGGAGATCTGGGTTCTCGACGATGCGCATGTGGACGCGGCCAAGTCTCTGCTCGATGAGTTCCGGCAAAGCCCCGACGATCCGCGCTTCGTGAAGGCGTCGCGCGTCGCCACCCGACAGAGACAGCTCGGCATCGAAAAAGCCGTCCCCCGGCGAGCCCGGGTGATCGATACACGGACGATCTTGTACTCGCCGCCGGTCTCGCTGGGCGCCGTATCCATAACGCTGATCGGAATCAGCATCGCCGCGGCCCTGTTCACCCAGTTGGGCCGAGCAGACCGTTTCGTACAGCCATTGTCGATCACACAATACCAGTACGACAATGGGCATGTTCGGTGGAACGGAGGACTGCCCGAGGTGCGGCGCGGCCAGATCTGGCGGCTCTTCACGCCTATGTTCCTGCACTTCGGCATCCTGCACATTCTCTTCAACATGCTCTGGCTGCGGGACCTGGGCAGCATGGTTGAGGCAAGAAAGGGCCCGTGGAAGCTGTTGCTGCTGGTGCTGGTCCTCGCGGGCGCGTCGAATCTCGGGCAGTATCTGGTGAGCGGCCCGACGTTCGGCGGGATGTCCGGCGTAGTCTACGGCCTGCTCGGCTACATCTGGATGCAGGGCCGATTCAATCCGGCCTCCCGCTTGTCGCTCCAACGGCAGACCGTCACGTTCATGATCGCGTGGTTCTTCCTCTGCTTGACCGGCCTCATGGGGCCCATTGCGAACGCCGCCCACGCCGTCGGTCTCGCCCTCGGTGTCGCGTGGGGATTCCTCGCCGCACGCCTGTCGGTGGCCCGGCGTCGGTAAGCTCCGCGCGATTCACAGAGCTGTCTCGTGCGCCCGGCTGATTGCCTGTAACGCTCTTCTCGAAAACGCCATTCTTTGCGCCCCCGGGCCGTCGTCTCACTGAGAACATGGCGGACAAGCGCCGCAAACAGGATTCTCCCCAGAGAACGAAAGTCGCTCGCGACCGTACATTGCTATGACGCAGATTGACGATCCGTTGAAGAATTCTGTCCACGCACACGACCCGAGTGGTAGAAATGCAGCTGCCGCAGCAGAGCGATAGCCAGGAGAAGAGACCGTCGCTGGCAGGACGCATCATTCTTGCCGTGAATGCTGTGCTTCTGGCCGCGTTTGCGGTCCTTCTCGTATGGGATTATCATGCTGCCTTCGACGCCTACGTGCGTGAGAAGAGGGTCGCGCTGGATGAGGAGGCGCGCGTTCTACTGACGAGCGTGGTGCACCTCAGACCGGGCGGCACTGAGCACGTCCAGCGTTTCATCGACGAAACGTGCGGAACAATGCAGGAGGCGACATCGCCAGGGCACCATATCGCGGTGGCGATGGGGCGCGAGATGCTACAGGCTCGCGCGCATCACCGGGCCTCGCCGAGAATTCTGGCGAGCATTCAAGCCGCGGCTCGTGCATTGGATGGGCGGGCCTCCTTTGGAAACGAATCCCTTGTGGTTGGCAGCGCCGGCGCGGGGGATACCCGCGTGTATGTCTCGGAGTATCTGTCGAACATAAGGCGAATCGCACGCGGCCAGCTCGTCGGACGGGCCGTCACCGTTGTTTTGGTCGCGGTCGTTCTGGGCGTGACGCTCAATATCCTGTTCTTCCGACTGGTGTCGATTCCACTCGGTGAGATGATGACTGTGGTTCGCCGATTCGGCCGGGGCGAAAGGCGCGCCAGGATACTGCCGGTTCGGACCCGCGAGCTTGGCATCTTCGCGGATGAGTTCAATACAATGGCCGATGCACTCGGCAAGGCAGAGGAAGAACGACGGATCCGCCTGGAGAAGGCACGCCGCATCCAGAACAATCTGCTCCCATCTCCCGGTGAGGCGGGGACGATTCGAATGGCATCCTTGTTCTGCCCTGCAACGGAAGTGGCGGGCGACTACTATGATGCGATGGAACTGAACGATGGCGATTTCCTGCTCTGTATCGCCGATGTCGTCGGACACGACGTCCCTGCGGCCATGAGCGCCGCCATGCTCAAGGCCGTGCTCAACATGGGCGTCGGCGCCCACACAACGCTCCTTGACCTGATGGCCTCGGTGCATGAGGCGTTCGCGCAGGTCACGCTCATGGAAGACTTCGCCACGATGGTCCTGGCGCGCTGGAGGTCTGGGACGCGTACGTTGACGTATGTGAGCGCAGGCCACGAAACGGCGTACCTGAGCGAAGGCACTGACGGCTTGACATCTCTTGAGTCAACGGGGCCCATTCTGGGCATCAAGGGGTTTACGGGATGGTCCGAGAAGACTCTGCACGTACCGGACAGAGAACGCCTGGTGATGATTACCGACGGAGTGACCGAAATGCTGTCTCGCGACGGTGAGCCGTTCGGCCAGGATCGACTTAGACAGATCCTGAAGGACACCCGCTCCCTGCCTATCGAGGCGCTGCCCGATCGTCTGATGACGACATTGACCGAATTCCGAGGAGGCGCGCCCCAGAACGATGACGCCACGATGCTTGCCGTGGAGTTATGACACGGACCGCGCCGCCACCGCTGGGTGCGCGACGCTACTCATCCACTTTCCAGAGCTTCGCAAGCAGTCCGTACATCTCGGGGTCGTGCCGCTTGAGCTCGGCGCGAACGAAGGGAAAGAAATCATTGGTGCCGAAGAAGGCCTCCGTACACTCGGCGAAATACTCCTGATCGTTGTTCAGCGCGTAGGCCCGCCGAAACTCGCCCGAGATATGAAGGACGGAATCGTACGTGGCCGATCCTCCGGCGCTCTTGAAGAGCCGTTTTAATTCCGCATGGTCATATCCCACCACCTGATGGTGATACGCGTGGGCCAGTTCGTGCAGGACCATCCAGGGCTGACCGATCGTCCACGTGAGGAAATTCTCGGCGTTGGCGATCTCGACACTGCCGGCTTTCTCCGGGTTGAAGTCGTTCTCCGTGAGCCATTGTCTGCTGGGATGGTAGCACATGCACGGGTGCCGGGGATGCTTGTACTCCACCCAAATCGGGACGTTCCGCAGCGCGCCCAGCGCCTCATCCGGAACGACTCTTGCGATCTGATAGAGTTGAAATTTCAGCAATTCAAGTACCTCATCGGCCAGCTCACCATGCTCGCCCGACAGCCCCCGGTTGACGAACACCGTCCACCCGCAGATCGTTTGCCGCTCATAAGCGCTGGTCGGCGCATAGCCGTTCGCCAAAGGACAAAGCGGGCCGAGGGTCACCAAGAGCAGAGCGAAGGTTCTCTTCATCACTTGTCTCCGGATTGTACACGCTGTTGTTCCGTGTGCTTGTGCAGCCTGACGAGAGCCTGGGCGAATTGCCTTCCGAGGTCGATGTAGCCCGCGGTATCGTAGTGCCACTTGTCGGAGTACCCGTAGCGATCCGTCGTCGTGACGAGGGCGGCCGCCCTATCGCTGCGAACGAACATGGCTTGCGCGTTGCGGACAGTATCGCCATGATCCCAGACCTTGCCGTCCGCATCCTGGCCTGAGTCTGAAATCCGACCGATGACAACCGGCAGGTCATCCTGACGCAAGGAGGCACGAATCAAGTCGATGAGTCGTTTCAAGTTCGCCTCGTAGCGGCGGGCAATCTCCTGGCCATGAGCGGCATCGCTCTCGCCCTGCATCCAAACGATCCCCGCGGGGACAAGTGTATCCGGCTGGCCGTCGTCGTCGATATCGCCATCCGAGAAGGCGTGCCGGATCGTTGCGAGGAAGTGGTCGTACTGGTTGACGCCATTAGCCGCACTGTAGTCCGGATCCCAGCAGCCGAATCGGTCGGCCGCACGCGGGTCGATGGACGTCCCGCTCCGCGAGTATTTGATGATGGCGATGTTGGCGTCCGGCTCCAACTCCAGCAGGCGCCGCGCAAACGTCAGCTCGACGCCAAATCGATCGGAATACGTGTTCGTTTTGCCGTCGGAGGCGAAGTCTCCGCCGTGGCCCGCCTGAAGCTCCGCCCAAAGCCCCCTGCCGTCGATCTCGGAACCATCCGGCGCCGCGTTGCCGTGAAAGATCATCACGCCCTTGACCGGGCCCCGGAGGTCGCCGAGCAGTTCATTGACGTACCCGTAGCCGTCCATGTTGGACTGGCCCCCTAAGTAGTACAGCTTGAAGACTTTGGCCTCGAGGATCCCTGCCGGCAGCAGGAGAAGAAAGGGAATGAACAGGAAGCATCGTTGGTACGCCGTGGCATGCATAGGGCTTCTCCTTGGGTACAAGTGAAGATCGTAGGCAGTGTCCGGCCCCTCTCTAATCGCCGCCGGGCAGATCGATCTGGCGGAACGCAGCGAGCCAGTGTCCCGCACGGCTACGACTGGGGGAGAGGATGGCCCGTCTCGCCCGGACCGACGCGGGCCTGCTCGAACTCGCCCGGGCCGTAGCTGGTCACACGCATTCGCTCGCCCACCTTTTTGTAGTGCAGCAGAGCGCTGTCCTTGTCCTTGAAATCCTTGTCCGTGAACAGCAGGCTGGTCAGGCCGACCAGGATGATGTCGCCGTCTCTGAGGACCGTCTCGTCCTCAATGCGTCGATTGTTGACGTAGACGCCGTTGCGGCTCCTCATATCGAAGGCAGAGTACCGGTTCGTGCTCGGGTCGAATCGGATCTGGAGGTGCTTCCTGGAAACCATGTGGTCCAGGATCTGGATGGGCAGGGCCTCATCCCGGCCGACAACGTTCGTCCGACGGCCCAACGGGTAGTAATCCCCCTCCTTCTTACCGTTTGTCACAATCAGAGAAGCCATGGCTTACACCTCAATCACTCCTTCACAACCACCAGTTCATCCCAGTGCGGCCATGGTAGGACAACGGCGAGCTGCTGTCAAGGCCGGAATGATTTGGCCGGAAACCTGGTGATGGACAACCATTGTGAAGAACCTGTACAATACCACGGCCCGAATGGGTCGGTCCGAAGAAGCAGCGACCGGTTGGCCGAAATGAGAGGCAGGTGGCGGCTTGGTGGCCCCACGTGAACTGCGGCGAAATGGCACGATGAGTCGGAGCTGTGACTACGATGATTCTAAAGAACGTCTTTGTCTACCCGCGACTCCCGGAGAACCTGGACAGACTGCATTCGCTCGCCTACAACCTCTGGGGCACGTGGAACTACGAGGCGATCAATCTGTTCTACCGCATCGACGGGCAACTGTTCCGCGCGTCCAACCACAACCCCATTCAGTTCCTTCTCAACCTGCCCCGGGAGCGCATCCAGCAGTTGGCCCAGGACCGGGGCTTTCTGTTTGAGTTGGAGAAGGTCTGGGACCAGTTCCGGGAATACACAGAGTACGACGAACGATTTGCGACGACCTCCGGCGACGTCCTCGAGGCCGACGACATGGTGGCCTACTTCGCGATGGAATTCGGGCTGCACGAGTGCATTCCGATCTACGGCGGCGGGCTCGGCGTCCTGTCGGGCGATTTCCTCAAGGCTGCCTCCGACTTGAATGTGCCGCTGGTCGGTATCGGCCTGATCTACAAATACGGGTACTTCACCCAACGGATCAATCCGAAGGGCGAGCAGGAGGAGCAGTTCATTGAATTCGACAACCATCTCATCCCGATGCGCGAGGTGCGGGGGCCCGAAGGCGAGAAGGCCTGCGTTGAAATGCAGATACGGGACCAGACACTGAAGGTCAAGCTCTGGGAGATTGACGTCGGGAAAACCCGGCTGATTCTGCTCGATACCGACATCGAGGCCAATCCCGCGGACCTGAGGGACATCACGCAGGAGCTCTATGTGGCCGACCGCGCCAAACGCCTGCAGCAGGAACTGGTCCTCGGCATCGGTGGGGTCCGGGCCCTGGAGCGGATCGGAATCGAGCCAAAGGTCTACCACATCAACGAGGGGCACTCCGCCTTCTTGATCCTGGCGCGACTCCAGAGGCTCATGCTCCGCGACGGGCTGACCTTTATGGAGGCCAAAGCCCTCATCCGCGCCTCGACCGTCTTCACCACGCACACGCCCGTTATCGCGGGAAACGAGAACTTCGAGGCCCGCCTCGTCAAAGAGTACCTCGAGGGGGAGGTGAAAGCACTGGGGCTGTCCTTCGAGGACCTGGCATCCGAGGCGTTCATCAACAACGACGACAAGACGTTCTGGCTGCCGGCGTTCGCCATGCGATTCTCGCGATACATCAATGCGGTTTCGAGGATGCATCGAGATGTATCGCGACGGATGTGGGCGGGACTTTTTCCGGAGAGGCCGGAAGTCGAGCTGCCCGTTGATTATGTCACGAACGGCGTGCACCATTCCTGGCTGAGCGAGCCCTTCGTCGAGCTGCTCAGGAGGCGCCTGGGCCCCGAATACGTCCGCTGTGGAGGTGACCCGCAACGGTGGCTGCAAGTGCTGGCCATCGACCCGGAAGAAGTGTGGCAGGCCCACCATCGAAACAAGCAGAGCCTGATCACCTTTGTCCGAAAGAAGCTTGCCGACGATCTGACGGCAAGAGGCTATATCGAATCCAAGATCCTCAAACTGACTCGGGCGCTGAATCCGGAGTATCTGACGGTCGTCTACGCGCGACGCTTCGCGCGCTACAAGCGGGCCACGCTCATCCTTCGGGACAAGGACCGACTGGCCAAGATCCTCAGCAACTCGGCCAAGCCGGTGCAGCTCATCTTCGCCGGCAAGGCCCATCCGGCCGATGCGCTGGGCAAGAACATGATCCGGGAGATCATCGAATTCGCGAGAAGCTACCAGCTCGAGGACCGGGTCGTCTTTGTCGAGAACTACGACATGAACGTGGCCCGGCACCTGGTCTGGGGGGCGGACATCTGGCTAAACAATCCCATGAAGGAAAACGAGGCCAGCGGCACTTCCGGAATGAAGGCGGCCATCAACGGCGTATTGAACCTGAGCGTCCTGGACGGCTGGTGGCCCGAAGGCTACAACGGCAGGAACGGCTGGGCCATCACCGGGGCCGAGTACGATCATCAGCTCGAGATGCAGGAAGCCTCTGAGGCCGAGCAGGTGTACGACCTGTTGGAGGAAGAGATCACGGAACTGTATTACGACCGCAACGAGGCTGGCGTGCCCGCCCGATGGGTCGAGATGATGAAAGAATCCGTCTACTCCATCTGCTGCCAGTTCAACATGAACCGTGTGCTGAGCGAGTACATCGAGAAATTCTACGTCCCGTCCAAGAAGGCGGTGAACGATCTCGTGCGGGGGGACCGCGAGCCGCTGAAACATGCCCTCCGTGACGCACAGGAAGTATTGCGAAATTGGGACCGGATCACGGTGACGGGCTTCTCCACGAGCGTGGACAAGAAGGAGGTGGTCGCAGAAGGGGAGCGGGTCGAGGTAACGTGCACGGTGAACCTCAACGGGGCGCCGGCAGACCTGTTTGCCGTGGAATTGTTCTACGTATTGCACGATCAGAATGAGTATCGGGTCGTCCCCATGCGCGCCCGGGATGCGGAAAAGACCCCTTCGGTCTTTGCGTGTGAGTTCGAGATCGCCGGTCGCGGCCTGCTCAGTATGAACGCACGCATCAAGCCCTCGACGCCGATCCTGCAAGACCTTTACCCGAACCTCGTCAGATGGGCACAGTAGGCAGCGCTGGGTGCGAAGAGACCTGTCCGATCGAAGCACAGTGGCCCAGATCCTCTGATCTTCCTTGCGCAGGCCGTGCTTTTCCTGCTTGTCGAACAAACAGCGAGGTTGAATGCCCGCCCGGCGAGGCTCAACCACCGAAGGCGAATCCGGCCGGTAGTACAGATGACGGTTGATTTTCGCAACGTCTGTGGCCGTGAAGAGTCTGTCCTGAGCTTCCAAGGAGACCGCAGAAGAATGATAAGGGGCCCAAGAAAATAAACCGCAATCCACGTACACCCTTTACCAGAAGTTAGTTGCGCACGTGGCACTCATTTTCCTGCGGAAAATTGCACGGATGGCCTTGACCCCTTAAACAAACGTTTTAAACTAACGTATTAAACGTGCGTTTTGGACATAAACTGTGCTATCCCTGGGGAGTTCAGGGCCAGAGATGTTAGACAGGTGCAGGTGATGGGCAATAAATCGTCGAGAATCGATGGGAGCCGGGCAAGCCGGGGCGGACTGCGTCACAGCGCTTTGAAACTGCTCATAGCGTTGGCTGCCGTAGCGGCATTGGCCATCGTGGCTCTCGGAATCAACGGACGCAAAGAGGAGGGTCCCCCCACGGAGGCCCCCCCAGTGAACGTAACGGTCATGACGGTCTCGGCCGTGCCGAGCCTCCCTGATACATTCACCCTGCCGGCGGTCGTCGAGCCGAACCGGATTGTAACCCTCTCGGCCGAAGTGGCCGGCCGCATCGAATGGATCGGCCCGAAAGAAGGCGCGTCCGTACAGGCCGGGGATCTGCTCATCCGGCTCAACACCGACCTGCTTCAGGCGGAATTTGAACGCGTGCAGGCGCAGGCCGAGTATGACCAGACCGAGTTCGATCGCAAGAAGGGGCTCGTTCAGGGCGGGGCCGCCCCCGACCGTGACCTGGACGAGGCCGCAATGAAACTGGCCATCAGCAAGGCTCAGTTCGAGGAAGTCCGCGCGCGTCTGGAACGGACGCGTATCGTCGCCCCGCTTGCCGGCGTGCTGAACGACCTGCCCGTTGAGGTCGGAGAATACGTCCAAGCGGGAACAGCCGTGGCTGACATCGTGAACACTCGCACCGTCAAGGTGGCTGTCGAGGTCCCCGAACGGGATGTTGCCTTCTTCTCCGAGGGCGAGACTGCGAACGTCCTTGTAGGCGTGAAGCCCCGCGAAAGGTCGGTGCAGGGAACGATCACATTCATCAGCGAGTTGGCGGACCCTCGAACGCGATCGACCCGCATGGAGATCACGCTTGCGAATGAAGACGGTCTCCTGCGCAGCGGGCAGATCGTCCAAATCACCCTGACGCGACGAATTCTTGAAGATGCCATCTTGATACCGTTGCTGGCCGTCATCCCCATGGAGGACAGCAAAACCGTGTATGTGGTCGAGTCGTCGAAGGCCGAGCGCCGCGAGGTCAAGCTCGACGTCATCAAGGGCGACAGCGTCCAGGTCACCAGCGGCCTGGCACCCGGCGACCAGTTGATCGTGGCCGGCCACCGCTTCGTGGCGCCGGACCAGAATGTCAACGTTGTGAACGCTCCCTCAGAAGGCAAGTAACGGCCATGCTCCTCACCGATCTGTCCCTGCGAAACCGAACTACCGTCGCCGTTCTGGGTCTGATCATCGTCCTGCTCGGCAGCTACAGTTATCTCAAGCTGCCGCGCGAGGCATTCCCGGATGTGCCGATCCCTCATATCCTCGTGACGGCGATGTACGAGGGAGTCTCGCCGGAGGACGTCGAGACCGCCGTGACGATGAAGATCGAGAAGGAGCTGACGGGCATCCGGGGCGTGAAGGAAGTGCGCTCCAGCAGTCTCGAAGGCATGTCGATGATCGACGTGGAGTTCACGCCGGACGTCCCGACCGAGGTCGCCCTCCAGCGCGTTCGCGACCGCGTGGATCTGGCCAAGGGGGAGCTTCCCCAGGCGGTGGAAGAGCCGATCATCAAGGAGATCAACGTCGCCGAGTTCCCGATCATGCTGGTCAGCATCTCCGGGGACGTCTCGCCCGTCCAGCTCAAGACGATCGCCGATGAATTGCAGGACCAGCTCGAGATCGTCCCGGGCGTGCTCAAGGTGGAAGTCCTGGGGGCGCTCGAGCCGGAGATCCGGCTGGAGTTCGATCCCGATCGCATCGCCGTGTACAATCTGACGATTCCGGAAATCCTGAAGCTGATCCCCTCGGAGAACGTGAATATCTCCGCCGGCGGTCTGGAGACGCCCGGCACGAAGTTCAGCGTCCGCGTCCCCGCCGAATTCGTGACGGCCGAGGAGGTCGATCATCTGCTGCTGGCGGTGCGGGACGGAAAGCCGATTTATCTCGCCGATGTCGCCAACGTGCGCGATGCGTTCAAGGACCGCACTACGTTCTCGCGCCTCGACGGCGCCGACAATGTGACCCTGAGCATCCAGAAGCGGGTCGGCGCCAACATCGTCTACGTCTCCGATTACATCCGGGCTGTTCTCGACAAGGCGCGGCAGCAAGTGCCCGGGGCCGTGGAGTTCGACATTACCTACGACATGTCGAAATATATCCGCAATACGGTCGCCGACCTGGAGAACAATATCGCCGCGGCGCTGATCCTGGTGACGGGCGTGCTGATGCTGTTCCTCGGCCTGCGTTCAAGCATGATCGTGGCCATGATCATCCCGCTGAGCATGCTCATCACCTTCTTCCTCGTCCAGATGCTCGGCTACACGCTGAACATGATCGTGCTGTTCAGCCTGGTGCTCGTGCTGGGCATGCTGGTGGACAACGCCATCGTGATCGTAGAGAACATCTTCCGGTACATGCAGCTTGGCTTTGGTCGCCTCGAAGCGGCCAAGCGCGGCGCCGCCGAGGTTGCCTGGCCGGTCATCACGTCCACGTTCACCACGGTCTGTGCGTTTCTGCCGATGATCTTCTGGCCGGGGATCATGGGCGACTTCATGAAATACCTGCCGATCACCCTGACGTTGGGCCTGCTGGCCTCGCTGTTTGTCGCCCTGGTGTTCAGCCCGGTCATCACGTCGATATGGGCGGGCCGTCCGGCCCAACGGCGGCAAGGGAACCACTGGTTCATGCGAGGCTATCGCCGGATCCTGCATGCAGGGCTCGCCAATCCGGGATTGGCGTTGTTCCTGGCGATCTGCCTTCTGGTGGGCATGGGCATGCTGTACGGCAAGATCGGCAAGGGCACGGAGTTCTTCCCGGAAGGCGATCCGGAACGGGCAATCATCGATGTACGCATGCCGCAGGGCACGAACATCCACGAGACCGACCGCATCACGCGCATCATCGAGGAGCGTATAAAGCCCTACGACCCTTGGCTCGAACACGTGGTGACGAACGTGGGCTCTTCCGGCGGCATGACACTCGTAGCCAGCGCGGGTGGCCCGCATCTGGCCAATATTTCGCTCATCTTCTACGACTACATCGAGCGTGAGCGACCGTCGACTGAGGTCATTGCGGAGATCCGGCAGGCACTGGCCGATGTTGCCGGCGCCGAGATCAAGGTCGAGAAACAGGAGAACGGGCCGCCCACCGGCGCCCCGGTGACCGTGCGTATCATCGGGAAAGACTTCAAGACTCTCGAACAGCTCAGCGCCCGCGCGCAGCGAATGATCGCGGACGTGCCGAATATCGTCAACTTGCGGAGCGACCTGGAGGCCGCCCGTCCCGAGCTGGCGTTTACGGTGAACCGCCGCGTGGCCATGCTGTTGGGCGTGGACACGGCCACCGTGGGCAACTTCCTGAAGATGGCGATCTTCGGAACCAAGGTCGGCACGTACCGTCAATTCAACGATGAATACGACATCACGGTCCGTCTGCCGCTGGCCGACCGCAAGAACATCGACGATCTGTATCGTCTCAAAATCCCCAACGCCGCCGGTGCGGCGGTGCCGCTCAGCGCCCTCGGCGAATTCGACTATCAAGGCGGATTCGGCACGATCAATCGCGTCAACCAGAAGCGAGTGGTCACCCTCACGGCCGATGCCGAAGGACGTCTGAGCTCTGCGGTGCTGGCCGACGTGCAGAAGAGACTGACCGGCCTGGAGCTTCCGGCCGGCTACGAGATCCGCTACGCCGGCGAGAAGGAGACGGAGGATGAATCACGGGCGTTTCTTGGCAGAGCATTCATCATCGCTATTCTGCTCGTGACCATGGTGCTCGTCATCCAGTTCAACTCGCTGCTTGTGCCGGTGATCATCATGACGACGGTGATTCTGTCGCTGATCGGCGCCCTGATGGGCCTGCTGATCTGTGATTTGCCCTTCGGCATCATCATGACAGGCATCGGCGTAATCAGTCTGGCCGGCGTCGTCGTCAACAACGCCATCGTGCTGCTCGCCTTCACCCGCCAGTTGCAGGCCGAGGGCCAGGACCTCGTCTCGGCGGCGGCCGAGGCGGGCGCGACGCGTCTGCGGCCCGTGCTGCTGACCGCCGCCACGACGATTATCGGCCTGCTCCCCATGGCCATCGGCATCTCGTACGACTTTCACACGTTCTCCTGGGCCACGAAGAGCGAGTCCACGCAGTGGTGGCGGAACATGGCGGTGGTGGTCATCTTCGGCCTGGGCTTCGCCACCATCCTGACGCTCGTCGTCGTTCCGTCGCTCTACGTGATGCTCACGCGTCTGTCCCTGCGTGTGCGCGCGTGGCTGCGCTGGGGAGAGGGAGACCACCACGTGCCGGACGCCGCCGTAGCGGAGACGGGCTAACCGCCTATGGAAGCGATGAAGAACAAACGCGGGTTCATCTGCGATATGGACGGCGTGATCTACCACGGATCCCGGCTGCTCGACTGCTCCAAGGGATTCGTCGACTGGTTGAAGGCGGAAGGCAAGCAATTTCTCTTCCTGACCAATAGTTCCGCCCGCTCGCCACGGGAGCTGCATCAGCGACTCCGGCACATGGGCATCGAGGTCGGCGAGAACCACTTCATCACATCCGCCATGGCGACGGCCCATTTCATCGCCTCGCAATGCCCCGGCGGACGCGTGTTCGCCATCGGCGACTCGGGCCTGTACCAGGCCCTGTACGAGGCGGGATTGTCCGTTGACGAGAGCAAGCCCGACTACGTTGTCGTCGGCGAGACGCGAAGTTACAGCTATGAAAAGATCGAGACCGCCATCCAGTTAGTCCTGGGCGGAGCCAAGCTCATCGGGACGAATCCGGACCTGACGGGCCCGACCGAACGGGGAATCGGGCCGGCCTGCCGGGCCTTGATCGCCCCGATTGAGATGGCCACCGACCGACAGGCGTACTTCATCGGCAAGCCCAATCCGCTGATCATGCGTCACGCGGTCGAATTGCTCGGCTGCCATCGCGAAGAAACGGTCATCATCGGCGATCGCATGGATACGGACATCGTCGCGGGCATCGAGTCCGGCATCGATACGGTCCTGGTCCTCAGCGGCATCACCGGTGAGGACGATCTGGAACGCTATCCCTACAAGCCGCACCACGTCTTGAAAGACGTCGGCGAGATCCCCCTGTAACCCGCGACGCCACAGGACAGGCCCGCCCTCGCAGGGTACTCTCTGCAAATCGGCGCACCTTCGCCGGTCCAAATAGAGGGTAGCAAACAGCGTGATTGCGCAGTATAATCGGGTCGTTCCTGTTAACGTGTCTGAAGGAGACCTACGATGAAACGACTGATGATGTACGTGGCCTTGGTAAGCCTTCTGCTGCCGGGATTGACATTCTGTCAGGAGCAGGACGATCCGCAGGGAAATCCCGAATTCCAAATGGAGCTGCAGCGAATGGAGCTCGAGATGGAGAACCTGCGGGCAGAGGCCGAGCTTGAACGGCGGATGCAGGAGCTTGAGCTGGAAGGCAAGAAGATGCAGCTTGAGCAAGCGATGAATCCGCGTGAGGGCGGCCCGCTGGCCGTGCTGCTGATCATCTGTGCGGTCGTGCACGTTCTGGTGGCGGTCTGGATCTATCAGGACATCCGACATCGAAATGCCGGCTCAGGCCTCTGGATCGTGCTGGGTCTGCTGGCCGGTCTACTGGCCGCACTCGTCTATGCCGTCGTGCGGATCGGCGACAAGGACAACGGCGCAAAGAAGTCGAATAGCCGATAACGAGAACTGAACGCATTCGCAGGGGCCGGCGCCGGAGCCCGCCGGCCCGAGTGACGTCCTCGATCACGGGCTGAAGCCACGGATATGGATATCTACAATCTCGTCAGCTTCGCGGGTATCTTCGTTCTCATGGCCGTGGCATGGTGTCTGTCCGCCGGCCGGCGGAATATGAATTGGCGCGTGATCGGTTGGGGCGTCGGCTTGCAACTTCTGGTGGCCCTGTTGATCTTCGTGGTCCCGGCGGGAGCGAGGGTGTTCCTGGTTGTCAACGACGTCGTCGTCAGCATTCTCGATTCGGCCGGCGCAGGCGCACGTTTCGTGTTCGGTCCCCTGGCCCTCGGCCCCGGACAGGTGAGCGACGAGGGTGCGAAGTCACTCGGATTCATCTTGGCGTTTCAGGCGTTCCCGACGATCATCTTCTTTTCGGCCCTGATCGCGATCCTGTACTACGTGCGCCTCATGCCTCTGCTGATCAAAGCATTCGCGTGGGTGTTCACGCGTCTGATGCGAATCTCCGGGGCCGAATCGCTCGTGGCCTCGAGCAACATCTTCGTCGGGGTCGAATCGATGCTGACGGTCAAGCCCTACCTGGGACGGATGACCGCGTCGGAGCTGTGCACCGTTCTCACGGCGGGCATGGCGACCGTCGCGTCCAACGTCCTGGCGCTCTACGTCCTGAGCCTCCAGAAGCAATTCCCCACGATCGCGGGGCATCTGGTCTCAGCTTCGCTGCTGTCGGCCCCGGCGGCGCTGGTGATGTCGAAGATCCTTCTGCCCGAGGCGGGAGAGCCGGAGACGTTAGGGGTGCGCGTCGAGCCCTATTACGAGCGCGACAACAGCCTCTTCGAGGCGATCATCAACGGGGCCAACGCCGGGGTCCGCATGATTGTGGGGATCGTCGCCCTGCTGATCGCCGTCCTGGGACTGGTCGCACTGGTCGATCTGGGGCTTTCGAGCCTCGGCCATCTCGTGAATCCGCTGCTCGGCGTGGAGGCTGAATGGTCGCTGCGAGGCCTGTTTGGATACCTCTTCTACCCGGTGACGCTCGTGCTGGGCGTACCGGTGGGCGACGCGCGTGAGATCTCGCAGATCATCGGTGAGCGGCTCATCGTCACCGAGGTCGCCGCCTACGGGGATCTGGCTGCCATGATGGAGCAGGGTCTGCTGCAGCACCAGCGTTCCGCGGTCATTACGACCTATGCGCTGTGCGGGTTCGCGCACATCGCATCGATGGCTATCTTCGTTGGCAGCCTCTGTGCCCTGGCGCCGCAGCACGCCAAGACCATCGGGCCAATCGCCTGTCGCGCGCTGGTTGCTGCAACGCTGGCTTGCCTGATGACGGCCTGCGTGGCGGGCGTCTTCTTCACGGAGGGCTCTATTCTCCTGGGGGGCTCCTGATGTTGATCCGACACGTGGACGATTGCGAGGAATTCGTCGCCGGGGACGACTCTCTCCTGCGGGAGCTGCTTCATCCGGACAAGAGCGATATCGAAATCCGCTATAGTCTGGCCCATGCGAAGGTCGGTTCGGGTTGCAGAACCAGAGCGCACCGCCTCAAGACGGCGGAGGTCTACTACATCCTGCAAGGGCACGGCAAAATGCACATCGATGAAGAGGCGGCGCCGGTCACCGCCGGCTGTGCCGTGTGTATCCCACCGCGGTCCGTTCAGTACATCGAGAACACCGGCGCGGATGACTTGGTCTTTCTCTGCATCGTCGATCCCGCGTGGAAGCAGACGGACGAGGAAATCCTGAATACGAGTTAGCACCGTTGCGGTTTCACAAGAGCACGTTATGACGACACCGACGCTTGTCACCTTTATCGTGTACTTCGTCCTGCTGTTGTGCATCGGGCTCTATTTCTACCGGCGCAGCGTCAGCATCGAGGATTATCTGCTCGGCGGGCGAGGGATGGGGGCATGGGTGACGGCCTTGTCGGCGCAGGCGAGCGATATGAGCGGCTGGCTGCTGATGGCTCTGCCCGGGGCCATCTACATCGGCGGCCTGACGAACGCATGGATCGCTGTCGGGCTGTTCATCGGAACCGTGTTGAACTGGATCCTCGTCGCGAGGCGTCTTCGTGTGTACACCCAGAAGACGAACACGATCACGCTGCCCTGCTTCTTCGAGGAGCGTTTCGGCGACCCCACGGGATTGCTCCGAGTGGTCTCAGCCATCATCATCCTGATCTTCTTTACCGTCTATGCCTCCAGCGGACTCGTGGCGGCCGGCAAGCTGTTCGAGTCAACGTTCGGCTTTTCCTATACGACCGCCGTGATCCTGGGCGGGGCCATCATCATTGCCTACACGTTCATGGGCGGCTTCCTGGCCGTCTGTTGGACCGACCTGTTTCAAGGGTCGCTCATGGTCGTGGCGCTGGTCGTGGTACCGGCCATCGCCTATACGCGAGCCGGTGGCGTCGCGGGGATTCGCGAGGCGATGGCGGCCAAAGAGATCTCCGCAAGCCTGGTTCCGCAGGAGGGTATCGCCGTGCTGGCGATTGTTTCGGCCATGGCGTGGGGGCTCGGCTACTTCGGCCAGCCCCACATTCTCGTGCGATTCATGAGCGCCAGGACGCTGGCCAAGCTCTCGGAATACACGGCGATCGCAATCGTGTGGGTCTTTGTGTCGCTGACGGGAGCCGTCGTCATCGGGTTGATTGGGATCGGCCTGTTCGAGAGCCTGCCCGGCGATGATGAAGAGAGGGTCTTCCTCGTCATGATCGCGGAGGTAATGCATCCGTGGCTGGCCGGGATTATGCTCTCCGCCATCCTCTCGGCCATCATGTCGACGATCGATTCGCAACTGCTCGTTTCCTCGTCCGCCCTCACGGAGGATTTCTACCAGAAGGCCATCAATCGCGACGCCGGCCCTCGCGAGCTGGTCTTCATGAGCCGGCTTGGCGTCATCGCCATCTCGGTTATCGCCATGATCCTGGCCCTGCTGCGCGCGGATGAGACGATCCTCGGAATCGTGGCGTACGCGTGGGGCGGATTCGGGGCGGCGTTCGGGCCGCTGGTGCTCTTCGCCCTGTTCTCGCGCCGAACGAGCTGGCTGCCGGCTCTGCTGGGCATGGTGACCGGTACGGTAGTCCTCGTCGTATGGAAACAGGTCGGCCTGGGTGAGCACATGTACGAGATCGTCCCCGGATTTGTGGCGAACTTCGCGGTCATCCTGATCGGAAATCGCATCGTCCGACAAGAGAATCCGCGCGTGTTGCAGCAATTCGATGAAGTGGTTGAGGAAATGCGGCGAGCCGGAGTGCAGACCGCCGCCCAAAAATAGAATCGCGACAGCGGCACGTTCCGGCGCAAGCAAACGATAAGGAGAAGGATATGGTCCGGATAGCGACAGACGTTGTGCTCCTACCCGATGAAACGATGACCGAGCGGGCCATCGAAGTGAACAAGCGGCTCGTCGGAGATCATCGCGAGGAAATCGTCCTGAGCCGGAAAACCCACCTGCCGCACATCTCCCTCGCCATGGGATGCATCGACGAGAAAGACATCGCCACGATCGGGGAGCTGTTGCATAACCTTGCGAGGGAGACGACTGTGGATCGCCTGAGCATGGTGGGAATTATCAGTTCGATCAATTCGCGTGGCGAAAAGACATCGCTCCTCGAGGTCGCCAAGACCGACGAATTGCAGAGGCTCCACGAACGGATCATGGGGGAGATGGGACCCTTCTTCAGCCACGATGTGACCGAGACCATGATCTTCGATGACGTGGTCGCCGCGACGACGCTGGAATGGATTCGCGACTACCCGCAGAAGGCGAGTTCCGAACGCTTCGGCCCCCACATCACGATCGGATACGGCGAACTGGAGCCGGGCCTGTCTTTCCCAATTGAGTTTCGCGTCACCCGTCTCGCATTATGTCATCTGGGAAATCACTGCACCTGTCGCAAGATTCTGGCCGCAGCGAGCCTCTGACGGCCCCCAGCCCGTGCGGGCAGCCGCAGCGGCAGGTTGGCTCCCAATCAGTGGGCGATGACGCTTGAAACCCGGAAAACCGGCAGAAGCAGCGCGATGGCGATAGTTCCGATGATGCCGCCGAGCACCACGATCATCAGCGGCTCGATCAAGGTCATCACGTTCCGAATCGAAGCCTCCAGCTTCTTCTCGTAGAAGACGGAGACCTTGTCACAGACCTCGCCGAGCCGGCCGCTCTTCTCGCCGGCGCGCAGCATCTGGATGATGCCCGGTGAAATCAGGTCGCCGCTCTTCGCAAGCAGGATGGATTCGGAGAGTTGATATCCATCCTGGATCTTCTCGTCCACCTCCTCCCACAACCGCTGAAAGTAGTAGTTGTCCACGGCCCCCTGGATCACCTGGATCGCGTCCAACAGCCGGACACCGGTGTTGACCATGGTGGCCATGATGCGCATGCTGCGTGTCACGACCATATCGACGAACATCGGCCCAATCACCGGCGTGCGGATCTTGATAGCGGAGAGGACGCGGCGGCCGGTCGCTGTCCCGGACCAGTACCAGAGGAAACCGCCGCCGACAATGGCCGTGGTGACGATGACCGTCATGATTTCGAGATTGCCGAGGATCCTGCTGACCGCGACAAGCACCTGGGTAAGCTTGGGAAGCGAGGCGCCCCGGGCGGCGTAGATCCGCATGAACCGGGGCAGCACGAAAAACATCAGCGTGCCCGTGGCCGCGATGGCCATGAGAACCATGATGAACGGATAGGTCAGGGCGCTCTTGATCTGCTTGCGGGTATCCGCCTCGAAACTGAGATAGCCGGTGAGCACGGTGAGCATCTCGACCATCTTTCCCGAGGCTTCCGAGGCCTGGACCATGCTGGTGAACATGGAGTTAAACGTGTTCGGATAGTATGATAGCGTCCTGGAGAACGTCTCGCCGCTCTTGACGCGCTGCGAGAGGTCCAGGATGACGGCTTTGAATCGCAGATCCCCGGCTTGTTCGGCGATGGCATCGAGCGCGTCGCTCAGGACGACGCCGCTGTCGAGCATGACGGCCAACTGCGTCGTGAACAGGATGAGGTCTCCGGATCTGACCCGCACTCGGTAGAGACGTTCAGACCAGGCAATCGTGCGAGTCTCTCGAGGGCGAACCGGCTGCCGCTGGGCGCCCGGATCCTCGTGCATCGGAGCCTCGGTATGGGTCTGTTGCGTCTGAGCCAATAGGGTATTCATACCGTCCAGTCCCAATCCCTTTCACATCACACTTCACACGGTCGGACCGTCGGCGGCGGCGGTTCGCAGGACTTCCTCAATGGAAACGATCCCGGCCCGGACCTTCTCGATCCCGTCGTACTGCAGCGGGACCATTCCCGTTTCGAGCGTCTTGGCCCGCAGTCTTTTCGTGCTGATCCGCTCGTTAATCATCTCGCACATTTCGTCGTCGGGAACGAACAGCTCGTGAATGGCGATTCTGCCCGCATAACCTGTGTTGCGACATTTTCTGCACCCGACGCCGCGGTAGAACTTCGTGACTTCCCCCCCTGCCGCCTCCACCGTCTTTCGGATGCTGGCGGGAGGCTCGTACTCCGTCTTGCAGTTTGCACAGATCCGACGGACGAGCCGCTGCGCCAGTACGCCTTTGAGGGAAGCACTGACCAGATACGGCGCCACGCCCAGGTCCAGGAGCCGGGTCACCGCGCCGGGAGCATCGTTCGTGTGCAGCGTGGACAGCACGAGGTGCCCCGTCAAGGCCGCCTGAACGGCGATGTTGGCCGTGGGTTCGTCACGGATCTCTCCCACCATGATGATGTCGGGGTCCTGTCTCAAGAGGCTTCGCAATGCGGTCGAGAAGGCGAATCCGACGCCCGTATTGACCTGGAACTGATTGATGCCGGAGATGTTGCACTCCACCGGGTCCTCGACGGTGCAGATGTTCACTTCCTCGCCGTTGATCTCCGACAGGGCCGCATAGAGTGTCGTATTCTTCCCCGAACCGGTGGGCCCCGTTACCAGGACGACCCCGTTCGGCGACTGGATGACCTGTCGAAAGCGGAGCAGATTGTCGTACGTGAATCCGAGCGACTCGAGATTGTATAGGATCTTCTGCGGGTCGAGGACACGAACGACGACCTTCTCCCCGAAGTTCCCGGGCATGACGGAGACGCGCAGGTCGATCGGCCGGCCTTCGACGAGGACATGGATGCCGCCGTCCTGCGGGAGGCGTCGCTGCGCGATGTCGAGCTCGGCCATGATCTTGATTCGGGAGACAATGGCCGGGTGCATCTGGTACGGCGGTCGCATCTTCTCGTACAGCCTGCCGTCCACGCGATAGCGGACGCGAAGTTTTCTTTCGTCCGGCTCGATGTGGATGTCGCTGGCATTCTCCCGGACCGCATTGTAGAGCAGGTAGTTCACAAGCTTGACGACCGGCGACTGGCCCGCCACCTCTTCAAGGTCGCTGATATCCTGCGTGATGCTCTCGATGAGCGTGAATTCCTCGAGTCCCTCCTCATCGATGATGTCGTCGATCACGAAGACGTTCGCGGCAGGTAGATAAGTCTGCAGCGTGGCCTTGATATCCTTGGTCGTGGAGCAGACGACCTGGACCCGGCATCCGCTGAGGCGCTCGAGCTCATCGATGAGAAAGACGTTCGTCGGCTCGTTCACCGCCACGGTGAGTACATCGTGCACCTTAAACAGCGGCAGCACGATATGCGCCTCGAGGAAATCCCGCGGCAGGACCTCCACGGCCTTGGGATCACAGATTTTCGGGCTCACCTGGGCGTAGGGAACCCCGTACCCTTCCGCCAGGGCCGAGGCGATCTGGTTCTCCGTGCAGTGGCCCATCTCGACGAGCAATTCGCCGAGCAGCTTGCGGTGGCCCTTTTCCCGCTGTTCGGTCAGGGCCCTCTCGATCTGCTCTTCGCTCACGATGCCGCGGGCCAGCAGCAGTTGGCCGAGCTGTGCCTTGTTTTCGAGCAGAATCTGACTCATACCCTACCTCGGTGCGCTCGCGTCATCACGCAAAGCTCTTGACCGCCTCCGCTAATTCCGCGTGACCGTCAAACTCATCCTGCAGCCGCGTGATCTCCAGGATTTTCTCGCAGTTCTCGTCGAGACCGGCCAGCCGGAGCTGCGTCTTATTCTGCCGGCAATAGTCCCGCACCCAAAGCAACAGCTCGAGTCCCCGGCTGTCGATGAAGCTGACATCGTTCATGTTCAGAACGACGCCTCTTCTCTGGGCCGCGATCGTTTCCACGATCAGGCTCCTCAACCCCTCGGCAATCTCGCCATCGACTTCGCCCTGCAGCTCGATCACGGTGACGTCGTTATAATCCTGTGAATGGATTCTCATCTCAGTAATGTCCCGACGGCCTCGGTTCCGTAGTCGGCGAAATGCACCATATCGTAGCTCTGCACCTCGCCCTCCTGGATGATGTCCCACAAACGGTGGATGTCACTGGCAAGAAGAATTTCGCCGATCTTCCGATCAAACTGCGTACCGAGCCCCCTCTTGATCTCGTCCAGCGCATGCTCGATGCTCATCGCATCCCGGTACACTCGACGTGAGGTCATCGCATCGAAGCTGTCCGCCAGGCCGATGATCTTGCCCATGAGCGGAATCTCATCGCCGGTGAGACCGCTCGGATAGCCCTGGCCGTCGATCCGCTCGTGGTGACACAACACACCAGGCACGATATCGCGCATTTGCTTGATGCCGCGTAGAATGCTGGCGCCGATCGATGGATGTCGCTGGATGCACTCGCGTTCCTCCGGCGTGAGCTTTCCGTTCTTGCGAAGGACGTTCTCATCGATGCCGATCTTGCCGACATCGTGCAGCAAACCCGCGAGATAGATCTTGTGGATCTCCTCCTCGTCGAGCGGCTCTGTTTCCGCAATCCGCTCGGCGATCCACCGTGAAATCAGCGCCACCCGCTCCGAATGGCCTCGCGTATATTGGTCTTTGGCGTCGATGCTGTTGGTCAGGGCCTTGAGGGAGCCGACGAAGAGTTCCTTCAGATCATTGAACAACCGCCCGTTTTCGATGAACACGGCGCAGCCGCTGGCAACCGAGGTGAAGAGTTTGACATCCGTGCTGTCAAAATCAGGCTTGTCGATGCGATTGACGGCGACCATCAGCCCGATGATGGAGACCCCGCCGGCGGTGTGGTGTGCGGCGACCTCGCCCTGGTCCTTGGCGCACAACGGTACGGCCATCAGGTTTCGAACGCTGCCGGGCCAATCATACCGAAACGGCGAATCGACTTCGCTATCCAGGAGGCCCTCGCGTCCCCTGCTCACCTCATCGGTCAGACGACCATGCAGGATCGCTGTCATCCTGTCATCGATGTCGATGAGCCCAGAGCCGGCCGCGACCACCAACTTCCGGCCGCCGTCGACCACTCTCTCCAAAAGAATGGCAATCCCTTCGACGAGGACCATCTCCGTCAGGCTGTCGCAGGCAAGCTGGAGAAAATTCGTGTCGGATTCCGTGACCCTCATGTTGGTGCTGATCCGGTGCAGCAGCACCAGCTCCTCGTAGACGCGGGCCAGTTCAACGCCGACGAGCTCAATCTGTTCCTCGGTCCTGATGGTCGTCTGAAAATTGCGGGCGAGCAGCCGCAGCATCTCACTGAAGCACTCGACCTCGCTGTCCCGATGGGACCGCGGCGGCATACCCATGCCTCGCTCCGAGGCTCCGTCCGCGGCAGACAGCTCGCCAAGATCGATAACGACCGCACCGGCGGGACTGCGACAACCGGAGGCAACCGGAGGCATAACCAGAGGCGCGGCCAGGAGCAGATGCGTGTCGTCGAACTGCCAGACGGGAATATCGACGCCCTCCTGCCGGCGCTGTGCGGCCTTTTGGAAAGCACATCGCCCCGCCTCCGCCAGTTGCTGCGCGTCACTGTCGTATGAGCCCGCATTCAGCAGAACGTCGAGCTGACCCTCGGGGCCCACGACAGCGACATTCGCGCCCAAGCGCGTGATGTGTTGGCCGAGCTTTTCGAGCTCTCGTCGCTGCTGCACGGTCAGCCCCGGCATCGCGATGTTCGGTACGCCCGTTTCCACAAATTCACCCATGCGTTTGGAGCGGCGGATAGACGCAGCGCGGATCAACTCTTCAGAGCAAGCGCGCGCTGGTACAGAATGTCCTGGATCGTTTTGAGCAACTCCTTGGGACTGAATGGCTTGCTCAGACAACTCGCCACCCCGAGGCTCTCCTGCTGTTCCTGAGACACCGCAAAACTACGGGCGGTCAGCAGGATCACCGGAATGTCCTTTGTTTGCTCCCCGTCTCGCAGCTTCTCAATCAGCTCGATCCCCGTCATCAGGGGCATCTGGTAGTCCGTGACCACGATGTCCGGCTTCTCTCGGCATGCGAGCTCGTAGGCCTCCGCCCCATTGTTGGCGGCAATGACCTCGTAGCCGTTGTTGCGAAGCTTGATCGCGACCACGTGGATGATATGGATTTCGTCATCTGCCACAAGTACCTTACTGGCCGTCATTCTCATCCTCCCCGAGAATTCAATGTTGGATTTCCACTCCTCCGTGGAGTTGTCTCAACAGGTCCATTCTATGCGGTGGCAACCTGCCCGGCGGCTGCCAGAGGCAGCTCGAAACCGAACGTGCTGCCAACCCCCACCTTGCTGGTGACGAACACGCGGCCACCATGTACCTTTTCGACTATTTGTTTGACCAGGTTTAGGCCGAGGCCGGTCCCTTTGGCTTGTTTATTGTTCGCGCCGACACGGTAGAACTTGTCGAAGACGTGCTCGACCTCATCCTCGGGGATGCCGACGCCGGTATCGCCCACCGTCACCCGCACCAGGCCCGCCGTCTCGTCCACTTCCGTTCCGACCGTCACGCGACCGCCGGACGGGGTATACTTGATGGCGTTGCTCAACAGGTTGACGATCACTTGGGAAATCATGTCCTTGTCGACGGAAACCTGGTCGAAAACAATGGGCTTCTGACCGATAACCGTGATCTCTCTTTCCTCGGCGTAGCTGCGAATCATCTGCATCTGTTCTTCGATCAGAATCGTCAGGCTCGCGTGCTCCTTACTGACTTTGATCAGGCCCGACTCGATGCGCGAGATGTTCAGAATGTCCTCGATCAGCCGGTTCAGGCGCTGTGCCTGGCTCTGAATGATGCTGTAGAACTCTCTACGCGTTTCGTCATCGTCGGCCTCGCCGTCCACCAGCATCTCCGAATAGGCTGTAATGGACGCCAGCGGCGTCTTCAACTCGTGGGAGACGTGGCTGACGAAGTCACTCTTCATTTGGGAGACTTCTTTCTCCCTCGTGACGTCGTGGAGCACAGCCACCACGCCGCATACCCTTGCATCGTCCTGTACACAGGAGATGATCGTGTCGAACGTATGCGGCCGGTCCCCCACGGGGAACTCCAGCTCGCGCCGCGTCGCCTCCGTGCGATGTCGGCGGCTCTGGCACACAAGCTCTGTGAATGGGCCATATGGCCCGCCGATCACTTCGGCAAGCGGCCGATGGCGACACTGCTCGGCGTCGAACCCAAAGAGTCGGGCCGCCGGCGCGTTGGCCATCAGGAGCCTGTCGGATCCATCCACGACGATCACGGCATCGCGGAGGCTGTACAGAATCGCCTCCGCATGTCTCTTTTCCCGGTCGGAAAGCTGTGACTGAATCTGAAAGTCCTTCAGTTGGGCCTGGAGCTGCCGAACGGCGTCATCACAGGCCCCCAGACGAGAGGCCACTGCATCGGTCAGCGCCCGCAGGACTCGGGGAGCTCCCGCGTCCCACGTCACAGGCTGTTCCGATCTGAGCCGGTTGGCCATGGACGTGATCGCCCCGGTCACTCGGCCGTAGCCAAGACCAAGGCAGATCACGCCCACAGCCCCGATGCAGTACATCATCAGGCGTAACATCGCCGCCTGGCTGCACCCCCCCGCCCCGGTGACGGGCTCCTGCAGTTCCGCAAGAGCCGCCGTCACCAGCGAGGCAAATGCCACTGCGGTAGCGATCCACGTTACGCTTCGTTGGCCTCTGAACACAACTCCTCCGACCCCATCGAGAACCGGTGTTCTCTCGTTCGATCACCGATCCCGGTTACCGTCGCACCCAATTCCCGGCTTCCTGCTCATCGATCTCGGCCCGTACGACACTGTCGAGCTTCTTGAGCTGCTCCGGGTCGGTTTCGGCGATAATCCGCTCGCGAAGACGCAGGGCCTCCAGATACGTCGGCCGCATCATCAGCGCGATCTTCAAGTGCGTAAGGGCCCGCCCCACGTCGCCTTCCAGATAGTTCTTGGCGGCGCTGGCGTAGGCCTCTTCGGCGATCCTCGCCCGATCCCCCATCTGCAGGTTGTCCGAAGCCGCTTCCCTCTTGAGGCGGACATCATCCACCCGCTTATCGGGATCGGTCTCGGAGGCTTCCACGATGATGTGAGGTGTCAGCATGATGATCACCTCTTCCCTCAGCACCGTGTCAACCGTGCCTCTAAACAGCGCACCCAGCACAGGCAGATTACCAAGCACGGGAACCTGCGAGCGATTCGCGGTAGTCACATCACGGAACAGACCACCCAGAATGATGGTCTCGCCATCCTTGACAACCACGTTGGTCCTCAACTCGGTCGTCGTCTCATCCGGAATCCCGTTGCTCTTCACGACGCCGTCGCTGTCCTTTGGATAGATATCCATCCGAACGTATCCGTCGTCCCCGATATACGGGCGGAAGATCAGTTGCGTACCGGTGTTGAGGAACTTCACCGACTGCGTTGTCGATGTCTGGGTCTGTGTCGTCTGGTCGAGATAACCCAGCTTCTTACCGATCAGCACCGAACCTTCCTGCTTGTTGACGGCCAGGATCTTCGGATTGGCCAGCAGCGTGGTGTCGGTGACCGTCTCCAGAGCGGTAAGGATCGCCTGCACGTTGTCACAGGAGAACCCGATCGCCAGTCCCTTCTCCGTCTCGCCCGGCCAGGCAAAGCCCCACTGGTCGATTGGCGTACCCTGTTTCTGCGCGCTTACGGGGATGCTTGATGGGAAACCCGTAACGGCCACGCCGGTCAACAGGTTCCAATCCACGCCGAACTCCGTCGTCTCGGTCAGCCGTGCGGCCAGAATGGTCGCTTCGATCAGAACCTGCTTCGGTCGTGCATCGATTTCGCGAATGATCGCTTCGGCCTTCTCGATGTTCTCTGGGTAGTCGAAGACAACGATCATGTCGTTCAGGGCGAGGTTGTCGCCTCCGCCCCCACCGGTGAGCGAGGCACCTCCGGCCCCGATTTGAGTGCCCTCTGAGATCTTCTCTTCGGCAGGGCTGCTCATCTGGATCTTCGCCGCAGAGCTCAGCACGGGCTGCATCAGCTTCGAGGCCTCCTCAGCCGTGATGTAGTACAGCGTGATGACTTTGTGAATCATCCGCTCGGGATCTTCCCTGATCTGCTTGTATTCCTCGGTCGTATAGACCCGGACGAAGTCGCCGTCCTGCTCATACTTGAAGCCGTGCCCGAGAATGGCGTCCAGGGCCTGCTCGAACGTCACTTCGTAGAGCCTGCTGACCGTCAGCAGCCCATCGACCCGGGACGAGGGCACGATGTTCTTCTTGCACAGAACAGCCAGCAAACGCAAGCCGTCCCGGATGTTGCTGTCCTTCTGAAACGCGATGAACTTGATCAAACCACTGTCGGCGTCGATCATCGCCTGATTCGGGTCGATCGTCACGCCGTTCGGAGCGGCGTTCGGATCGACTTCTAATGCACCCGACTCGGCAGCAAGGACGGGCCCTGCCGCCAGCGTAAGGAGCATGATAATATAGAGCCATCGGCTCCTCGATGTCAAAACTGTTCTCTTCATGGGTTTGTCCTCATACATAGTTACACTCCTGTTCTTTCTCATTTCAGTTCTTGGAAGCGGTTACACCCCGCATCGCTTCAAAGCCTGTCATTTAGTTGTCTACTTCAAGAGACTGCGCCAATTTCAGCGTCAGTTGCGTATCCTCACACCCGACAAGCACTGAGTTTTCATAGATCCGTAGTACTTCGAATTCGATGACCTTGGCGCCTTCTCTGAGGGTGAGCCTGTCCCCGACTCTCAGCAGTCGATCGTTGATGAAGGCCTGGGGATTCTCACTAAGGGACACCGCGGTCAGTTTCAATCTCTGTGCGACTCTCTGGATCACTTCTTGAGCACGGTTGGAAGAGGTAGCGTGTACTTCTGTTTCAGTGCCTGTGTCTGGGGCGCCGTTCGGTCGGAAAAGCGCCCGATCCTGTATCGTGAAGAAATCTCCATAGATGGAATCATTACGTCCGGGAAGTTTGGGCAATTCGACGAACTGCAGATTGTTCGCCGTCTCGGGCTGTGTGTGTGCGGCCGGTCCGGAACCCCGAGCGGCCACCGCAGAACCGGGCTTTTGTCCTGTCAGGACCCGGATCCACAGAAAGCCCATGAAGACGAGCAGCGCCAGCGCCAGGACCGTCTTCTTGCCGTTCACAGCCAGATGGTCCAGAAGCTTACGTGCGAACAGAATGTTGTTTTTTCTGCTATGCCCCATGGTCAGCACCGTTCACTGATTTCACGCCCGCGGAGTCACTCGCCTGCTGCTGTCCGGACGACCGATGGAAGATCATCGCGTCCGTCTGCATACTGACTTGCCCCGTGAACTCGGGATCATTCTTGAGCACGACCTTGTCGAAACGGATCAGCCTGTCCAATTCCTGCAGGCCGGTGAAGAAATCGAACATGTCTGTAAGAGTCCCCTTGCACGTGATCTTCACGGGGATACAGGTCAAATCATTGGCCCGGAGTTCTTTTCCGGGGACGACCACCTGGTCGGTCAGATGATGCTGCGTCATGATCGCGGCGATCTGCTGCAGAAACGTACCGAGGGCTCTTTCCGTGGGGACGCACGCATCGTACCGCTCCACGGTCTGACGGACCCGTTGCAGACGCTGCCTTAGGGCGGGCAATTCCTCACTCTGAGCGGCCGCCATCCGGATCGTCTGGGACTGCCGCCCACGGACCTGCTCAAGCGATTCCAGTCGGCTGTGCGACGGGAGATAGCCGCACAGGATGAAATCCCCGACAAACAGCACCGCCACGATACAGACCCATATCTGCCGGTTCCCGCGTAACAATCTGGATCCGGTTGCACCCATCAGGAATCGATTTCCTCATAATTGGCTAATTGACACGTAATCTCGAATTCGGTCACCTCCAGCGTCTCCGAGCCCCTTCGCGCGGCGGCATCCGTCTGCGACCGAACGCCGGCTGCGCCGGCGATTCGGATCTTTGTCGGCCGAGAGAAGGAAGGATACACACGCTGGAAATAGGACGACTCGTCCAGCCTGCAGACGAGGTCGGCGACATGCGAAGGATGCGCCGCCACTCCCGCGAGAACGATGCGAAATCGCGTACGACCGAACGGCAGTTCCGCCTCCGACGTACCCGGCGTGCCGGCCGTTCGCACGGCCGAGCCGCTCTCCGGGGGCGCCGGGCGAGACAACGGTTCCGCGATGAACTCCGCCCGGCTCAGCGCGACCGGCCCGGTAATCAGACAGCTCATCTCCGCCAGAACAGCGGCGACGTCGATCTTCGAGTCCATCCGCTCCATCAGGTCGGCCTTAACTTTCAGTTGATTCAGCTCTTTGGTAACCACACCAAACTCGTGCACAGTCCCTTCGGCACGCATCCGTTGCTCTTCGAAATGCGCCAGCTCCGCCGCCGCTTTGCCTGCCTTGTGCGTCGCCGTCAGATTGAAAGCCATCATCGCCACGAAGATGAGCGCCAGAGCGACGTATTGTCTGCGCATGTGGGATCGACGACGTCGACCCTCCTTGTACCACTCGGGAAGGAAATCGAGCTCTTTCATACGGGCTCTCCTTCCGGTACGCGCGGCTCCTTTACGGCGCCTCGCGGCTTGACGGCTGCCGGCGTCCCCCACCCCTTCAGGCTCAACCCGACGGCTAAGGCCAGATCGGCGGACCGTTCCTGACAGTTGCCGCCGGCCTTGCGGAGGTCGAACCCACGAAGCGGCTCCGCAATCTCGATCTCCAAGGACAATTGACGGCGCAAGACATCCAGAAGGACCTGTTCGTAGGCCCCACCGCCGGCCATGACGGCCCGCTCCACGCGCTTACCCCGAAACGTGACCGTGTAGTACCGCAGACACAAGGAGATCTCACCTGCGATCCGCTCCGCCATCGTATTGAGTGCGTCGATAACGTGACGGCGTGTAGCCGCGTCGACTGACTCGTCCCGCTGCAGCTTGAGCCGAAGCAGTTGGGCATCCGCAACGGCGATGCCCAGCGACGAGGCAATCTCGTCGTCGAAATGACCCGTGCCGATGGGGATGTGTTTGATGAAGCAGATCTCCCCGGCCCGGCCGAAGACCACCGTCGTATAGCGGTGGCCGACGTCGGTAAAGATGACCGTCTTTTCCTGGTCCTCCTGCCGACGCATCGTTCTCTCAAAGCTCCGAAACAACGCACAAGGCGGAGCGTCGATGCCCGCGGGTATCAGCCCGGCCTCTTCGAGCAGGGCAATGTGGTTTCGCACCGTTTGACTGTCGGCGGCTAAGAGAATGTACTCGTTCTTGAGCTCATCGCCCTGCCGAACGCTGCCGGCAAGCAGATAGTTGATGCTATCCTCGCGAGGATCCAGGCCGAACCGCTCCGTGGCCTCTCGGCGCAGGGCCTTGTCGGCCTGCAATGCCTCGGCCTCCGCCAGGCGCACCGACGTGATCCGGAACCGGTTGATCGGCAAGGCCGACGTCACTTTCCGCCCTCGGAAATCACCACCGGATAACAATTGTCGGATGGCCAGGGCAAGAGCGTGTCGGCCCTCCGGCGTATCCCAGGCAACCTCTGAATCGACAGGGAGTCTGCGGGCCGCCAGGAGACGCAGGCGGTCTTCGCAGACGGCGACCTGGACCATCTTCAGCGTGCTATGGCCGATGTCCAGGCCAATCGGCTGAATCCTTTGATTGGCGGTTGTCCAGTTCGAGATCAACATGTCGCAAGTACTCAGTCGGAAGTAATAGAGATGAAGCCCGTCACGGGCTCCACGTTGACCTTCTTGGCGACCCCGCCGGCCTGCAGTTTGACCACCCCACTGTCCAGGGCGCCGTTGCTGCCGTTGAAGGGACTGCCCAGGTAGTCGAATCCCACCCGGCTTGTCAGGTCAAAGTCGACGTCGACAATATCCACACGGTCCAGTCTGCCGTCGTTCCGGAAGTCGACGATGTATTTGGCAGTGGACTCTCTGAGCGGGTGCGGGATGACCCCGTTCACGTCTTCGATCTGGTACGTTTCGGCCGTCTTGTCGAACACGACCCAGTGCTTCTGCCCCGTGCTGATCGCCATGCTCTTGGCATACTCCAGATCGGCGGCCAGCATGTTGGTGGCGGCACGGATTTGCGTACCCCCTGCCGAGGAGGCCATGGGCACAACGACCGCTGCCGCGATGGCCAGGATGACGATGACAATCAGCACCTCGACGAGCGTGAAGCCCTTTGGGTTTCTCTCTCTTGCAGAGGCTTCGCTCACGTCCCCACACGCGCAACCCTGTCCTTGCTGCACCATGTCATCCCCCATAACGCAATGCGTTCTGTTTATGTAAGCCGTGCAGCGCGGCTGGCACCGCGATGCGCGTCGAACCATTCTCAGTTTTGTATTCGTGCTCATTCCGACCCCACCTCTGCTGTCTATTCGGTCTATTCGTGACCGGTCTTTACCTCGGACACGGCCCGGCCTCACGTCCGCCATCCAGAATCTCGAGCGATCCGCCGTGCCGCCGCGGCATCATTGTCAAGACCTGCATATTCGAACCCAACGCCCATAAAACCACCGGCTGTTTCAGCCGCAGGGCGGTTTGCCGCCCACGGCGAGCTTGCGCCGCTGCCCGGATGGCATTCACCCGCGCGAGCTCAGGAGCCTCGCGGTTTTCCCCACGTGTCTTCTCAGGCCCGATAAGCAAATGGCCATTCGGACGTGCCATATGCACCCCCTGCCCACCTTACTGCCTGCGAATGCTCTTGAAGAATGCGCCGGCCGCCGGACTCCAGTGCCGGTCGGGCCAGATGAGAATGGCCGCTCGGGCCGGTTCCGCCGCAATCGTCATTTGAGATCCCGTTTCATCGAGCCGCCAATGCCCGATAAGAGAGGACGGATCATTGGGCGGCGCACCGACCTCTCCGGAGGTGAGAGCTCGGCTGTATATGCGAATCTCGTCGATGAGCCCCTTGTAGAGACGGTCCGAAGAAGCCGTCCGGTCCACGCCGATGTTAAGGTGGCCGTCGCCGGAGCCCGGAACCATGTTCTTGAACGTATCGTTGGGATCCATGGTCTTGTGCAATGCGCCGTCAAGATAGGAGAGCATCGTGCCGTCGGCCTGGCGGACAACGGCTACATGATGCCACACGCCCCCTGCGGTCAACTGGCCCAACGTGATTTCGGTGTCCCAGGACCCGGTCGGATGGCGCACAACGACGGTAGTGGCCGGCGCCTCGAATTGCAGCGTCCAATGGTCGCCGAGACCGTCCGGGTCGGTTTTGGCCAGCAGCGTGGCCCAGTCATTCTGGACGGCCGCCGGTTGAACCCAAATGGAGAGGGTATATTCGTCCGTCAGTTGCAGAGCCGTGAGGCTGTCCGGCGTTTGGAGATAATGATCGATCCCATCGAAATCCAAAGCGCCGTTGCCATCATGGCCTCCGGCAGGCCGCCACACGGGCTGACTGTGAATCACGGCGTCGTTTCCGTTGCCCGAAGAATCGACGGCGGTCTCGGCCACCTGGCGTGCCGCAAAGAGTCCACCCTTGATGCTGCCATTCACTGTATCGGCCCCGATAAGAACGTCGCCGTCAACGACAACGAGGCCGTCGATTTGCACGTAGCTGGCGCTTCGGAAGACCAGATTCCCGCTCGCGTACACGGCGGGTAGATTCTTGGCGGCGGCGATCGAGTTTCCACTCCCGTTGATCGTCAGGTTCCCCTGGACGAACAGCATGCCCTCAACCGTCACGTTGTTGCCGAGCGTGAGATCGCCGGTGCAGGACCAGATCCGTGCCGGTTGATAGACCGTATCGGACACAGTCCCCGCACTGATCGGGAAGACGGCGTACTCCGGATGGAAATAGGCCGCCGTCAGCGGAGGCCAGGTCAGTGACAGGTCGCCCGGCGTCCGGTGAGCGCCGGTCGCACTGCCGGTCAGCCCGGCAGAGAACACGTCGCCGTCGATGACGCCGGGGGCAATAACCGTGACCGTACCCAAGCAGCGGACGTCGCCGTGGCAGAGCCAGCCCGCACGATGGACAAGGTCGCTGCCCGTCCATAACGCGATGCAGGGATCCAGGCGAAGCTGAGCCGATAATCGGCTCGAACCGATTTTCTCCTCGCCCCTTAGCCTGTAGGCCTCACACGTGACGTTGTAGGTGCAATAGTCGGATGGCTCGCAGGCATCCCGCACGATCTGCACAGCGTAGTAGTCGCGGCTCCCATCGATAAGCTGTAGCTGCGTGGCGCCCGTCCAGTACGCCGAGGGCACATCCTGCGGGTGCAGGAGCATGCCCTTGGCATGCTCGAGGGCCGAATCCGCCAACTGGTCCATCTGCGTCCGCAGGGCCATATTCTCTCCACAGGCCAGTTCCACATCCGCCCGGGCCAGAAACCCCGTCGACACGATCGTTACGGCCAGGACGATCAGAAGGACCATCAGCAGGGCCACACCGCGGCGGCG
>CBFDBY010000063.1:0-34915 GCA_965603165.1 uncultured Phycisphaerae bacterium
ATCTCCGGCGGCGGGGTATACATTCTCGAAGAGCCCGGACGGTCGCTCGCGATCCGCGACTTGATCGACGGCCGCCTGCCCAGGGGCAACTATACGACGCTTGCCCTCTCGTACGATGGGCGGACCGTGTACTTCGGCTTTGCCGAGCGAGCCGAAGTGAAACCCGATTTCTACTCGCCCGAGCGACGATGTTTTCACCTGTACGCCGTGAACGTCGACGGGACGCATCTGCGACAGCTCACCCACGGCTGCAACGATGATTTCGACCCCTGCCCCCTGCCGGATGGCGGCATCGCGTTCATGTCCACCCGTCGCGGCGGCTTTGGGCGATGTCACAACCCATGGGAGCCGCTGCCCAGCTACACCCTGCACCGGATGGATGCCTCCGGCGCAAATGTGCGGACGCTCTCTTTCCACGAGACCAATGAATGGCACCCGGCTGTGCTGGGCGACGGTCGAATTGTCTATTCGCGATGGGATTACGTGGATCGCTCGGCTGCCAACTATCACGGTCTGTGGGCCAGCAACCCGGACGGCACAAACCCGAGCATCCTATTCGGCAATTATACACAGCGGATCAACGCCTGCTTTCAGCCGAAGGCCATCCCGGGCTCCCGCCGAATTGCCTTCATCGCGGGTGCCCATCACGCCGACGTCGGCGGCTCGCTCGTGCTGGTCGATCCGGATCAGTATCGACTCGACGCCACGACCGGGGAGGATCGGTTCGAGCCGATCGAGGTCCTGACCCCAGAAGTCTGCTTCCCGGAGGGCGTCGGTTGGCCGGACAGCTACTTCCACAGCCCCTGGCCTCTCTCGGAGAACTACTTCCTCATCGCCTTCAGCTTCGAGCCCCTGCCGGGCATGGGGCCGAACGTCAAGGAGGATCACTACACGGGACTGTACTACTTCGACCGATTCGGCAACATGGAACTGCTTTACCGAGACCCCGACTACTCGTGCATGTACCCGATCCCTCTGGAATCCCGGCCGACGCCCCCCGTCGTCGCGAGCAATCTCGATTCATCTCTCGCTGACGACGGCGAGTTCGTCCTCACGGATGTGCGCCGAAGCTTCTTCCCGCTGCCGGCATCCCGGCCGGTACGCCGGCTGCGCATCTTCCAGGTGCTCCCGAAGACGACGACACATGTTGCGAATCAGCCACGGCTCGGCTATGCAAACGCCGAGAGCGCCCGGATGATGCTGGGCACCGTGCCGGTGGAGGCGGACGGCTCGGCCTACTTCCGAGCGCCGGCGCGCAAGCCGCTCTACTTCCAGGCCGTCGACGAGGCCAGCCACGCCGTGCAGAGCATGAGGAGCATCACCTACCTGCAACCCGGTGAACGACGCAGTTGTGTCGGCTGTCACGAACCGCCCGGCACGACCTCGTCGCCGAGCCGCGACCTGTTGGCGCTGCGACGACCGCCCTCACAGATCGAACGCGGACCGCAGGGGACCCACCCCATGAGCTATCCCCTGCTCGTCCAGCCCGTGCTTGACCGGCACTGCGCACGATGTCACGACGGCGAAACAGGCGAGGACAAAGCGTCACCAGTGCTCACGGGCGAACCGGTCGGAGCCTTCAGCCGATCTTATGAGAGCCTGCGGCCTTACGTCCGATGGTACGAATGGGGCGGCAGTTCCATCCAGGAGATCGGGACTCGCCCAGGCCACATCGGCGCCGACGAGAGCCGGCTGCTGGCGATCCTGAAGGATGCAACACACGCCAAGCACATCGACCTGTCTCCAGGCGACTACCTGCGTCTGTGCATCTGGCTCGACGCCAACGCCCCCTTTTACGGCACGTATGAAAAGAGCACGCAAGTCGCCCAACAGGCCGGGCACGCCGTCCCACCGCCGAAGGTCCAATAGCATCCCTATCGCTACGAACCCCTTGCGAGGCTGCTCCGATTCGCTAAGATGGCGGGCAAACGAAAATCGTATCCTTTGTTCTCGCCACGGGAGGCACTATGAATCTGGATTTCAATCTCTATATGCCGACGCGGATTCTGTTTGGATGTGGGAAGCTCAATGAGCTCGGCGCGACGCCGTTCCTTCCCGGAAAGAAGGCGCTCGTTGTCATCGGCGCTTCCGGCGCGATGAGAAAGCACGGCTATCTCGACAGGGTGGTCGCCCTGCTCAAGAACAACGGAGCGACGGCGGTCGTCTACGATAAGATCCAGCCGAACCCGGTCTCCGAGCATGTCGAAGAAGGGGCCCGAATCGCAAAAGACAACAAGTGCGATTTCGTCCTGGGACTGGGCGGCGGCAGCACGATCGATTCGGCCAAGAGCATCGCCGTGATGGCGAAGAACCCCGGCAAATACTGGGATTACATTCTCGCCGGCAGCGGCAAGGGCAAGACCCCCACCCAGGGGGCACTGCCCATCGTCGCCATTCCCACCACCGCCGGCACGGGCACCGAAGCCGACCCCTGGACCGTCGTCACCAAGAGCGACACGAACGAGAAGATCGGCTGGGGCAACGCCCTGACCTTCCCGAAGCTGTCGATCGTCGATCCCGAACTGATGGTGAGCGTGCCGCCGGAGCAGACGGCCTATACCGGCATGGACGCATTCTTTCATTCCGTCGAATCGTACTTAGCCACGTGCAGCCAGCCGGCGAGCGACCATCTGGCTCTCGAAGCCGTGCGGCTCATCACGGAATACCTGCCCATCGCCGTCAAAGACGGGGGCAATATCGAAGCCCGAACGAAGCTCGCCTGGGCCAACACGGAAGCCGGTATCTGCGAGTCCCTCTCCTGCTGCATCTCGCACCACTCGATGGAGCACGCCGTCAGCGCCTACTTCCCCAGCGTCGCCCATGGCGCCGGTCTGACCATGCTCTCGGTCGCCTACTTCAGCTACCTGGCCGAGCGCAATCCGAACCGGTTCGGCGACCTGGCGCGAGCCATGGGCCAGAAGATCGACGGCCTGCCCCAAGAAGAACAAGCCATGGCCTTCATCAAGGCCCTCAAGGAACTCATCCGAAAGATCGGCCTCAAGGAGCAGAAGCTCAGCGATTTCGGCATCCAGCGACAGGACCTCCGAAAATTCGCGGAAAACGCCTTCCACACGATGGGCAAGCTCTTCGAACTGACCCCCGTGAAGCTGACCGTCGACGACGCCACCGCCATCTACGAGCGGGCCTACGGATAGGGCACCGCAGCCGCGAGCGTAGCGGAATCTGCTCTTGACCCCACCGGCTGTTGTGTGGTATAATTTGCATGTTGGCGTCTGTGGTTTTCGTTTCCTAAAAACGCTTTTCCTACTGGTCTGGGGCATGGAGGAGCACGCGAACCGGCCCGAGCGGCCTTTTCTGGGACCCTTTGGCAAAGGGGTGGGATCGGTGTGCCTTCCATGCGGTGTATGCCAGTCCCTGCTGAAGAAAGAAGATCACAACGTACGTGCCGAAGCCGGCAGGTTCTCTGCGGCGGGCACCATCACTATTCTTGGGTAGCAGAGGAGAACTGTCATGGGTAGAAAATGTGCCGTCTTATTGGTGCCGCTATGCATGCTCGCAGCCGCGCTTCCGGCCGAGGCGCAATTCTTCACCAACGTCGAGCGACTCAATCCCGACGGAAACAGCGGGGATACCGAGCCGGCTGTTTCCGAGGAACCGCTCGGTGAGAGCACGCCGACTTTCGTCGACCGGGATCACGTCTATGTGACGGTGCCCGAGGCCCTGCTGGGCGCCGAGTACATCCAGACGGCCAACGACGACAAGGACAATCCCAACCACGAACTGCACTTCACGGTCACCGCCGATGGGACCCTGTATCTGTTCCTCGACAACCGCATCGGGGGCAATTCGAGCAACACGCGGGACCAGCTTCCGAACCTGGGAGCGGCTGCGAGCCTGGCCTGGGTCACAGACATGGGCTTCGTCGACACGGGGATGAAGATCGCCATCGATGAAGCAACCGACGGGGACATCGACCAGTGGTTCTCCGTGTACTCCCTCAGAGCCAGCTCTGGTGCATACGTATTAGGCGCTCAGAATGACGGCGGCAGCAGGAACATGTACGGCGTCGCCTTCGGGGCGCCACGTCTGAAGGCGTCTAAGCCGGACCCCGCCGACGGTGCGACCGGCGTGGCGTTGCCGCTGTTCAACTGGACAAAAGGCGACACGGCCGCCCTTCACAATCTCTACTTAGGCACAAGCCCCGAACTGACTGAGGCGGATCTTGTCATGTCCCAGATGCCGACCACGGTCTACTACCATGGACCCGGGCTGGTGCCGGGCACGACGTATTACTGGCGCGTGGATGAGATCGAGATCGATATGGTGACTGTCCACACAGGCGACGTCTGGAGTTTCACAGCCGAGTCGCTGACCGCCACGGCGCCGACACCCGCCGATGAGGCCGAAGGGGTATTCCCCAGCCCGACGTTGAGCTGGATGCCCGGCACAGGGGCCTACAAGCACCAGGTGTACTTCAGCAGCAACTTCGCCGACGTCAGTGACGGCACGGCCGCCGCCGACCAGGGGCAGATGACGGAGACGGAATTCAGCCCGGGCCTGCTTCGGTCTTCCACGACCTATTACTGGCGGGTGGACGAGGTCAAGGTCGACGGAAGCGTCGAGCCGGGCGCCGTCTGGAGCTTCACGACGGCCGACGCGTTCGCCAAGAAGATTGTCCGTCAGTGGTGGTCCGGCATTGGGGGCACCGGGGTGGCCAATCTGACCGGCAACGCGGCCTACCCGCACAATCCGACCGGCAGCGAGTTGCTCGATACATTCGAAGGGCCGGTGGACTGGGCCGACAACTACGGCAGCCGGCTCTATGGCTGGCTGATTCCTCCGCAATCGGGTGAGTACACGTTCTGGATTGCGTCGGATGATTCCTCATCGCTGCGGCTCAGCACCGACGCCGATCCGGCCAACGCCAGTCAGATCGCTAATGTCAGCGGCTACACGGACCCCCGTGAGTGGACCAAGTACCCCGATACGCAGGAGTCGGAGCCCATCGCCCTGCAAGCCGGCCAGAAGTACTATATCGAGGCGGTGATGAAGGAAGGCACGGGCGGGGATAACATCGCGGTTTCCTGGCAAGGCGGAAGCATTACCGCACAGGAGATCATCAGCGCCGAATACGTTGATGCCTACGCCCTTCCGTCGCTGCAGGCGTTTGGGCCCAGCCCGGCGGACCGCGCCGTCGACACGGCCTCGGATGGGATCCTGAGCTGGGAGGCCGGTGCTAGCGCACAGCAGCATGAGATCTACTTCGGCGATGACGAGGCCGCCGTGGCCGCCGCCGATCCGGCCAGCCCGCTGTTCCAGGGCCGCCAGACCGGCACCACGCTGAATGTCGGCCCGTTGGAGTGGGGCAAGACGTTCTACTGGCGTGTTGATGAGATCAACGATGGCGACCCCGAAAGTCCGTGGGTCGGTCGGGTCTGGAGCTTCACCACGATCGACTATATCGTGGTCGACGACTTTGAAAGCTATACCGACAACATGGACGCCGGCGAAGCCCTCTGGCAGGCCTGGATCGACGGCCTGACCAACCAAACCGGCTCGATCGTCGGCTACTTCGATGCGATAAACGGCACCTTCGGCGAAACGACGATCGTCCACGGCGGCCGGCAGTCGATGCCGTTCGATTTCAACAACGTCATCGCGCCGTACTACAGCGAGGCGGAACTGGAGTTCTCACCCGCACAGGACTGGACCATCAACGGCGTCACCGATCTGTCGATCTGGTTCCGGGGCAGAGCGGTGGACTTCGTGGAAACCGGCGCCAACGCCTTTACCATGAGCGCCGCGGGTGCGGACATCGCCGGCACGACCGACGAGTTCACCTATGCCTACCAGACGCTTAGCGGCAACGGGACCATCGTGGCCAAGGTCGAGAGCGTGGAGAACACGAACGGTTGGGCGAAGGCCGCCGTGATGATTCGGCAGACCCTGGAGCCGAACGCGAAGTTCGCGATGATCTGCGCGACGCCGGGGCAAGGGGTCCGCTTCCAGGCCCGTCTGATCGCTGCCGACGGCCACGTGAGCGACACACCGGTCGCCACGCCGGAGCAGATTGCCCTGAGGGCGCCGGTCTGGATCAAGCTCGAACGGATCGGCGACCTGTTCAACGGTTACTACTCGCTCGACGGCAATAGCTGGACCGCGATGGTCTGGAATCCGCAAACGATCGCGATGATCGGCGACGTCTACATCGGCCTTGCGTTGACCAGCCACTCGAGCGGCAACGTCTGCACCGCCGAGTTCTCCAACGTCGCCGCGACCGGCAATGTCACCGGGCAGCGACAGTTCGCCCAGATCGGCACGGACCACTTGCTCAACGGCCCTGCCGGTTTGTACGTCGCCTTGCAGGACAGCAACAATAAGACCGGCGGCGTCGTCCATCCGGACCCGATGGCGGTTGGCATCGACACGTGGACAGAGTTTCGGATCCCCTTGACCTTGTTCAACGTCAACGCGGGCAGGATCAAGAAGCTCCTCATCGGCGCAGGCGACCGCAACAATCCGACTCCGGGCGGCGCGGGCCTGTTCTACATCGATGACATCCGCGTGATGAGACCCGCTGCGGAGGAACCAGTCGCTCCATAGCCGTTGTCGACCAGCGCATAACTGCAACTGACGGTAAGAACCGGGGCCCGTGCCTGCATGTACGGGCCCCGCTTTCTTTGCTTCGCATGGCACGCACGGCCGCCCCGCTGCTTTGCATCCGCCAGCACGCGAGACGCGGATCGTCGGTGAGGTCGTGCGCCCCTGCCGGAGGCGGAAGCAGTCTCACCGGCGGAAGGCGGGCAGATCGGGCTCGATATGGACCGTGATATGCACGGGCCGGCTGATCTCCTCGTCGACTTTCTTCTCCAGTTGCTCGGAGATCTCGTGGGCGGCGGCAACGTTCAGTTCGGGGTCCACAAGGATGTGGACGTCGAGGAAGACTTCGCGGCCCACGGTGCGAGTGCGGAGCCTGTGCCAGTCGCGGATGGCCGGGTCGGCGCTGATCACGCTCTTGATATGCTCGACGGTCTCCGGGTCGACGGCCCCCTCGGCCAGTTCCATGAGCGAATCGGCGATCACGCGCACCCCCACGAAGATGACCATCAGGCCGACTGCAATGGCCGCCAACTGGTCGCCGTGGCCGAAACCGACGAGCAGCAGCACATAGCCGATCAGCACAGCCACGGAACTGAAGGCGTCGCTACGATGGTGCCAGGCATTCGCATACAGGGCGGCACTGTGCGATTTCACGGCAGCTTTCTTCGTCATTCGGTAGAGCCACTCTTTGGCAAGGATCGACACCAGCGCGCCCAGGAGAATCGCCCCGTGCGGCGAGGTAGATTCGTTCCGCGCCATAGACATGGTCGCCTTGTAGACCATGACGCTGCCGACGGTCATGAGAACCAGAGCGATCAGGACGGCGGAAAAGGTCTCCAGTCGGCCGTGCCCATACGGGTGGGACCGGTCCGGTTCTCTGGCCCCAAGACGCGCTCCGACAAGGACGATGACATCGGTAGCCAAGTCTGAGAACGAATGAATTCCATCGGCCAACATCGCCAACGACGAGACTGCCAGGCCAATAACGACCTTGATGACCGAAAGACCGATGTTGACGACCATGCCTAGGTACGTGACCGACCGGATCTGACGGGAGGCAAGATCGTGCTTGTTATTGGCATTGCCCATTGGGACAGCCTATTCCACAATGGTTCCGCGGATCTCCTCGACGACGTTCAGCCGCCGCGAGGATCTTCGTCGAACAGGCGGTACGATTCCAGGTTCCGGTAATGCTCGTCTGAAATCAGTCGAGCGTGCACACATAGATTTCGTTGACGAAATCCAGTTTCCCCAATTCCTCGATCGTGGCGGCATCGGGCTCTTTATCAAGACTCACAGCCAGGATCGCCTTCTGCTGCTCCAGCTTCTGACCGACGCCCATCGTGCCGATATTGATGCCGTGCTTGCCGAGGATCGTGCCGACGGAGCCGATCACGCCGGGCTTGTCATCGTTGAAGATCACCAGCACGGGCCCCTGCGGCGTCATCTCGATATGGAAACCGTCGATCTCGATGATGCGCAGCAGGGTCTCGCCGAAGACCGAGCCTCGCACCGTCCGCGTCGTCTCACTGGTGACAACCGTTGCACTGAAGCTCGACGCGACGTCCCGGGCCTCCGTGTTCTTCGTCTCATCGATGCTGATGCCGCGCTCCTTCGCCAGAACAGGCGTATTGACCATGTTCAACGGCATGTCGAAGTGCTTCTGCAGCAGGCCGATGGCGAAGCTGAGCGTCACCGGCTCGATGCTCATGCCGGCGATGGTCCCGCGATACTGCACCTGCACGCCTTTGATGTTGCCGGGAGTAATCGTGCTGAGCAGCATGCCGACACGCCGGGCCAGGTCGGCGTACCGGCTCACGGCCGGCGGAACCGCCCCGGCGGAAGATGGAGCGTTGATGGCGTTTCGGATCGGGCCGCCCTTGATCGCGGCCAGCAGGATCTCCGCCGCTTCCACAGCCACTTCCACCTGCGCCTCTTCGGTGCTGGCCCCCAAGTGCGGCGTCACCACGCAGTTATCGAGCGATGCGAATCCCAGATCCTGAGGCGGCTCGCTCGAGAATACATCCAAAGCCCCTCCGGCAATCTGCTTCTTGGACAGTGCCTCGTAGAGGGCTTGCTCATTGACGATGCCGCCCCGCGCGCAGTTGATCAGCCGCACCGTCGGCTTCATCATCGCGATCTGATCGGCCCCGATCATATTCAGCGTTTGCGGATTGCGGGGCACGTGGACCGTGATAAAGTCCGACTCGCGGAAGATCCGCTCGACGTTGTCCGTCACCTCGACGCCCATCTGCTCGGCATCCGTCGGAGCCGCCAATGGATCGTAGCCGAGGACTTTCATGTTGAACCCTCGAGCCATCTGGACGACGGCCATGCCAATCCGACCAAGGCCGATCACGCCGAGCACCTTGTTGTTGAGTTGATTGCCCATATACTTCTTCCGGTCCCAGGCGCCGGACTTGAGGCTGTTGCAGGCCTGCACGACGTTGCGACTCATGGCAAGCATCAGGGCCATCGTATGCTCGGCCGCGCTGAGGGTGTTGCCGCCCGGCGTGTTCATCACGAGGATGCCCTTGCGCGTCGCGGCCGCCACGTCAATATTGTCGATGCCCACGCCGGCGCGGGCCACGCCTTTGAGGCGACCGGGATTGGCCAGGACCTTGGCCGTTACCTTCGTGCCGCTGCGAACGATCAGTCCATCATGATCGCCGATGATACTCGTCAGCTCATCTTCGCTGATGCCGGTCTTGACGACCGCTTCGGCACCCTCGGTGGCATTGATCAGATCGATTCCCTCCTGTGCGAGCTTGTCCGTGATGAGCACTTTGATCATGGTCATCCTCCAGGGAAGCTTCCCAACGTTTCATTTTTCCAACGTTCACGCCGCCCAGGCGCGTGCCAACGTGACGGCCCATCCGGCCGCAACAATCACGATCACGCCGACAGCCACATGCCACAGCTTGATCTCAGCCAGCAGCCGGTCTAAGAAGCCGAAATATACGCCGAAAACGCTGATCAGAAAAGCGAAAAATGCGATGATAACCAGCACGCTGCACAAAAAGGCGGCAGCGGGCTGCACGTAGAACGCGGTCAGCACGTCGCCCCGCGCGAACGCGAGGACGGCGGTCGTCATGCCGCAGGTCGGACAGGTCCAGCCCGTCCGCATCCGCAGGCCACAAGGGCCAAACAGCAACCCGAAATCGAAGCCGATCCCCTGCAGAAGCCAGAGGCCACCGAAGAAGGAGACGATGCCGGCACTGATGACAGCCGCGATTCTGCGCTCCCTCGCGGTCGGTCGGCGCAACACTGCATCTGTTTTTCCTTGTTGGTGTTCGAGCATGCCTCTTGTAGAATAGGGCACGCTTACGAACGTGTCAACTAATGCAGCAGGTGAAGGATGCCCTTGGAGCAACAGGACTTACGACAGATTCTGGAGACGGCCGTGGTCGCCGCGAGACTGGCGGGCCAGCACGCCATGGAAGAGATGAGCTTCGTCAAGGCCGTCAAGAAGAGCGAGAATGAGTTGGTGACCCAGGCCGACGCTCAATGCCAGCGGATCATCATCCAGCGGATCCGGGAGATCTACCCGGACCACGGCTTCATCGCGGAAGAAGGCGAGAAGGGCAAAATCTTCAAACGCCCGCCCCTGGGCGAGCCCGCCATCTGGTGGGTGATTGATCCGATCGACGGCACGAACAACTTCGCCCATGGAATCACGATCTTCACGGTCAGTATCGCCGCGATGTTCGAGGGCGAGCCGGTGGCCGGCGTCATCTTCGAGCCCGCCTCCGATGCCATGTTTACGGCCGTCAAGGGAGGCGAGGCCCAGTTGCACGGCAGGACCCTCGCCGCCAGTGAGGAGGAAATCACACCGCTGACGAGCGTGGGCCTGGACAGCCACTTCGACGACGGCCTTCCGCCCTGGGTCTGCGATATCATCCGAGAGTCAAGGTTTCGCAACTTCGGGACGACGGCCCTGCATCTGGCCTACGTCGCCAAGGGAGGGCTCGTGGCCGCCGTCGTGTGCACGCCGAAGCTATGGGATATCGCTGCCGGGGTGCTCATCGCCCAGACGGCCGGCGCCGTCGTGACCGATTGGCAGGGAGCGAAGGTCTTCCCCGTCGATCTCGACAACTACGACGGGCATAGCTTTCAGATGGTGGCGGCAAACAGAAAGGTGCACCCAAAGCTCCTGGAGACCATAACGGCATAGCCGCTACCGTGGGTCGGGCACAAACTGCTGGGCCACCACACGAACCCTGTCGTCCGCAACGTTCACCCGGCTTCTGTCGAGCACGGCGACGACTCTCTTCTGCGGGCCATCGGTCCCGATGCGGACAAGGATATAGGCCGTGAATACATCGCTCCGCACGGTCACGAGGTCGCTGATCCGCGTGAAGAGAAGATCTCGCTCCTCGAAGTCATTGTCTGCCTCGTCCGGCGTCACGTCCGGCCCTCCGGGGGGACCCGGATCATTGGACCCGTTGGGGTCCGCCAGCGTAAGGAGTTCATCGACCCACATCAAGTCTCCGACGCTCTCGTAGGGGCGTGGGCGGCCCCCTCTGGTGCGCCTGCGAACAATGGCACGGGCTTTCTCGAGTGCCTCATTATCCTCGTACTGAGCCCAGGGAAGCTGGGCGAGTACGAACGCGGGGGCCGTATTGATGTTGATTCGACCCATGATGCGCGTCTCGCCGGCGGGCTGGTTATGATCGGCAGGATCGATCACGGTCAGGTAGTTGAACAGTCGTGCATACGTGGGATTACGCAGGTCTACAAGAACATCGGCCGGGGTCGTTCCCTGTGGCTTGAAGTAGCCATCGATGGCAAGGACCATGCCCAGCTCGCCGATGTTGGTGAGTGGCTCGTTGCGCGGATGCGCCTGCACCTCCGGTATCGAATCGTCGTTCTCGTACCTGTCCTGGTTATCCCCATTGCCCAGACTCAGCGTCGTGTCCGGGGGATACTCCAGCCGCCAGATGCACTTGTACTTTGAGATATCCCGGCGCACGCTGCGCGCCCCGTCGGTCGCCATCCAGCCGCTCGGCACGGTCAGCGCATCCACTTCTATCCAATCGTCTCCTCTTCCGACGCGCCGCTCCAGGTAGATTATGGCCCCTTCATCGAACTTGAGCGTACTGTCATCCTGCACAGATTGGGCGGATTGCGGGCCGCCCGCTGGCGCCCGGGCGCTAAAGCTAACATAGCCAGCCAGCGACGCCTGGGGGTCGTCCGCTAAGACCACGTGGAAACGCCCTTCCTCGTCGGACCACCAGATTTTAAGGCTCTCAATATCATCATGCTTCACCACATTGTCGATGCGGAGCTGCCAGTCGCCGCTTTCCGGACTCGGCGCCTTGTCTTCCGAATAAGGCAGGTGCAGCTCCACCGCATAGGAGTACCACGTCCGGGGCTGCAGCGTAGCCGGATCCACACCCGTCCTTCTTCTCATGGCAACTTCCGAGATGTACACACACGGCCGCTCGAAACCATAAATCAGACGCGTCGTGCTCGATCCCGACTCCACCGTGACTTCATCGTCGTCATCCATGTGGTCCCGCAGATTCACAGCAATCTGCTTCGCTCGGTCCTCCGCGTCCTCGGGGGAGAGACTAGGATCCGTCTCTATCAGGACCGTCCTGATGACTTGCCATATCTTATCGACGCTGTCCCCATCGTCTCTGTTGACGTTCAGCATTCGGGGGTATGTGTGCGGTTGCGGCGTGATGATCCGATCCATGTTGTAGGTGGTGACAACATGCCGGAATGCGTACCTGGCATTGGGATCCAACGGCTCCGCGACCCGTGCATACCACGCAATGAGCTTCTGTCCTTCTGAATCCACGGGCGTCCGAATCGTATGATTCCGCGGCTTGAACCATCCCCAGTTCTCCACCCGCGTGTCAATGTACTGGTGGTTCAACAGAAAGCGATAGCGCAGCTCCAGCTCGTCCGACACATCAAAAGGCGTGTATTCACCAAGACGATCCGGATCCAGGTATCCCCAGATGACACGGTCCCCGTAGCGGTCGGAGTCCCACGCCACCGAATCTCTCCTGCCATTGGCGCGCGTCGCAACAAGCTCTTCTCTCGCCCCCTGGCGGTCGGCGTCGGACAGGCCCATCAGATCCTGGGGGTTAAACGCCAGGGTCAGGACATTAACCTGACGCTGGCTCTTTCCGTTGACGTTACGCGGGTCGGAATCACACGGGTCGAATTGATAACCCGTGTTGACGTTGAGCATGCCGCCGTTGTCGATGATGCGGACCGCGGCGTAGATCGGCCGGCCTTTGCCCGAACTAATGCCGGGCACCTGGAACCACCTCGCGTCCCCCACGCCATCGCCGTCGGCGTCGGCCGTGGTCTCGGCCGCGTTGATGTTTGTGACCGGATCTCGTTCGGCCACGACGCGAATGCGAACATCGTTCATATAGCCGGGCGCCAAGCCGGCGATGTTACTGATCTGCCGCCAAAAGTAGCCGGCCCCGGACTGATACGGCTCCAGGTCGGCAAGCCAGGCGTTGTTGGCGTCGGGAAAGTCGTAGTATTCCTCATCATCCGCAACGTCGCAAGCGTCCGGGACGTCCGCCGCCAGCTCTTCGCTGATGCTCGCCATCACGGTATCCAGCGCGAAATCGAGCTCTCGGCTCGTTGCGCTCGCTGAAGTGGCCATCTTCTCGATGCGCGCCGTCATCACGAACAGCACGCCGACGATGGCCAGCAGGCTGGTGAGGACCACCGTCAGGATCAGAGCCGAGCCTCCATGCCTTCGATGGTCTGCAAATTGCTTCCCTGACAACTGTATCACTCCCATAGTACTAACCGCCCAGGACAATCACGTGTGTGAAAGTCCTGCCATTTTCAATGATGCCCCTGGAATCGTATAGGGTGAATGTGAACTTCAAGGCAGAGAGGCGGACGATATCGGTGCCGGAATTCACGGCGACATCGCGTCGCCATCGGATGGCGCCCGTCGCGGGGTCCTGTTCCACACCCTTAGTGTTCGGATCGTTCAGAGGCCGCTGTGCGTACTCGATCATGAAATTATCGACGCCCCGGGCCAAAAGCATCGGAAGGTAGTCCCCAACCGGCATCTGGTCGCTGCGCGGGTGCAAGAACCACTCCCGATTCGAGGCGAAGGGTGGATTGACTCTCCACTGCGCCAATGAGGCAAGGTAATACTCCTTGTGGGGACCGGAACCGGCGGCATAGATCGACGGGTCCAGCCCGCCCGCCAATATGGTCTGGCGCCTCAGCAGAACCGTCTCCGTAGGCAACCACTCGCTGTCACCGGGCGTGCTGCTGTACGAATTGGGGTCGGGCTGTTCATAAGAGACGCAGGCCACATTTCCTGCGACCGGCTTGCCGTTGTACAGATTCAGAGTTTGAAAGTCGCCGGTCACGAAGATGGCGATTGAATCGGAATTGACAGGTACGCGCGCCCCTCCCCTGAGCGGAGTAAACTGCCTTGTCTCTCTCGCCCCTTCATAGTCGAAGACCACCCCCCTGAAGTCTCGATCCAGTTGCTCGGTGATGACGCGGAACTTCTGCATGATCTCCGCGTTCGCCATCGCCAGGTGGCGCGAGTCGATGCTGACTCGGAAGATGACCCCGGCAAAGGAGAGAACTACGGCCAGAACCCCCAGCGCGACGACCATCTCAATAAGTGTAAAGGCTTTTCGCATCCTGTTTTCTCAGAATCTGAAGACCCTTTGATACACGGCTACAAGAGGATTTCGTCCCCCCGCAATCGGCGGAGGAACCACCCAGATCCATCGTTCCGTCCCGTTGAAGATGCCACCTTCCCACACGCGGTCAAGTCGGATCCTATCGGGCTGGTCCGCATATCGCTCCAGGACGCGATACGTCTGCCCTGACCGGTCATCGACGATGATGCAGCCGTCTGTGATAAAGTGCCACTCCGGGTCTCCTACGATCAACTCATCCGGCTGCAAAGCCCTCGTGTCAAGCCTGTCTGGATCCGTGTCCAGCGTAAGATGCACGGGCCGGGGGATAGTGGATGGCGTCGGCGACCATGCCAGCCCGTCCTGCATGGGAAACCGCGCATCAGGCCCGACCTTTCGCGATACGAAGACTATCACCTGGACAAGGTGCCCCAGGCCGCCGGCGCCCCCATTGGGCTTTGCATTCAAGCGTTTGCAGATTGCGGCCCACGAATACTGGTTCGCAGGAGTATTCGCCGTCGAAGGGTACAAGAACTCCGTTGGCGCAAGCTCTCCGAGCAATTCGTAGGGGACGTACGGGGGGAAGTTCAAATCCACACGACCTGGATCGAGGTTGTGCAGTTGAACAACAACGTCGTCTATCGTGTCTGGGTCGAGATCATATAGCCGAATCTTGGCGAAGGCCTCCTCGGCCGCCACCGCCGCAATGGTACGCTCCGTGGAGAGCGTTGAGAAGTAGATGCCCGTCAGGAACGTGCCTGCAATGAACGTCAGCCCGATAGCGAGCGTGCCGACGGCCAGCAACGTCTCCATGAGCGAAAATCCATTTTGTCGCGTGTTGCCGTTCATAATTCCGTCTCAATCCGGAGAGATCAGGCCCCCCGTGTAAGGACTCACATACACCGTTTCCGGCGCCAGCTTGCTCAGGTATCCAGTCCAGCCGGCCCCCATCTCATACGCCTTCCGCAGATCGAGCACCTCACAGACAACGAAGCCCGTGCAACTGGCCTCCTCGCCCAGGCCCAACGCTTGCAGCGAATCGCCGCGAGGGTAGTCATCCTGTATGAACCTTCCTCGTTGTATGAATGTTGTCCCGTAAAGCCGCCCGATGATGGTGTCCGCCACGTTGAATACGTCATCGAACGAGGGATTCGGAGGGACGAGGCTCCCCAGCGGCCGGTTGACCCCATCCCGGTTGCGGACTCGAACGTCATGCACCACCACTCTGCCCGAAGGGCCGAAGACGATGGAGAATGTGGTGGAATCGCTCAGCTCCAACGGCTCATTAATCTCCTCATCGTTCGTGACCCGCCTCAAGTCGATCACGCCGATCGTATCGGGCAGTTTGATCGGTTCCAACCCCTCGACCGCCTTGAATCCGTTCGCCAGATCGTCCGCATACTCGATGAAAATCATGTACTGCGGCGCATTGTGCAGACCCTTCAATGGGTTCGCCGAGTCGTCCGAGGTGCACAGCCTCTGGAAGCGAACCCCCATGTACTTCTGTCGGGCCACCGCCATGGTCCGCGCCGAGTTCAATCCGGCGCTGATCATGCTCTTGACGCCCCCTTCCGATTGGAACGCCTGGATCAGCGCCCGCACGGCCGGCACGGCGAAGCCCACCAACAGGGCGACCGTCGCAATGACCAACGTCATCTCAATGAGCGTCAAACCAGTTGTCCTGCGTGCTCGACCGTACATGGGTCTCTGTTTTCCAGTCAACGCGTTGTCTTATCAGTATCGCCGGTTGAGGGGCACACACTCATCACCGGCCTCTGCTATCGATGTCGTCGGCGGTGCCGAACCTTCTGTCCGGGCCGGCCGAAGTCAGTACGGGGAAGTTCCTCCGGGTCGCCGGAATTGGCGCCGGCGGAGTCGACGTCGGCGCCCCGGTCGCCTGCCGCACTTCGTAGTAGTCGTAGCGCAGCGTGGTCCCCCACGGATCGATTACCCTCGGAAGCGACTCCAGCGGACCACCGTTGATGGAGATCTCGACCGGCCGTCCCCCGCCGTTCTGATTGGTCACCAGCGCGGCGTTGAGCCCCTTGAGAACCTCTGCCACCGGCGGGACGCGGGACAGAAAGAAATACAGCACCTCACATCCAGAGTATTCGACATATTCCTCGTCCACACTCTTCACGTGATTGGTGATCTGAATGCTGTCGGCGCCAAGGGTGGCCTTGAGCGTCTCCTGCAAATGGACGACGAGAAAGCCGTCGCAGTCCGGCGGGAAGTCGAAACCTGTGTTCGCATAGACCGACGTCGGTGCATACGTATACCCGTAGTCGTGGAACTGCTCGAGCGCGCTGCTCAGCAAGGCGAACGTCTCCCGCAGCGCGTTCTCTTTCGCCTGCGTGTCCATGCGCATCGTGATACGGATGCCGATGGTTGCGAGGACCACGATGATGCCCAGCACAACCAGCATCTCCACGAGCGTCAGTCCGTCGTTATGTTTCGTAGCCATCATATGTTGCGCCTGCACAATTCAAGCAGGATACAGACCTATCGTCCAAAATTGCAGATATCATCATCCGTGCCGTAGAGCCCGTCCGCCCCCGCCGAGATCAACAGGTAGGAGTCCGGTCGATACGGCCAGTTCCGCGCATGCACCTTGGTATCCCGGATGTACCCGTAGAAGTAGGTGAAATCCACGAGCGGGTGCTGCCGCTTCGTGCCCGAGTTCGCCGTATCCGCCAGCCTTCCAAGACCGACCAACGCCGCATTGTCCCTGGAGTTGTAGATATTCTCATGCAGGTTGGCCATGTTGGCGATGTCGATCGTCTTGCTCGCCGTGTTCGCTTTATAATACAGGATCGGCGTCCCCGGCGACACCATCTTGCCGTCGCTCAGCGAGACCTTCCTCTTATTAACAGGGAACACGTCGCAGAGTACATAGGTCTCGGGCGCCAGCGCCCCAGCGCCGCCCCAGCCGCCCGCGGTGGACACAAACAGTCCGTCCCGCAGTGCACTCCTGCCGAGCTGGAATGCATTGGCTGTGTCAAGGTCCACGTAGCGGCCCTTCCGTTCATCCAACGTATCGGGAGTCCCGTCCCCATTGGCGTCTCGGGTCCTGAGCGGATCGTAGCTCGTGTTTCCACCCGAGGCGTCGAGTCCGTCGGCCCGCCAGGCAGAGTTCGGATGAAATCCGAGCAAGTCCCAGCCCATGAGCGCCTCGGCCAGTTTCTGCGCGCCGCAGTAATTCTGCGGCCCACCGCCGGGCGCACTCAAATCCCACCAGTATGAAGGCGGGTAATCCCCGTAGTCGTTCTTGAAGGCCGCCAGCCCGAGCTCGATGGACGTGAACTGGGCCCTCTGCTTGGTCTCCTTGGCCATCTTCTGCACCGTGTGCGCCGCCGGCAGAAGCATGCCCACGAGCAGCGCAATGATGCCGACCACAACCAGGATCTCGATCACTGTCAGGCCTGACCTCTTCGTTTTCACGATTATCCTCTTTCCATATCGACGATCATTCCGGTCATTTCTCCCGGCGGAAGCTGCCGTCCCGCCAGTGGTCGCTGAAGACGGCCAAATCGAAGCCGTTGACGACGCCGTCCGAGTCCGTATCGTCATCACGGCTCAGGTTGTATTCATTGTCCGACGGCACTCCGAGCAGCCACATCGCCGCCAGCATCGTCAGGTCAGCCCCATCGACAACGCAATCGGCGTTGAAATCTCCGAGCGGGAATCCCCAACCGTCGCAACGTGGCGTGCTCGATGCGCATTCGATGGAATCCCAATACGTATAGTAGGAATCCGACAGCGCCACGTTGTTGTTGATTCTCAGGCCGAAGGAAAGCGTGTGTGTGCCGGACGTCCGATACCGGGCTTCGATCGGGCAGACCTGATCCAGGTACTCGCCTGCCGCCTCCGGCCCGTACCCATCCGAAGTCCACTCGACATTTCCATCAATCAGCACAACCGCGCTGCACGCCGCCGAGTCCCAGGGAAGATAGTCCGTGGCGATCTTCACGTCGAAGACAATCTGATCGACCTCAGACAGGGCCACGTCCTGAGACACCACAGCCATGTCTCCGGCCTTGCCGATAGAGGGTTCCGTACGAATGGTCAAACCGTACGTCCCATCCGTGCGCCAATCCCGGCTAACAGACCCTGCAAATTTTGAGAACATACCTGAAGGCATGCTTACACTCCAGCCCCTCGGCTGCATCCATGCAATATCATTGATATATCCGTCATCCTCGAAGCTGCCGTTGACGATATCGCCGTCGGCAGCTTGAATCGTTCCTGCCGGCAACAGCAGCAACATTCCCGCGGCAAGATGTACTGCCGCCCGTGCCATATTCCTCTCATCCCCCGATCATTCCGGTGATTCCTCTAACATCAGGCCGCTTCGCCAATTATCGCTGAAGACGGTGAAGTCGTAGAAATTGACCATACCGTCGGCGTCGACGTCATCAACGCCGGACAGGTTGTATTCGTCGCCGGCCGGCACATCGATCAGCCACATCGCCGTCATCAGCATCAGATCGTCCGCCGTGACGAAACCATCGGCATTGAAGTCCCCGGGCAAGGGCCCCTCATCGTCCGAACGCAGCGTGCATTCAACAGCGTCCCATTGGCCGATGTACTGCTCGTAGAACATGCCCCCGGTATTCATTCTCAGGCCCAGCGACAGTCGATGGGGCTGCCCGTCTCTGTACTGGGCATCGACCGTGAAGGCCTGGTCTGGATACTCCCCGCGAATATCCGGCTGCCCGAAATCCGATTCCCAGACGACATCGTCGTCGATGAGGGCCACGGCCGTGCAGACATTCGGGTCCCATGGCGTGGATGGCTGCGTCTCGAGCTTCAGATCGAACGTGATCTGACCGATAGGGTCGAGAAGCACCTCCTGCGAAACCGTTGCCTCATCGCCGGCCACAAACGTGACAAACCAACTCGCTACGAGCTTCAGGTTGTGGCTGCCGTCCGTCGGCCACGTGTTTGAGACGTATCCTGAGAATCTGCCCGCCGGCACACTGGCGTCCCAGCCGTTCGGGTCTTTCACGCGTATGTCACCAATCAAACCGTCGGCCTCAAAACTGCCGTTCACAAGGCCGCACTCCGCCGCTCTCAGACCGGTGTACGCTGAGAGCAGCACGACAATGGCTGCAATCCTGAACGTTCTCATCACCCCTACCTCCTGATTGTCCGCGCTGGTCAACATGGATCCGTTCTTTCCCATGGGCCGATCCTATGGCCGAAGAGCGTCCCGGGTCAGTCGTCCGGTGCACTCAGGCACGTCGCACATGTAACTGGGCCGAACGCTACTCTCTATACTTCCACTCGTAGTTGCAGATGTCGTCGGCGGTGCCGTATTCACCGTCCCATCCGGCGGAAAGCAGAATGTACGTATCCGCCCGGTACGGTCTCTGCGTCGTGACGATCTTGTCGCTCCGCGTGTTCTTATAGAACCTCTGCGGGTCCCCGAACTGGTGAGGCGATGACGTTCCTCCCGCCGGCAGCCACGGCTTGCCGAGAGTGACCAGCACGTGGTTGTCCCAGTAGTTGTAGATATTGCCCTTGCTGTCATCAATCGCCGGGGCAAGATTCGGGTCATGGAAGTTGTTGGCTGTATCCGCCTTGTAGTAGAGAATCGGCATGCCCGTCTTTTCCGTGGACTGCATTTGCCGCTCATAAACATCGCACAAGACGAACGTGGCGCCCAGGAACGGCGTGACATTGGTGCCGTAGATGTCCTCCATCCGATAGGCATTGGCGCTCTCAGCCGGAAGGAAGGGCCCGCGCCGCGCCGCCAGGTTGTTGGCGGGAATCGGGGTCACCGCAGGATACAATTGAATCGTACCGGTGGCATCCATTCCATCGCTCCGAAAGACGGAATTCGAATGAAACCCGAGCAGGTCCTGGCCCATCAGGGCCTCACAGAGCTTCATGGCCCCGCAATACGGCTGACCCATCACGTCCAGCCCCGTCGATGACGGATAGCCGCCAAACTCGTTGTTGAACAGCTCAACGGCGGCGTTCATGCTGTTGAATTGCGCCTTCTGTTTCACGTCCGTGGCATAGCGTCTGACCTTGTTCAACGCCGGCACCATCAGCCCGATGAGGATCACGATGATGCTCATCACGGTCAGCAGCTCAATGATGGTAAATGCTTTTCTGGTTCTGGTCTGACTGGCGATCGGTTTCATGGCTTTTCTCCTTCTATATAATAGGAAACACCGGGAACTCAGGATTATGAGGCCGAACTCAAGCTGGTGATCACCTGGATCATCGGCAGGAACACGGCCAGCACGATTACCATCACGATCCCGCCGAGCACGATGATCATGATGGGTTCGAGCATGGACATCAGGCCGCCGACGAGCACGTCCACCTGCTCGTCGTACTGATCGGCCACTTTCAAAAGCATCTTGTCGAGATCGCCCGTTTCCTCGCCGACCGCCACCATGTTGCTGACGAGCAGGTCCACCGTCTTGGAGGCCCGCAACGGGCCGGCGAAGGTGTCGCCCTGGCGAATCGAGTTGTGCACGCTTCCGAGCATGTTGGCATAGACTTCGTTGCCGGCCGTCTCGCGGGTCACGTTGATGGCGTCGAGGATGGGCACGCCGGCGCTGATCAGCGTGCCGAGCGTTCGCGTCCATCGCGTGATGGAGACTTTGCTGGACAATTGCCCGACCACCGGCAGCTTCAATTTGATGGTGTCCAGCACGACCCGGCCGGGGCGGAATTTCCGTATGACTTGGAGGAGGATGATGATCCCAAAGGGTACGGCGGCCAGAACGGCCCATCCGTACCTGTACGCGATCCAGGCGCTGATCCCGAGCACCGTCCTGGTCACGACGTTCAGTTCGCCCTCGACCATTTCCTTCAGCACGGTCTCGAACTGCGGAATCACGAATGTCATCAAGCCCAGCAGGATGAGAAACGCCGCCCCCAGCACGACGATCGGATAGATCATGGCGCTCTTGACCCGCCCTTTCAGTCGGATGGCCTTCTCCTTGAAATCCGCCACACGCGCCAGGATCAGGTCGAGCACACCACCGGCCTCTCCGGCCGCCACCATGTTCACGAACAGCCGGTCGAAGGCGCGGTGATACTTGCCCAACGCTTCCGAAAGCGTCGAGCCGCCCTCGATGTCGTCGGCCACATACCCAATGATCCGCTTGAAGTTGCCCGATTTCTGCTGCTCTTCGAGGATGCGCAGCGACCGCAGGATCGGTAGACCCGCGTCCTGGAGGGTGGAAAGCTGCCTTGCGAACTGCGTGATATGCTTGACCTTGACCCTGGCACCGGCCCCGCGTCGCCTCTTCGGCCTGCCCGCCACCTTGCCCGCCGCCTTGACGGCCGCCTTGGACCGCACCTTCGTGGGAAAGTACCCCATGTTGCGAATCTTGCTGATCGCTTCCTTCTCGCTGAGCGCTTCGACCTCGTCCTTGATCTCGACGCCCTGGGAATCCAGCGCGACATACTGAAAGACAGGCATGATTCCTACCTCACTTTCCCGTCATCCGTTTCCATGCTAAACCATCTGATCGATTCGCCTACCCTTCGATCATCGTTTCCTTGGCGACTTCATCGATGGTGCTGGTCCCATCAAATACGATGGCCAGACCGTTATCTCGCAGTTGCCTCATCCCCGCCTTCTGCGCCGCCGCACGCAACACGTTCGTAGAAGCCCGATTCATGACCAGATCGCGAATTTCTTCGTTAAACATCATAGTCTCGAAGATACCGGTTCGGCCCTTGTAGCCGGTGCCGTTGCACTTGCTGCAGCCGCGACCATAGTAAAACTTCTTGCCTCGTATCTCCTCCTCGGTGAGCCGCAGTTCGCGAAGCTGCGCTTCGTCGGGTTCGAAAGCCGTCTTGCAGTTCGTACAGATCCTTCGCACCAGTCTCTGCGCGACGATCCCCTCAATGGTCGCCGTCAGAAGGAATGGCTCGACGCCCAGATCCAGCAGACGGGCCACGGAACTCGGGGCGTCATTCGTGTGCAGGGTCGTGAACACCAGGTGTCCGGTCAGCGAGGCCTGGGCGGCGATCTCGGCCGTCTCGAGGTCACGAATCTCACCGACCAGGATGATATCCGGGTCCTGACGCAGGATCGAACGCAGGCACCGGGCAAACGTCAAGCCGATCTCCGGCTTCATCTGCACCTGGATCATGCCGTCCATATCGTATTCCACCGGGTCCTCGGTGGTGATAATCTTGGTGTCGATGGTATTAAGCTCGCTGAGGGCGGAATAGAGGGTCGTGGTCTTGCCGCAACCGGTCGGCCCCGTCACGATGATGATGCCGTTGGGCTTGTTGACCAGTTGGCGGAACGTCTTGATGTCGTCCGAACGCAAACCCAGTTTCTGCAGGTCGAAGCTCATCTGGCTGCGGTCCAGCACACGGAGCACGACGCTCTCGCCGAACATTGTGGGCAACACGCTGACACGCAGGTCCACCGGATTGCTCTGGACGGTCAGGGAGATACGCCCGTCCTGCGGCAGCCGCCGCTCGGCGATGTCCAGGTTCGCCATAACCTTGATCCGAGAGCTCAAGGCCGCCGCGATATACTTCGGCGGCGGGATCATCTCGTACAGAACGCCATCGATACGATAGCGCATCTTGTACTCATCCTCGAACGGCTCGAAGTGGATGTCCGAGGCCTTATCCCGAATCGCCTGGAGCAACACGAGGTTCAGCAGCTTCTTCACCGGGTTCGACTCCGAGAGCTCCTTGAGCTCATCCAAGTCGATACTCTGGTTACGCCCGTCGAATTCCGCCAGGAAAGCATCCGACTGGATCTCATCGATCAGTTCGGTGATATTCTCATCGCTCTGGCTGGCCTCATAGTACTTCTTCAGCGCACTTTCCAGGCCGTCACGGTCGGTCATCTTCGCCGCCACGCTGAAGCCCATCAGCGTACGCAGGTCATCCGTGGCCCGGAAATTCTCGACGCTATCGAGCACGACCGTCAACTCATTCCTATCCTTGTCATAGGAGATCGGGACGATGTGATACGTTTTGGCCATCTGGGCCGGCACCTTCTCGATGACGTCTGCCGGGATGTCCAGTCCGTCGATGCTGGTGTACTCCATGCCCCGCTTGGCCGCCAGCGCGACCTGGAGCTGCATTTCATCCACCAGCCCCAGTTCGAGAAACACCTGTCCGATGCGGACGTCGCCCCCTCGCTGCTTCTGGATGTTCAGACATTCGTGAACCTTGTCCCGGCTCAGAACGCCCATTTTCATGAGGATCCTGCCCAAAGGCCGGCCGCGTAGCTGCTCGACCGGAGGTAGCTTTTCAATTGCCTTTGTCTTTCCCATTGCGATAAACCTCAAAGACCCTATAATCCACTACGTCCGTATTATAACAAAGTAAATACTTATCTTAAAGAAAATTACATATTAGACACCTGGTTAATGAGACATGCTGCGATCTTACGGGGGCTGGCGATAATCCCTGGATTTCAAAGGGCAGGATGCTCTGAATCGCTCGCCCCGCCGACCCTCAACGCCCGGACGACTACGTCCTCAGGATCGGTCCAAGATCCTCCAGCTCCTTGCTCGCTTCGTCAGCCTTCTTCTTCATTTTGCCCCTGGCAGCCGAGATTCTTGCAAGGGCTTTCTCCTGCAACGCACCAGGCTGACGACCTTTATCCAGCATCTCCTCGAGCGTAATCTTGCCGGTCTCATAAAGCTCCCAGAGGTGTTCGTCCAGCAACTGCATGCCCAGCTTTTTGCCGGTCTGAATGCTCGAGTCGATTCGGTAGGTTTTGTTCTCACGGATGAGGTTCGCGATAGCAGGGGTGACGACCATAAACTCGTATGCCGCTACACGGCCCCGCCCGGTGGCCAGCGGGCAGAGGGCCTGGCTGAGCACGGCGATCAGGTTGCCGCTCAACTGAATTCGGATCTGCTCCTGCTGGTCGGTGGGGAACACGTCGATGATTCGGTTGATCGTGCCGGAGGCGCTGGTTGTGTGGACTGTGCTGAAGACTAGGTGGCCCGTCTCGGCTGCCCGCACAGCCGCTTCAATGGTCTCAAGGTCACGCAATTCGCCGACGAGAATGACGTCCGGGTCCTGTCGCAGCACACGCCTCAAGGCCTCCTGGAAGCTCGGCACGTCAACGCCAACCTCACGCTGGTTAATGATCGACTTCTTGTGGGGATGATAGTACTCAATCGGGTCTTCCACGGTGACGATGTGGCGGTCGAAGTTCTCATTGATGTAGTTGATCATGCAGGCCAGGGTCGTGGTCTTGCCACTTCCGGTTGGCCCTGTGACCAGGAACATCCCTCGGGGCCGCCGGCATAGGGCCGCGCAGATCTTCGGAAGCCCGATTTCTTCGAAGGTCATGATCTTGTTCGGGATCTGGCGCAACACGATAGAGACGTTGCCTTTCTGCTTGAAGACGGCTACACGAAAGCGGGCGGCATCGCCATAGGCAAACCCGTAGTCGGTTCCCCCCTCTTCCTGAAGCTCCTGCTGACACCGCTCCGGCGTGATACTCTTCATCAACGCAGCCGCATCATCCGGCTCCAGCACCTTCGTCTCAAGTGACCGAAGGTGGCCGTCAATACGGAACACGGGCGGGCGGCCCACGGTGATGTGAATATCGGAGGCTCCCTGCGTAACGCACGCCTGGAGGATGCGATCCATGTTCAATGTTGCCATCTCTGGTGATCCTCTACCAAGACACTGGTTTATTCCGCCACGACGCCTTCGACCTGCGCACTTCGCGAGACCTCTTCCGGTGTCGTTATACCCTTGAATATCTTCAGAATGCCGTCTTCAGCGAGCGTCCGCATCCCGCTGGCCTTCGCGGCCTTCCGCAAATCACTCGTCGCGGCCCTCTTGAATGCCAACTCCCGTAACTCGTTGTTCATCTCGATCATCTCGAAGACGCCGAGACGGCCCCTGTACCCCGTATTCTGGCACGCGCTGCAGCCTGTCCCTTTGTAGATGGGCCGCTTCTTGGTCTCCGCCGGATCGATCCCCAAGAGCCGCAGGTGCTTTGGATTCGGATTCTCGTCCACGGCCTTGCACTTCTTGCAGATCACGCGAATGAGACGCTGGGCCATAATCGCCTGAATGGAGCTGGCCACCAGGAACGGCTTGACCCCCATATCAATCAGACGGGTGATGGCACTGCACGCGTCGTTCGTGTGCAGGGTGCTGAACACCAAGTGCCCCGTCAGGGCGGCCTGAATGGCGATATCCGCCACTTCGCTATCACGAATCTCGCCGACCAGAATGATATTCGGCGCCTGACGCAGCATGGACCGAAGGATCTTGTCGAATGTCAGCCCGATTTCCTCCTTCACCTGGCATTGGTTCATGCCGGCGAAGTTGTACTCGACAGGGTCCTCCGCGGTAATAATCTTCTTGTCCGGCTTGTTCAACTCCTGCAACGCAGCATACAGTGTTGTCGTCTTGCCGCTACCGGTCGGCCCGGTGACCAGAAAGATCCCATTCGGCCTCTTAATGATTCCTTGGAACAGCTCGTAGTTATCCTGCTCGAAACCCAGCGACTCGATACCGATATTGACGGCGTCCGGGCGCAAGATACGCAGCACCACACTGGGGCCGTGCACGCCCGGCAGGGAGGAGACACGAAAGTCGATGTCGGAGCCGGCGATCGTCCGCTTGATACGGCCATCCTGCGGCAGTCGCTTCTCCGCAATATCCATGCCGGAGAGGATCTTGAATCGCGTAACCAGCGGGGCCTGCATGTTCTTGGGGATGTTGTCCTTCTCAAGACAGACGCCATCGACACGGTATCGTATCCGCACCCGGTCGGACATCGGTTCGACATGGATGTCGCTGGCCCGCATGTGGTAGGCGGTATCGATAATCAGGTTGACCAGCCGGATGATCGGACCTTCGTCGCCGTCGTCGCCTGCTGCGGCCGCACGCATGGCTTCCGCCTGCAATTCGCTACCGATCTCAGCCAGCTCAGAGGCCGTCGCGTCGATGCTGTGTCGCAGCCTGTCATCCTCCTCCGGGTCCTTCGCTTCCACCAGCGACTCGTCGATATAGGCCCGGATCTTCTTCGGATTGGCCACGTAGCATTCCAACTCCGTGTTCAGCCGAAGCCGCACCGAATCCATCATATCGAGGTCCATCGGGTCGCTGATCAACAGCTTCAGGTGTCCGTTGTTCATGCTCAGCGGCAGGATGTTATGCCGCTTGATAAGGTCTTCCGGAACGATTTTCGTGGCTTCGGCGGGAATCTTTACTTCGTCAAGATTGACGTATTTCAGCCCGAATTGTTTGGCGATAGCTTTCGCCAGCGTATCTTCATTGATCAAGCCCAATTCCACCAAGACCTGGCCCAGACGCTTATTGCTCGACTTGGACGTTTTGATGGCTTTGATCAAAGCCTGCTTCTCAACGAGCCCGGCCTTAAAGAGGATTTCCCCTAAATGCCTGCGTTTTTTGGTCATACGAACCTCATGTGCTGCCGACCATCCGGTCTGTACCATTATATCCTATCGGACCGGAGAAGTCAACGCATCATCTTCATCCGCAACATGTTGATCGCGGTTTGCGCCGCCCGCAGCCGCACGGAGCTTCGATCGAAGGCAAAAACCTGCCGCGATACGTCCGTGCCATTCTGGCTACCCACCGCAATATATACAAGCCCCACGGGCTTTGGTTCGGTGCCGCCTCCCGGCCCTGCAATACCGGTTATGCCGACGGCGTAATCTGCGAGGGCTCTGCGGCGAACGCCCTCGGCCATGGCCCGCGCCACCGGCTCACTCACGGCCCCATATTCATCGATCATTTCGGGGGGCACCTCCATTTCCCGGCTCTTGGCCTCATTGCTGTAGGTAATCCAGCCACAAGTGAAATAGCGGCTCGAACCGGGAACGTCCGTAATCAGCTTGGCCAGCAGGCCGCCTGTGCAGGACTCCGCCACGGCGATCGTCTTGCCCATCCGCGCGAGGCTCTCACCCACAACTTCCGCCAGCGTCTGGTCTCCGGTCCCATAGATGAGATCGCCGAGCGATGCACGCAACGAGCGTTCTTCACCTGCCGCCAAATCCTCCGCCCTGCCTCGCTCTGCCGCCGTCGCGACGATCTCCAGGGTAACAATGCCTGCGTGCGCGGTGCAATTCACCAGTGGATTCCGCCCGCGCCGCATGGCCTCGCCAATCAATTCGGCGATCTTCGATTCTCCCGCCCCGAAGCACCTCAGCCTTCTGACGATAAGTGCCTGCCCGCTCGCGAATTGCCGCAATTCCGGGAGGACCGCGGCCTCAAGCATGTGCTCCATCTCCCTCGGAACGCCGGGCAGGGCAAACAGCAGTTTCCCATCTACCTGGGCTCGAATGCCCGGCGCTGTGCCGACTGGATTCTCTATGGCGGCCGCTCCCTGGGGCACATGCGCCTGGCTGGCATTTCTCACCGGCATCTCAAAACCACGCCGCTCGAAGAACCGCTGCAATTTACCAAGCAGCTCTTCGCGGAGCACGAGGTCCACGCCCATAAAGCCAGCCATCGCCCGGCGAGTCAAATCGTCATCGGTCGGGCCCAGCCCGCCGGTCAGCACAACGATATCCGCCTCCGTCATGGCCAGGCCGAGCGCCCGCCGAATCGCCGGTTCGTCGTCAGCGATGCCGTAAACGCTGACGACCGGCACGTCGATCGTCCGCAAGCGCCTGGCGATGTGCGCAGCATTCGTATCGACGGTTCGCCCGCTCAGCAACTCGTTGCCGATACTCAGGATACAGGCTTTTCTCTGCTCACTGTTCATACGATTCCCGTCGTGGTTTGCCCTATGGAAACCTGCCGGCGCCGCAACCCAGCGGGAGCAAAGGGAAACAGGCGTCTATTCTGCGACATACGGCCGCCCCCAACACACTCACCATGCTCCTGCCAGCACAAGAACCCGGGGCGAATCCTTATCGCTCTTGGCGCAAGTATCGTCCATTGCGAGAACGCAGCGTGTTCCGCACGCCCTCACAGAACAGGCTTGGGCTACATTTCTACCACCGCTTTGACGACTCCATCGCCGTAGGCCGCCACGAGTTCAAAGGCCTCCTGCACCCGGTCAAGTTTGAAGCGATGAGTGACCATGAAATCCACACCCACCCTGTTAGATGCGACCAGGTCAATTGCCGCCTGCGTACAGCCGTTTTGCCGGCGGATGTTGATGATCGTGATTTCCTTTCGCCGGATCTTGTCAATCCCAAACGAGATCCGATCCTCGCGTGGAATTCCGACCAGCATCAGCTTGCCGCCCGGCTTGAGCAAGTCAACGGCTTGGTCGATGGTTTCCTGCTGGCCTGCGCACTCGTATACGACGTCCATTCCGGGCGGCTGCCGCTTCAGAATCGATGCAACGATGTCCTCCTTCAGCGGGTTGCCAACCCAAGTTGCACCGCCTTTGCCGGCCGATTCCACCCGCTCGTCGATTTTCTCCGTCATGTAGCAGGCCCGCACGCCCTCGGCCCTTGCACAGACCATGCAACTCAGACCGATGGGACCGGCCCCAAGGATGGCCACGTCGGCCCCACGGGGCAAGCGGGACTGCCTGACCGTGTAGACGGCGATAGCCAGAGGCTCACAGAGAACACCCTGTTCGACCGTAATCGCGTCCTTCGTGGGGAAGCAGCACTCCTCCGGCATGACGATATACTCGCTGAGACAGCCATCCCCCTGGCCCGGCGTACCGAGGAAACGCAGTTTGAAGCACGTATTCTCTCTGCCCTGGTTGCACTGGTCGCAATCATGGCACGAAACAGCAGGCTCGACGACCACCGGCTCGCCCACCTTGACGCGTTTCACAGCTTTGCCCGTAGCCGCCACCGTCGCGGCACACTCATGCCCTACGATGAACGGAAACTGAACGACCTGCGAGCCGATCCTGCCCGTCTCAAAATAATGGACATCCGAACCGCAGACGCCGACCTTCTCGATTTTCAAAAGGACATCCGTATCCTTTTCGATCTTTGGGTCCGGGATTTCCCGCACCTCCATTTGACGGATGCCCGTCAGCACAGCCGCTTTCATAGATTATGGAACTCCTGCCGTGGAAGCTGCTTACACGTTGAACCTGAAATTGATGACATCGCCGTCTTTGACGACGTACTCCTTGCCTTCGAGTCTCATTTTGCCCGCCGCCTTTACGGCCTTGTCATCGCCGAGTTCGTGAAGATCGTCATACGCCATTGTTTCGGCACGGATAAAACCCCGCTTGATGTCGGAATGCACCTTGCCCGCCGCATCCCAGGCGATCGTCCCCTGCCGGATCGGCCAGGCCCGCACCTCGTCCGAGCCCACCGTCAGAAAGCTGATCAATCCCAATGCGAAATAGCATATCTGGACGAACTTCTCGGCGGCGGATTCCTCGATCCCTAAATCGGCCTTGAACGCGGTCCGGCTCTCTTCATCCAACTGCGCCAGCTCGTGCTCGAGCTTCGCACACATCGTAACCACGGGAACGACGCCATCCATCAACTCACCCGGTTCGAACGACTTGTCGAGTTCATTCTCGCCCACGTTGATGACGACCGCCATGGGCTTGAGCGTCAGGAAACCGAGCGATTTGACGGCGGCGAGTTCTTCGTCCGTCTGAATCGCCGAGCTGATGGGCTGCTCGGCCTCGATCGCCGCGCCGAGCCTCTTGAACAGGGCAAGCTCCGCCTTGTCCTGCGCCTGGGTCTTCGTCGGCCGGAGCACCTGCTTTTCCAGCTTCTCCACGCGCACCGTCACCAGCTCTAGATCGGACAGCAGCAGCTCCGTCCGAAGTTCGGCAAGATCTCGCTTCGGATCGACATTCTGCCGGTAAGGCGGCACCGATGAGTCCTCGAACGCCCGCACGACCAGGACCAGCATTTCGGCGGTCCGTATCTGTCCGATCAGCCGACGGGCCGCCGCTCGCCCGTGCTCGTCCAGAAAGTTGAAGCCGGGTAGATCCAGGACATCCACCGTCCCGTGCACTCTCTTCTTCGGCTTGTAGAGTTTCTCCAGCCAGAGCAGACGCTCATCCGGAACGGGCACAATCGCCTCTTCGATGACGCCCATCCCAACGGGCGAAATGGCCTTGCCGCTGATGGCGGAGAAGATCGTACTTTTGCCGGACTGCGGAAGCCCAAGCAGTGCTGCTTTCATTTCAGACTCCAGAACAATTGTATGCCGTATCCGCGAGGATCTCGCACGGCAGGAGCGAGCGTATCGGAAACGCCGCATACTGTGCCGACAGTTCCGTCGCGTTCGGGCGATATCATCGTCAACCTTGCGCTTGCCGCCGCCACCCGCACACTCCGCTCCATGAGGGCCCCAATCGCAGACGGCCGTGGTCAATCACCGTAAACACAGCCGCCGGCCGCATCATACGCCACGACGGCGGGGAAATCAACCACCTCCAGTCTCCGAATGGCTTCCGTACCGAGATCGTCGTAGGCGACGACCTCAGCTTGGACGATATGCCGGCCCAACAGCGCCCCCGCTCCGCCGAGCGTAGCCAGATGCACCGCGCCGTACTCCTTGAGTGCCCGGCGGACTTCATCGTTTCGATAGCCCTTGCCTATCGTAGCCCGCAGGCCGCGGGCGACAAGCTTGGGACTGAACGGATCCATCCGGGCGGAAGTCGTCGGTCCGGCCGCCCCGACCACCCGGCCCGGACGCGCCGGCGTCGGTCCGACAAAGTAAATGATGGAGCCCTCCAGTAAAATGGGCAACTCCCCTCCCTCGTCGATGGCCGCGCACAAACGCTTGTGCGCCATGTCGCGCGCCGTGTAGATGGTCCCATCGACAACGATCTCATCTCCCGCTCTCAGTTGTCGTACATCTGCCTCAGTCAGAGGTGCATGTATCCGTATCACTCAGAACCTCCCGCAACCTGGGCCGGTAAACTGCCGCTCATCTGCACAGCTCAATGATGCCGGCGTCAATGCCTCAGAGTCAATGAGAGCACGGCCGACTCCTGTGGCCGTTCGAGTGTACACCATGTTCGCCGCCCGATGAAGCCAAAATCTCCAGGCCGGCATGTCTCTTCAAATGCTGTGGGGCGCATGGGTTATCTCCCCACGACGTGCGATTTATCCGAAAGGCCTGGAAATTCATATCGCGTAGGATGGAGCACGGGTATAATGATCCGCATGGCAAAATACCCGATATTCCTCGAGCTGGGCGGACGGCGGGTCGTGCTCGTCGGCGGCGGTGCGGTCGCGGTCCGCAAAGCCCACGTCCTGTTGGACGCCGGCGCGCGGCTGGTGGTGGTCGCCCTCAAGCCTAGCGACGCGATTACCAGGCTGTGCACAGACCAAGGGGCTGAGCTGATTCGGGCCCGGTACTCGAAACAGTACCTCGCCGGGGCCGTCCTTGTCGTAGCGGCAACAGACAATCAGAAGGTCAACGAACAGGTCTATCAGGATTGCCAAGCCCTTGAGATCCTCTGCAACGTCGTCGACGTACCCGCGCTGTGTGACTTCTTCGTGCCGGCCGTGGTCAAACGGGGTGACTTGCAGATCGCCATCGGGACCGAAGGCTACTGCCCTGCTTACGCCGGTCACCTACGAAAGAAACTCGAGACGATTTTCACCGAGGAGCACGGTAGTTTCCTCGCGGAACTCGAAAACGTGCGCAAAGAGATCATTGAAGAGATCGCCACCCCCGGCGACCGAAAATCGCTGCTCGGCAAGCTCGTTGATGATGAATCCTTCGACTATTTCAGAGCGCATGGCGCAGCCGCATGGCGAGAGAGAGCGCGAGCGATGGTGAAACCCTGAGCGATCGCATGCTCCTCTGCGAAAGCAAGTCACATGCACATATTTCGTCGCTCCACACGTCCCATCGTGAATCGCACCTCCGACAGGAGCTGGGACGCGGCCCCGGGCGGCTAACCGCAAACGAGCAAGGCGGCAGTCCGGTTGCGATACGATCTCGTTGCAACTCGCGCGCGATGGCGATACTCTTGGTGAAAAAGGAGACAACGGCATGAGCGCTTATGGCACGGCGCTGGGCACAGGCCTGCCCGGCTTGGACCGGATCCTCAAAGGCATCCTGCCCGGCGACAACATCGTCTGGCAGGTTGATTCGGTTGAGGACTATATGGCTGTCGTGGCGCCGTACTGCCGGGCGGGCCTGCAATCCGGCCGCAGAATGATCTACTTTCGGTTCGCCAGTCATCCGCCCGTGATCCCGGAGGACTGTCCGATGGAGATGCACGAGGTGGACCCGGCCGAGGGCTTCGAGACGTTCATCGCCCGGATCCACGCGGTCATCGAGGAAGCTGGACGCGGTGCGCTGTACATCTTCGACTGCCTGTCGGAGCTGGCCGCCGACTGGTATTCCGACTCCATGCTCGGCAACTTTTTCATGCTCACCTGCCCGTTCCTCTACGACCTGGAGACCGTGGCCTATTTCGCACTCTATCGCAACTATCACAGCTCCAAGGCTATTCGACCGATCAGCGAGACGACGCAGTTGTTCCTGGAACTGTACCGCCACGCCGGGACGCTTTACGTCCACCCGCTCAAGGTGCAACTCCGCTACTCGCCCACGATGAACATGCTACACGCCTGGCAGGGCGACGAGTTTCGACCCGTCACGTCCAGCGTCCTGATCTCCTCGATCCTCACTTCGGTCAACTGGTCCGACCTGAATTCCGACGCCCGCCCGGGCTTCTGGGACCGCGCCTTCGAGGAGGCCCAGCAGGTCCTCGACGCGGTCAAGGCGGACCGCTGCCCCCCCGAAAAAGAACGCGAGACATTCGATCACCTCCGGCGCATGGCCATCTCGCGCGATTCGGGAACGGGCAAGCTGGTCTCCCACTACCTCAGCCTGGAGGACGTCATCAACGTCTGGCGGCGCATGATCGGCTCCGGACTCGTCGGCGGCAAGACCGTCGGCATGCTCGTGGCCCGCAACATCCTCAAACAGCACTCGCCCCACTTCGCCGAGCTCCTCGAAGAGCAGGATTCCTTCTACGTGGGCTCGGATGTCTTCTACACGTACCTGGTCCGCAACGGCGTCTGGTGGCTCCGCCAGAAGCAGCGACAGCCGGAGACGTTCATGGAGGGCGCCGTGCAGGCCCGGCAGAGGATGCTCATGGGCGAGTTCCCTGACTACATTCTCGAGCAGTTCGAGCAGATGCTCGACTACTTCGGCCAGTCGCCGATCGTCGTCCGCTCCAGCTCGCTGCTCGAAGATAATTACGGCAACTCCTTCGCGGGCAAGTACGAGAGCGTCTTCTGCCCGAACCAGGGACCGAGGGAGCGCCGGCTCGAGGATTTCCTCTCGGCCGTGCGGACCATCTACGCCAGCACGATGAGCGAAAAGGCCCTTCGCTATCGCGAGCAGCGCGGGCTCCTGACTCACGACGAGCAGATGGCCCTGCTGGTCATGCGGGTCTCCGGCGCGATGTACGGGCGGTACTACTATCCGCAGGCGGCCGGCGTGGGGTTCTCGTTCAACCCATACGTCTGGCACGAGAGCATCGACCCAAGAGCGGGCGTGCTGCGGCTGGTCTTCGGATTAGGCACGCGCGCCGTCGACCGCTCCGACGACGACTACACACGCCTCGTCGCCCTCAACGCGCCGAACCGACGCCCCGAATCCAATTTCGAAGAGGTCCGACAGTACGCGCAGCGGCGCGTCGATTACCTGGACCTCCAGGCCAACCGCCTCATGTCCGGACATTTCCTCGACGTCGTGGAAGAGAGCACCGGCGTGCCCATCAAGATGTTCGCCTCCGCCGACGAGTCCTTGCACACCGCCGCCGGCGCGAAGGTATGGGTGCCGACTTTCGACAAGCTGCTCTCGGAGACGGACTTCGTCAAGGACATGCGGGAGATCCTCCGCGTACTGCAGGAGGCCTACGAATACCCGGTCGACGTGGAATTCACGCTGAACCTCGTCGGCGACAGCTCCTACAGGATTCACCTGGTCCAGTGCCGGCCCCTTCCGGTCAAGGGCATGGAGACGCCACTGCCCATCGCCCCGGCGCGCGGCGGCGCGGCGGAGATGAAGGTCTCCGCAGACGACACCATCCTCGAGGCGGGCGGCGCCGTGATCGGGCACAGCCGGCACATTCCGATCGGCCGTTTCGTGTACGTGGTCCCGTCCATCTACAGCCGGCTGCCGCTCCAGGACCGCCACGAGGTGGCCCGGCTGATCGGGCGCATCAACGGCGCCGCCGGGCCGGGCGAGTCCGGCGGGGTCATGCTCCTCGGCCCCGGCCGATGGGGCACCAGCGACCCCTTCCTCGGCATCCCCGTGACCTTCGCGGAAATCAGCCGGACATCCGTCCTCTGCGAGATCGTGACCATGCACGAGAACCTCGTCCCCGACGTCTCGCTCGGCACGCACTTCCTCAACGAGCTCGTGGAGCAGGACATGCTGTACGTCGCACTGCTGCCGCAACGCGAAAACAGTTGCCTGCGCACGGACTGGTTCGAGAACTCGCCCAACCGCCTGCTCCAGTTGGTCCCGAAAGCGGAGAAGTGGGCGGAGGCCGTCAAGGTAATCGAGCCGGAGCCGGAAAAAGGCAGCATCTTCCTCACCGCCGACGCACTCAAGCAGAGGGTCATCTGCTACTTCGAACGATGACGCCAGCCGCCTAAAGAGTCTCGTCGCGGGCTCTGCCAAATACGGCCACCGGCGCATGTCAACCGTGCGCGGCAGTCCTATTCGCGATTATCCGCCAACCAGTGCCGGCTCAGGATCGCAAGGTCTTGCCAATCCACGCGGCAGTCGCCGTTGATATCGCCCGCAATCACCGTCTCACAGACCGGCTCGCCGAAGTA
>CBFDBY010000064.1:0-34554 GCA_965603165.1 uncultured Phycisphaerae bacterium
CGCACCGTGTTGCCGCCGCCCCCGCGCGACGAGAGCCCGACTTCGAGCAGGCTCTCCAGCACGTCGGGCGTGTCTTCGATTCTGACTTTGTGAATCTGTATGTCTTGTCGGGTTGTCACGTGCGCGACGCCGTTGCCATACTTCCGACTCAACTCGGTGATCCGTCGAAGCTGGGCGGCTGAAGCGATCCCGGCGCCGATCCGGACGCGAACCATGTATGTCCCGGACTGTCTCTGTTCGTATATTCCCATCGGTACTCGATACGCGCGAAAGACCACCGCCGACAGCTCGCCGGCAAGGAATTTCTCGACCTGCCCACGGTATCTCCGCGTGTCTTCTCTTATGTTCTCCGGCAATTCCAACGTGTTTTTCATCGATTCACCACTGACTATTCTTCATCGAGAGGCAGGGCTTTGATCGTGCGGCGGATCAAGCCGTGCCGTCTGTTCTTCACCTGTGAGGTATTCGAGGATCGCCGATCGCTGTGCGTCCGTCATTCTCTTCGGCCCATGATCGTCGAGCAAATGGCGCCATTGCTCCGGCGTGCGCTCCTGTGGAGCAATGAGGCGGTGGCAGGAAGCACATTTCGCTCTATGGAGCCTCTCGCCTTCGTCCATGTGCAGCGTCATGCTCTGCTGACATCCGATGAACAAAGCCGCTGCGCCGCCTGCCAACGCCACGAGAAACACAACCTTCATTTCAACAGACAATTTCATTTCGTCACAACGCTACGAAGTATGAGTTTGGATCATGTCTCAGAACGGAATGCCCACGATCAGTCTGACGCGCAGATCATCGCTCCTGTCGTTGAGTCCACCCAGGACGCCTGCAGCCAGCCACACGCGCTCGCTTGCCCAGGAGATTGTGGGGCCAAAGTAGTACCTGTCTTCCGTGAAGTTCCCGGCCGATTCGAGCGCCACCTTCCAGGCCGGCTCCAGTTCGTAACCACATCCCAAGGCGTACTCATGCTCCGTGTCGCCGTCGTGACTGATGCCGGCCTTCAGGATCTGGTTGTAGGCGACGTTGAATTTGCCGAGGTCCTTGGCGAGGACGATCTTTCCTTCGAGAAACTCGGGCTCGTGCGAGCTGTCCGGCCGGATGTATTCCAGGTAGAGCAGTGTATCCAGGGGGTACTGGTCTTTTTCGCCCAGCCGATAGCGGGTTCGCAGCTTCGTGCCCGTGTATTCACATTTGTCCTCCGTCGCAGTATTCGTCTGCTGCCAGCGCTGGTACACCGAGATGTCCCATCGATCGGTAATCCCGTACTCGAGTTCGCCCTGATGCTCCCAGGTATTCTTGTCGTCGAAATCGCCCGTGTCGGGCGCTTGCATCGTCAGGTAATACTCAAACTCAGCCTCGCCCTGGGGCATGGTCATGTATTCATAAGTCCACACGTAGGCCCTGCGATCCGCTCGGACCAGACCGCTGCCCAACCCCAGAAATGCCAACAGGATCAAACAAACCGACTTGATTCCATACTTCATTGCTGAAACAACTCCTACTACATGCTGATCTTCAAAAGCGCCCCGGAACGTCCGGTCGCTTCGGTCACTGATTCACAATTTTCAATTCGATTTCCGTCACCATTCCATCCTGTATGTCGAAGCCTCTCGCCTGCGGGCGACCCGCGTCCTGCAGAGACAGGATCACGTGGGCAACGTCACTGGTCAGGGCCAGACGGATGTCTTCGGCGGACGGCCTGGCCGGCGTCTCCGGGTGACTGTGGTAGATCGCAAGCATCTGCAATCCGGCGGCGCGAATGTCCTTGGCGACCCTGAACTGCTCGGCCGGCTCCATCATGAAGTGGTCGCAACTGCCGTCCACATTGCTCATACGGTACAGCCTTTGCACGCGCTGCATCGAACCTGCGAGGACGCCGCACGCCTCGATCGGGGCCTCGGCTTTCGCCTGTTCGATCATCTCGTTGAGGGTGGCCTGGGGAATCTCCAGAGCTAACATCTGCAGCCCTTTTCATCGCAGGCCACGTCTCCCTCATCCACGAGCGTTGTGATCGTTGCATTCGGGCCGCACAGCGCGCAATCCGGATTGCGGCTAACGCGCACTTTGCGAAACTCCATCGTGAGCGCCGAGTACGTCAGCAGCGTGTCGGTCAACAGATCGCCGATCCCCAGCAGGCACTTGATCGCCTCGGTCGCCTGCAGTGAGCCGATCACGCCGGGCAGGACGCCGAGCACGCCTGCCTGCCCGCAGGACGGCACGGCGCCAGGAGGAGGCGCCGAGGGGAAGAGGCAGCGGTAGCAGCTCGTCCGCCCGGGAAGGACGGTCATCAACTGGCCCTCGAACTGAAGGATCCCGGCGTGGCAGAACGGGATCCGCTCGAAGTAACAGGCGTCGTTGATCAGAAACTTGCCGGGGAAGTTGTCCACGCCGTCGATAACGAAGTCGTATTCCTTGACAATCTCCCGGAGGTTCTCCGCCCGGGCCCATACATCGTAGGTTCGCACGCTCACATCGGGATTGATGGCGCGCATTTTCTCGGCCGCCGAGTCGACCTTTCGCCTGCCGACGTCGTCCGTATGGTGGATGATCTGCCTTTGAAGGTTGGTCAGGTCCACCTCGTCGCCGTCCAGCAGGCCGATCGTTCCCACGCCGGCGGCTGCCAGATACAGCGCCGCCGGGGCGCCCAGACCTCCGGCCCCGACGATCAGCACCCGCGAGGCGAGCAGCTTCTCCTGGCCCGCTCCGCCGACCTGCTGAAGGATGATATGCCGGCTGTACCGTTCAATCTGTTGTTCTGTGAGTGGCACGTCCGCCTCCCATGAAGTAGAGGAATTCCACCGTATCGCCGTCGTTCAGGGCGGTCGTATCGAACTCCGACCGCCGCAGGATCCGTCCGTTCAGTTCCACGGAAACCATTTCGGGCATCTTCACCTTCCGGTCCGCTAACAGCTCCCTGACCAGCAATGACCGGTCAAGGCCCACTTCTTTACCATTTACAGTCAACTTCATCTCAAATCTCAGCGCTTCTATCAATGGCTTGTTGAAAGTCTTCTCGAATATCGTCGAAATCTTCGAGGCCTACTGAGACGCGGATCATCTCCGGATCGATTCCCATCCGCCGCTGTCGGTCAGGCTCGAATTCGCGGAAAATCGTCGATGATGGGTGAATCACCAGTGTCTTCGCGTCGCCGAGGTTGGCCAGGTTCCTGGCGAGTCTCACCGCGGCGATGAAACGGAACGCTCGCTCCGTGCTGCCGAGACTGAACGTCAGGAGCCCGCCGCCGCGCCCGCCGAACTGCCGGACCGTCCGCTCGAAGTACGGGCTGTCCGCCAACCCTGGATATTGTACCCACTGGACCTGCGGATGGTTCTGCAGGAAGCGGGCCAGGTGCAGGGCGTTTTCGCAGTGCCGCGCCATCCGCATGGCCAGGGTCTGGACGCCCTGGAGCATGAGGAACGAACTCATCGGCGCCGGGCAGCCGCCGAGGTCGCGGCAGACGAGGCGTCGCAAGTGCGACAGAAACGCAAGCCGGCCCACGCTTTGCGACAGTTCTCTTATATCCGCGAATGGTCCCGACGCCCAGTCGTAATTGCCCGTATCGATGATGCCGCCGCCGATCGCAGTGCCATGGCCGTTGATGAACTTGGACGTCGAGTGAACGACGACGTCGGCGCCGAACTCGCCCGGGCGGATAAGAACGGGCGTTGTCACCGTATTGTCCACGATCAACGGGATGTTGGCCCGATGCGCAATGGCCGCGACGGCCGGCAGGTCCGGTACATCCATCCGGGGATTCACGATGGTCTCGACGAAGATGAGCCGGGTCTTGTCGTTGACCGCCGCCGCGAATCCATCTGTGTCACCCGGCTCCACCAGACGAGTGTTGATGTCGAACCGGCGGAGCATGTTCTCGAACAAAGAAATCGTACCGCCGAAAATGCCGACGGCCGCCACGATTTCGTCGCCGGCCCTGAGTAGACCCATCACGACCGAAGCGATGGCGGCCATGCCGCTGGCCGTGGCGATGCAGCCGATCCCGTCCTCAAGCTCCGAGAGAGTCGCTTCCAGCGCCGTCGTAGTTGGGTTCGCGATGCGCGTGTAAACGTACCCCGGCGTGGTGCCGCCGAAGACGCCTGCAAGCTCTTCGGCCGTCGGGTACGCGTACGACACCGTCTGGTAGATGGGGACGGCGCTTGCGCCGCTGCCGTCGACGCCGACCGAACCGCTATGGATGGCTGTGGTCTCGGGCCTCATGGCTCGATTCCTCTCAGATCTGGTAGTTCAGCAGGGGTTTCGTGTGGATCCCGCACTCGCCGCCGCACTTGCTGGTGCCGATCCATCGGCCGGCACGCTCGTCGGCTCCCTGCGCGATCTTGGTGCAGGGCCAGCAGCCGAGGGAACGGTAGCCTTTGGCGTACAGCGGGTTGACGTGCACGCGATTCAGCGCCAGATACTGCCATACCTCTCGCTCGTACCAGAGCAGGATCGGGTTCAGCTTGATCAGGCCTTCGTCGCGCTGCTCGACCTCCTTGAAATCCGTGCGCGTCCGGCCCTCGGTGCAACGCAGGCCCGTGACCCAGCAGGCGACGTTCATCTCCTCGACCGCCTGGCGGGTGGGCATGACTTTGAGAATCTCGCAGCACCGGTCCGGGTCGGTCGCGTAGAGCTTCTCGGGAATCTCCTGCTCGTTGCTGAAGACGCGAAGCTCGGGATACCGCCGCACTTCTTCGGCCATGAACTGCTTCGTCTCAGCCGGCTTATAGCGCGTGGTTACTATGAAGCCGGGGATCTTCGGGTTGACGCGCTTCGCCAAGTGCCACACGGCGCTCGAGTCTTTTCCAAGGCTGTTGGCCACGACCAGCCGGTCGCCGAATTCATGATAGGCCTCCTCGATCAGGGCCAGGGAGCGTTCCACTTTCTGGGCAAAGTTCAGGCCCTCCACCAACTCCTTCACGTCCACATCCGCCATGCTTGCGAGGGATTTTGTCAGCATAGGTAAGGTCTCCACAAAACGACACATTCATCAAACTGTCAAATCTGGTATTCCGGCGGCTCAAGCTTGCCGAAACTCAGGCGATTCCAGAACCGCTCGTGTAGATAGAAGGCGCCCACTTTGACCAGGCTGTCCAGCAGCCCAATGCCTATGGACAGAGTGGCTTCACCGGTGATTGTCCAGGCAATGAAAGAGGTTACGACCGTTCCTCCGGCCCGCCACGTGACGGCTTTCACGATACTCCTGGAGTGCGATTCCATTGCCCTTCACCTTGATATCTTACAAATCCTATGGGCCTACTATATAATTTCTTCAAAAAAAGAGGCCTTTGAATCCATCAGATGACATAATCCGGCATCGGCCGGTTCTCACTCATCCGTTCCCGTTTGACCAGGTCCGCGAGACTCGTCTCCCGACAGAGTTGCCTGATCGATTCGTTCACCATCCCCCAAAACTCGTCAAATGCGGAGTCTCCACAGAGGTACTTTCCATTGCTGCCCCGGGTGTCATGTGTAGCCATCACGGATATAGGACCCTGCATCACCTTGAGGACATCGGCGACGGTGATCTCTTCCGCCGGAATGGCCAGGCTGTATCCCCCCGCATTCCCGCGATGGGAAACGACAAGACCGGCATGGCGCAACTCATTCAAGATCGTTTCCAGGAATCGTGGTGGCATATCCTGATCGCTCGCAATCTCCGTGACGGCGACAGGGGTAGTCGTGCAACGAAGGGCGAGTTCAAAAAGAGCCCGCAGGGCATAGTAGCATTTTTTTGAGATTCTCACGGAAACTCGATTATATCAGCAAATCAATCGGAATAGTGATGATTATACTATAGCGTCTGGATCGAGTTCGGTCAATGGGTCATCCGGGAAAAAAGAAAAATTCTCTGAGAGGGCCCGTCCGGTTTGGGCGATTGCACGTAAGTAATGGATTTTTAAGAGCTTAGGAACGCCCGATCCCAGTCCTTCCAAACGGGCTCAAGTCCCTGGGTCCCGAACATCGCCGCGATCTCGGACGGGCTTCGCATATCGTCGACCTCGAATTGGCCGGTGCCTGGGTGCTGTCCGGAGTAGCCTCCCGGATTGGTCCGGCTGCCTGCGCTCATTTTGGTTATGCCGAGCTGGACGAGTCGATCCCGCAGCTTGGCTGGCTCTCGCGTGGACAGCACGAGCCCGGCATCGGCGAAGCACAGGCGCAGGGCGAGCATCATCTGGAGGAGGTTCTTGTCCGTGACTAGGTGAGGAAACTCTTCCGGCGGCACGCCGCACGCCGGCCGCAGACGCGGGAAGGAGAACGATATGCGGGATTGCCAGTAGCGCTTGAACAGGTGAAAGGCGTGTTCCCCGAGCGCCAGGCTTTCGAGCCGCCAGTCCGCCAAGCCAAGCAGCACGCCGAGCCCGATCTCGCGCATCCCCGCTCCGGCGAAGTCGTCGGGTCCTCGCAGCCTTTTGTCATAGTCAGCCTTGGGACCGGCCGGGTGGCAGTGGGCATAGGTGGGCCGGTCGTAGGTCTCTTGGTAGAGTGTCACTCCTTCGATGCCGGCATCGAACAGCTCGCCGTATTCCGGAACTGTCATCTGATGGATCTCGATGCCCAGGAAACTGAATGCGCCTCGCAGCTCCTTCGCTAAGTCCGTCAGATAGGAAACCGTAATGAAGTCTCTGTCCTCGCTGCTGACCAGCAGAAGGTCTCGGAATCCTTCGCGGGCAATGATTTCGGCCTCGGCCACGGCCTGCGGGATCGTCAGCCGGACGCGCTCGAACCGGTTGTCCTGGTTGAAGCCGCAATACCGGCAGCGGTTGACACAGTAGCTGGAGAGGTACAGCGGTGCGTAGAGTTTGACCGTCCGCCCGAAACGCTGCCGCGTCAGTTTCTGCGACAGCTCGGCCATCCGTTCGAGGTAGGCCTCAGCCGCCGGCGAGACCAGCGCGAGCAGCTTCATGAGATTGTAAGAGCCCGGCCGCCACGCGAGAGCGGCTTCCACGTCCTGCGGCGTCACCTCTTGCAGTCGCTGCCGCCACAAGTCCTGATCCCGGTCAAGTCGCTGCCTCTCAAGGATTGCCTTGATGGAGTCCGCAGAACGCGATGGGGCCGCTGAGACGTTCATCTTACTCCCTCAGAAAACCCGTCAACGGGCTCGACGCTTCGGCTCCTGCGATCGGAGCGCGCGGGCCGGATAGATAGGCGGTTCGCCCGGCCTCGACGGCCAGCTTGAAGGCCCGGCCCATCTCGGAGGGGTTCGTCGCCGTGGCGATGGCTGTGTTGATGAGCACTGCGTCGGCCCCTAATTCCATGGCCTCGGCCGCGTGCGAGGGCAGACCGAGCCCGGCATCGACGACGACCGGCACGTTGCTCTGCTCGATGATGATCTCCAGGGCATCACGGGTCTTGAGTCCCTGGTTCGAGCCAATCGGGCTGCCCAGCGGCATCACGGTTGCAGTGCCGGCGTCCTCGAGTCTTCTGGCGAGGATGGGGTCCGCGTTGATATAGGGCAGGACGATGAAGCCATCCTTCACCAGGATCTCGGCGGCCTTGAGCGTTTCCACCGGGTCCGGCAGGAGATGGTACGGGTCCGGCGTGACCTCGAGCTTCACCCAGTTGATGTCGGTGGCTGCGCGGGCCAGCCGGGACAGGCGAACGGCCTCTTGTGCGTCCCTGGCGCCGGAAGTGTTTGGCAGAAGCAGATACCGGTCGCGGTCGATCTCGCGGAGCGTGTCGTCATTGGCATTATCGATATCCACGCGGCGAAGTGCGACCGTCACGATCTGCGCGCCCGAAGCGGCCAGGGCCTGGGCCATGACCTTGGGGGATGCGAACTTGCCCGTCCCCACGAGCAGTCGCGAGTCGAATTCTCTGCCCGCGATCACCAGCTTGGCCATCAGATCAACCTCCACCCATGAACTTCACGAGTTCGATGGCCTGCCCGTCGTGCAGGGCCGTCCGGGCGAACGCATCGGGCCTGACGATTGTCCCGTCCACCTCCGCCACGACCGTGGCGGCCGCGATCCCCAGCGTCTCGACCAGCGCCGAGAGCGTGGCGGGCATCTCCTCCGGCGGGAACTGCCGGAGCTTGCCGTTGATTTGCAGCGATTGCATCGCAGCCCGTCCCAAAGAAAAAGGCACTCCCGCAAACGGAGTGCCATGCTATGCGGCAAGCCTCCCTTCGCAGGTCTTAACCCGATCAGGTTCGTAGGGTCATCACCCACGCGGTGATTTCTCAGCCGGCCGGCAGATTATCTGCCTGTCGGCTCCCCTGGCTCTTGATAGATTACTGTCGTATCATAGGATAGTTCGTGCCGTCGGACAACTATATTGTCGGCCCGGCCATGAATTCTTCAGGGGACCGGCCCGATTGCACCCGCCGCAAGGCCGGAAACCACCGCAACTTGGAGGTGAATGAGTATGACAGGGCCTCGCTTCGTGGTCCAGGAGCATACGACGGGTGAAGGGGTCCATTGGGACTTCATGATCGAGCGCGAGGGTGTTCTGGTTACGTTTCGTTTGGAGCAGCCGCCGCAGGCCGTTCTGGACCATGCGGTTCGGGCCGTCCAGATCTTCGACCATCCGCTCAGGTTTCTTACGTACGAAGGGCCCGTTCAAAAGGGAACCGGCAGGGTGAGTCTCGTCGACCGTGGAATGTGCCACGGGTTGGATGAGAAGGACGGTCTCACCACTCTGGAATTGCGGGGCGAGATTCTGCGGGGCCTTTTCACATTGACGCGCATCGACGGACCACATTGGGAATTGAGATCGGCCGAAAGAAATGCATCGCCATTTGGAGAGCGAACATGAAGTTGAATCGTCGTTGTTTTGTGAAGTCCGCCATCGGTCTGTGTGGCGGTCTCGCCGTGCCTGCATCGGCCGCGAAACCTACGGTCAGCCAGTTGGACGAAGCTGCCTCCGCCCGTCTGCTGAAGCTCGACTCGATCACGTCGCCCGTCCGCATCGCCTCGATCGAGCTGCTCCGGGATGAGAGAGACTATTTCATCCGGGCCCGCAGCGCCGATGGCGCCGAAGGCGTTGCGGTAACAAATGGGCGAGTGAGATATCTGGCTCCTATTCTCCAGCAGCTCGTGATTCCATACTTCGTCGGCAAGGATGCGCGGGACCTGGAATCGCTTATCGACGGCGTCTACGTCTACAGGAGCAATTACAAACTCTCCGGCGTGGCGTTCTGGTGCTGTGTGGCGTGGGTCGAGTTCAGTCTTCTCGATCTGCTGGGCAAGGTCGCGGGCAAGTCCATCGGGGAGCTGTTCGGGGGCGTGATTCGTCGCGAAGTCCCCATCTACGTGGCCAGCGGCAATCGTGATACGACGCCCGAGCAGGAGGTGAAGGTCCTGGCCGGGCACATCGAGCGCACCGGGACGCGGGCGGTGAAGTTCAAGGTCGGCGGGCGAATGAGCAATAACGCCGATTCGTTCCCCGGCCGGTCCGAGGGCCTCATCCGGATCGTTCGAAAGGCCCTGGGCGACAAGGTCACGATCTACGCCGACTCCAACGGCTCGTACGATGCACGGAAGGCCATCGAGATCGGCAGGCTGCTCCAGGACCACGGCATCGATATGTTCGAGGAGCCCTGCCCGTTCGATTATCTCGAAGAGACGAAACGCGTGGCCGACGCGCTGGATATCCCTATCGCAGGCGGGGAACAGGAGACGAGCCTGCGTCGATTCCGATGGATGGTTGACAACGAAGCGGTTCAAGTCGTTCAGCCGGACCTGCATTATAACGGGGGCTTCATTCGCGCCACGCGGGTCGCCCGCATGGCGGCTCGGGCCGGGATGTCGGTGATCCCCCACATGTCCGGCGGGGGCGTGGGCTACGTCGATGTACTGCACCTCGCCTCGTTTACTCCCAATATGGGCGACTTCCAGGAGTACAAGGGCGGCTTAGAGCGAACCGGTTCATGGTACGATCCGCCGCTGCGCCTCGAGAACGGTGCGATCAACGTCCCCACGGGGCCCGGTTCCGGCATCAAGGCCGACATTCTCCGCGAGGCAAAACCGGTGACGTGAGTTCGCGGATGGCTTCTTGGGATTGGCCCCGGAGACATTTACATTATGGAGGTTCAGTATGTCTGGAATAGAAGTGCCGACCGGCAGGATCGGAGATCTCACAATCAGCCGGCTGATCATCGGCGGCAATCAGTTCAGCGGCTGGTCGCACAGCCGCGACCTGAAGTATCTTCGCGAGTTGTTCAAGGCCTACGCCACGGAAGAGAGGATCATGGACACCCTTCAGTTGGCGGAGGACAACGGGATCAACGCGATCATCACCGCCTCGTCGGACTATCTGAACCGGTATTGGAAGGAGCGGGGCGGGCGGATTCAGTGGATCGCCCAGGTCCATCCGAAGAGCGATGACGTGACAAGCGATATTCAGAGAGCCATCGATCGTGGGGCCGTCGGGGCGTACGTGCAGGGCGGCGTCGGCGATAGCTTCGTTAGCCACGGGCGCGTGGACTTGCTTGGCAAGGCGGTCGAGTTCATCAAGAGCCGCGGCCTGGTCGCCGGGATCGGAGGCCACTCGCTCAAGGTGCCGAAAGCCGTGGAGAGAGCCGGGATACAACCCGACTTCTACATGAAGACTCTGCACCACGGCAACTACTGGTCCGCCACGCCTAAGGAACAAAGGGTCGAGTTCAACGTCGATAGCGGAGGCTCACACGACCACGACAACATCTGGTCGATTACGCCGGAGCAGACCATCGAATTCATGAGGACGGTGCGCAGGCCCTGGATTGCCTTCAAGGTATTGGCGGCCGGAGCCATTCATCCCCGCGATGGATTCAAGTACGCTTTTGAGAACGGAGCGGACTTCGTCTGCGTCGGTATGTTCGATTTCCAGATCCGGGAGAACGCGATCATTGCCAGGGATGCCGTGGCCGCCGCGCAGGACAGGCGACGATCCTGGTGAATGGTGACTCCGTCGGCGAACCGGTGCATGAGGCGCTGACGATCCTTGCCGTCGGGCGGAATGATTCGGACGGGACCTGTCCCGACGCATTCAGGGCTATCTCTGTTGACGCGAGGGGCCCCCAATGTGTAGTATATAGGTATCACCATGAGTCGGCAGTATCCGGTTGCCAAGGAGGCTGTATGGGACAGGGCAGGATTTTGATCATTGATGATGATCCTGACATCACCGAGGCGATGACGGTGGTCCTGGAGAACAAAGGGTATGAGGTCGCCCGCGCGCAAGACGGCGCCGAGGGCATGGAGCGGTTGAGGGAGAGTCGCCCGGACCTGATCATCCTCGATGTGATGATGCGGACCAGCCAGGAGGGCTTCGAGCTGGCGCGCGAGCTCAAGCATGACGCCCAGTACAAGGAGATTCCCATCCTGATGCTGACGGCGGTCAAACATAAGACGGGCTTGGATTTCAAGGACACGGCCGGCGATACGTCCTGGCTGCCGGTCGAGGAGTACCTGGACAAGCCGGTCAAACCGGACGTGCTTCTGGAGATGGTCGCGGACCTTCTTCAGAAGTCCTGAGTAGTATGGAATACGTTCTTACCAGTAGCAGCCTGATTCAGAGGGCATCCTGGCTCATCAAGCTCCGGTGGGTGGCTATCGGGGCCTTGGTGGTTACCACCTTCATTGCCTGCAAGTTCATGGATGTTTCCCTTCCCGACCTTACGTTATACATCGTCGCCGGTGTGCTGGCGGTGTACAATTTCGTCCTCTACGATCTGCTCAGGTACTGGACGTGGGAGAATAAGGAGCCCTCGGAAACGAAGATCGGGGGAATTCTTACCTTCCAGATCTCGGGCGATCTGCTCATTCTCGCAACGATTCTGCACTTCTCGGGCGGCATCGAGAATCCTTTCTCGTTCTTCTTCGTCTTTCACATGATCATCGCCAGCATTCTGCGTTCCAAGCGGCAGAGCTACCTCCAGGCGACGCTGGCAGTCGTGCTTTTCGGAGGTCTCGTCATTCTTGAGGGCGCAGGGGTGATCCGGCACTACGACCTGGTGGGTTTCGCCGGACACGGGCTCTATCGGGACGCCATGTTCGTCTTTGGTTTTCTGTTTGTCTTCACGGTCACCCTGTACCTGGTCGTCTACATGACCACCTCGATCACCGAGCAGCTCCGCCGGCAGCAGAAGGGATACGAGCAGGCCAACGCATTGCTGCAGGAGAAGGACACACTCAAGAATCAGTACGTGTTGCGTCTGACACATGACATCAAGGGTCATTTGGCGGCGGTGCAAAGCTGCCTGGATATCGTCTTCACCGAGATGGTGGGGCCGTTGAACGAGAAGCAGAAAGACCTGGTGGAGAGGGCTCACCGGCGGGCTACGAAGTGTATGGACTTCATCACGTCCCTGCTGAAACTGACGCGGATGAAGCTGACGGGGCGGTTGGAGGTCGAGCAGGTGTCTCTGCGGAATTGCATCTTCAATTCGCTGGCCTCGATCCAGAACCGCGCCCAGAAGAAATCCATCACCGTGAGTCATCAGATCGATCCGGCGGTCGATGAAATTCGGGGCGAGGCCGTGCTCATCGAAGAGACGGTCACCAATCTGCTCTTCAATGCGGTCAAGTATACCCCTGAAGGAGGCAACGTCACCCTGGAGGTGACGCGGAACGGGGAATTCATCCAGGTGAAGGTTGCCGATACCGGCATCGGTGTCCCCGAAGCCGATCTGACACACATTTTCGAGGAGTTCTACCGGGCCGACAACGCCCGGGAGGCCGAGCGGGATGGGACGGGCCTGGGACTGGCCTTCGCCAAGCAGGTGGTTGAGAGGCATGGAGGCCGGATCTGGGCGGAAAACAATCCGGATGGGGGCAGTACGTTCATCTTCACCGTCCCGAACGGGGCAGGCAATTCGGCTCGCTGAGCCGAGCGAGATCGCGGGACATTCACACGGCGCATCCGCCCACGACCGGAAAACCTCCGCAGGGAAAAACCCCGCGAGGATTTTATAAAAAATTTCCTACATACGCCAAGTCCTTGTTGGGAAAGAGCTTATGCGGGTATCCCTGACCGGAAAAAACATCAATTCCGCTTGACAATATATGTTTCGGTTCTAAAATCGGGATGGTGTCTTGTGAAAGTGAACACAATCACCAATTGGCTGGAGTGCTATGCGGTATCGCAGGATCCCAAGTGAGACGATTCGGCGCCTGCCGGTATACTTGAGGGGGGCGATGCACCTTTCTCAGGAGGGGATCGAGAGCGTATCCAGCAAGGATCTCGCGGGCCTGCTTGGGGTGAACCCGTGGCAGATCCGAAAGGACTTCTCCTACTTCGGGGATTTCGGCACGCCGGGCGTCGGCTACAAGCTGACCCATCTCATCAGACGCATCAACAAGATCCTCCACTTGGACATAGGGCACAAGGCGGCGCTTGTGGGAGTCGGCAATCTGGGGTCTGCGATGCTGGCGTTTCCTGGTTTCCGCACCTATGGATTTGAAATCACAGCGGCCTTCGACGTCGACAGGAGGAAGATCGGTCGAAGGAAAGCGGGCGTTCTTGTCGAGGATATCGCGAGGTTGACCAACCTGGATGCGCGAGACATCTGTCTGGGTATTATCGCCGTGCCGGAAGGCGCCTCCCAAGCCGTGGCCGACAGGCTCGTCGGGGCCGGCGTCAGAGCGATCCTGAATTTCTCACCTCGGTACATCACGGTTCCGAAACGCGTGAAGGTCATCACGATTGACATTGCGATGGATCTGGCTCGCCTGCCGTACTACATGTCGGCGGGCTGAGCGAGTATATATAACTCGTTTCCAGACAAGATGTTAAGGCTGAGTCGCAGGTGCCGGAAGCTGGGCGCTGCCGTGTTGCCTGCGAGTGAATCGGCCTGGAATCGTCGCCAAAGTGGGTGAAGGATGGAAAGAGTTTTCATCAGCAGGCTGAAGCCGTTTCTCGATGCCGTCGCGGGAAAAATGGACCTGTACATCCCGCATCAGGTCGGCGACCACGTGGTGTGCAAACGATACGATCCGGAGGCGAGCGCGGAGGTTGAGTTCAACGAGATCCGGATGTGCACGCCTGTGAAGGAGTTCTTGTTCCCGTTGCGCGAGCTTGCGGCCGTCTTTCCGGAACCGGTGGAGCCGGAGGAGGTCAAGCCGTTTGCCGTCTTCGGGCTCAAGGCGTGTGACCTGCGCTCTATCGAGATTCTCGACAAAGTCTTCACGGACGAGGACTTCAAAGATCCCTCGTACGTGGCTCGTCGGGAGGCGATGTTCACGATATCCTCGGACTGTTCGGCGCCCGGTGAAAGCTGCTTCTGCAATATTCTCGAGGGCAAGCCCTACCCGGAGAGCGGATTCGACCTGAACGTCTCGGCCGTGCCCGATGGTTTCATCATCCAGGCCGGTTCATCCAAAGGAAGAAACTTGCTGTTCACACACGCGGCGCTGTTCGGTGACGTCCCCGATGCCCTGCTGGCCGAGCGAAAAAGACTGCGCACGGAGGCCCAACGCCAATTGGCCGAGAAGAACGCCGAATTCCGGCTCGACGCGCCGGTTCGAGAAATCGTGGAAGGGCGATATGATTCGGATGTATTCGATGAAGTGGCTCGAACGTGCGTCGAGTGTCAGGCCTGCACGCGGGTCTGCCCGACGTGTCACTGTTTCTATCTGTACGACACGAAGCGCAAGGATTACTTCGCGAAAACGAAGATGTGGGATAGCTGCATGAGAGCCGGCTACGCGGAAGTGGCAGGGGGGGCGAATCCCCGCCGCGTGCTGGGCGACAGGCTCCGGCACCGGCTGATGCACAAATTCGCCTATTTCCTCGACCGCTATGGAATCGACATGTGTGTCGGCTGCGGGCGGTGCGTCGATGCCGAGGCCGGGGATGTCGATATCCGCGTGGTGCTCAAGAAGCTGAATGATGAACTTGCCGACAGGAACTCGAAGGTCGCGAAAGCTGCACAATGACGGCGAATATCTACCAACCGATTAACGGCGAGGTCGTGGAGATCATCGAAGAATCGCCCACGATTAAGAGTTTCGTCATCCGGCCCGAAGCACAGTTCAAGTTCGACACGGGCCAGTTCGTCGAGCTGACACTGCCGGGCGAGGGCGAGGCGCCATTCACCCCCTCTTCGTCGCCGGCCGTGACGGAACAGATGGAGATCACCATCATGAAGGCGGGCCGGGTCACGGGATTGCTGCACGAGTGCCGAAAGGGCCAGCCGGTCGGCATTCGCGGGCCCTACGGCAAGGGCTATCCCATAGACGAGTTCGCCGGCAAGGAGATCTACATCGTCGGCGGCGGCGTGGGTCTGGCCCCCATCCGCTCGCTGTTTCTGACGCTGGTGGACCGCATCGACGACTTCAAGTCCGTCGTGTGTCGCTTCGGGGCGCGGACGCCGGCGGATTTCATCTACAAGGAGACGCTCTTTGGCCAGTGGCAGAAGCTCAAGGGCGTTCAGATGAAGCTGACTGTCGATAGGGCCAACGGCGATTGGGACGGCCACGTCGGCGTGGTCACCACGATTCTCGATCGCAAAGATGTGGATATCGACAACGCCGTGGCGGTCGTCTGCGGGCCGCCGATCATGATGAAGTTCGCCACCGTCACGCTGCTGGAATTCGGGTTCGATCCGAAGAGCATTTATCTGTCCATGGAGAAGAACATGAGCTGCGGCGTTGGCAAGTGCGGACACTGCATGCTCGGCCGATACTACGTCTGCAAGGATGGTCCCGTCTTTACGTACGAGCAGATCAGCAAGTACCCGAAGATATGGGATTAGCGTGAAACGCAGAAAGAGTCGAGGGGCTATGAGTTCGAAGCTGATCATCGACTTGGCGAAAACGAGAACGCAGGAGCAGTCCCATGTCCTGTGCTCGTACAAGCATCATCCGGAGAACAAGGGATTCGACGCGCTGCTGGAAATGATTCGGTTCGCCCTGATCTGTCGGCGGTGCGAAGAGGCGCCCTGCGTGACGGCGTGTCCGCGCGGAGCGCTGGAGAAGGTCCCGAGCAAGACGCACGATGCCGGTATTCTGAAACGGGCGAATATGCTCTGCACTGGTTGTGGCACCTGTGCGATCGCCTGCCCGTTCGGGACCGTTTACACCGATTTGATTCCCTTCCCGAGCAGTGTGTGCGATGTGTGCCGGGGCCGGCTGCAGCCGGGTGAAAAGCCGTTGTGCGTGCAGACCTGTGGCGACGGAAGTATTGATTACGCCGAGATCCGGCCCGGCAAAGACTCGGTCGAGATCTTTGAGGACGTCGTGGTCAAAGTCGCGGACGACAGCGTCTGGAAACCGGTCCTGACAGAAGAGGAAGAGGCCAGGAAATGATCGATGCGATGCAGAACGTGTTTTGGATCTTGATCTTCCCGGGCTTTGTGTTCACGCTCGCAGTGGGCCTGTTCGCCTCCTGGCTGGTCCGCAAGGTCAGCGCGCTGGTGCAGTACCGTGTCGGCCCGCCGGTCTATCAGCCGGTGGCCGATGTGATGAAGCTGATGGGCAAAGAGACCCTGATCCCCCGGGATGCGCAGCGAGCCGTGTTCGTCGGCGCCCCGCTTGTGGGGCTTTCCGGCGTCCTGCTGCTCTCGACCGTGCTCTGGCTGGCCACGGCACAGGTCACGTACGTGGGGGATATCATCGTGGCCGTGTATCTGATGGTCCTTCCTTCGTTGGCGCTGATCCTGGGCAGCAGCGCCAGCGGCAGTCCGCACGCGGCCGTCGGCGCGAGCCGGGAGATGAAGCTGGTGCTGAGCTACGAGCTGCCGCTCGTTCTCGCCTTCATCGTGGTCATCATCAAGACGGCCGGCCTGGCCGAGCCGGGCGAGCAGTTGAGCCTGGCCGCCATTTCGCAGCATGCGCCGGTCCTGAGCATATCGGGAGTGCTGGCATTCCTCGTGGCTCTGTTGTGCGTGCAGGCCAAGCTGGGGTTCGTGCCCTTCGATATCGCCGAATCGGAGACCGAGGTCGCCAGCGGCATGATGATCGAGTACTCCGGGGCCCTTCTGGCCGTCTGGAAGCTCATGCAGGCGATGATGCTCGTCGCCCTGCCGCTGTTTTTAGTGGTGGTCTTCCTGGGCGGTATCGAGATCGCCGGCTGGTCGCTGCTGTGGGGACTCGGCAAGTACGTGCTGGTCCTGGTCCTCGTGATCCTGATCAAGAATACGAACCCGCGTGTGCGAATCGATCAGGCCATGCGATTCTTCTGGTTCTACTGCGGGACGGCCCTGGCCGCCGCCGTGGTCCTGGCGTCGCTCGGCAACTATTACGGCATCGCGTGGCTTTAGGTGAGCCTATGGATTGGAAACTGTGGTCATTGAAGAAGTCGATTTGGGTGTTCCACGTCAACGCGGGAGCCTGCAACAACTGCGATATCGAAATTGTGAATCTGCTGACACCGAAATTCGACGTGGAACGATTCGGGATCAAGCTGGTCGGCTCCCCGCGACATGCTGATGCCATGCTGGTGACGGGCGTGGGCACGCGGCAGGCGGCTAAGCGCGTACAGGAGGTGTATCGACAGACGGCCAAGCCCTGCGTGGTCTTTTGCATGGGCGCGTGCGCGTGCGGCACGGGGATCTTCGAAGGCGGGTATCACGTCGCCGGTCCAATAGACAATATCATCCGGGAGGTTGATCCCGGCGCCATCATTGCCTACGTCCCGGGCTGTCCCCCGAAGCCCGAGGCGATGATCTCAGGCGTAGTGAAGGCTCTTTCAGCCCTGGAACCGAAAGAAGAACATGCAACAGAACGAGTTGGACAACCAGTTGTCGCGGATCCAGGATAGGATCGCGGGCATCGAGCGCAAGGCGGAGAACCGCGTGTTCCTGCCGTGTGAATCCGCGAACGTTTATGAGGTGTGCCGGTTTCTGTTCGAGGATCTCGGCCTGCGGTTCGTGATCTCGACGGGGATCGACGCACAGGACTGTTTCGAGGTCCTTCATCATTTCTCGGATGATGAGTGCGGCTGCGTCGTCACGGTCAAGGCGTTTGTCCGCGACCGGGACGCGCCGGAGTTGGATTCCATCACGCCGCTGATTCCCGGTGCCGAATGGATCGAGCGCGAAATGCACGATCTCCTCGGCATCAAGTTCACGAACCACCCGAACCTGCAGCGGCTGATCCTGGAGGATGACTGGCCCCAGGGCGTTTACCCCTTGCGGAAGGAAGTGCAGACATGACAGAGCCCCTGCAAAAATCGGTCCTTGCCGTCGGCCCGTTTCATCCGCTGCAGGAGGAGATGGAGTTCTTCCAGTTGACCGTGGACGGTGAGAAGGTCACCGACATCAATGTGCGGATCTCGTATAACCACCGCGGCATCGAGAAGATCAGCGAGACCTTGCAGTTCGACCAGGTGCCGTATCTGGTTTCGCGCGTCTGCGGGATCTGCTCGGCGTCCCACCCGCTGGCGTATGTCCAGGCGGTCGAGGAAATCGCCGGCGTCAGGCCTCCGGAGCGCGCCCTCTACGTGCGAACGATCATCAACGAGTTGGAGCGCATTCACAGCCACTTGTTGTGGGTCGGGTTGGCAGGACACTTCATCGGTTACGACACGGTTTTCATGTGGGCCTGGAAATATCGCGAGCCCGTGCTCGATCTGCTCGAAGAGGTCACGGGCAACCGGAACAACTACGGCAACGTGAAGGTAGGTGGCTGCCGAGAAGATGTTCCCGATGAGATGAAGCCCAAGATCCTGCAGGAACTGGATACGATCGAGAAGAAGACCGAGATGCTGACCAAAGCGGTGCTGGATGACCCGGTTCTGCACGCTCGGCTTAAGGGCGTAGGGGTGCTGACGAAGGAGGATGGTATCAAGTATGCTGTGACCGGGCCGACGGCTCGGGGCAGTGATATCGCCATCGACGTTCGACGTGACGATCCGTACGCCGCCTACGCCGAGCTGGACTGGAAGGTCATCAGCCAGCCCGAGGGGGACGTCTTTGCCAAGGCGGTCGTTCGCCTGCTGGAGACTTTGGAGTCAGTCAAAATAATCCGACAAGCGCTGAGAAGGCTCCCTCAAGGTCCCGTGGCCGTGGAAGTCAAAGAGATCCCGCCGGGCGAGGGGTGTGGGCATGCGGAAGCGCCTCGTGGCGAGACGTTCCATTATGTGCGCAGCGACGGCGGCAATCGCCCCGTTCGGCATAAGATCAGAGCCCCCAGCTACGTCAACGTGCCTTCTTTCAAGGCCTCGTGCATCGGGGGCGACATCGCCGACGTCACGCTGACGCTGGCGGCCGTTGATCCCTGCTACAGTTGTACGGAGCGCATGGCTGTCGTGGATGGCCACCACAACGTGATCCTTGACTATGAGAATCTCCTGCGGTTGAGCCGGGAGAAGACGGCGCGCCTGAAGAAGGAAATGGGCGGGCCGGAGATGAAGTTGGAGGATTTCTAAGTTGGACAGGATTCTGCTCTATCCGGTGTTTCTGCCCCTCGTCGTGGGTGTTGTGATGCTGTTTCTGCCCCGGCGCGGTGAGCCCATGTTCAAGCTGGCGGCCTTGGTGGTTTCGGCGATTGCCTTCGTACTGTCCCTGAAGATCTTCCGGCTTGAAGCAGGCGCCTACAGCTTCCCGGTCCTGGCGCTGGATGGATTCCAGTTGGATCTGCTCCTGACGGCCGCTCCACTGGGGTCCTTCATCTTGATGTTCGCCATGGGCTTCGGCGTGCTGATCACGTTGTATTCGCTCAAGTCGCGCGCCGGCGCAGCTCGTCCGAATGAATACTACGGCGCGCTGCTGCTGGCGATCGGCGGCTCGGCCGGCATCCTGCTTTCTGACCATCTGTTGTTTCTGCTGATCTTCTGGGAGGTTGTGACCGCCTCGCTGTACATTCTGATCAGCACCGGAGGAAGGAACTCGAACTTCGCGGCGACGAAGAGCTTCGCCATGATCGGGGCCTCGGATGCGGGCCTGCTGCTGGGGATCGGCATGGTCTGGGCCCTCTCGGGGAGCTTCGTCATTTCGCAGATCAGCCTGCCCACGACGGCGGCGCTGCCCATCATTGCGTTTCTGCTGCTGATGCTGGCGGCGATCACCAAGGCCGGCGCCATGCCCTTGCATACCTGGGTGCCCGCCAGTGGTGAGTATGCGCCGCCGTCGGTCATGGCGCTGCTGCCGGCGGCGCTGGACAAGCTGCTGGGTATCTATCTGTTGGTCCTGATCGTTACGCGACTGTTCCTGCTCGAACCCGGCGCGCTAACCGCCGTGCTGGCGGTGATTGGCGCGGCGACGGTCGTCATCGCAGTGATGATCGCCATGGTCCAGCACAATCTCAAGAAGCTGCTGTCGTACCATGCCGTCAGCCAGGTCGGCTACATGATCCTGGGGATCGCGACGCTGACGCCGATCGGCATCGCGGGCGCGGTGTTCCACATGCTGAACAATGCTCTCTACAAGTCCTGCCTGTTCCTCTGCGGCGGGGCGGTGGAGGAGGCGACCGGCACGGCGGAACTGGATCAGCTCGGCGGCCTGGGCAACAAAATGCCGTTGACGTTCACCGCCTGTCTGATTGCCGCGCTGAGCATCTCCGGCATACCTCCGTTGAACGGCTTCGCGTCGAAATGGATGGTCTACCAGGGCGTCGTGCAGATGGGCACGACCCAGCCGGGCACGGGGGCGTCCTTGTGGCCTCTCTGGCTGCTGGCCGCCATGTTCGGCAGTGCCTTGACCTTGGCCTCGTTCGTGAAGATCCTGCATTCCATCTTTCTGTCGCGCTTGCCCGACCGGCTCAGCAAGGTGACGGAGGTCAGTGCCCTTCAGACGTTCCCCATGCTGGTGCTGGCTTTCTTCTGCGTGTTCTTTGGCATCTTCTACACGGTCCCGCTGCGCGGGTTGATTCTGCCTGCCCTGGGTATTGCGGAGGGGCCGGAGGTGTTCATCGGGTGGTGGAACTCGCAACTGGCCACGGCGCTGCTTCTCGTCGGCGTGGGTGCGGGATTGGTCGTTCTTTTTGTCGCAGCGTTCATGAAAAAAGTCCGTGAAGTGCCCACCTGGACTTGCGGCGAGGTGCAGCCCAACGATGAGATGATTATTCCCGGTACGCATTTTTACAAGACCATCTCCACGATGAAGGGCCTTCGGCAGATGTACGGCGGCCAGGAGCAGGGCCATTTCGACCTGTACAACCAGGGCGGACGAGTGGGGCTCGTGCTGACGGGGATGCTCCGATGGCTGCATAGCGGCGTGCTGCCGATCTATCTGACCTGGGTGACGGTGGGGCTGCTGCTCGTGCTGTTCGTCATTATGGGAATCTTGTGAGGGACACGCCGATGGCGATATTTTACATCCTGTTGGTGTTTATGATTATCGCGGCGATCATCGCCGTAGAGACGAAGAACCTCTTGGGTTCCGTGATCTGCGTCGGCGCGATCGGGTTCGGCGGGTCGCTCATGTTCCTGTTTCTGCGCGCCCCGGACATCGCCATTACCCAAATCGTGGTCGAGGTGCTGGGCCTGATCATCCTGATCCGGGCCACTATCTCTCGCGACCTGACGTTTATCTCGGGAGACCGCGAATTCTTCGGGACGGTCGTCTCCATCGTTATCATCCTCGTGATCTTCGTGGCGGGCATTCGCGTCTTTGATGCGTTGCCCGCGTTCGGCGAGCCGGTCTTCGCCCGCCTGACGGGAACCGCCTCCGAGACTTACGTTCGCCGGGGATTGCAGGATACGGGAGCGACAAACCTCGTCACGTCCGTGTACCTGGACTATCGCGCCTACGATACCCTGGGCGAGGCGACCGTGCTGTTCACGGCGATCATCGGCGCCATGGTGATTCTGCGAGACAAGAGCCGCAAGTTGCTGGAGGAACCCGACGCATGAAAGGAATGACCGTCATCGTCAAGACCGTCAGCAGTTGGGTGAAGGTGCTGATCTTCCTGTTCGGCATTTACATCATCCTGTTCGGGCATCTCAGTCCCGGCGGTGGATTTGCCGGCGGCGTGATCCTGGCATCCTCCTACGTCCTGCTGATGCTCGCCTTCGGCAGGGAGTTCGTCGAGAAGAATCTCCCGCTACCGATTGCTTCGAGGCTGGACTGCTTGGGCGCGTTCCTGTTCGCCCTGATCGCCATCCTTGGCCTGGTCGTTGGCGGCTCGTTCTTTGTGAACTTCCTGTATCAGAAGTACCTGCCGGGAGAGCCCTTCAACCTGGTCAGCGGCGGCACGATTCCTCTGTCGAATCTCGCCATCGGCTTGAAGGTAGGGGCCTCGCTGTTCCTGGTTATCTTTGCTTTGTCCATGTTCCGATACGATTCGGAGAGCCTGGCGAACAAGCGCCTGTCCGATCGGACCGGCGAGTCCAAGGAGTAAGACCCATGCTGTACGCGTTGTGCTTTCTGTTGTTCATGATCGGCCTGTACTGCGCGGTGGTCAAGAAGAACATGGTCAAGATCGTCATCGGCATCGTTGTCATGGAGTACGCCGTCAATCTGTTCCTGATCATGCTGGGCTATCGTACTGGCGGCACGGCCCCGATCCTGAGCACTTCTGATGCGGATGTGGCCACGAAAGCCGTTACCGCTCATTTTCTCGCGGCGGTGGTCGATCCGTTGCCGCAGGCGTTGGTGCTCACCTCGATCGTTATCAGCCTGGGCTCGCTCGCCCTGATGATTTCCATCTGTATCCGGACGTACACCAAGTACGGCACATTCGACATCACCGAAATAAGGAGGTTGCGAGGATGAGCGTACCGCTGCCTGTGTTTGTGGCCATTCCGCTGGTGGTGGCGTTTGTGCTTCCTGCGTTGGGCAAGGGGCTCAGGCCGGTCGCCACGTTTTTGGCCAACCTGGCGATGATCTCTCTTCTCGTCCTGGCGGTGATGTCCTTCGGTGATGCACGGGTGTACCAGGTGGGCGGATGGTCGATTCCGCTCGGGATCAATATGGTCCTCGACGGTTTCAGCTCGCTGCTGCTCCTTGCCATCACGGCGGTCGGCACCGCAGCCATGCTGTTCAGCACGCGATACATGGAGCAGTACACGGCCAAGCCCAAATACCTGACTCTCTTCCTGCTGATGGTCGCGGGGATGAACGGGGTTGTGCTATCCGGCGACATCTTCAATCTATACGTGTTTCTGGAGATCGCCTCAATCGCCTCCTACGCCCTCGTTGGATTCGGCGGCGAGCACGAAGAACTCGAAGCCTCCTTCAAGTACATGGTCTTGGGGAGCATCGCCTCGGCATTCGTCTTGTTCGGCATCGCGCTGGTTTACGGCAACACCGGATCGCTCAACATGGCCTACATCGCTCGGGCGATCCAGGGCACCGGCATGAATGCGGGCCTGGCCTTTGCGTTGAGCCTGTTCGTCGCCGGGTTTGGCTTGAAGGCGGCATTGGTTCCGTTCCATGCGTGGCTGCCGGATGCCCATCCCTCCGCGCCGGCTCCTATCTCTGCGATGCTGTCGGGCGTGTTAATCAAGGCGCTCGGGATCTATGCGTTGACTCGACTGATCTTCAATGTCTTCGGTGTCTCCATTCCTGTGGGATGGGTCTTGATCGCACTCGGGCTTCTCAGCATGGTGGCCGGCGGCCTTCTGGCCATCGGGCAGTGGGATTTCAAGCGGCTCCTGGCCTATTCGAGCATCAGCCAGGTCGGCTACGTCGTGCTCGGCATCGGCCTGGGAACAGTCTTACTCGCGAAGGGAGCGAGCGTCGCCTGGGCCTCTCTGGCGATCCTGGGCGGACTGTTCCATCTGGTGAACCACTCCGTTTATAAGTCGCTGCTGTTCCTCACGAGCGGTGCGGTCGAGATGGCGACCGGGACCCGACAGATGCGAGATATGGGCGGGCTCGCCGATCGAATGCCCGTGACCCGCGCGACGTGCACGGTCGCATCGGCCTCGATTGCGGGCGTGCCGCCTTTCCCGGGATTTTGGAGCAAACTGATTCTGGTGATCGCCGCGGTGCAGGCGGGTTTCTACTGGATTGCCGCCGCGATTGTCTGTGTCGCCGTGTGCACGCTCATCATGTACTTGAAGGTGCAGCGGTACGTCTTCCTCGGCGAGTTGCCCGAACACCTCCGCCATGTGCGGGAGACCAAAGGCTCGATGCTCGTGGCAATGGTCTCTCTGGCTGTGCTGTGCGTGTTCATGAGTCTGCTGGTGCTTGTGCCGTCATTGCGGGCGGCTGTCTTGCAGCCGGCGGTGGACGTGCTGCTCGAGGGCGTTAACCATTCAACGAGATTGATCGATTTGTGACAAAGCGAGGATTTGCCCCATGCGACGGATCATCTATTTCGTCCTGGCATTTATCGTTTGGGTACTCGTGGCGTGGCCTTTCGCAGATGGCGGCATGGATCTGCAAATTGTCGTTGCGGGCTTGCTTGCCTCCTTTCTCGTGGCGATCCTGTTCCACGAGATTCTGCCCAAGGAGCACCACGTGTTCATCTCTCCGGTGCGGGTGTTCTGGTTCCTGGTCTACGTGCCGGTGTTCTTCTACTATGTCATCCGGGCGAACTTCGACGTCGTGTACCGTGCGTTACATCCGGCGATGCCGATCAGGCCGGGGATTGTCAAGATCAAGACCGATCTGAAAACGGATTCGGCCATTACCGCTCTGGCGAATTCCATCACGCTCACGCCCGGGACCCTGACGGTCGATCTGACGGACGACGGCTACCTGTACGTGCACTGGATCAACGTCAAGACCGACGACGTCGAGCAGGCGACGCAGTTGATCTCGCAGCGGTTTGAATGGTTCTTGCGGAAGATTTTCGAATAACCCGAGGTGTCTATGCAAGTGCTGATGCAACTCTTTTACCTGGGCCTGCTTGCGTGCTGCTTCATGTGCCTCTATCGCATCGGTCGCGGGCCGAGCGCTCCCGACCGAACGGTGGCGATCGATATTCTGGGCATCGTCATCGTCGGCTTCTGCGGGCTGCTGGGCCTGGCGACCGGCCAGGATTTCTACCTCAGTGTCGCCCTGGCCTGGGCGCTGCTGAGTTTCATCGGCACCATCGCATTGGCCAAATTCCTGGAGGGCAGAGGTTTCGATGAGTGACGTCATTGGCTACATCCTGATCGTGGTGGGCATCCTGTTCAATATCTTCGGCTGCATCGGCCTCGTCCGATTTCCGGACGTCTACAATCGGCTGCAGGCAGCCACCAAGTGTGTGACCCTCGGGACGGTGCTCCTGCTGACGGGGGTGGCCATCGCCAGCGGTACCGGTGCGCTGGCCGCCAAGGCGATTGTCTGTGCGGTGTTTATCCTGGTGACCTCTCCGACCGCCGCGCACGCGATTGCCAAAGGCGCATACGCTTCCGGTGTCGCTCTGTGGAATCGGACCGTCGTCGACAAGTACGCTGAGCAGGTCAAGCAGCCCAAAGTGGAGCGGGATACTACAGTTGTGTGATACTTAGGAGTGAGACGGTGCGTTTGCCGAAATTACGAGAGTTGAAAGAGGCCGTAACGGCTGTTCTTTCGCCGCGTTTTACGACCATGTTTCCGGCCGAGCCGTGTGTGGTTCCAGAACGGTACAGAGGCAAGCCGGAGTTCGATTCAGATACCTGTGTCGGCTGCGGGGCTTGCGTCAACGTCTGCCCGACGCAGGCGCTGACGTACGTTGACGATCTGGCGGCCGATCCACCTACGCGACGAATCGTGTTCCGGTACGATACGTGCATTTTCTGTGGCAACTGTCATGACAGCTGCACTACGGAAAGCGGAATCGATCTGTCGAAGCAGTGGGACCTGGCCGGGCTGGACAGACAGGCCATGAGGGAGACACACGAATACGAGCTCCAGCTTTGCGAGAAATGCGGCGCCTGCATCGGCACGAAGAAGCATCTCGTGTGGCTCTACGAGAAGCTCGGGCCGTTGGCGTACACGAATCCCTCTCTGCTGTTAGCCAAGAACCAGGAATTGCTGGGCGGGCAGCAAAATGGCCAGCAGCAGGGCGAACCGTCGGAGATTCGGACGAGCGAGTTCATGCAGATCCTCTGCCCGGCGTGCAAGTGCGAATTGAACGTCCGGCTGTGATGTCATGGGGACCGACCCACAGCTATCAGCGTTCCTGGAGACACTGAGCGGCTCGAACGTCTTGATCCTTGGAGTGGGGAATGTACTGAAAGGCGATGACGCCGCCGGGCCGCGTGTCTGCGAGCGCCTGTCGGGGAAGATCTCTGCGAAGGTGATTGACGCCGGCACAGCCCCGGAGAACCACATCCGACCCATTCTGAAGCCGGCGCCCGACACCCTGTTGATTGTGGACGCTGTCGATTTCGGAGGACAGCCGGGGCAGATACGCCTTCTTGGGCCCGAACAGATCCGCAAGTCCGGCCTTTCCACCCATGCCCTGTCGCTTCACCTCTTCATCGATGTGCTGCGCCGAGAGGCTGACATGGACGTGCACCTGATTGGGATTCAGGCAGGTCAGACCCGATTGGGTGATCCCGTATCGTCCGCGGTGGAGCAAGCGATTGAAACGCTCGTGGATACCTTCTGCAAACAGTTCGCGTTGCCCAATTCGCACGAATGAAAAGGGCCTGCGCCGAAGTGGCACAGGCCCATGCAATTGCTGCGGTCTTCAAATAGAGCGAATCGATCAGCGATCGCCGGCCAAGTACCGGACCTCACCGAGGGACAGCGCCCTGTTGTAGATGCTGAACTGGTGGATCGTGCCCGCCACTTCGCCATCGACGCTGTAGGTACCCTTGCCCAGATACACGAAGTCGTTGCTCAAGCCACCGATGGTCCTGCCGTTCAGAGGCGTCGTACCTTGCAGCTCGCCGTCGATGTAGTAGGCCAGCTCGCCCGACCCATCGCCCGCCGGGTTATCGATCGTCAAGACATACTGATGCATCAACTCATCGTTCAACTCCGGGCCATCCACGCCGACTTCGTCTTCCCAGGGGGCCTCTTGGTCGGGCGTGTTGGCGATCATCCCGCGGGAAACCTGGTTTCCGCGTGTGGTGCTGATGCCAAGGTAATCCTTCCCAAACCCATTATCCCAGGTGCCGCCGAATGAAGCCGTCATGGAGAAGCCCTGATCTGCGGGGCCTTGCGTCAACCACAGCTCCAGCGTCAGGCCGGTGGTATAGGTGTTGATCGCGATGGCAGCGCCATCCATTTCCATCCAGTCGTCCACACCATCCGTGACGAGAGAGCCGTCAACTACGGCGGCATCACCCATCAAGGTCCCGTGGGCCTCGCCGACACTGTCGTTGGCGGTGCCATCCTCAAACGTGTACTGGTGCGTCAGATTGACTGTGCCGGGATCCTTGGGCGTCATTGCGGCCAGGTAGCGGACCTCGCCGAGGGACAACGCCCTGTTGTAGACGCTGAACTTGTAGATCTTGCAGGCCGCTTCGCCATCGACGCTGTAAACGCCCTTGCCCAGATAGGCGAAATCGTTGCTCAAGCCAGCGATGGTCCTGCCGTTCAGAGGCGTCGTCCCTTGGAGCACGCCGTCGACGTAGTAAGCCAGTTCGCCCGATCCGTCACCCGCCGGATCGTCAATCGTCAGGACATACTGATGCACCAATGCATCGTTCAGTTCCGGGCCATCCACGCCGACTTCGTCTTCCCAGGGGGCCTCTTGATCGGGTGTATTGGCGATCATCCCGCGGGAAACCTCGTTTCCACGTGTGGTGCTGATGCCAAGGTAATCCTTCCCAAACCCATTATCCCAGGTGCCGCCGAATGAAGCCGTCATCGAGAAGCCCTGGTTCTCCGGGCCTTGTGCAGACCACAGCTCCAGCGTCAGGCCGGTGGTATAGGTGTTGATCGCAATGGCGGCGCCATCCATTTCCACCCAGTCATCCACACCATCCATGACGAGCGCGTCGTCAACTACGGCGGCATCGCCCATGAGGGTCCCGTGGGCCTCACCGACGCCGTCGTTGGCCGTGCCGTCCTCAAACGTGTACTGGTGCGTCAAATTGTCGGTGCCGGGATCCCTGGGCAGCGCTGTGGTCGTGAAATTCATCAGTTCACTTTCCCAGGCCGGCGGATCCGCGGCCTCGTTGACCGCGACGACCTGCCAGTAGTAGGTCAGGTCGGGCTCGACCTCAGCTTCGTAGCTGGCTTCGGTCACGCTGGTCAGCAGAGGCAGGTTGTTCACGTCGGTTCCCAGATAGATATCATAGGTCACCGCTTCGCGACCGGCGCGCCAGCTCAAGACTATCGGGCTCTCCAGGTCGGTTGTTCCGGAAGCCGGGCTCAGATTGGTCGGCCTGACGGGAATGTGGAAGAAGCGAACCTCACTCAGGCCGTACTGCGGCAGCGCGCCGCCCCAGTTGCTGTTGATCGTCAACTTCACGGCCTTGACCGCGGCGCCGGCAAAGTCCACAGTCGTGTTTGCAGTGTAGGTCGCCTCGCCCGGGGCCTGGGCAAACTCAAAATCGCCCAATGTCTCCCAGCTCGTGCCGTCAGTGGAGTATGCAACCGTTACGTCTTTCGCTCCATAGCCAACAACGGTCTCCAGTCCTTGATTGGAGTTCCAAACCAGCATCTTGTCCAGTTTGTAGGTCTTGTCGAACGTGTACTCGATCCAGGTCGGCTGATCGCCCGTCATAGAACTGAGCCACATGTCGGACTCTGTCGTCGAGTGCTGGTCGCTCTCATCGAGGCCGGACCCGTCGATCGTCTTCTCGGGCCCCATGGTCTCATCGTTTGCGCTGGATGCTGTCGCCGTTACGTTGCTCAGCATGTAGGAGAAGGGCTCGACCGTGAAGCTCCAGAGATCTCCCGCAAAGATGGTATCCGTAGCGATCTCGTCCACACGCCAATAGTAAGTCGCGTCAAAGGCGAGGTCGCCGGCATCGTACGTCGTGCCCGCCTGGCCCGGACTCACCAATTCGAGCGCGTCCATCGCCGTGCCGAAGTACACATCGTGGGCTTCGGCGTCCTGTCCCGCCGTCCAGCTCAGGGCTCCGTCGGGCAAGGCATCCGCAGCGCCGTTTGCCGGTACGGGCGAGAAAGCGACGTTGGCGTTGAGCCGCTCGGGTCCCAGGTCGTGCAGGGCTTCCAACTCGTCCGCGGTCAGGGCGCCTACCCAGAGGCGGAGTTCGTTGTAGCTGGCGCTGGCGGTGCCGTCCGGCCATTGCGACCGTCCCACCCAGCAGTTGGTGTCTTCCAGACCCGACAAGAGGTTCGCTGTTTCAAAAGAGCCCCTCGCTGCCCCGAGATCCGCTACATCGGCGGGCGCTGCGTACCACGTTACCAAGCCGGGCTCGAACACGCAGACGATGTGGAATTCAGTTCCCAGTGTGTAGGGTGCGACGGAGTCGTCCACGGTCTGCGTATCGCTCGGACCAGCCCACGACACGCGGTCCTGGGTGGGCGCGGTGCCCCGGCTCCAACTCATGAACACGTTGTGGGACTGGCTGCTGCCGAAGTCCCAGATGCGGGACCAGTTCTGGATGGCATTCTGCGTGGTCCAGAATTCGATTGTGACGGAGTCGCCCAGGCTGCTCACGACGCCGTCGGGCAGATCGATGTAGTCCGACGTGTCCTTGCCGCCGCCGGCCAGGGTCAACTGAGTGTTGGAAAAGGTGGCGTCATTTGCCCCCAGATCCACAATTGCGGCATCCTTGCCTCCAACAGAATCCATGAGATTGCCGTTGAAGCTCCAGCGATGGGCCAGATCGGCCGCCTGTCCGGTCACGACCGGACTGAGCATCGCGAGAGCCAGGGCTGCTAACATCAGTTTCTTCATCATGACATGCCTCCTTCGATCTTTTAGGTTACTCTTCTTTTGGGATCAAGCGGGTCTCGAATCGGGCCCACCTGATCCCGCACAGTTCTTATCGATCGCCGGCTAAGTACCGCACCTCGCTCGCCGAGAGGGCCCGGTCGTAGATGCGGAACTCGTCCAGCATGCCCATGAAATACGGGTCCGCCTCGTATTGCGACCGGCCCAGCCAGTTCTGGGTCGTTTCGCCCAGATCGGCCGGCAGCACTGTTGTTGGGGCGCTGGCCACCACGTTGCCGTCCACATATAGTTGCAGAGTCATAGCGCTGCTGTCGACCGTCACGGCTAAGTGATGCCAGCCGGGCGATAATGGGGCCGGGGCCGTCACGGGCGATTCACCTGCGCCGGCACCCGTGGTGATCGCGAATCGCGTGGTCTGGGTGGTGCCGTTGTTCGGCGTCAGGAACATGTACACCGTGGCCCCCGTGCCGATATCGAAGACCCGCTGCCAGAGACGCGAGGCATCGGTCTGGTTCACGCGTACGGCGATGGTCACATCTCGCCATGTCCCCATGAGCGAGCCGATGGGCAGGTCCACGTAGTCGTTGGTGCCGTCCATGTTGAGGACCTGGCCGTAGCCGGCCGGGCCGTCCGCATACGTCGGATCGCCCATGGGCGTGCCGTCGTTGCCGTTGCCGGAGCCGTCCTGCAGGTTGCCTTCCATCGAATACTGCACGACCAGGCCGTCGTTGCCGGGATCGGTCGGTGTGACGATCTCGGGCGGCGTGGCGTACAGCCGGATGTCGTCGACGTAGACGGTGCCGGTTCCGCCGGACGCGCCTTTGTCGACGCCGACCGTCAGGCTGCTGACGCTCGTGAGATTCATACCCAGCGAGGCCAGATCGATGTTCCACTGTTTCCACAGCGACATCGTTGTGGCATTGCCGTTGTAAGGCACCTTCGTGTTGTTGATCTTCACGTACAACGGCGCGGGAGCGTTGTCCAGGCGGCCGCGGAAGAACAGCACCAGCGCGGTGACGCCGTGCTTGGTCCAGTTCTGGGGGGCGTCGAACGTGAGGACCGCCTGGGAGAACGTGCTTGTGGAGTTGTCATAGGCCAGTGGCATGGATTGCCTGCCGCTGTGGACGATGGCCTGCTCGGCAAAGGGTGCTTCGCCGTAACCGACCTGTGAGCCGCCGTTTTGCGGATCCTCCAGACCGTCACTCCAGGTCTGCCAGATGGTCTCGGCGGCCTCGATGTCGTCGGTGTAGCTTTCAATGTCATCGACGACGATGAAGTCGTTGGTCGAGAAGCTCCAGACGTCGCTTTCCCAGGCGGCGGGATCTTCGGCCTCGTTGACCTCCACGACCTTCCAGTAATAGGTCTCGGTCAGATCGAGTGCGGCTTCGTAGGAAGGTTGCGATACGGTTTGTTCCTGGGCCGTACCGTCGATCACCGCCTGCTCCTCGGTGCTCACATAGACCTTGTGCGAATCGGCCTCGCGTCCGGGACGCCAGCTCAGCGGCAGTTGCGGATTCACGCCGGTCTCGCCGTCGGCCGGTTGGGGCTCTCGGGCGGAGACGGGGATCGCCAGGAAGCGGACCTCGCTCAGGCCGTACTGTACGAAGATGTCGCCCCAGTTGCTGTTAATGGTCAGCTTCACATACTTCGCCATGATATCGCCAAGACCGATGGTCGCGGGGGTGTACGTATCCTCGCCGGTGGCCTGGGGGAATTCGACGTCGCCGAAGGTCGTCCAAGTGTCGCCATCGAGGGAGTATTCGACCGTGACGTCCTTGGCCCCGAGGCCGAACATGGACTCCAGCGCCTGATTGGAGTTCCAGACCAGCATCTCGTTGAGCTTGTAGGGCTTGTCGAATGCGTACTGGATCCAGGTCGGCTGCGGGCCGGTCTTGGCGCTGAGCCACATATCCTCCGCTTCGGTCGAGTGTCCGTCGGCATCGTTGAGGCCGGAGCCGTCGATTGTCTTCTCGGGTCCCATATTGGCGCTGTTGGAGCTGGAGGCCGTGGCGGTGATATCCTCAATGGGCCGAGCATACGGCTCAACGGTAAAGCTCCACACATCACCTCGGAAGACCGTGTAGTCCGGCGGGGCATTGACCTCATCGACGCGCCAATAGTACGTCTGTCCGAATTCGAGCCGCTCGGGCGGATCATACATGTTAACCTGCAGGTCTTGCTCAACGAGCACATTCGCAGAGTTTCCTATCTCGGCCTGGTCTACATCGTCAAAGGCGGTGCCGAGATAGACATCGTGCGTCGCGGCCGTTTCCCCGGGCGCCCAACTCAGGTTTGTCTCGCGGAGCACGTCCGTCGCTCCATCGGCGGGGCTGGGATCGCCGGCGGTTGTGCCGCCCAGTTTCCCGGCCATGACTGCCGCGATCTCGCTCGGGGCGAGCACGCGGTCGTAGATCCGGAAATCATCCACTCCGCCGTTGAAGTAGGGATCGGCGCCGTATTCTGATCGCGCCAGCCAATGCTGTGTCGTCTGGCCGAGGTCGCGCGGAAAATACCTGGCTGCGGTGTTCGTAGCGGCGGACTGCCCATCGATGAATAGTTCGTGGATTGCGTTTGTCGCGTCCATGGTCACGGCCACGTGATGCCACCCTGTGGGCAGGAGTTGCGTCCCAGTCGTCTGATCTTCATCGTTGTAGCTCGAGATGGTAATCGCGAAACGCACTGCACTTGTGTTGCCGTTGTTCGGCGTAAGGAACATGTTGTACGTCTGGCCGGTGCCGATGTCCCAGATGCGCTGCCAGTCGCCGCCTGCGCCGGACCAGTTGGCCCATATGGTCACCGTGCAGTCACCCAGCGAGCCGATCAGCGGACTGATTGGCAGGTCGACGTAGTCGTCGACGCCGTCGCACTCCAGTCCGCCGTCGATTTGCCCGGGCGCCCACTGCGCACCGCCCATGACGGCGCCGTGGTTTCCGCTGGGCGACGAATCGGCGGCAGTTGTCCCCGATGTCTCGTCCAGCTTCCACCAGCCGACCGGTCCCGCGCTGGCGGCATTCGCCAAGCATGGGCCCAGCAGTAATAGCGTCAGCGCCATACATATCGTCTTCTTGTACATAGCATTCCTCCTTCTTCGACCAAGAGCCCCCTACGTACCCATAATCTCACATCGCTCAACGATTACCCGCCAGATGGCGAGTCTCCGAGCAGGATCAAGGGAATGCAAAGCAGATAGACCTGTCTTCTGCACACGTCCGTCCTCCTTCCCAAAGATATGCTTGCTGCGTCTACGTACCCAAATCGCATGTCTTTATCGGCCTCCGCAGCGCGGCTGCCGATGATGAGTGTATTATACCATCCTCCCGCAAGAATCGATCACCAAGTCGACGTGTTCACCTCCTTTCCGCGACCAAGAGCAGATGCTTAACAGGCCGAATCGCACCTGAATGCAATCGAAAATAGACCAAATCCGCCCAGAGCGTCCGGTCTCTTACGTTAGCACGCGCATACTTGAAAGCACTGACTCAGCCTCTCCGCCTGCGCCATCATGTGCGAGCCTGATTCTGCCTCCAACCGATTGAGCCTTCTCCACTTTTCGACAAGGGCTGCTGTTCAAGCCCATGCACCAGGCGAGATCGTTCGCCCGCCTCTTACCACCAATGAATCGGTATTGGCAGTTGGTCCCGGCGAACGATCATTTGACCGAAATTACGCTTCTCCAGGTGTCCGTCCACAAACAGCAGGTTGCCGCCGTCTGGTTGGTCTCCGCGGGAGATATGGTTTGTCCGGTCGAAAATTCTATGCCGGTCATACAAGCCCCCCCGCACTTCCACAAACGAAGCTGTCTGGGGATCCGTGCCCGTACTGATTGTGGCGTCGAGAACAAGCTCCGTCTCCGCCGGGTTCTTGACGTTTAGGGTCCTGGGCCACCTCCAACTGTCCGGCACGCCCTCCGGCCTCTGGTCGTCGGACCTTCCATTCTTGGTGTCCATGAGCCAGAAGTAGCTGGTGACCCGATAGTACTCGTCCCGCCCTGTCGTAGGCTCCGGGACCTCCTCGATCCTGGCATTGAAAGGCGGATTCGATCCATACTGCCACACGACCGCCATATCGCCGTTCTTGGTCGGGTCGGCGGGGCAATAGAACGTCTGGCGGTCACCGCCCGTGGCGAGGATGTAGTCCGTCGTGCTGTAGGCAATATCCCACCACCACCAACCGCCTACGTTAAGCGGCAGTTTCCCGTCGTAGTCACCGCCATACATGTTCAGACACAGGCCGATCTGCTTGAGGTTGTTCGAGCAGGTGACGCGGCGAGCTTGGTCTCTCGCCTTCTGCAACGCGGGCATCAGGATCGCCATCAGGAGGGCAATGACGGCGATGACGACCAGTAGCTCGATCAGCGTGAAACCCCTCGTCTTTCTAACCTTCAACTTCATCAACATGACTCCAAAATCTCCCTCTCCGTATGGAAATTGATTTGCCGCCACCGATTGGCGGGGCACGCAACTGTAGCCCTTGACTTCCCACGAAGCTTCTGTATGCGCGGACCCGACAACACCATCCTGTATTATCGGTGAGTCAAGGGGGCGAAACAACACACAATTGCGTTTTTCTTCCGCCAATTTGCGAATACTATCGGCCCTTTCCGGATGTCACCACCTGTGCCGCCGCGAACGACTGCTCCCCAGAAACACGCCGGAGGAGGGTTCGCATATTGGTTAAAATAAAACGCAAAATTACCTTGGATTCTGTGCTGAGAGCGGATAAGCAAATATTCGTGCCTGTTCCGGCAGGGTGCTTTGTGGCATGGCGGCGGTGTCGGGCTCTGGCCCATCCAAGCTCGGGAGCAAGGACTGCCAAGGGGTTGAGGGCGTCGAGGGGGAGATTGCCTCGCCTGCCCGCCGGATCGTTTGTCTGGCTGATTGTGTTCGATGAGAGCAAGGGTCTGACTCCATCGAGTTTTGGCAGGGGATTGTTCTATGCACATCTTGGCTGAGTCGACGTTGGCGCCGCTGGATTGGGTGGTGATCGCGGGGTATTTCGGGGTGCTTCTGGGTC
>CBFDBY010000065.1:0-34501 GCA_965603165.1 uncultured Phycisphaerae bacterium
CGACGCAAATCCGCCACACATCGGATATCCCGCGGCCTGACGCCGGCGCGGTCGAATCGCTCTCGATAGAAGCCGCAACGCTCGCAGCAATACTCCGCGTGCCTCGCCAGCAAACGATCCGTGCACGCCGCGATTGCCTCCACGGACTCATATGGCACATCCGGAACGCACTCCAACTCAGGGAGGGCCGCAAGCCGGGGATCGACAGATTGGTCAGACCTGGTTCCTGGCAAGGCAAGCTCCCATCAAATCCTTGACATGCTTTCGTAACTCGATATGTCCCAGTTCTCCCTGGAATGCGGTCGGCTCAATCGGGTCCAGCCACTCCACCCGGACATTCGCAGGCGCCATCCATCGGCGTCCGGGAGGCAGCAGCCGATCCGTTCCCGCGATGCAGATCGGCACGATGGGAACGTCGAACCGAATCGCCAGTTTGAACGCCCCGGAATAGAAACGCGTGAGCTGGCCGTCCCGGCTGCGGTGCCCCTGGGGAAACAGCATGATGGATCGCCCCTCATCGAAGATCCGCTGCACCCGCCGTTCAATCTGGTCCCAGGGGAGACGCTCGACGTCCATATACTCCGCCAGCCGCATGAACGGCCGGAACCAAAGCATCTTGAAGGGCCACGATCGCAGGCAAATCACCACGTCGAACACGGGCATGACGGATGTGAAGAAGATATCGAAGAGCGACAGGTGGTTCACGACGTAGATGGTCGGTCGTGCCAGCCGCTGTGGATCGCCCCCCGTCACCCTCAGACGAACAAAGGGCGAGACAGTCCACAACCAGATACGTCCGTACAGCCGGACGAAATAACGCATGATTTTTCCGAGCGGCCACCCGGTCGCGACTCGCACCACAACCAGCAACAGGGGAAAAATGGCGATCCCGATCAAAGTCTCCAGCAGCATCAGGACCGGCACACAGATATTCATCACCACCAGGGCGATCCGTGAGGCGACCCTCCGACACCTCCCTGGAATCCCGATCACCTGTCCTGCGTACGTTCCCATACCCGTGGCCTCCAGATGTTGCCGCAACGTGGGGGCGATCAGGCCCCCTTGGAGCTCTCCAGCTCCCGTTTCTTCTCGATCACCAACCGATGCAGGTCGCCCAGCGTTCGCACTTCCCGCACGCGAGGCTCCTCTCTCAGCGTCACACCAAAGGCCTGCTGCAGCACGACGACAACATCAACAAAATCAAGACTGTCGAAGCCCAGCCCTTCCACGAGATGCGTGTCCGGCGTCATGTCGCCGGGGTCCAGTTCAAACTCGTTGATGAGACTGCGGTTGATCAATTCAATTATCTCGCTGTCTGTCACAGATCGATCTCCTGATAACCACGGCCGAGTTGACTCCACCCAGGGCAAAATTGTTGGACATCGCCACTTCAACCTGTCGATGCTCGATGTTCGTTAGAAGGTTCAAACGGCCGCACGTTTCGTCCGGCTCGCGCAGATTTCGTGTAGGCAGCAGCACGCCGTTGTGCAACATCAGAAGCGTGGCAATGAACTCCAGCGCGCCACAGGCTGCCATCGTATGGCCCATGTGTCCCTTCAGGCTGCTGACCGGCACATCGCCAAACACTTGCTCCACAGCCTCACACTCCGCCGTGTCGCCTCGAATCGTCCCCGTGGCGTGGGCGCTGAGGTAGCCGATCTGCTCCTTGCGGCATCCCGATTCCTCCAGGGCCGTCAGCATACATTCCACCATGGACTCGGACCCAGGATTCGCGATATCCTCCGGCGAACTGTTCACGGCGAACCCACAAACCTCACCGAGAATGTTGGCCTCTCTCGCACGTGCGTGCTCCAGACTCTCCAGTACGACCAGGCCTGCCCCCTCGCCGCAGACGATCCCATCACGATCCCGGTCAAAGGGTCGCGGCGTCAGGTCAGGCCGGTCGTTGTAAGCGCGGGACGACGCTTCCAGCGTATCGAACACGCCAACGGTCAACACGTGGAGCTCATCGGCCCCACCACAAATCATCACATCCTGCTTGCCCAGGGCAATGCTCTCAGCGGCTAACCCGATCGCGATCGTCCCGGTGGCGCACGCCGCCGACGGGGCCAGCACTCGGCCGCGAACCCCCAGGGCCTGCGCCAGATTGGCCGCACAGGAATTGTTCATGATCTTGAAGAAATGCGTTGATTTCATTCCCTCGATGCTGCGCTCTTTGAGCACGTTACAGAACAAGCTCTCGGTCTCAATCGTGCTGCCCGTAGTCGAACCGACGCACACGCCCGCCCGGACGTCCTGCAACTGCTCCGGCGTCAAGCCGGCCATCTGCATCGCCTCATGCGCGGCAATCGTGGCGTAGATCGACATCTTGGACATATACCTGCGTTTCCTGCGGCCGATCCACTGGGCATCCACTTCGGGAACGCTGGCGGCGACGGTGGTCCGCAGCCCCTCGATCTCGGCAAGCATGGGGCAGTGGCGTACGGCCGACCGGCCCTCCCCGAGGGCCTGCCACATCGTGGGCACGCCACAGCCAAAAGGAGTGACTGCGCCGAGTCCCGTGACCGCGACCCGCTGTTGCGATATATGGTTTTCGGTGCGCCGTAAGCTCATCAGACGATACAACTCTCCGTAAGGAAACTCGCACACAAGGCCCCCAATACGCCGGGCGCCACGACAGCCTGACCGGAAAGATACAGCCCCTTCACCGAGGTCCGGGGCAGCAAAGGCATATCGACAAGACGATGCTTGACCCCGTACAGCCCACCTTCAGGACTGCTCAGCCTGTCCCGAAACGTCAGGGGCGTGGCCACATCCAGCAACTCAAAGCCACCGATCAGATCATGCGCGTAGCCCGCCAGTCGCCGGACAAGCCGATCCCCTAATTCCATCTTCCATTCGCGATACCCCTCGGGTCGCTCGCCATCGGCACAATCGCCGGTACCGGGCACATCCGCCAGGATCGCCGGGCAGATGACGGATACCCCGCATGTCGCCGTCCCGATGGGGGAACTGACAAACAAGGGACGCGCCTCCACGGGCAGTCGCATCCAATCAGCAATCGTATGCGGCTCGTCGGCGAGAATCAGATTGCCCGAGAAGGTGGCGGATGGGCATCGCCCGTACAGGACCACCGCTGATGGCGTCTCCTCAAGCTCACGAACCCGCCGTCGATAAGCGGGAGTAAACGCATTCGACGGCACCATCTCCAGCGTAAGCTTCGGATGTGCCGTACTGATACATCGATCCGCCGACAGCCTTTCACCCGTTTCCAACTCCACGGCTGCGAATCCACGCTGATCGTCGAGATGGATGCGCGAGACCGTTCGGGCACACATCAGTTCCACACCGGCATCGGACAGAGCTTCCTGAAAGGCCTCCACCCAAGCCCGGCCCCCTCCCTCGATCAGACCGGCCGACTCGTAATAGGAGCCCGCCACCTGGCTGTGGAACAGCAGGGAGGTCTCCCTGGCGAGCGTGCCATAAAGGACGGCGTGAGAGCTCAGAAGGCCCTGGAGCACGGGATTGCTGATGCAGCGGTCGAGGGCGTCCTGAAGGCTGCCGCTGCTGCTGGTGAAGAGCGTCCCGAGACTCCTGCCGCAGTCCTGCACGAACGCGGTCCGCCCCTGCTCCCATAGCCCCCGCATTTCGGTCAGAAAAGACTTCACCCCCTGGCCATCCGCCGGAAAGACCTGGCAGAGCCTCTGTTCCAGCGCCTCCCAGCCCTGGGGGAAGGAGAAATCAAAGGCCGGTCGCAAGAAGCGAACGCGATCGACCGTATCCAAACTGTGTACGGCCCCGTTCAACAGCCCGGCAAGACCCAGCTTGCCCAGCAGGTGTCGCAGCAATCCATCGTGCCCGATCGAGCCGGCGTAGTGGAAGCCTGAGTCCATGTACGTGCCCTGCCGGACAAAGCCTTCGAGTGTCGGCGACAGACGAGCGGATCGCTCGATCACGGCGACGTGCTCCCCTTTCTGGGCACGAAGAAGGGCGCATGCCAACCCGGATACACCGCCGCCAATCACAATTGTGTCGTACTTTGGAATCGTCATATACGCGGCTTTGCCGCACCTGCACTTCGTCTGCTGTATGGGCCTGTGAGGAGAAGGCAAACGACATCAGCCTTCCCACTTGAGCCGCAAACCCACGTTCAGAGCTATCTACCTGTTAGCTGCACCTTTTCTTCCAACGCAACAGTATAGCCCTGTGCTCGGGTCCTGCAAAGAGTATTTTCACGCAAGATGCAATCCGAGCCCGCCTTTCTTGCAGGCACCGCCGCAGATTCCCCAACACGGCACCCCCCCGGTTCTCATGTAGCTTCAGGCCTCCGGGTGGTGGCTCTCTGAGCCGGGCTGTGCTCGCTTCGAGCGTGTCACGTGTCGTAAATCACGCGGCCGCGAATATGACGGGGGGACTACCGGCCGGCATTCGCCAAGGCCGCCAAATCATTATCGGTCAATAACTGGGTGTGAGTGCGGAGGAAGTCCCAGATGATCCGTGATGCCTGGAACGGCCTGAGCGGATGATCTTCCGGGAGCCGCCGAGTAAAAGAGGTCCCAGGCCACACGTGACCCCAACCATCCAGAATATGAAGAACAGCCAAGGCTTTACCCTCGCCATCCCGCCAGGTCATGATGCGTTGGGCCCCCTCGGGATCCTCCCGCACCTCCGGTGCACGCTCGCAGCCGGCATACCTGGCCCAGGATTCAACCGAATCAAGCACCGATATATAGCGTTGCTTGCCGCTGCGAAGGCCCGACCCGCCTTCAAAGGGGACGTTCTCATCATCCCGGCCGTGGACCGCGATCAGAGGGACCGCCCTTTCCGGCGGCCCTACCCTGGACGGAGGTTCGCGCTCGCTCTCCGAGCTCCCTATCGATCCGGCAACCACGCCGATCCCCGCGACACGCCCGGACTCCTGCGCAGCATAACAATAGGCGAGCATCCCGCCGTTGGAGTGTCCAACCACATAGATGCGTCCGGCATCGATACGGAGCCTGTCTGAGATATCCCGAATCACGTAGTTGAGGAATACCACATCGTCTACACTGTCCGCCTTCGCGCGCCCGCAACAGTGGCCTGCATTCCAATGTTGCAGGAACCCGAACAGGCCGATCCCGTTGGGGTAGGCGACGACAAAGCCCTCACGGTCCGCCAGATCACTGAAGCCCGACCATTTCTCAATATCCTCTGCCGTGCTGAAGGCTCCGTGAAGCACAAGGATCAGGGGGCAAGCCCTCTCCTCACTGTAGTCACGAGGAACGTGCACCAGGTAAGTTCGAGCGGCCAAGCGATAGCGGAGCGGCGTCGTTTGATAGTACGTGCCCGGCTTCGGGATGGCTTGGTCCGGCAAGGACGCCCTGCACCCAGGCAGCATGAGAAATACCGCCACACCTGTCAGCACCACCAGACGCATGGCAGGCTGTCGTGATAGGGTCATAGCACCCCCACTGAGCAGATTCCAGCGCTATGATAATGCCGCGCTGGGTGGATTTTGCGCCTACGGGGTAAGTCGTAACGCAAGACAGGCGTTTGTACCGCCAAAGCCTGCGGAGTTGCACAGAACCACACGCGGCGGCCGGTCGAGGCGGTCGGTCAGAATGCGGAGCTTGCTGCTGTATTCGTCCGGCTGCTCGAAGTTGACGCTCTTCGCCATGAACCCGTTCTGCGCCATCAGAATGCAGTAGACGACCTGCGCGGCGCCGGCCATCCACAATTCATGCCCGATCATGCCCTTGAGCGAAGCAACCGCGGGGCGGTGGCTGTCGCCAAAGAGACTACAGATCCCAAGGGCTTCCACGCCGTCTCCAACCGGGGTCCCCGTGGCGTGAGCGCATACATAGTCCACTTCTTCGAGGGAGCACTTGGCTTCCCGTATCGCCGAAGTCATCGCCCGCAACAACCCGCCTTCACTCGGAACCGAGACATTGACGCCGTCCGAGGAGAAACCATAGCCCACTACCTCCCCCAGAGTGGCCGCGCCGCGCTGTTGGGCCAGATCATATCGCTCCAACATCAGGGCGGCCGCACCACCGCCGGGAACCAGGCCGTCCCGGCTCACATCAAACGGCCGGCACGCCTCGTGTGGAACGGAGACACGCGTGGAAAACGCGTCCAGGGCATCGAAACTGCACATGGACTGCCAGTTGAGCTCCTGTGCCCCGCCGCAGATGATGCGATCCTGCTTGCCCAGCCGGATGAGATCCGCCGCCTGCCCCACGGCGTGGCCGCCGCTGCTGCATGCGGCACTGAGTGTCCAGCAGGCCCCCTGCGTCTTAAGCAGGGCGTTCAGATTCATGGTCGCGTTGGAGGTCATCGAGCAGAAGACGTGTCCGCTGCCGATGATGCTCGTCGTGTTGTGCTGCCTGACCAGGTCCACCTGCTCAACGGCCGCCAGGCAACTCGAATCACATCCGAAGATCAGGCCCGTGCGATCGTTCTGAAGATCTTCAGGAGCAAGGCCGGCATCCTGGACGGCATCCACAGCCGCCGCGTAGGCGTGAACGGCGTAATCCGTCATCGTCTTCCGCGCCTTGCGGTTCAGATACCGCGTCGGATCAAAACCGGCGATACGGGTCGTCAGCGGACTACGAAAACCCAAGGCCACCCGCTCGGGATCGATCTCGATGGCGGACTCACCGCGGTACAGTCTCTTGGCGACTGTCTCTTTATCGGTCCCCAGACAGGAGACAATACCGACTCCAGTAATGGCGACTCGGTTCATTTGCACCTCATCGTCGCGTCCATGATCTCTCCAGTGAATCCGGCATTACATGTAGATGCCGCCGTTGACGTTCAGGACCTGCCCGGTCATGTAGGATGCCTCACCCGAGCACAAGAAGACCACGGCCGCCGCCACCTCTTCGCAGGTACCGAATCGGCGGAGCGGAATCATCTTGAGAATTTCGGCCTTCGGCAAATCCTTGGTCATATCGGTCTCGATGAACCCGGGAGAGACCGCGTTGACAAGCACGCCGCTGCGAGCCACCTCTTTGGCCAGGGCCCGTGTTGCGCCGATCAGGCCCGCTTTGGCGGCGGAGTAGTTCACTTGTCCCGGCATACCGGTCTGGCCGGATGTGGAGACAATGTTGACAACGCGTCCGCGCTTCTTCTGCATCATCAGGCCCACGACGCGACTGGTCACATGATAGAAACCATCGAGGCTAACGTCCAGAACATCCTTCCAGTTCTCGCGAGACATCCAGAACAGCAGCCCGTCGCGATTGATGCCCGAATTATTGACCAGAATATACGGACACTCGTCCTTCATGAGAGATTCGAGGGCCTCGGCGGTGGCCGATGCATCAGAGACGTCAAACGGCGCCAGCGTGCACTCGCGGCCCAGGTCCCGGATCCGAGCGGCCGTGGCTTGGGCCGCCTCGTGATTGCTTCGATAATTCAGCCAGATATCGTAACCTGCTCCGGCCAGACGAACGGCAATGGCCGCACCAATGCCTCTTGATGCGCCCGTGATCAAGGCGATATCGTGCTCACTCATCGTGGAGCTACTCCTGATTCAGCCGTTCTGTCATTTCCATTCCACAGGGATCAGCATGCCCGGCTGACCGTTGACGCCATGGGTAGACCCGTTGCGAACCTTAGAAAATAATGGAAACGGCTTTGTTGTCAACATCTTTTGATAAGCTCTGGTCCATGTGGTACAATCTGCCGGTACCGGCGCCGGACCGCCTTTACGCTGCCGGCGAACGGAAAATGGCAGGTTAGATTGTGGCCTACCAGCCATTTGGGATCTTAGAGGAGACCGTGGTCAGGAGAGTTGTTTTTATGGATATCAGACGAAGACTGAAACAGGTCATTGTTGAAGATCTCAACCTTGAGGAGATTACGCCGGAGCAAATTCGTGATGATGAGGTCCTGTTTGGAGAGGGCATTGGACTGGATTCGCTGGACGCTGTGGAGCTGGTCGTCGTGGTCAAAAGGCACTTCGGCGTCGAAATCAAGGACATGACCGAAGGACGCGAAGCCTTTGCCTCCATCGACTCCCTGGCCAGATTCATTGGGGAGCGCATGCCGGCATGATACGAGTCAACAGGGCAGTTCCCATCACGGGATTGGGTTGCCTCTGCGCAGCCGGAGGATCGGTTCCCCAGGTGGCGGAAACGCTGTTTGCGGGGCAGCGTCGCGTCGCTTGGCGCGAGGTGCGGGGCGATCGCTATCCTGTGTTCCAGTTGGACAGCCGTTCGGTCCCCGAGGGGTATTATGAGGGGCCTGAGTGCAAACGATGCGGGCGGCTGGCGGTCGCGGCGGCCCGTGAAGCGTTGGCCCATGCGGGCTTGGTCGCTGAGCTGCTCGAAAGTCGCAGGGTGGGGGTTTGCATAGGCACGACCGTCGGCAGCGCGATGAACAATGAGGGGTTTTACCGTGATTTTCGGGCCGGACGCATGCCCGATATCGAGCCCATACGTCATTATCTTCAGGCCAATCCTGCCTCCATGGTCGCCCAGGCCTTTGGCCTGACGGGGCCATGCCAGACGATCACGAATGCCTGCTCGTCCGGCAGTGTTGCCATCGGCCATGCGGCGGACTGGGTCAGAGCCGGGGTATGCGACGTCGCGATTGCCGGCGGAGCCGACATGCTGTGTAGCGTCATCCACGCAGGTTTTCTGTCCCTGCTGATTACCGATACAAGCCCCTGTCGGCCATTCGACCGTGACCGCAAGGGTTTGAACCTCGGCGAAGGGGCCGGGGTCGTCGTGCTGGAGTCCGAGCAATCCATTCGGGACAGAGACGCCCCGACACAAGCGTTATTGTCCGGCTACGGCAATGCGTCCGATGCGTACCACATTTCCGCACCGGAACCGAATGGCACCGGTCTGAGACGGGCTCTGGACCAGGCTTTGGCGCAGGCCGGTTTGAAACCGAACGATATCGACTTCATCAACGCCCATGGGACCGGCACGCCGGAGAACGATCGCGTCGAGGGAAGACTGTTTCCCGAGATATTTCCGGACGTTCCATTCGGCTCCACCAAGGGTTTCACCGGCCACACCCTGGGGGCGGCCGGCGGCATCGAAGCAGTTATCACCATCCGCTGTCTTCAGGAGAAACGAATCCCCGTGAACGTCGGCTATCAGGAGCCCGATCCGGAGTTTCCCGGCCGACCGGTCCTCGAGAATACCCCGATTGCCGGCAGGTACGGGCTGTCCGATTCTGTGGCGTTCGGCGGGAACAATGCGGTGCTGATCTTTCAGGGACAATTGTGACAGACTCTCGCCTCTCTATCGCTGGAATTGGTTTGGTCGGAGGGTTCGGCCAGGGCAAGCCTTCGTTGCTTGACGCGCTGCGCACCGGGGGCAAGCCCAACGGCACTGTCTCCGTCGCGAGCCCATCGGGGCCGCATGAACTGTCAGCCTATCAGGTGGACATCTCCGGCGTCCGGCGTCTTGTGGCCCCGGCCGCCCTGAGGCGCATGAATCGGTTCGCCAAGATCGCGGTGTTGGGGGCATCGCTGGCCCTGGAGGACGCCGGCTGGGACAAGCCTGTGAAACGCAGCGACGTCGGCCTCGTGATCGCCAGCGGCTTTGGGGCCTCCAAAAGCACCTTCGATTTCCTGGACACCATGATTGAGGAGGACGGCCACTTTCCCTCCCCGACGCTCTTCTCGAATTCCGTTCATTCGTCGGCCGCCTCGCATCTGAGCATCGTGCTGGAGTTGGGAGGGCCGTGCCTGACGGTGAGCCAGTTCGAGATGTCGACCCTATCAGCCCTGCTGACCGCACGCCAGTGGCTTCTGGAGGGCCGGGTCGAGGCGGTTCTGTTCGGCGCCGTCGATGAGATCTGCCCCGTTCTGGGCTACTGCTATGAACGCTTCTTTGGGGCCGAGGCGAGCGGACCGATTGAGCCATTCGCCTGGGACAGGCAAACGGCCGTGATGGGAGAAGGAGCGGCATTCCTGCTATTGGAGCGAGCTGGGGACGACCGCCCCGCTTACGGCCGCATCGACCAGATCACATGGACGCGGAGCCGACACCACGACATCCCCCGGGATAGCCTCCTCGTCCTCGGCGCCGACGGGCAGACCTGCTATGCAGAACACTACCGCCGTCTCTCTGAGAGTGCCGGCGATCGAGTCGCCTACACACCCCTGTACGGGAGCCTGCCCGGCGGACAGGCCTTTGATATAGCGATTGCAGCGACTGCGGCCGAGCAGGGGCTGGGCCCGCATCAGGTCTGCTGCGTCAAGTGTGATGCCTGGGGAAACTGTGGAGTCGTCCAATGCCATTTCGGTCGGGAAGCGCATTCGCCTGTTGGATAGGTCTGGCTGGGGCCACGCTCCTGCTGGGAACCTCCCGCGTGCGGGCGCAAGAGACCCTCGCAGAGCGCTGGTTGACTGTGCTTCAGGGAAAAGTGCCACACGAGACGGCCGTGGGGTTTTACGCCGGCATGGCCTACGACTGGTCCGATATGTGCTTCGGCATGGTGAGTTGGCAGGCACTTTACGACTACGATGCCATCTGGCCCCATCGCGCGCCGGACGGATTGGGCATCCGGTTCGAGGGCAGCGCAGGCGCTGCCGGAGGAACAGAGTTCTCCGGGGCGCGCCTGGTCGCCTCCGGCAATCTGCTCGCCGTCTATGAATTCGACTCGCCGAAGAAGGCCGAGATTGTCCCCTACGTGGAGGCGGGAATCGGACTGATCTACACGGACTTCCAGAGAGCCGAGCAGGCGTTCCGCCTGAACTTCAATCCCGTCGCCGGGTTCGGCCTCCGCATGGGCCGGACATTCATCGTCCTGCGCGCCCATCACCTGTCCAACGGCGACCTGGATGACGACAACCGGGGAATCAACTCCGTCGTCCTCGGCTTCGGCTCGTACTTCTGACCTCTTCCGTGCGCAACTGAGTCAGAAGTGACACGCGGACGGTCAATGGAAAAACCAGCACCGAACGTCGTTACTTCATCAGTTCCCATTCGGGCCGGCTACGACAGAAACTACCTCCTGACGCTCCTGGGTTTCAAGGCCACTGACGACACCAAATCGACATGACCCATTTCATGCGATTGCCCTGCGTGATGCCCAGATAGCGGTTGCATGGGCGGAGCGTGTGGACTATAAAGGAACAGAGAACACTCCTCACAGTGTGCCTTCTTTGGACGTGAGATACGTTCCGGATGGGAAAGGGTCATACAATGAACAGCGGCGATCTAACGAGACGGCAGTTCATAGCGGCGGCATCGGCGGGCTCTCTGGCGGCAGCCACATCGCACGCTGTCCCCGCGTACGGCAACGTCACCCGCAAGGCGGGCACGCTGGCCATCCTGGGCGGCGAGCCGGTCCGCAAGAACAAATCCTGGCCTGCTTGGCCGCACTGGGACGAGAAAGTCATCGAGTCGGTGCTCAAGACCACGAAGAGCCGGATCTGGTGCCGCATCCAGTCCAGATCGGGCGCCGTCCCCACATTTGAAAAGGAGTATGCGAAGATGATGGGCACGGGGTTCTGCGTGGCCACGGGCTCGGGGACGCAGGCGTTGCACACCTGCGTCGAGGCGCTCGGCATCGGTCCGGGCGACGAGGTCATCACCTCGCCCTACACCGACCCGGGGACGACCGCCTCCATTCTCTCGGCCCGGGCGCTGCCGGTCTTAGCCGATCTTGACCGCGAATCCTATCAGCTCGACCCCGATGACGTGGAGCGGCGGATCACCGAGAACACCAGGGCGATCATGCCGGTTCACATGATGGGCCAGCCCGCCGACATGGGCCGGATCATGGCCATCGCAAAGAAGCACAATCTGAAGGTGATCGAGGATGCTTGTCAGGCGCACTTGGCCGAGTATGACCGGAAGAGGCTGGGAACCATCGGTGACGTCGGGTGTTTCAGCTTCCAGTCGAGCAAGACGATTGCGTGCGGCGAGGGCGGCGGCATTATCGGCGACGATGAAGAGCTGATGGACCGGTGCTACACCGTGCACAATCACGGGACGTCGCGACGGGGCCGAACCGAGGTGATCGGGCCGAAGTACCGGATGAACGAGTTTGAGGCGGCCGTGCTGCTCGGGCAGTTGTCCGGCGTGATGGAACGCTTCGCACGCCGCAATGAGAACGCCGCCTATCTGACGGCGAGAATGAAAGACATCCCGGGCCTCGTTCCGCAGAAGCTGTACGAAGGGACGAGCAGCGGGTCCTTCTATCTCTACGCCATGTCGTATCACAAGGAGCATTTCAACGACGTGGACCGCGCGACGTTCCTCAAGGCCCTCGGCGCCGAGGGCGTCAGTCTCAGCCCCTACATCACCCAGGGGCTGCACAAGGAGCCCTGGATCGACCATATCCTGAGCTCGAAGATGTACCAGAAGATGTATTCGCCGCAACGGCTGCGACAGTATCGCGAGCAGCTCGCGTGCCCCAACTGCGACCGGGTCTGTCGGGAGATGGCGATGATCTGGGCTTCCGGCCCGCTGCTGGCGACCCGGGACGACATGGCCGACGTCGCCGACGCCATTGAGAAGGTGTATGAGAACAGAGATAAGCTCCGATCGATATGATCGCGGGTACGAATAGGAACAGGATGAATTCAACACGGAGTGACACATGAACAACGGTTTCGATGCCCGGCGGACTTTCAAAGGAGCCGCCTTGCTGGTTCTGGGATTGTCATGGTTTTGTGGGGTCCGGGCGCAGGACGGGCCGCCCGCGTCTGAGGCGGGATCGGGCGAGTTCGATGTTCGCCGCTTCGGTGCCGTCGGCGACGGCAAGACGGACGACACGGCGGCGTTTCAACGGGCGATGGATGCGGCGCACGAGGCCGGCGGGGGCGTCGTCCGCGCACCGCGCGGCAACTACTTCTTCGCCGGTCATCTGAACGTGCCGAACGCCGTCACGTTAGCCGGGCTCTGGCAATCGGTCCCCGCGCACAACGGCATTCGCAACCGGGGTCTGCCCAAGCCCACCGACGACGGCACGACGTTCCTCGTGACGGAGGGCGCGGGCCGGGAGGATGGGCCGGCGTTCCTCACGCTCAACACGAACAGTACGCTGAGGGGCGTGGTTCTGTACTATCCTGAGCAGAACGTCGATGACGTGCCGAAGCCCTATCCCTGGGCCATCGCCATGCGCGGCAAGAACTCGGCCGTTCTCGCCGTGGAGATGCTCAACCCGTACAACGGCATTGACGCCACGCGGAACGAGCGCCATCTGATTCGCGACGTGCACGGGCAGCCCATCCGCCGGGGAATCTACGTGGACTCCATCTACGACATCGGACGGATCGAGAACGTCCACTTCAATCCCTGGTGGAGCATGAGGCCCAAGCTGTTTCAGTGGCAGATGGAGCACGGGGAGGCGTTCATCTTCGGCCGCTCGGATTGGCAGTACGTCTACAACACCTTCTGCTTCGGGTACAACGTCGGCTACAAGTTCATCAACAGCCGCAACGGCGTCTGCAACGGGAACTTCCTCGGGATCGGCGCCGACGACTGCCATACGGCGCTCGTCGTGGAGGAGTCCGCCCCGTACGGGCTTCTGATCACCAACGGCGAGTTCGTCTCCTTCCATGGCCCGGACCCGACGATGGTCGAGGTCAAAGAGACGAACAAGGGGAGCGTTCGTTTCGTGAACTGTGCCTATTGGGGGCCGTGCAACCAGATCGCCCGAGTCGCAGGAGAGGGGACCGTGGGGTTCTCCGATTGTACGTTCGTGCAGTGGGGCGGCAAGGAGCGGGACCGAGCGGCCATCCAGGCCCAATCCGGCACGCTCCTGGTCCGTGGCTGCGAGTTCCGGCAGGACCGCCCGCAGATCCAGCTCGGCAAGGATGTTGCGCGGGCCGTCATCGCTGAGAACGTGTTCGCCGGGGCCGAACGGATCGACAATCAGTCTCAAGGGAACGTCCAGATCGGGCTGAATGTCGGCAATTGAGCGGCACGGTCGGCCCTGCCGTCCCGGCAATGACGTGCCGGGTTTCGCGGAAACCCCCGTTCCTGCACGTTCTGTGGGACCGGGCGGTGCTTGAGGCCTCGGACTCCAAGACTATGGTTTCGAACCGCCCGGAATGGTACAATAGCGGCGTATGTGCTCTGTGGAAGGCAAGGAACGGACCGACCTCTGCTTTGCGATCTCAGCGCGGATCCGGCGAGAGCAGTGCATTCACCCATCGAGAGGACTGGTGCGGGCGTTGCTGCTGGTCTGCATTCTGGCGTCGGTCCTGACCGCGGTGGCTTTCGGTCAGAGCGGCTACGAAGACGAGGGGTACGGCGATATCAGCCGGCGCGGCCTGGAGCAGATCGACCGCCTCAACAAACTCCTGAACCACGTGGGCCGAGTCTTCCTCTGGGTGGGCATCGGGTTGGTCGCCATCATCGTCTTGAAGATTGTCAGCCCCTTTCGGACGTATGACAGCATCCGAGAAAGGCTTCTGAAGAGGGCCGTGAGAGACGTGGAGGACTTGTTGAAGAGGATTGAGGAAGAGGTAGCCGCCACCAATGCGGAGCCCGAGGAAGAGCCCTCCGGTGAAGGAATTCTGGCCGGAATGACGGAGATCGCCGAGTTTTCCAAGGCCGAGAAGGTCCCCTCCTACGTTCTCACGGTTAACGACTTCACGCTGGATAACATCGCCCGGACCCTCAAGAAGCTGCGAAGATTCCACGAAGGCAGCGCCGAGAGATACAGGGACTACATGTTCGAAGTGATCAAGGGCATCAAGACGCTTTCGGAGGAAAGCGCCGAGGCCGGCGTTCCTTCGGGGCTCGCCGTGGATGTTCGGGAGTACTTCGAGGATGACAAGCGATACAAGATCTGGAGGAAGGTTCTCAACCGCGCCGCGAGGAAAGGAAACCATCGAGAACTCGCCGGCTCTTTTTCGCTATTCATGAGACACGTGCACGAAGGAAGGCCCCTGGCCACCGGTCAGGAGGCGACCAGTTTGCTGGAGGACGCGACGGTCCCTGTGGCCCCCCAGACGCCTGAGATTCCTGACGTTCTGAGCGAGGAGACCTTGCCGGCCATTCAGGAGGCGGCCGCCAGAGAGGCCGGTAATATGACTCATCTCATCCAGGGCGGCAAACAGTTGGATGAGACCAGTGCCTGGCAGTTCGAACTCGTGCGGAGGCAGCGGCAGATCCATCGACGGGACCAGGCGCAGAGGATATTCACGGTCTTCCTGAGCAGTGAGAGAAAAGCCCTGGCGGAGATCACGGGGATTCGAATGCTGCCGTGCAGAACGTGGGCGCATATTCTGCATATGCTCGGCGTGGAGAGCGGCCCGCAACTGCAGCAGAGAGTGGACGACAGGCTCCTCACGATCCAGGAGCTGCTCGTTCTCGAGAAGGCGCTCCTGCAGACGTTTGCGAAACGGGAGTCGCTCAAACACGTCTACGGGCACGGCGAAGGCGTCGAGTTGATGATCGATGTCCACATCCCCGAGATCCGACGCGAAAGTCTGTCGCTCCTGCGCCAATCGCATGAGACGGAGCCGAAGCGGCTGGACAGCGCGACCGAGACGCTGAACGAGGAAGAGACGCCTCTGAACAGCGGGGTCAAGAGACTGATCGAGCACTACGTGCATCACGGGCATAATCCACCGGATACGAGCAAGAACCGCCGTGGCTCACCACCCAAGACTCATCCCCAATGAACCGAGGAGAGACTGTACGAAGAGGGCCGAGCGCGATATGCTGAAGCATGTCGCGCCTCCGCCGGCATGAACGACACCATAGTCCATCTTAAGGAGTGATCATGATGATGAATCGAACTCGTCGACAATTCCTGCGGGATTCCATGTATGCGGCGGCTACCGTCTATGCGGCGCCGATGATCGGCGGCACTGCGAGGGCCCAGACTTCGAGCGCCAACGACAAGCTGCGGTGCGCGGTGATCGGCTGCCAGGGTCGCGGCGGCAGTCACATCGGCGCCTTCGCGGGCCGGAAGGATTGCGAGATCGCTTACATCGTCGACGTGGATCAGAAGGTCGGCGAGGATCGCTGCAATTCGGTCGAGAAACGTACGGGTAAGCGCCCGAAATGGGTCAAGGACATGCGCGCGGTGTTCGACGACAAGTCGGTCGATTTCATTTCGACGGCGACTCCGAATCATTGGCACGCGCTGTGCGGCGTCTGGGCGATGCAGGCGGGCAAGGACGCCTACATCGAAAAGCCGATCAGTCATGACATCCCCGAGGGCGCTGCGCTCGTGGCCGCGGCGAAGAAATACGGAAGGATATGCCAGGTGGGTACGCAGTGCCGCTCGAACCCGGCCCTCCAGAACGCCATGAAGTTCATCGCGGAAGGCGGCATCGGCCAAGTCAACTTTGCGCGGGGACTGTGCTATAAGCGGCGGGGATCGATCGGCCCGCTGGGCGATTATCCAATTCCGGAGGAGGTCGATTTCAATTTGTGGAGTGGCCCGGCGCCGTACAGCAGGCCCAAGCTCACGCGGCCGCGATTCCACTATGATTGGCACTGGCAGCGCCTCTATGGCAACGGCGACTCGGGCAACCAGGGACCACACCAGACGGACATCGCCCGCTGGGGATTGGGCATCAACCGCCATCCGAAGAGCGTCATCGCCTACGGCGGCCGGCTCGGCTATCAGGCCGAACGCAAGGACCCCGACTACGTCGATGCCGGTGACACCGCCAATACGGAAATCGCCATCTACGACTACGGCGACAAGTGCATGGTCTTCGAGACCCGGGGGCTTTCCGTTAACAACTCAGCCGATGAGCAGATCAACAAGTTCTTCGACAGCACCAAGGGCAACAAGATCGGCGTGATCTTCTACGGCACCGAAGGGTACCTCGTCCAGAGGACCTACACCCACTGTGTTGCATACAATCTCAAGGGTGAGATGATCAAAGAGTTCAAAGGCGGCGGGGACCACTACGGCAACTTCGTCGCGGCCGTTCGCAGCCGCCGGTCCCAGGACCTGAGTTCCGACGCCTTCCAGGGACATCTCTCCGCAGCTCTCGCGCATTTAGCCAATATCAGCTACTATCTCGGCGAGGGCAACAAGGTTTCCGTGAGCGAGGCCAAGGCAGTCCTGGAGAAGGTCAAGAGCCTCGACGACAACATCGAAACCCTGAATCGAACCGTGCAGCATCTGAAAGACAACGGCGTCGATCTGGACAAGTACCCGATGTCCATGGGGCCGCTGCTTCAGTTCGACCCGCAAAAGGAAGTATTCTCCGGCAGCGCCGCGGCCAACGCGATCCTGCATCGTGAATACCGAAAACCGTTTGTCTGCCCTGGGCCTGGGAAGGTGTAAACACGCATTGACGGTTTTCGCGATTCTCCACTCGCGTGAGCCTTTTGTTGCGTCGATTGGTGGTCACCTGCGGAAGGGGACGTCCGAGTGATGCTCGACCGGACCGGTGATGGCGCCGGCCCGCCAGCTCTCGGCGATCTCGATATCCTGCTCGACCTTGCTGACCAAGCCGGGAATGTCCACCCAGCCCACTCGGTTGTAGAGCACCGGTTGTCTGTTCTGCCGGGTGTAGGCAGCGGCGTACCGCTTCCAGTGCTCCAGGGCCACCCTCAAGTGTTTGACGGCTGAGGCTCTCTGTTCGACCCTGCCGGTCGCGTCGAACAGGGCCAGATCCACCGCGCCGAGGATCTTCTCGGAATAGTAGTTGCCTAAATGGGACATGGCCTCCAGGTCGCCCAAGGTCAGGCGCAGCTCTTTGTTGTCACCCTGGCGAGCGCGCAGCTCCGCCACGATACTCAAGGTGTCGGTGGCGTACTCTCTCAGCGCCTCCGCCACCTGGGTGGGTGTAACCTCGGAGATCGGTTGGCCGTTCAATTGTTTCTCGCGGTACTCTCGGATGTTGAGGATGCCGCAGCCGGGCATGGTGCGACCTTCGATGAAGTGTCGCACCGTGTAGAAGCCGCGGTCGTCCGGGTCGCGCTTGCAGGCCTCGGGGAACCAACGGATGTCGATGTCGCCCCAGTGAAAGCGGGTGATCTGGGGAAAGATCTTCGAGGCCGTGGCCCAGGCTGTATAGAGCGTCTCGGCGGGCGCCTCCGGGAATCGCACGGCCAGCGTGCGTTTGAAGAGATCATCAGGCAGGTTCGGGTCGTAGCTGAGCCGGCCCCAGAGCATGAAGCTGTACCATTGCTTCTTCATAACCAGTTGGCGCGGGGTCTCGGGCTCCGTGCTGAGGAACTCGCGACCCCAGCAATAGCCGTCCGGGCCCATATAGAAGCCGAGCGTTTTGTCCGGCCCCGGCATGTGCCGGATGAACGCTCGGGCGAAGTCCGGATCGCCCCAGCGAAAGCTGTAGATGTCGTCGTTGCGGACTGTCAGCCAGGTGCGCAGCTTCGGTGACAGGTGCGGCAGGGCCTGCCGGATGTAGGGCGGATTGGGCACCGAGTACATGTGCGCGATGGCGTACTTGAAGCTCACGTCGAAGGGGCCCGGGTAGTCTTTCCACTCGCGGCGAATCTCGGCCAGAGCGGTCATGTGGAAGCGATGGACCAGGCGGAACTGCCGATCGGGCTGCAACTTCAGGGCATCCCGAATCCCTTCGCCGTAGGTCTGCCAGAGCCACTTCTCCTTCGAGAAATCGGACGTTGGCTTCCTCATATTCTCGCCCGCGGTGACGCCGATGCCGGCCAGCAGCGGATAGGTCAGGACCGTCTCGCGCACGCTCGCGCGGAAATAGTCGATCGTCGTCTGGTTGTCCAGGTCCGTGGTGATGCCGTACCCTTTGTCCTTGGCGCCCCAAACGAAGGCGTTCCATGTGAAGAAGTAGACCTCGATGCCCCGGTCGTGGGCGTGCTGCATCACGTCGCGCCAGAAGTGGATTTTCTCGTCGATGGTCATCTTCCTGACGACCTCGACCTGCTGGAGCATTTCGGGCTTAACCATGTCCGAGGCGCTGTGGCTGAAGTTGTTCTCCAGCTTCATCGTGGTTCGCCAGACGTCGTCGAGTGCCACGTTCGGGAATTCAGGCACCTTCACCAGCGAGGGGAACGGGTGCAGGCTCCAGAGCGTCAGGACATTGTACCGGTGGCGAGCCAACTCATCGAGGTACTCCCGCCAGAAGTCCATGCTCCACATCTCGGGGATGTTCTGCTGAAAGGCGTCACTACTGTCGGAGTAGCTCGGCGTGCGGAGGTCCAGCGGAATGTTGAATTTGATGCCGCGCCGTTCGACATAAGGCGCGTGGTCTGAATCCTTGAGTTCCTCGAGTGTACCGAGCCGGATCGCTTCTGCGATGTCCAAGCCGCCGTACAGCGCCCCATCGGCGTCGGCAGCCAGCACGACACAGGTCGTTCGATTGCCGTCCTTCTTGCATCGAATGGAATAGGATTGCCAGCTCCCTGCCTTGGCCGGCGTCAGTCCCAATGTCCCGGTGATTCTCTGAGCCTTGCCGTCCGCGCCAACGATCAGCAAGATTCGGGCCCGGCTATCGCTCTTCACGCACGCATCCAGGTCCAGCTCGACGGCCGCGCGGCCTGAGCCGAGCATGGCTCTCTGTATCTCCGAGGCGGCGAAGGCCAACTGGGGGATGGCGGGATCGTATCCGATGACCGGCCGGTCCACCGCGTTGGATGTCGAAGCGGCTGTCGTGACGATGCCTCCGCAAATCAGCAGGATCAGGAGGGCGGCATTGGCTCTGTATCCATTCACTCGATCTGTCTCCTTATGCTTTCGGGTCGCTCATTGTGAGGGGCTGCGCGACTTGTTTGAGGCTGTGCACGGCCTTGTAAATGAGAGTCAGCGCCACGGCCAGCAAGAGCAGTGACATGACGATCAGCGTGATGTTACCACTGGCGATATTACTGTACGCCAGAACGCACAATGCCGTCACCGTGACACAGAACATGAAGACCATGGGGATCTTCACAAAGGTGGTGCTTTTTCCGAGCCGGGCCAGCCATACCGTCACGGCCAGCAGGGTCAGGGAAGCGAGCAACTGATTGGCGGAGCCGAACAGCGGCCACAGTGTGGCCCGTGTGCCTGTGAATGTCAGGAACGCCGCCACCGCAACGGTTACCAGCGTTCCGACGTACCGGTTGGTGGTCAGGACCGTCTGTTTGCCCTCGCTCTCGAAGAACTCCTGGAACATGAACCGCCCCAGACGCGTGGCGGTGTCCAGCGTCGTGAGGGCGAAGGCGGATATGGCTAATGCGGCGAAGGTCGCGCCCGCCTTCTCAGGGATGCCCAGGTGGGCCACGAAGCTGCCGATTCCCCCGGAGAACACGGCAATCGCCCCGCCCCCTTTCGGCCCCATCAACTCGCCGAACTTGCCTTTTGTGATCGTCACGGCCGTGATCAGCGCCATCACGGCCAGCAGGCCCTCGATGAGCATGCTGCCATAGGCGACGGGCTTGGCGTCGGTTTCCTTGTTGAGCTGCTTAGCCGTGGTGCCCGCCGATACCAGCGAATGAAATCCCGAGATGGCCCCGCAGGCGACGGTCACGAACAGGATCGGGAACAGGTATCCGGCGCCTTCGACGTTGAACGCGGTCAGAGCGGGAGACTCGATCCGCGGGTTGGCCGCGAAGATGCCTACGGCCCCTGCGATGATGATGGCATAGAGCAGGAACGAGCACAGGTAGTCCCTCGGCTGTAGCAGGATCCAGACCGGGGTCACCGACGCGAAGAACACGTACACGAACAGCAGGATCTTCCAGGTATTGCCAGGCAGGGCGAGGGGGAAACGCAATCCCAGGGCGATACAGCCCACCAGCAGGGCGACACCGACGATGGAGGACAACCACAAGGGGGCATTGAGTCGGTATACGCTCATGCCGAAGAGGATCGCCACGACGATGAATAGAAAGGAGGACGTGGCGGTCGAAGGCTCCTTCACGAAGACATTGGCCACGGCGTGGGTGAATACGGCGATCACCAGGACGATCAGCGACCAGGCGAAGGCCAGGAACAGGCGCTTGCCGGTTGTCCCCACGTACTCCTCGATGACTTCGCCCATGGTCTTGCCGCCGTGGCGAATGGAGGCTACGAGGGCGGAGAAGTCGTGCGCGCCGCCCATGAGGATGCTGCCGATGAGGATCCACAGCAGGACCGGGACCCATCCGAATGCCGCCGCCACGATCGGTCCGATGATCGGCGCCGCGCCGGCGATGGAGGCGAAGTGGTGTCCCATGAGTACGGCGGCCCTGGCCGGCACGTAGTCCACGCCATCGCGTTTGGTGTGGGCCGGTGTCTGGCGGTTCGGGTCAAGTCCGTACTTCCGCGCCAGGCGCCGGCCGTAGGTCACATAGGCGACGGACAGTGAGACGAGGGCTACGATCAGAATGACTGAAGCTGGCATGGCCTATCCTTTAGATCATTGGACGCTGCGAATACTGATGGGCTATCTCTGCACCGGTTTCATCGCGGCACCTTACATAAGGTGCTTCCCATTATACGGCATCCTACGGCACAGTCCAATATGCGTCCGGCGGGTGAGTGCTGGTATTTCAGGCCAGGAGCGAATCGATTTCTCGTCCGGGACAGGTGGTTGCCGGCAATGCGACGACGGGGTACAATCCTGTGAAAGAGTAGCCTGTATACTTGATTCAGGTTGGAATGTGCTTGATTGTCCTGGGAGGACTTAGCTGTGCGAACGTTTTACAAGGCGTGCATCATCGTGCTGTCCGGACTGGCGTGCGGCTGCGCAACGGTCCCCTATCAGCCTACCTCCGCCGCGGATTACCCCGGCCTCTACCCGTTGGCTGCAAACGATCCCGAAGTGGTCACGGGGGCCCCCGTTGGCTGGCTGGACGCGAGTGACTGGTATTGGCCCGGGAGCCTGCTCAGCAAGCTTCTGCTCTGGAATGGGAATATCGACAGTCACGAAATATCCGACGAGACGGTTGAGGCCGTCGTGCAGTTCTGTCGGGAGCACGAGCTGGGGGACACGAAGATCCGGATCAACGGCTACCAGGTTGCGGACGAGTGGCGACGGACGTTCTCCAACACGAACATTCATCCGTTCTGGCGATTTCCGCTCGGGTTCCTGGCCTGGGCGCAGTACACGATCATGCCGGGCCGCTTCTTTGGGGGCGACAACTACAATCCCTATTCCAACACGATCAACCTCTATTCGGACCTCAAGCCGGTCGCACTGCATGAGGCGGGCCACGCACACGATTTTGCGAGGCAGGAATACAAGGGATTCTACGCCGCCCTGTACATGGTGCCTTTTGTCAACCTGTATCACGAGGCGGCGGCGAGCTCCACGGCTCTCAGCTACATCCAGACCTTCAAGCCCGTGGAAGAACAGCGGGAGGCCTACCGTTTGCTGTATCCAGCCTATGGTACCTACGTGGGAGGCAATGTAGGGGAATTCGCGGCTTCATCCGCCTATTGGCCGATCTACCTCGGCAGCATTGCCGTCGGACACATCGCGGGACAGACCGTTGCGATCCTGCTTCCGGAGGAGCCCGAACGGTAGGGCGCCACAGTGCGTGACGTCCGGCGGTTGGCTACGGGGTGCTGGAGACGCGTTCCCTGACGACGCGGTAGTGTTTGTCGCGGTTGTCAACCCGCATCACGTTTGGTGTAGACCCTTCATCCCATTCGAGGGATATCCGGCTTTGCAGACGACCGCCCGCGAGTAGACGAAACTCCGTCCAGTTCTCCCTCTCATCAAAGACGAACACGTCGGCCAGGCGATCCTCTTCGTGAATCAGTGCCCAGCCTTCATCCGGCAATCTGTACAGTTCAGAGGTTTCCTGCGGCCCGTTCCAGGGGATGAGCAACTCTTTGACGAGGTGATCCAGCAGCCATCGATCGGAGAACGGCAGTGACTTACTGATGACACGGCCCTTGCCACCGGGGTCGATCTGCACGGCGTACAGCGTATTGCCGATATCGGTCACGCCGGCGACGGAGAACCCGCCTTCCGGGGACCTCTTGACGACTTCGGCAAGGGAGATCTCGCGTCCGCCCGAGCGCAGCACCGTCCGATAGACGACCCTTTGGACCTGGGGAGGGCGATAGGATGCAAGCAGAGCGGCCCGCCGGGCGGTGTCCTCAACCGGTTCGCCGAGCGACGGAGGGCACAGACAGCCCGATGCGCCCACAAGCAGGCCAATCAGAATGGACCAGATCGCAGGTCTCAAGATTCCGGTTTCTCGGTTTCGTTGGGATCGCAGCAGTCTTCCGGGGGGAACGCGGCCTGGCACGCCTCCGACGCGGCCGGCGAAGTGAAGGTCCCCTCGGGAATCGGCTGATTGTTCAGCTCTTGACGGAACCGCATGTCCGTCAGGTCCACGTCCGACTCCCGGATGATGACCTGTGCGACCCGATAGCTGTCACCAACCTTCTTGACGTGGATTTCCACGCGTTGAATGTACTCGGCAAGCGCCTTGCTGCGCGGGATCAGATGAATGGTGCCGCCGCCGTCGTCGGCCGGCACGGCCTCAAGCTCGAACATCTTGCGGTCCGCGTCGAAATCTCCCTGAATCCAACGGCCGATCTGCCGCAAGACCTGCCCGATGGCCGTCGCGCCGGGGTTGTTCAGCAGGTTCCATTTGTCCTCGCTGAAGGCGTAGCACCGCACCTTCTTTCCGTCGTAGATCATCAGGGACCGCACGGGCGAGATAATCTCGTAGCGGACCGATCCCGGCCGACGGAAGAAGATCATCCCCTCCGATTCGAGGACGATATCAAGCATGGCCAGGCGTTTGTGCTGGACGAAGCGCGTGGCAAAGGTGTGATACGGGGCGCGCGACTCCCGCAGCAGCCGCAGGAATTGCGGTTGCTCCGGCGAATCGGCCCGTTCTTTCGAAGCACCCGAGCCCACGGCGAGGCCCGTGCCCACGAAGAGGGCAAACAGAAGAACTGGCCAAACGCGCGGAACTCGCACAGAAAGGCTATTGGATAATCGACACAACCTTGCCATTATCATCGAATTCCACTCTGAGTTTCGTGTAGCGAGTCTTCCAGAAGGTCCAGGTATTCATGTCGATCGACGGAGTCTCATTCCTGGCCGGATAGCCCAGCGCGACCATGACACCCTGCTTGGTCATGCCGACCATTGCCCGACCGGCCTTGATCCCTTCGCGATCTATCTCGTTCAGATCGTCGTAGCTGACCGGCGTGGGCGAAAAGATCAAGTCCCTGTAATCGTTCTGAGACATGCGCATCCGCCCCGCGTGATACTCAAAGACAATCTGCATTCCGCTGTTGACGTCGGTCAGGATGAATCCGTTTCGCCTGGAGCGGACACGCACCTGGGAATTGTAGGGAATGAAGTTGCCCCCGCACTGTGTCCAGTTCGCGTAGCTCGCGGCAGCGTCGTTGCCCCGGAGGCAATAATGGATGTTGAAACGCGTGTAGAGACCACCCGACCTGCTGGTCACGGCAGGAACCCCCTCCTCACCCGCCGTGCTGTATGCCTCATCGGTCTCACAGGAGCCACACACGACAACCAGCAAACCCAACAGCAGAGCCAAGCATCCTTTCGTTCCCATGGTTATTCTCCTTTCTACGAATCAGTCCTTTGTTCGAGGCTTCTACGACCACAGGACAAGGTCACTGAGGGAAATATGATACGGCCTCCATGACGGTCTGTCAAGGGCCGTCCGGAGTGAATCCAGGGCAATCGCATGAAATGGGTCCTGTCGATTTGGTGTCGTCAGTGGCCTTGAAACCCAGGAGCGTCAGGAGGTAGTTTCTGTCGTAGCCGGCCCGAATGGGAACTGATGAAGTAACGACGTTCGGTGCTGGTTCTTCCATTGAACGCCCGTGTGCATTCGACCACGGCCATACAGGCCAGACCCGCCCAGTCATGGCGTCGAAGCAGCCAATCGACGTGCCCACACGTCCAGCACTTGCGTACTTCGATCCGGCCGTGGGACTTATCCACCGTTTCATAAGAGTCCCCGTACCGGGTCGTCCCCCGCGCGATCCGATCATCCATAAAGGGCTCCTTCCATAGGGCGTTGATCGCCATTCTTGCAGGGCCTTGCCCTAAAGAAAGAGGACTATACAGGATCGCAAATGCCAGCGCAATTGCCTATCTTGACGTCTGGAAATTCTCTCCATTCCGCTTCATGCGATTGCTTTGGCGCATCACGGAAGGCCGCCATTCGTACGACGTGTGTGTGAAAACATCTTGGCACTCGGGTGGCAGCCTCAAGGGAAGCTTGCCGATGGCGGCATCGACTCTGTCGTTCGGCTCCCAACAGGCGCTCAATGCGCATGGCCATCCCCAAATCCTGCGGACTTGAGGCTGCCACCCAGAGCCATCACCCGAGCAGGATCCTGGTGCCCTGAAAGCTGCACATACACTGTACGACGAGGCCGGCATCGCTGGCACCGGCGACGAAGGCCGGTTACTATATGCACCACGAGTTTCGCACTATTGAAAAAGGGATAGACGACCATGAGAAAGACGATCATGTCCGGCCTGTTCTTCAGGGTGTTGGTCGCGTTGTTATGCTGTGGGCTCTTCTGTTCCACTGGCCGGGCCGCACTCAGGGGCGGCTGTGCGAAGGTCAACATCACGCCGCCGCTAGGCATTACGCTGATCGGGTCCAAGGGCCAGCCGAGTGACGCCGTCATGGATGATCTCTATGCCAAGGCGATGGTCCTCAGCGACGGCGTCACCACGGTCGCGATCGTGGCGGCCGATCTGCTATACACGCCGCTGGAAGATATCACGAATCCCGTGCGCGCCGCGATCGGCGAGAAAACCGGCATCCCCGGCTCCCACGTGATGGTCTGCGCCACGCATACCCATTCCGGGCCGGAGGTCTTCGCGCGGACCAAGGTGCCGCAGGAGGGCCGCCTTCCCGCCTCCGAGGTCGATCAGTCGTACGTCCAGGTCCTGATCCGCAAGATCGCCGACGCCGCGATGATCGCCCATCACAACATGCAGGATGTGCGGATCGGCGCCGCGACAGGATCGCTGCCGGAAGTGCTCTACAACCGAAGGCCGGTTATGAAAGACGGCCTGGTGAAGATGGCCTTCACCATTCCGCCGGAGGTAGCGGCAACGAGAAAGATCGAGAGGACTGACGACGGTGACACAAGAATCACGTTCACCTTGGCGGCCGAAGAGGAGCCACTGACCTTCGGCCCCATCGATCCGGCCGTGCTCGCCCTGCGGATGGAGGATACGGAGGGCCGGGTGGTCGGATCTCTCATCGGCTTCGGCTGCCATCCTGTCTCCATCTATCCGTATCTGAGCACGACGATCTCCGCCGACTATCCCGCGTTCGCGACGCGCGTCGTCGAACAGATGGAAGGCGGAACCAGCCTCTTCGTGCTCGGGCTCGCGGGGAACACCGTCCCTCTCCAGCGAGGACCGGAGCCCTGCGAGGACATCGGCAAGGCCCTCGGGGGCGAGGTTCTGCGAAGACTCCAGTTGCTCTCCACCACCAACGATGTCACTCTGAAGACAGCCAGCAAAGAGATCACGCTTCCCATCAAGAGAGATCCTTCTGCCGACGATCCACACGGCACGCAAACTCCCGACCACATCACGACCGAGATCCAGGTATTGAAGCTCGGGGCTCTCTATGTTTTGGGCCTGCCGGGAGAGGTCCTCGTTGAAGTCGGCCTCGCGATCAAGCAAGAGGCGGCCGTCGAGAACCTATTCATCGTGACACTCGCCAACGACGCCGTCGGGTACGTCTGTCACGCCGAAGCGTACGAGCGCGGCGGCTACGAGCCGGGATCGGGAACGAACTTAGCCAAGGGCGCGGGCGAGATCATCATTGAGCAGGCGTTGACCCTCCTCCACGAGATCAACCAGCCGCACGACGGCAATGCCACGAGCCAAGCAGGCCCATAGGCTTCCCTCTTGTCATGTCGAGCGGAGCGAAGCGTAGTCGAGACATCGGCCCGCGACCGCAGGACACCTCCGACTCCCAGCCAGACCCCTCGACTTCGCTCGGGGTGACAAAAGAGGCACTCACGCTGACAAGAGAAAGGGACTCCGCGCGATATGACCGGTGATAAAAGGCCCGCCACGATATTCAGGCACGCACTGTGCCCTTTTGACCGTTTACACCAGCTTGTCGCGGTTCTCGTAGACCTTTGCAATGGCGTCCGCTATGTCGTCGATATCCTCCTTGTCCATGAGCAGCATCTGCTGGCCGAGCCACACCGCTTCGGCGCAGAGCTGATCGTTGCCGGGATAGTGCAGCTCGTCGCGATAGCGGTCGAGCCGGGCCTTCGAGAAGCTCCGCTTAAAGTTCCTGGAATTCAGGGCCACCTCGATCAGGCCGTCTCGGTACTGGGGCCCGTATCCGCCGCTGCAGGGCACGCCTTCGGCCGAAAGGGCCGCCATGAATTTCTCCCGGGGTGCGTTATTGAAATGCTCCTTCTTGTAGCGGAACGGATACAGGTGAAACGCGGCCCGGGTCACGCCGTCGTAGAGCCGGTGCGGGACGATGCCGGGGATGTCCTTGATCTTCGAGGTCAGGTACCGGCCGTTCGTCCAGCGCCGCTCGGTGTCGCTTTCGAGACGCTTTATCTGGGACAGCAGGATCGCCGCCTGGTATTCCGTCATGCGGCGGTTCGTTCCGATGATCGGGTAGCCGCTCGTTCGCTTCACGCTGCCATAGGGCCGGCCGCAGTTGTGAAAGGAGTAGCATCGGTCCATGATCTCCTCGTCATTCCCGACGACGGCGCCGCCCTCGCCGCAGGGCAAATGCTTGGAGTTCTGGAAGCTGAAACAGCCTAAATCACCGATTGTGCCGCACTTCTTGCCCCGCCATTCGGCCAGCCACGCCTGGCAGGCATCCTCGATCACGACCAGATTGTGCTTCTTCGCGATGGCCATGATCTTGTCCATGTTGGCCGGGATGCCGAGGATATGCACGGGCATGATCGCGCGGGTGTTCTCGTTGATTCTCTCCTCGATCTTGTCCGGATTGATCTGGAACGTCTCCGGGTCGGTATCGGCGAATACCGGCAGGGCGCACGAGCCGATGACGACGTTGTACGTGGCAATGAACGTATACGGTGACACGATGACCTCATCACCGACGCCGACGTCCAGTACGTGCAGCGCCGTCAGCAGTGCGTTCGTTCCGTTCACCGTGCAGACGCAGCGCTTCGCGCCCAGCAGTTGGGCGTACTTGGCCTCGAATTCCGTAACAGTCTTGCCGCGACCGCGAAACCAGTTGCCGCTGCGGAGAATCGAGAGCACCGGTTCTTCCGCCGATTCATCCCAGACAGGCCAGGAAGGCCAGGGCTTGGTCCGCACGGGCCGGCCCCCGTGGATGGCCAGCTTGCCGGCGCTTCCGCCGGCATTTCCGTAGGCGGGGATCGTCTGCGAGGCAATTGCCGCCAGAGTGCCCGCCGAAGCCGCGCTCATGAATTTTCGCCGAGAGATGGGGTGCCCGTTCATACTTTGCCCTTTCATTTGCAGAAAGTCCGCATGTGCGTTCCCATTGTAACCCCCGGCGTGACCGGCGTCCACGGATTTTGCGCGGCGTGCCGGTCCCGGTCCCGACCGGAAGTTGGATTTACGCACTGGCCCAATGCGGATATACTCATAGAGGGGTAAAGGACCAGTAATGGAAAACAAGAAGAACCAGTTCAGCACGTTTGCCGGGGTCTTCACTCCGTCGATTCTCACGATCCTCGGCGTGATCATGTTCCTGCGCGCCGGCTATGTCATCGGCGAGGCCGGCATCCTGAACGCCATCCTGATTCTGCTGGTCGCCGAGGCCATCAGCCTGCTGACCGCGATCTCCATGAGCGCCATCGCGACCAATACGCCCGTCTCGGGTGGCGGGGCCTATTTCCTGATCTCGCGAGCACTGGGCCCACAGTTCGGCGGAGCCATCGGCTGCGCCCTGTTTCTGGGCCAGGCGCTGTCCGTGCCGTTCTACGTGCTGGGCTTCACCAATTCTGTAGTGACCAGCTTTCCGGGCCTCGGTGCGTGGTTTGTCGGGATCGCCCTCGGCACGACGGTCATCCTGTTCGCCATCAACTGGATCAGTTCCGGCGCGGCCATTCGGTTTCAGTACGTCATCATGGCGTTGCTGGCCCTGGCGATTGCCTCCTTCCTGGGCGGTGCGATAAGCCGGTTCGACCCGGCCCTGTTCCGCGCCAACCTGGGCCCGGCGTACACGCAGCCCAGCATCGGGTTCTGGATCGTATTCGCCATCTACTTCCCCGCCGTCACCGGCATTCTGGCCGGCGTCAACATGTCCGGCGATTTGAAGGACCCCGCCCGTTCCCTAGTGCGGGGCACGATGGCCGCCGTAGGCGTGGGCTTCCTGGTCTACCTCGTCGAAATCATTCTCTGCGGCGGCTCGCAGCAGCGCGTCGACCTGCTGGAGCGACCGTTCGAGATGCTCGTGGACCATGCTTTGCTCGGCACCGGCTTTCTGGTGATCGGCGGGGTCTTCGCCGCGACGCTCTCCAGCGCGGTCGGCTCGTTCCTCGGCGCCCCCCGCGTGTTGCAGGCCCTCGCCCGAGACAGGGTGTTTCTGATCCTCAGCCCCTTTGCCCGCGGCTCCAAGGACAAAGATGAGCCCCGCCTGGGACTGGCGCTGACGCTGGGCCTGGCAATCGCGGTGATCCTGCTGGCCAGCGGGCAGGAGTCGATGGCCGCCTTCGACATGATCGCCGCGATCATCGCCATGTTCTTTCTCTGCACCTACGGCATGATCAATCTGGCGGCCTTCGTCGAATCCTTCGGCGCCAATCCATCGTTTCGACCGCGATTCCGGTTCTATCACTGGACCACCTCACTCCTTGGATTCGTCGCATGCCTTGGGGCCATGATCCTCATCGACGCCCTGGCGGCCTCGATCGCCGTGCTGATCGTGGCGGCCATCTACGCGTTCCTAAGCCGGCGGGTGTTTCGCTCGGCGTTCGGCGATGCGCGTCGCGGTTTTCACTATGCCCTGGCGGTGCGCACCCTGCAGAGACTTCGCGGCATGGCCCCGCATCCCAAGAACTGGCGTCCCACGTTCCTGGTCATGGCGGGTAACACGCAAACACATATGACACTGATCCGATACGCGGCCTGGATGGAAGGGGGACGCGGCCTCGTCACCGCCGCCCAGGTGATCTCGGGCGATCTTCAGGCATTCGCCGCCCGCGTCGAGAGCCTGCGCTCGGCCATGGAGAGGTTCCTCAAGAGCAACGAACTGGCGGTCTTCCCGGAAGTGATCTTTGCAGAGGACGTCGATGAGGGCATTCGCACGCTGGTGCAGGCCCACTCGATCGGCCCGCTGAAGCCGAACACCGTCCTGTTCGGCTGGCCCCGCAGCGCCGAACGCGCGGACGTGATGTTCCGGCATGTCTGGAGCACCGCGGCTCTCGGCAAGAGTGTCGTCGTCGTCGTGGACAAGGGACTGCCGCCCGAGTATCGCAGCCGTCGGCGCATCGACATCTGGTGGCGGGGCCAGAAGAACGGATCGCTCATGGTGACGCTCATCCACCTGCTGACGCAGAACTGGGAATGGCGCCGCAGCCGCGTCCAGATCCTGCGCGTCATTCGAGATGACGCCGGCCTGGAATCGTCCCGCCAGGCAATCACTTCGCTCATCGAAGCCGCTCGCATCCGCGCGGAGGCAAGAGTGATCGTATCGGAAGAGCCCTTCGCCGACGTGTTCCGAAAGCACTCAGCCGAAGCGGACGTCGTCTTCCTCGGCATTCAACAACCCGAGGACAAGCCCGACGGCGACTTGTACGAACGTCTCACCTGCCTGCTGGACCACATGCCCACCACCGTCCTGATCCACTCCAGCGGCGAAGCCGACGTCTTCGCCTAACGAACGCCCGCGCCAACGCGAGCGAGAACACAAGAAATAGAGACCCGACTCGGTCTCTTAACAGTTGCAGCCGTAAGGTGGAGCACAGCCCCCGCATCATGAAGAAAGAGCCGGCGGTCCGTTCCTCGCCGGCCCTGGCGAGTGTGGCGTGTGGCCAATCGTCGTTATGGCTTGACGGCCCGGTTGTAGATGCGGACGTCGTCGATCAGGCCGGTCCAGGAGGTGCCGGGGGTCATGGCTGAACTGCGGCCGAGGATCAGACTGCCGGCGCATCCGTCCAGGCTGGATTGGATGTCGGACGCGACGAGGACATCATCCACGTACAGGCTGCGGATAGAGCCATCCCAGGTAAAGGCGACGCGATGCCAGTCGCCGTCGGTAATCACCGTCTCTGACACCAGGCGCAGGTTATCCCGTGTAGGTGCTCTGAGTTCCGTCATCAGCGTACCGCTAAGCGGGTCCGCCATGAGCCAGTTCACCCCGGAGACCTGCGAGATCAACGCCTGTCCCGGCGCGCCGCCCTTGACCCAGGCCAGAATGCTGAAAGGACCGTGCGACGGGTCCAGGACAGAGTCGGCCACAACGAACGTCGCGCCGTCGAACTCCAGGGCGCCACCCAACTTGCCACCATCCGGCTGCCAAGCCGGGACGCCCATCACCGTCGCATCGCTCTCGCCGGCGCTATCATAGGCGGTCATGCCCTCACTCTCGTCCAGCCTCCAGTGGGCAGCCAGCGTCGGATCGTCTATCTCCTGTCCCCAGTAACTCATGAAGACTTCGAGGTCCTGGACATCCACGACGCCGTCGCCGTCGTACTTAGGTCCTATGTCAAGCGATGGTTCACTGCCACCCCAGTGCTCAATAAGGGTGATCAGGTCCTCAATGTCGACCTTAAAGTCGCGGTTGAAGTCAGGTGGAAAAGCGACCGCGAGTTCATACACCGTCGAGGTGGCAGGACATGGATGGGGTCTGTCCGTTCCTCCGATGACGTATATTCTACTATTCACAACTTCGGCCGAACAGCACGCTCTCAGGAATGGAACATCGGCTCCTATCGTCCATGTGTCTGTTTCTGGATCATATATTTGTGCTGCTGTATATGGGTAGTGACCACTATTGAACCATCCTCCAATTACAACTATCTTGTCGCCTAATACCGCAGAGGCCATCGAACTGCTGGCTATAGGCATGTCGGCTTTCCGTACCCAGCGGCCAGTGGTCGGGTCGTATTCTTGTACGTAGGGCATTGCATCGATACGCGGCCTTCCTCCAAGGGCATATATCTTTCCATTCACCACAATGGTGCGTAAGCCCCACACTCCAAAGAGCATATCCGCCTTCCTCGCCCAAGTATTGGCCACGGGATCGTATTCTTCTACAGTCTTTTCGCCTACATAGTCCCATAATGCGGAACCCCCGATGGCATAAATCTTGCCATCTACCACACAAGTGGCATGCATGAATCTCCGCGTCGGCATATCGGCTTTTTGTGTCCAAGTGTCACTGGCAGGATCATACATGATCACCCTTGAGCCAATGCCCTCGCCCCCGATGACATAGATCTTCCCATCCACCACAGTGGCATCAATGGGTACCGTCACTGTTGGCATGTCTGCTCTTCGGGTCCAGGTGTCAGTGGACGGATCATACTGTTCCACGATTGAGAGGAGTTCCTCCAATTCATAAGGTTCACTTGGTTCGCCCCCCATGGCATAGATCTTACCGTCCACCACGGCGGTGGCGAGATTCCATCTCGGCGTCGACATGTCGGCCTTCGGCGTGCAGATGTACTGCTCAGCCGAACAGACGGAGGTCATGCTCAAGAGTCCGCTGGCAATCACTCCCAGCCACGCCGTTCTCATCCTGTAACTGTCTTGCCGTTTCATGGATCTGTCCTTTCCAAGAGGTCCTGGTTGCTTTGCACCCATAAACACGGGAAAAATCCGGGCCCTTGCGCGAAATCCTGGATTTTTTGTCATTTTCTGATAAGTTGTTTCTAAGAAAACGGTTATCGCATGAGCTACCGGAGATCATCAGCGGTTGGCTGGCCATGAGAGACGACGGTTACACGGACATGGGCGGAACGGGCCGGGCATTCCTGACAACGCATTGGTCCGTGATCGAAGCGGCCGGATCGGGCGACCAGGACGGGGATCGCGCCCTGATCGGCTTGTTGCTCCATCAGTACTGGCGGCCGGTCTACTGCTACCTGCGGCGGAAGGGCTATCCCAACGAGCAGGCGAAGGACCTCACGCAGGGCTTCTTCCATGAGGTAGTTCTGGGACGCCAGTTGGTGGAGAAGGCCGATCGGGCCAAGGGACGGTTTCGCTCGTTCCTGCTGATCGCCTTGAACCGGTATCTAAACGATGTCCATGATGCCCGGACCGCCCGAAAACGGATTCCCAGAGACAAGCTCGTTCGCCTGGACATCACTGAGCCGGAAGGTCTGACAGCCGCCCCCGAGCAGTTGAACGCGGAGGATTGCTTCAACACCGCCTGGATCTCGCTGCTGCTGGAGCGAGCCCTGGAGCAAGTGGAGGCCCAATGCCACGAGGACGGCAAGACCGTCCACTGGTACGTGTTTCGCGACCGCCTCTTGCAGCCGATCCTGAATCGGGCCGAGCCGCCCTCGTTGAAGGAGATCTGCACTGCGTACGGCATCGACAGTGAAGCCGGCGCGTCCAACATGATCGTGACGGTCAAGCGGCGTCTCCAGAAGGCGATGAGGCAGCATCTGCGCCGCTCCGTCACCTCTGACGGGCTGGTGGACGGCGAAATGGAGGAATTGAGACGATTCTTCCCAAAAATCGCGCAAGAACTGTGAAAGCTCCCGTACTTGTCATGGGTATGACGCTCAACAGATCCGTCTTGCGTGAAACAGAGTGTTCATATGGGCAAGAAGAACATACATCAGCTCGATCTGGACCAGTTGGCTCGCCTGTTCTCCGTGGCCACCGATGGTGACGGCGGGCCGGACGTTCCGGGCCCCAGGTCGGAGCCTGCGGGGCAGAGCAACGCCGCGGAGCCGCTTGAGGACTTTGTCTCCACGCAATCCTTGAATACCGCTGTCGAACGTGTGGGCAGTTGGGTGGGCTCGTACCACCTCGTGAGCGTGCTGGGCGAGGGCGGCATGGGGATCGTGTACTTAGCCGACCAGACGGCCCCCATGCGGCGCCGAGTCGCGCTGAAGGTCGTCAAGCCGGGCATGGATTCGACACGCGTGATCGCACGTTTCGAGGCCGAGCGTCAAGCCCTGGCCCTGCTGGATCATCCCAACATCGCTCGGGTTCACGACGCCGGGACCACAGAGGCGGGCCGACCGTATTTTGTCATGGAGCATGTCCAGGGCCTGCCCATCACAGAGTACTGTGACCGCCACAAACTCAGTATCGAGGACCGGCTGCGCCTCTGCCGGCAGGTCTGTCTCGCGGTCCACCACGCCCACCAGAAAGGGATCATCCATCGGGACCTCAAGCCATCGAACATTCTGGTCTCCGCAGAGGCCGATACAGCGATCCCGAAGATCATCGACTTTGGCGTGGCCAAGGCTACAGCGGCGCCGTTGACCGAACGGACGCTGCTCACCGAAGACAGCCATTTGCTCGGCACGCCGGAATACATGAGCCCCGAACAGGCCGACATGGCCGGTGAGGATATCGACACTCGCTCGGACATCTACTCGCTGGGCGTGCTGCTTTATGTACTGCTGACGGGCACGCTGCCGTTTGACTCGGACACCCTCCGTACGGGCGGGATAGAACACATTCGGCAGGTGATCCGCGAGACCGACCCGAAGACCCCCAGCACGCGACTGACGAAGCTCGGCGACGAGGCCCGGAAGCTCGCCGAGAGCCGCCGGACCGAGGTTGCCGCATTGGCCAAACGTC